>JAETSQ010000026.1 GCA_021769525.1 Oscillospiraceae bacterium
TTCAGGGCCTCCTCCTGGTCGTGGGTGATGTACAGGAAGGTGACCCCCAGCTTTTTCTGGAGACGCTTCAGCTCCACCTGCATCTGCCGCCGCAGCTGGAGATCCAAAGCCCCCAGGGGCTCGTCCAGCAGCAGCACCCGGGGGCGGCTGGCCAGGGCCCGGGCGATGGCCACCCGCTGCCGCTGTCCCCCGGAGAGCTCCGAGGGCATCCGCTTCTGGTAGCCGGGGAGCTGCACCAGCTCCAGCATTTCGGCGGCGGTGCGCTGCTGCTCCTCCTTGGGGGCTTTCCGCAGGCGCAGGCTGTACGCCACATTCTGCTCCACCGTCATGTGGGGGAAGAGGGCGTAGTTCTGGAAGACGGTGTTGACATCCCGCTGGTTGGGAGCCAGGGCGGTGACATCCTTTCCTTCCAGCAGCACCCGGCCGCTGTCCGGCTCCTCCAGCCCGGCGATGATGCGCAGGGTGGTGGTCTTGCCGCAGCCGCTGGAGCCCAGGAAGGTGATAAACTCCCCCTGCCGGATATCGATGCTGATACCCCGGAGGACATGGGTCTCCCCGAAGGATTTGGTGATATCATGAAGCTGGAGGATGTATTCGGACATAGTGCACCACCTTAATATTTAAGCTGTTAAAGCATATGGGAGCAAAAAGCCTTTGCTTTTTGTACAAGGAACTGTTGACATTATAGGGCTTTTCCCCACCGGTGTCAAGAGCCGAGGGGCAGGGGGGGCGGCCGGACGGTGGATGATTGCGGCAGATACGGGGGGTGCAAAAAAGCTGCACAGTTTTTTTCTTTTGGCGGGGTGAATTCTCTTGACCAAAGCGTTTTGAGTGCTATAATAATAATGCTATTTGCGGCGGTGCTGGAATCGGCAGACAGGCACGTTTGAGGTGCGTGTGCATATGCGTGTGGGTTCAAGTCCCATCCACCGCACCAAACAAAAGAGGACCGGATTCCGGTCCTCTTTTGTTTGGTGCGCCCCGCCGCGACCGGCGGGGGTTATCCGCTCGCTTCGCTCCCTCTACGCGAAAGAAGGGGGATTTCATCCCCCCTCTTTCACACTTTTACCCCCCGCTTGGCGGAAAGCAACTGCCACAATTTAAGGTCACAAAATGTCTAAAGCGTTGGGGGTACGGTAAACAGAAAAGGACCGAAGCCCGGTTCTTTTTTTATTTGGTACGCCCCCGCCGTGACCGACACTTGACAAAGCTATACCGCTGTGGTATACTATCCTCACGACAACACCCCCCTGGGGTGGGGTGTCTGGAAAAGGAGGGCATCGCTATGCAGGCGGACCACAACCAAATCGCGCGGCTTTTGAAGACCGCCCAGGGCCAGCTGGAAGGGATCCTGCGGATGGTGGAGGAGGACCGGTACTGCCTGGAGATCTCCGGCCAGATCATGGCGGCGGATGCCATCCTCCGCCGGGCCAACCGGGAGGTCCTCCAGGCCCATCTGGACCGGTGCGTTCTGGAGGCGGTGGAGAGCGGAGACCGGGAAAAGGCGCGGGAGAAGCTCACGGAGCTGGCCGGGGTGCTGGAAAAGCTGATGAAATAGCCAAAAACGCTGGATATTTTTATCCTGCGCTGCCAATACCAGAATCATCATAAAAGAAAGAAGGAGTACAGAATGAAAACTACCTTGAAGATCGCCGGGATGCACTGCAACGGATGCTCCGGCAACCTGGAGCGGATGCTGAACAAGCGGGACGGGGTCCTCTCCGCCAAGGTGAGCCTGGAGGCCGCCGCGGCCGAGGTGGAGTACGACGAGGCCAAGGTGGACCTGGACGGCCTGCGGGAAGTGGTGGAAAACTGCGGGTTCGACGTGGTGGGATGACCACCTCGGACCGAGCCGCAGACAGAAAGGAACCGTGGGTAAAGTGACAGAAAAGGAACTGACCGCGGGAAAGTGAGCCGCAAGATCGTTTCATCACCATTAGGAGGCGATGTTTTATGACCACAAAACAACTGCGCATCGGCGGGATGTACTGCGCCGCCTGCTCCGCCAACCTGGAGCGGGTGCTGAACCGGCGCAAGGGCATCCTTTCCGCCACCGTGAACATCGCCACCGAGATGGCGAATGTCCAGTATGACGAGGCCGTCATCGGCATGGAGGGCATCACCGAGGCGGTGGAAAACGCCGGATTCTCCGTGGTGGCGGACGAGACCCCGGAGCAGACCGAAAAGCGCAAGGGGGAGCATTCCCGGAGCCTGCGCATCCGCCTCATCATCGCCATGGCCTTTGCGGTCCCCCTTTTCTGCATCGCCATGGGGCCCATGATCTTCCCTGTTCCCATCGACCTGATGGCCCACGCCAAGGGGTACGCCCTGCTCCAGCTGCTGCTCTGCCTGCCGGTGCTGGGGGCGGGGTACAGCTTCTACACGGTGGGGTATTCCCAGCTCTTCCGCCGCACCCCCAACATGGACAGTCTGGTGGCCATCGGCACCACCGCCGCCTTCCTCTACAGCCTCTACGGCTTTGTGCGCATCTGGGGCGGGGACGCCCACGCCGTCCACAGCCTGTACTTTGAGAGCTCCTCCATGATCATCGCCCTGGTGCTGCTGGGGAAGACCATGGAGGACCGCTCCAAGGGGCGCACCGGGGAATCCATCAAGCGCCTCCTGGCCCTCTCCCCCAAGACCGCCCTGGTGGAGCGGGACGGCCGGGAGCAGGAGATCCCCCTGGAGCAGGTGCGGGTGGGGGACATCCTGCTGGTGAAGCCGGGGGCCAAGATCCCCACCGACGGGGTGGTGCTCACCGGGGAATCCGCGGTGGACGAGAGTATGCTCACCGGGGAAAGTATGCCGGTGGATAAGGTCCCTGGGGACAAAGTCACCGGGGCCACCATCAACCAGGGGGGATTCCTGCGGGTGCGGGCCGACCGGGTGGGCAAGGACACCGCCCTGGCCCAGATCATCAAGCTGGTGGAGGACGCCCAGGGCTCCAAGGCGCCCATCGCCCGGCTGGCGGACAAGGTGGCCGGGGTCTTTGTCCCCACCGTCATCGCCATCGCCGTGGCCGCCGCCCTCCTGTGGCTGCTGGCGGGCAAGGAGATCGGTTTTGCCCTGGGGGTGTTCATCTCGGTGCTGGTCATCGCCTGCCCCTGCGCCCTGGGCCTCGCCACCCCCACCGCCATCATGGTGGGCACCGGCAAGGGGGCCCAGAACGGCGTCCTCTTTAAGGACGCCCAGGCCCTGGAGCTTTCCAGCCATGTCACCACGGTGGTCTTTGATAAGACCGGCACCATCACCCAGGGGAAGCCCAAGGTCACCGACCTGCTGCCCCAGGGGGCGGTATCGGAAGAGGAGCTGCTGCGCCTGGCCGCCTCCTGCGAGCGGGCCAGCGAGCACCCCCTGGGCCAGGCCATCGTCACCGCGGCGGTGGAGCGGGAGGTTTCCTTGGCGGAGGTGGAGGGATTTTCCTCCGTCACCGGCAAGGGGGTCCGGGGCCGGGTGGAGGGCCGGGAGGTGCGCATCGGCAACGCCGCCTGGCTGGACCTGCCCCAAAGCGGGGAGGCCGACCGCCTGGCCGGAGAAGAGGCCGCTTCCGGGGCCGCAGAATTGGGCGGCGCAGCCTGCCTGAAGGAGATGAACCGCCTGGCGGAAGAGGAGGCCGCTTCCGGGGCCGCAGAATTGGGCGGCGCAGCCTGCCTGAAAGAGATGAACCGCCTGGCGGAAGAGGGAAAGACGCCGATGCTGGTCACCATCGATGGGGAATACGCCGGCATCGTGGCCGTAGCGGACGTGGTGAAGGAGGACAGCGCCGCCGCCATCCGGGAGCTGGAGGCCATGGGGGTGCGCACCGCCATGATCACCGGGGACAACCGGAAGACCGCCGGGGCCATTGCCCGGCAGGTGGGGCTTTCCGCCGTCTACGCGGAGGTGCTGCCCCAGGACAAGGCCCGGTATGTGAAGGAGCTGATGGACCAGGGCCAGAAGGTAGCCATGGTGGGGGACGGCGTCAACGATGCCCCCGCCCTCACCCAGGCGGACGTGGGCATCGCCATCGGCAGCGGCACCGACGTGGCCATCGAGGCCGCCGACGTGGTGCTGGTGAAGAACTCCATCCGGGACGTGGTCACCGCCCTGAAGCTGGGCCGGGCCACCATCCGCAACGTGAAGCAGAACCTCTTCTGGGCCTTCTGCTACAACACCCTGGGCATCCCGGTGGCGGCCGGGCTGCTGTACCTCTTCGGCGGGCCGCTATTAAACCCCATGGTGGCCGCCGCCGCCATGAGCCTTTCCAGCGTCTCGGTGGTCACCAACGCCCTGCGGCTGAATACCTTTGATCCAAGTAAATAGCAGGTGGTTTTTGCTAATCTGGGCTGCCGCCCAGCCCTGCCTTCTTTTTCTTCTTGCGAAAGAAGAAAAAGAAGCAAAAAGAAGAACGCCGGGGTGCCCCCGGTGTCACGCCCTACCCGGAGCGGGGATAAACCCCGCTCCTTGGCCGTGGAGAAGGGCGCAAGGGAGTGCCTGGAGTCTTAGGTGGTTTTGTGCTATAATAGCAACAGAGACATTCTCACAGCGGCAGAAAGGAGGTGCGGGATGATCCTTTCCATCGAGGAACTGCGGCGGCGGGTGGCGCCTGTGGCGGAAAAGTACCGGCTGCCGGCGGTATACCTTTTTGGCTCCTACGCCAGGGGGGATGCTACCGACCACAGCGATGTGGATATTCTCATCGACCGGAGCGGCTCCAAGGTCCGGGGGATGCTGGATATGGGGAGCCTTTACACCGACCTGCGGGACGGGGTGGGCAAGGAGATCGACCTTGTTACCACCCAGACCCTGGAACAGCGGAGCACCCTGGAGCGGACTCCGGAATTTGTTGAAAGCGTGCGTGCGGAAATGAGGCGGATCATTTGAACCGGGGCGATCGGCAGCGGCTTTTGCACATTCGGACCCATTGCAGAGACATCCGGGACTTTGTGGAACGGTTTGGGGAGGACCAAGATATTTTCACCTCGGACCGGGCCTATTTCAACGCGGTATCTATGGCGATCTTACAGATCGGGGAATTGGCGAACGGCCTTTCGGAAGGGTTCCGGGAGATGACAAAGGAGCAGATGCCCTGGGGGATGATCCGCGGGATGCGCAACTGGCTCGCCCACGCTTACGGAGAGATGGATGAAGGCGTTTTGTGGGAAACCGCTACAAGGGACATCCCGGCCCTTCTGCGTTTTTGCGAGGAGGTCCTATCCGGGGAGGACGGAAACAGTCCCGGTGAAGAGAGCGGAAAGGGGTAACGGATGCGCTACGAAAAGGTCCAGATGGCTACCTTCCTGGAGAGGCCCAATCGGTTCATCGCCCGGTGCCGGATGTTTGACGGCAGCATCCAGGAGAGCCACGTCCCCAACACCGGCCGGTGCCGGGAGCTGCTGGTGCCCGGCTGTAAGGTGTTCCTCCGGTTCCACGACGACCCCCGGCGGAAGACCCGCCACACCGTCATCGCGGTGGACAAGGGCGGGCTGCTCATCAACATGGACAGCCAGGCCCCCAACCGGGTGGCGGCGGAGGCCCTGGAAAGCGGCGCCCTGCGGCTGACGGCGGCGCCCCCCACCCTCGTCCGGCGGGAGGTGCCCTACCACGAGAGCCGTTTCGACCTCTACCTGGAGGCCCCCGGCGAGAAGGTATACGCCGAGGTGAAGGGGGTGACCTTGGAGGAAAACGGCGTGGTCCGCTTTCCCGACGCCCCCACCCTCCGGGGCCTCAAGCACATCCGGGAGCTGGAGCGGGCCGCCGGGGAGGGGTACGGTGCGGCGGTGCTCTTTGTGGTGCAGATGGAGGAGGCCGCATACTTTGCCCCCAACGATGACACCCAGCCGGAATTCGGCGCGGCTCTCCGGAGCGCCCAGGCCGCCGGGGTGCGGCTCATCGCCCGGTGCTGCCACGTCACCCCCCTGGAGATCACCCTGGGAGAAGAAATTCCGGTCCGGCTGAAATAATTGACACCTTTTCATCGTTTTAATAGAGGAAGCAGGCCGCTATGCCGCTTCCTCTCTTTCTTTTGCGCCGGAGGAAATTTCTGGGAGGCGCAGGAAAAACAGGGAAAGACCGCACTATATGGTAGAAGGCCCTCCCCCTTGCGGCATATGCGGGGGCTGGTCAAAAGGACGGATTTTTGGTATAATAGACAGGCGGAAAGTTTACCCTCCGGGGTTTTTGGAAAAGCTGCACAAAGGAGGTACTGGGATGAAAGGGAGTAAAAGGCTGTTGGCCCTCCTGCTGGCCGCTGTGCTGGTGGGACAGATGGGGGTCGTGGCAGGGTTTGGGGCAGAACTCTGCAATGTGGCCGACCATGGTAAAGTGGGACATAATGTAACGAGTGTCGGCAGTTGTACAAATGGTATCCATTGGCTGGGCGGTGGTACCACCCTGACAGGCGGTACCGGCACCAACTATTTTTACGTCACAGGCGGGGAAGTCGTTGATTGCAAGGGTACAAAGAATGTGATCGTTGCAAAGAAAATGCCGGCTACTCAGGTGACAATCAATAACTTCACCTTTGGGAAAGATGAACTTTATATTTTGGGAGCAGATCAGTTGACCCCCGATGATAATGGCACAGATACCTATTGGTTGAATGATAGTCACAATCACATGGTTGAATTTGATGTAAAGACGCCTGATGAAATACCGACTGATAATATCGCAAAGGATTTACCAATAAATTCCGACTTGGCCTTTGCCGCTGCTCAACCGGTCAGCATCAATCTGAAGCAGACCGGTACAGTTTCCGCTTTGTTGGCAGCGAATAAAACGGGAGTTGGCACGCCTACTTATTCCTGGGAAAAGTCCACCAATTCCGGACTTACCTGGACAACCATTTCGGGAGCAACAGGCAGCACCTATACAGTCCCAACTACGGATACAGCAACACCTACCACCACGCTACAGTACCGGTGCTCGGTGATGGATGCGATTGGGCAGACAGATTCCGTTACAGCGACGGTTACGGTAGCCGGCTGTACGGTGGCAGCTTCTTTTAACAGCACCTACAGCGTCCAAAATCAGGATATTCCCAACACCGGCAGCACATTGGTCACTCTTCCTGGTGTTGCCCAGGTGGCAGCCATTGGAACTGCGCCCTGCACCATAGCCAACCACCTCAACCACGGCTATACGGTAGCTTGGACAACCACCCAGGCAGGCGTGTCCATTTCCGGAAATACCATGACCCTGAACGCGGCTGATTTCAATGAGGGCAGTAGTAATACAGTCACCCTCACCGCCACCCTGAAAAAGGGTGAAACAACCATCGACCAAAAGTACTATGACTTCACTGTAAACAAAGCGGCTGCGGCGGACCCCACCTGCAACGCTACCGCAAAACTGGGGGAAATTACAGTGAATAATGGTGGAAAAACCATCACCGGGGAGAGCGCAAGTGTTTCGTTTGAAGCTGTTGTGAATATTACAGGCGGCACTTCTCCCTGCCCGGTGCACGACACGGACGCAAACCATGGCTATACAGTGGAATGGACACTTGACAAGCAAATTGACGGTGTAACCCTCAAAACAAACGGCAAGACCGGCGCTTTTGAAATTGAAAAGGAAAAACTTCCCATTGCCACATCGGTCTCCGCCAGTCTTAGTGCTACGCTGAAAAAAGACGGGCAGGCCACTGGCCAAATTACTGCGACCTCTGTTTCCTTCCAACAGATCGCCTGCCACGCACAACCGAAGACCATCACCCTGACGCAAAAAGTAAGGACAGGGGCCGCGCCGGAGTTTGAGGTCGACCACAGCAAGACAGCGGAAACGATACCGAATCCCTTTACCGCCGCTGTTACAAGCTGGACGGGTGAGTGCAGTGAACATACCACACCCGAAGAGAAAAAACTCCACGAAACAGCAGTCACATGGAGCCTTGCCTCCGCGCCCCAGGGTGTCAGCATCGATTCCAGCACCGGAAACCTCACGGTGGACGGCACCAAACTCACCCAGGAGAAGACCCCGGTGCAGGTGGTGGCAACGGTAACCGCCAACGGGGCCACCCAAAGGGCGGCAGCACCCCTCGCCGTTACCACCACCCTGGTGTGCGAAAAGAATGTGACGGCCGTTTCCATCAGCGGCAGAAATGCCATCTCCTTTACCACCACAGGCACCGTTACAGAGGATTACACAGCGGCGATCACCGTTGATGGATCGAATTGCAATCTTGCCAGTGACCCCAACCATGTCCACGCTTCGGCAGCCTGGCAAATCTTTAAGCTGGAGATCCCCAGCGGTACCAATGTGCAGGGCATCACCGTTGCCGTGGTGGACAGCAAGACCGGCAGGCTGACCATCCCCGGCGGAAACCTGCCACTGGAACAGCCAGTCAAGGTGACCTTGCGGGCCACCGCTACAGGCAAAGACGGGCAGGCAAGGACGGCTGACTATGAAGTTACCATCACCCGCAATTCCCCTCCCCCCTCCTCCTCGGACGATGACGAGAGCGTGGAGGAGACCAACCGCCACGAGTGGGAGAACTTCGAGGATAAGATCGACGACGCCCGCCGGGGCTCCACCCTGCGGATGAATCTGGCCGGCAACACCGGCTGCCCCTTCTATATCTTCGATGCCATCCGGGGGCGGGACATCACCCTGGAACTCAAGGTGGACAGCAATTACACCTGGACCGTCAACGGCAAAACGGTGAAAAAGCTCCCCAATTACCTCATCCATATCCCCCTGGATGTGGAGAAGTACCGGGACAGCAAGATGTTCAGCCTCTGCCGGGGCAACGATGTCCGGGCTTTCCGGCTGAAACACGAGGGCAGCTTCTACGGCGATATGAAGCTCACCATGGACGTGGGCACCGGCAACGCCAAGAAGACCATGTTCCTCTACAGCTACGACGAGGATAAGGAAAAGCTCACCTACTGCACCAGCACCATTGCGGACAGCAATGGCGACGCCACCTTTACCTTCACCCGGAGCCTGGGGGCCTACGTGGTCACCTCCAAGGCCCTCTACGGCGAGACCCCCGTATCCAGTGGCGGCGGTGTGGTGGGGTCCGGCAGCCGGCCCACCACCGTCTATCCTCCGGTGGCATCCACCCCGCAGACCTCTGCCCCCGTCTCCTCTCTCCCTCCCAGCAGCAGCTCCTCTTCCTCCAGCTCGGAGAGCAGCTCCTCCAGCGAGAGCTCCAGCAGCGAAAGTATATCGGAGCCGCCCTCCTCTCAGGAGCCTGCCGAGCCGGTGGATAAGCCCGCCGAACCGGAAAAGAAGGGGATCCCCTTCCTGGTGCCGGCCCTGATCCTGGCCATCGCCGGGGTCATCACCGCCACCGTGCTGGTGGTCCGCAGCAACCGGGGCAAGGACATCGACTTTGATGACTGACTCATAGCCTCCCCCGAAAACCCTGAAAAAAACCACCGTGTTCCCCTCCGGGAGCGCGGTGGTTTTCTGTCTGTAGATTTTTCCCGAAAGCCTTCCCCGCCGGCCTTCACCCCTTGGTGATGTACTCCTTCACCAGGTGGAGCAGCTCGATGGGGACGTTGGCTTCCAGCCGCACCCCCTGGGGGGTGTATTCCCTGGAGAATATCTTTCCGTCCCGGAGGATGCGGGCCTCCAGCTCCCCGGCGGAGTAGGGCAGCAGAAGGCTGGCCCGCAGGTGGGCCGGGGGCAGAGCCCTGGCGATGGCGGCCAGAAGCTCCGGCAGCCCCGCCCCGGTGCGGGCGGAGATGGGGACACAGTTCCCCTCCAGGCCATCCGGGAACTCCGGGAGGAGGTCGCATTTATTGAGGACGGTGACCACCGGCAGCTTTTCTGCCCCCAGCTGGGACAGCAGCTCCTTGGTCACCGCGATCTGCTGGGGGGCCTCCCCGCCGGCGGCATCGCAGACATTTAGGATCAGGTCCGCCTGGGCCGCCTCCTCCAGGGTGGAGCGGAAGGCCTCCACCAGGTGGTGGGGCAGGCGGCGCAGAAGGCCCACCGTGTCGATGAGCATCACCCGGCGGCCGTCCGGCAGCTCCAGGCTCCGGGCGGTGGGGTCCAGGGTGGCGAAGAGCTTATCCTCCGCCAGCACCCCCGCCTGGGTGAGGGCGTTCAGGAGGGTAGATTTGCCCACGTTGGTATACCCCACGATGGCCACGGTGGTGACGCCGTCCTTTTTGCGCCGTTCCCGCAGCCGCTGGCGGCGCTGGGTCAGGTCCTCCAGCTGGCGGGAAAGGGCGGTGATCCGCCGCCGGATGTGCCGGCGGTCCGTTTCCTTCTGGCTCTCCCCGGCCCCCCGGCGGGCGCCGCCCCCGCCGCCGCCTCCGCCCCCCTGGCGGGAAAGCTGCACCCCGCGCCCCGCCAGACGGGGGAGCTGGTAGCGCAGCCGGGCCAGCTCCACCTGGAGCTTCCCCTCGGCGCTCACCGCCCGCTGGGCGAAGATGTCCAGGATCAGCATGGTGCGGTCGATCACCGGGCGGTCCAGCGTCTCCTCCAGGTTGCGGATCTGGAGGGGGGAAAGCTCGTGGTCGAAGATGACGGCCTCCGCCCCGCTGCTTTGGACGAACTCCGCCAGCTCCTCCAGCCGCCCCGCCCCCAGGCAGGTGGCGGCGTCCGGCTCCGGCCGCTTCTGGGTGAGGATGCCGGCGGTCTCGTACCCGGCGGAGGACGCCAGCTCCCGCAGCTCCGCCATGGAGGCGTCCATGTCGTATTCCCCGGTGTCCACCCCCGCCAGCACAGCCAGCGGGGCGCACCGGGCCTCGTTTTCGTACATCATTTTGGTTCCTTTCTAAGAATCTTGCCGCCTTCTTTTTTCTCACCCGTGAGAAAAAAGAAGCAAAAAAGAACGTCCGGCGTGCCGCCGGTGTCACGCCCTACACGGCCTTCGGCCTTACTTTGGCAGAGGGCGCAAGGGAGTGCCTGGAGTCTTAGGTGAACTCCCTCCGTCTGGCCTGTCGGCCAGCCACCTCCCTCAACGAGGGAGGCTTTTCCCTGCGGGGAAACCCCTCCGTCTCGCTTCGCTCGACACCTCCCTCTAGGAGGGAGACTTTGGCCGAAGGCCGCCAAAGTTTCCGTCCACCCTTTCCAAAGGGTGGCGGGGTCCAGGGGCGGCGCCCCGGTCGCCCGTCGCAACGGGCGAAACTCTTTCCGGAGGGCGCATTTTTCTTTGTCCAACTTTCTTTTTGAAAGAAAAAAAGAAAGTTGGAAGCCTTGCGCCCCGCACCGAGGGCGGGGCCCTGGAGGTCGGGACGGCGGGTCTTTTGGTGACAAACGGCGAAAGCCGTTTGGAGCTGAAAAGCCCGCCGGACCGGTGCCAGGGCAACGCCCGGACTGCCCATCAAAAACACCCCGGTGGGGTGTTTTTGAGAAGGGGCTAGAATCCCCTGCGCGCTGTCCCGCAAAATATGCGGCGGCATATTTTGCGCGTGCACTCCCTCCGTCATTTCCCTAGCGGGAAATGCCACCTCCCTCCAGGAGGGAGGCTTTGGCGGGAGAATCAACCCCCGCCGGGCAGGCGCTCCCCCCCTACCTCCCCCGGAAGGAAAAGGCGTAGGCCTCCCGGAGCCAGTCCGGCACCGGGCCGTCCAGCTCACCGGGAGCGGCAAGGAGGACGTGGTGGGTCCAGCGGCTGGGGGCCGCCTCGGTCTTTATCGCGATGCGGGGGTGATCCACCGGATGGTCCAGCCCAAAGGTGAGGATGGGGCACTCCTTGGGCCAGCCCTTCCGCCGCCGGTAGGGGAAGGAGAGAAAGGCAAAGCCGTACTTGGTGCGGAAGGTGATCTGGGTCTTGCTGTACCGCAGCTCTACCTCCGGCCCCAGGGAGAGGAGAAACCCGGCGGCCTCCTCCCAGATGGGCAGGGCCCAGGGCGCCCCGGCAAAGAAGGCGGCGGCCTCCGGGGAATCGATCTTTTGCATCACTTCCGGGGAAAGGGTCATAGCAGCGCCCTCCTTAATTAAATCAGGTCATTTCCCGGAGGAGATCCCCCAGGGAATCCTCTACCCGGTGGCAGATGCGGTTTCCGTGGGCCTTCACCGGGTCCGGGGCGGTGTCCATCACAAAGGCCAGGCCCGCCTCGTCCAGCATCTCCACATCGTTGTAATTGTCCCCGAAGACGGCGATCTCATCCGGGGCAAAACCGAATTCCTCCCGGATGGCCTGGATGCCCAGGCCCTTGTGCCCGGTGGTGAAATCCAGCCATTCCCGGCCGGAGACCGCCGTTTTAAAGCGCCCCTCCCACCGGGCGGAAAGCTCCTGTACCACCTGCGGGTCCAGGCCGTCGGGCATACAGAGGGAGATCTTCAGGATGGGGTCGCAGATGTCCTCCGGGTCCCTGGTGGCGCAGATGGTCATATCCCAGCGGTTCAGCACCATATCCAGGTAGCGGGTGGTCTTCGGGAGCAGCCAGTAGGTCTGGGGGGCGCTCACCAGCACCTCGCAGTCCTCCCCCATGGCCAGGATCTCCCGGATCAGCTCCAGGGCCGGCCCCCGGTCCAGCTCCCGCTGGAAGAGGGTGCGGCCCTTGTAGGTTACAAGGCTCCCGTTTTCCGCCAGCAGCACCATCTCCGGGGAGAGGGGCCAGAAGATGCGGTGGAGATTGGGGCACTGGCGGCCGCTGGCGGCGGCGAAGAGCACCCCCTTTTCCCGGAGGGCCCGGATCAGCTCCATGGCCTCCGGGCTGGGGCGCTGGGCGCTGCCCCGCAGGAGGGTGCCGTCCAGGTCGGTGGCGATAAATTTTATCATACTGTGTCAAACCTCTTTCTGTGTGTCGGGGTCTCCGGGGGAGACGGACAGGCGGGTGCCCGCCCCGTCATCCTACTGCTGCACAAAGAGCTGGCAGTAGTAATACTCCCCCTTCACCTTGGCCACCCCCACGCCGATGCCGTTGAAGTTTTTGCGCAGAAGGTTCTCGTTATGGGCGGGGGAATCCTTCCATTCCTCCAGCACCTGGGCGGGGGTGTACTCGGTGTTGACGGCGAAGAGATTCTCGCCGTAGGCGGTGTACTTCAGGCCGCAAAGGGCAAAGACGGTGTGGAAATTGGTGCCGTCGGGGCGGGTGTGGGACCAGACCTCCCCCGCTTCCTCCGCCCGGAGGGTGGCGGGAATATCCACGATCTCCACGTGGGAGAGGGCGGAAAGGCCGTTCGCCTTGCGGTACTCATTGGTGAGGCGGATGATCTCCGCCGCGTCCTTGGCGTAGGTTTCCGTATCCACGTCCGGCAGGACGATGGGCGGGGTGGCGGTGACCTTCACCGTGGCGGAGACCGGGTCCCGGTTGGCGCGGGAGGCGGTGACGGTGACGGTGCCGCTCTTCTGGGCGGTGATGGTGACGGTATCCCCCTCCACCTTGGCGGTGATGCCGTCGGTGCCCTCGGCGGTGATGGTGCAGCCCTCCGGGGTGGCGGTGGCGGTGACGGTGTCGGTCTCCCCCTCCTCCACCGTGACGGAATCCTCCGAGAGGGTGAGCTGGATGGGCTCCAGCCGGGCGATGGCGGTGACGGCGGCGGTACTGTCCTCATAATTTGGGGCGGAGACGGAGAGGGTGATCTGGGCGCTGCCCTCGGCGTCCTCCGCCGCGGTGACGCGCAGGGTCTCCCCGGAGACCTTGGCGGTGAAGCCGCTGCCGGAGACGGCGGCGTGGACCGCCGCCCCCTTGGGTTTGGTGGTAAAGGTCAGCTCCTCCGTCTCCCCAGGGGCGACGGCGATCTCACCGGCGGCGGGGGTGATGGTGGCCTTGGTCCTGGTGACCCGAACCGGGAGGGTGACGCTGCGGCCCAGCCATCCCTCCCCCTCCACCGAAACGGTGAGGGTCCCCTCCCCCAGGGAATTGCCCACGATGGCGAAGGCGCTGCCGTTGCGGGTCATGGCGGCGGCGGGGCAGTCCAGGTCGGCGGTGATCTCCGCCCCGGCCCCGGTCTCGATCTTTACGGTGGTGGAGGAGCCGTTTTCCAGCTCTACCGCCTCGATCTCCCGGCCGCCGGTGATGAGGGCCAGGGGCAGGCGCCCCCGGACCACCGACAGCGGGATGTGGAGGATCTTGGCGTCAAAGCCCGCTTTTTCGGCGGTGACGTGGAGGAGCCCCTCCCCGTACTCCGTGCCGGCGGCAAAGACCAGGCTCCCCTCCCCCACCTCCACCTCCCCCAGCTCCGGGGGGTCCAGCTCGGCGGTGAGGGCCGCATCCGTCAGGGTCCCTGGGTCGCCGTACCGCTCAGTAAAGGTGAGGACGGCGGTCTTCCCCGCCAGGACGCCGATGACCTCCCCCTCCTGCCAGTAGTCCGGCTCCTCCCCTTCCTCCGTTCCTTCCGGGGCGGTGACGGTCCAATCCAGCTCCAGGGTGTTGGCCTCCACCCGCACCGGCAGGGTGAGGTTGGTATCCAGGTAGCCCTTGGCGGTGGCGGCCAGGGTGAGCTGTCCACCCCCCGGCTGGGTGGCGGAGAGGATCAGCTTTCTCCCCTCCAGCCGGGCCTCCAGGCCGGGGACGGTATTCACCGAGATGGTGTAGGCGGCCCCCTCCCCGTCGCCGGGGATCTCCCCCTCCCAGGTGTCCCCTGGGTAAAGGGTGATCTCCGGCTGCCAAGCGGAGAAGGTCTCCATGGCCTTGGGCGAGCAGGCCGCCAGCAGCAGGCAGAGGGCGGCGGCCGCCCCCAGGGCTTTGGTAAATCTCATAGCTTGGTACTCCTTAAAAAATCAATACAGCGTTTAATGGACAGGCATTGTTTCAGACAAAGGGCCGGGGTCCCCCGTGTATCGGAGCAGAGTGCTCCCCGCGATGATAAAGGCATCGTCTGCCATGGGTTGCCCCCCTTTCCATTGATACGGACCATACCTTATAAAAATACCATATCCGGCCCTTTTCGGCAAGGGTCTGGCCCTTTTTCGCCAAAAATTTCCGCTTCCCGGCAAGGGAAAGGCGGGCGTCCGAAGGTCCCGGCCGCTGGGCCGGGAGCTCCGGGCACCCGCCGGAAGAGGCTCTGAAAGTATTCAGCCGGCGAGGTCCTCCAGCGCCTCCGCCTCGGTATCGGCGGAGAAGAGAAATTCCCCGTGGCTGTCGTAAACCTCCACGTGGCCCATCACATAAACGATCTTGTAATCCATTCCCTGCCGCTCCTTTCCGGTTTTTTCACTGCGGGCCGGTCCCATCCCGGTCCCTGTTTACAGCTTCATTTTACCAGACAGGACGTACGGTTATCAGGACAGTAAGCAGAGCGGCGCCCGCCGGGGCGGTATTCTGTCCTGAAAACGGTACAGAACGGCGATCTTTCCGGGAAGAGAAAACAAAAAAGACCCGGAAATCGGGGAAAGGGAAGGGATCCGGAGGTACGCCTCATGGTGCGGGCCCCGGTATTTCGTTAGAATTTTGGTAAATCCTGACGAAAGAGGGGGAATTTACCATGAAGAAGCTCGATTGGGACCCGGCAAAGGCCCGCCTCCGGGAAGAGCCCCGGAATCTCTCCGGGAGGCTGCGCGAAGCCTCCGGAAGGGCGGCACATCATGCAGTCTGAATCGGACGCGGACCTGGAGGGCGCCATCGGCTTTCGGACCCCTATGGCCGTCGCGGAGATCTTACAGCTGAAAAACGGGGATGTCTACCCGGTCTGTCCCCGCTGCCACGTCACCTTTGAGCGGGAGTACACCCGCTACTGCGACCGGTGCGGGCAGGCCCTGAACTGGAAAAGCTACCGGAACGCCACGGTGGTACACTCCCTTTGAGGGGTAAGAAGTTTTTGTTCTGGTGTAAATAATGGCTGAATTTCGCGGTCTTTTTTATGGTCTCAAAAACATCCCACCGGGATGTTTTTGATGGGCAGTCCGGGCGTTGCTCTGGCACCGGTCCGTCGGGCTTTTCAGCTCCAAACGGCTTCTGCCGTTTGTCACCAAAAGACCCGCCGTCCCGACCTCCAGGGCCCCGCCCTCGGTGCGGGACGGCAGGTTTCCAACTTTCTTTTTTTCTTTCAAAAAGAAAGTTGGACAAAGAAAAATGCGCCCTCCGGAAAAGTATTCCGCCTTCTGCGGAAGGCGGCCAAAGGCTCCGCCTTTGGAAACCGCAAGCCTTTGAAAAGGCTTGACCGAAACTTTTGGCGGCCTTCGGCCAAGCCTCCCTCGCCGAGGGAGGTGTCTGGCCGATAGGCCAGACGGAGGGAGTCCACCCAAGGCTCCAGGCACTCACTTGCGCTCTGTACAAAGGTAAGGGCCGGGGTGGGGCCCCGGCCCGTGTAGGGCGAAAACCGGACGAAGTCCGGTCGTTCTTTTTGCTTCTTTTTCTCACGAGTGAGAAAAAGAAGTGGGGGCTGGGGTAACGCCCCAGATTGGCAAAACAGCGCCTTTGTCCGCTCCCTAAAAATATGTTATAATGGTATCGTAGACAAAGCCCCCCTGCTCTCCAGGGGGGCCGGAAACGGGAAGGAGAATCGGTATGAAACGAGAAGAGATCCTCCGGCGGGTGGACCACACCCTGCTGAAGCAGGAGGCCACCTGGGAGGAGATCCGGGGGCTCTGCGACGATGCGGCGGCCTATGGGGTGGCCTCGGTGTGCCTTCCCCCGTGCTATGTGCGTCAGGCGGCGGAGTACCTGGGAGGCAGGGTCCCCGTCTGCACCGTGGTGGGCTTCCCCAACGGAAACACCACGACTGCCGCCAAGGTCTTCGAGACCCGCGAGGCCATCGGCAACGGCGCGGCGGAGATCGACATGGTCATCAACCTGGGCTGGCTGCGGGACAAAAAATACCCGGAGGTGCTGGAGGAGGTCCGGGCGGTGAAGGCCGCCTGCGGAGAACGCATCCTCAAGGTCATCATTGAGACCTGCCTCCTCACCAGGGAAGAGAAGGTGGAGATGTGCCGCATCGTCACCCAGGCGGGGGCGGATTTCATCAAGACCTCCACCGGATTTTCCACGGTTGGGGCCACCCCTGGGGATGTGGGCCTCCTGGCGCGGGAGGTGGGCCCTGGGGTGCGGGTCAAAGCCGCCGGAGGCATCTCCTCCTGGGAGGACGCAGAGGAATTTATCCGCCTGGGGGCCTCCCGGCTGGGCACCAGCCGCCTGGTGAAGCTGGCCAAGGCGGAGCGGTAAGCCTAAATCCGCCTATTCCTCGCGGAAGGTGATGTGTCCCTGGTCCATCCCCTGGATGACCGCCAAGGACTCCACCCGGACGCCCCGCTCCCGCAGGAGCCGGCCCCCCTCCTGGAAGCCCTTTTCGATGGCGATGCCGCACCCCACCAGGGCTGCACCCGACTGGGCCACCAGGTCCATCAGCCCCAGCATGGCGCTGCCCCGCGCCAGGAAGTCATCCAGGAGCAGCACCCGGTCCGCGGGGGTGAGAAAACGCTTGGACACCCGAATGGTATAGCTGCCGCCGTGGGTGTAGCTTTCCACCTGGGCGGCGTACACCTCCCCATCCAGGTTCTTGGTCCGGCTCTTCTTGGCAAAGATGGCCGGACAGCCGAAGTATTGGGCGGCCACGCAGGCGATGCCGATGCCGGAGGCCTCCACCGTGAGGAGCTTGGTCACGCCGCAGCCGCCGAACAGGCGGTAAAACTCCTTGCCCATCTCCCGGTAGAGGACGGGGTCCATCTGGTGGTTCAGGAAGCTGTCCACCTTCAGGATATTCCCTTCCCGCACCACGCCGTCCTGCAGGATGCGCTGCTGCATCAGGAGCACAAGATCCCCCTCCTTATTATGTAATTATGTACAAACAACAATAAAAGAGCGCACCGTTCCGATACGCTCTTCCGCAAACTTTAGGCGAAGGACTGGAGCACCTGCAAGAACCGCTCCCGCTGGTCCTCCGGGACCTCCGCGGTAAGGGTGATGGGGTGCCCCAGGTCCAGGCTCAGGATCCCCATGATGCTCTTGCCGTTGACGATATACCGGCCGCTGGACAGGTCCACCTCAAAGCCGAACTCCCCCATGGCGGCGGTGAAGCTCTGCACCCGCTCGATGGTGGAAAGACGGACGGTCTGTGTGATCATTGTGCGAACCCCCCTTCTTTTTGGTCGTATGATTCCCCCTTATACTAACAGCAAAAGGCCCCGGCGTCAATCCTTTTTTCCTCTGTGGGAGTGAACAGGGCACTTTGGCAAAGAGCGCAAGTGGGTGCCTGGAGTCTTAGGCAGACTCCCTCCGTCTGGCCTGTCGGCCAGACACCTCCCTCATTGAGGGAGGCTTGGCCCCGCAGAACCGCCAAAAGTTTTGATGAAATCACTGTAAGGAGCTGCCCGCTTATGAAGATCGTCTTTTACACCTTCGGCTGCAAGGTGAACCAGTACGAGACCCAGGCCCTGAGCCAGCAGTTTGCCGCCGGAGGGTGGGAGGTGCTGGACTTTGCCCACGACGCCCCCTGGGACGCAGTGGTGGTGAACTCCTGCACCGTCACCGCCGAGGGGGACCGCAAGACCCGGCAGCTGCTGCGGCGGCTGCGCCGGGAGCATCCGGACGCCGCCATCTGCCTCACCGGCTGCTTCCCCCAGGCCTTCCCGGAGGCGGCCCAGGCCATGGCGGAGGCGGACGTCGTCACCGGCAGCCGGGACCGCCGGGGGCTCGCCCAGGCCCTGGACCGCTTCCTTGCCACCGGGGAGCGGGTGGTGGACATCCGCCCCCACCGGCGGGGGGAGGGCTTTGAGGCCATGTCGGCGGAGACCTTCGGCCGGCGCACCAGGGCCTTTGTGAAGATCGAGGACGGGTGCGAGAACTACTGCGCCTACTGCATCATCCCCACCGCCAGGGGGCCGGTGCGCTCCAAGCCCCCGGAGGCCCTCCGGGAGGAGCTGGCCGCCCTGGCCCGCTCCGGCTACCGGGAGGTGGTGCTGGCGGGGATCAATCTTTCCGCTTACGGCCGGGAGTACGGCCTGCGCCTCATCGACGCCGTGGAGATGGCGGCGGGGACCGAGGGCATCCGCCGGGTGCGCCTGGGGAGCCTGGAGCCGGACGTCATCGGCCCGGAGGATTTTTCCCGGATGGCCGCCGCCGGCAAGGTGTGTCCCCAGTTCCACCTCTCCCTCCAGGCGGGGTGCGACGCCACCCTGCGGCGGATGGGGCGGCGGTACGACACCGCCCACTACCTGGCGGCGGTGGAGGAGATCCGCCGCCGGTTCCCCCTGGCGGCCATCACCACCGACCTGATGGTGGGCTTTCCGGGGGAGACGGAGGAGGACTTTCTGGAGAGCCTGGACTTTGCCCGCCGGGTGGGATTTTCCCGCATCCATGTCTTCCCCTACAGCCAGCGCCCCGGCACACGGGCGGCGGAGATGCCCGGCCAGGTGCCCCAGGAGGAAAAGCGCCGCCGGGCCGCCCGGCTCATCGCCGCCGGGGAGGAGCTGCGAAAGGACTTCCTGGCCCGGATGGTGGGCACGGTGCAGGAGGTGCTCTTTGAAGAGGGGGGCCCCCAGGGACAGACCGGCTACACCCCCAACTACACCCCGGTCACCGTCCAGGAGCTCCGGCCCCTCCAGGGGCAGGTGCTGCCGGTGCGCCTCACCGGCCTCCTGGGGGAGGGGTGCGCCGGCTGCCTCTGAGATACGGAACAAGTTCTGAGGATTTCCCAAAAAGGCAAAAGAAATCGTGAATCTTTGGTAAATCCTGCTTCTTTCTACTTTACACCTCCCGGAAAAAATGTTAAAATTAGAGCAGTGTGCGGGGGAGAGGACATTTGTGCCCCCATTCCCCTGCGCAATGTAAAGAAGAAATAAAACAGGGAGGAAAACAGAATGGCAAGAAAAATGAAAACAATGGACGGTAACAACGCCGCCGCCCATGTTTCCTACGCGTTCACCGACGTTGCCGCCATTTACCCCATCACCCCTTCTTCCGTGATGGCGGAGGTGTCCGACAAGTGGTCGGCGGACGGCAGGACCAACATCTTCGGCGAGCGGGTAAAGGTCGTTGAGATGCAGTCCGAGGCCGGCGCTTCCGGCACCGTCCACGGTTCTCTGGCCGCCGGCGCCCTCACCACCACCTTCACCGCTTCCCAGGGCCTGCTGCTGATGATCCCCAATATGTACAAAATGGCCGGCGAGCTGCTGCCCGGCGTCATCGATGTCTCCGCCCGGTGCGTGGCCTCCCACGCCCTGAACATCTTCGGCGACCACTCCGACGTCTACGCCTGCCGCCAGACCGGCTTTGCCATGATGTGCGAAAGCAGCGTCCAGGAGGTCATGGACCTCACCGCCGTCTCCCACCTCTCCGCCATCAAGGGCCGGGTCCCCTTCCTGAACTTCTTTGACGGCTTCCGCACCTCCCACGAGCTCCAGAAGATCGAGGTCTGGGACTATGACGACCTGAAGGAACTGGTGGACATGGACGCCGTGGACGCCTTCCGGAAGAACGCCCTGAACCCGGAGCACCCCGTCCTGCGGGGCACCGCCCAGAACGGCGACATCTTCTTCCAGGCCCGCGAGTCCTGCAACCCCTTCTATGACGCCCTCCCCGCCGTCGTGGAGGAGTACATGAACAAGGTGAACGCCAAGATCGGCACCAACTACGCCCTGTTCAACTACTACGGCGACCCCAAAGCCGAGAACGTCATCATCGCCATGGGCTCCATCTGCGAGACCATCGACGAGACCATCGACTACCTGAACGCCAAGGGCGGCAAGTACGGCCTCATCAAGGTCCGCCTGTACCGCCCCTTCTCCCAGAAGCACCTGCTGGCGGCCCTTCCCGATACCGTCAAGGTCATCTCCGTCCTGGACCGCACCAAGGAGCCCGGCTCCCTGGGCGAGCCCCTGTTCCTGGATGTTGTGGCGGCCCTCAAGGGCACCAAGTTCGAGTCGGTCCCCGTCTACGGCGGCCGCTACGGCCTGGGCTCCAAGGACACCACCCCGGACCAGGTCATCGCCGTCTACAAGAACGCCGCCTCCGCCCAGCCCAAGGAGCGCTTCACCATCGGCATCGATGACGATGTGACCTTCCTCTCCCTGACCCCCGACGAGAGCCCCAACACCGCCCCTGCCGGCACCACCGCCTGCAAGTTCTGGGGCCTGGGCTCCGACGGCACCGTGGGCGCCAACAAGAACTCCATCAAGATCATCGGCGACCACACCGATATGTACGCCCAGGCGTACTTTGAGTACGACTCCAAGAAGTCCGGCGGCCTCACCATCAGCCACCTGCGCTTCGGTTCCACCCCCATCCACTCCACCTACTACATCAACAAGGCGAACTTTGTGGCCTGCCACAACCCCGCCTACATCGGCAAGTACGATATTGTTGAGGACCTGGTGGACGGCGGCACCTTCCTGCTGAACTGCGGCTGGGACCTGGCCGAGCTGGAGGAGCGCCTCCCCGGCAAGGATAAGCGCTACATCGCCACCCACGGCATCAAGCTCTACACCATCGACGGCGTGAGCATCGGCAAGGAGCTGGGCCTTGGCACCCGCATCAACACCGTGCTCCAGTCCGCCTTCTTCAAGCTGGCGGGCATCCTCCCCGAAGCGGACGCCATCAAGTATATGAAGGACGCCGCTACCGCCTCCTACGGCCGCAAGGGCGAGGCCATCGTCAAGATGAACCACGACGCCATCGACCTGGGCGCCCAGCGCATCCACGAGGTCCAGGTGCCCGAATCCTGGAAGAACGCCCCCGACAGCCACCCCGTGGAGAAGGCCGTGGGCGACGACAAGGTCCTGGTGGACTTTGTCAACAACGTGGAGATCCCCGTCAACGCCCACCGGGGCGAGAAGCTGCCTGTCTCCGCCTTTAAGGGCGCCGAGGACGGCACCTTCCCCCTGGGCTCCTCCGCCTTTGAGAAGCGGGGCATCGCCGTGGATGTTCCCACCTGGAACCCCGATAACTGCATCCAGTGCAACTTCTGCGCCTATGTCTGCCCCCACGCCGTCATCCGTCCCGTGGCCATGACTGCCGACGAAGCCGCCAAGGCCCCCGCCGGCCAGCTCACCACCGACATGACCGGTATGCCCGGCATGAAGTTCGCCATGACCGTTTCCGTCCTGGACTGCACCGGCTGCGGCAGCTGCGCCAACGTCTGCCCCGGCAAGAAGGGCGCCAAGGCCCTCACCATGCAGAGCCTGGACAGCCAGCGCGACAAGCAGGACGGCTTTGCCTACGGCCTTGGCCTCTGCGAGAAGCCCGAAGTGGCCGAGAAGTTCAAGCCCACCACCGTCAAGGGCAGCCAGTTCAAGCAGCCCCTGCTGGAGTTCTCCGGCGCCTGCGCCGGCTGCGGCGAGACCCCCTACGCCAAGCTGGTGACCCAGCTCTTCGGCGACCGGATGTATATCGCCAACGCCACCGGCTGCTCCTCCATCTGGGGCGGCTCCGCTCCCTCCACCCCCTACACCAAGAACAAGGCCGGCCACGGCCCCGCCTGGGCCAACTCCCTCTTTGAGGACAACGCCGAGTTCGGCTACGGTATGTTCCTGGCCCAGGATACCCTGCGCAAGCAGCTCATCGCCAAGGTAGCGAAGCTGGGCGAGATCGCTCAGGGCGATGCCAAGGCCGCCATCGACGGCTATCTTGCCACCGTGGACGACGGCGCCGCCAACGGCGCTGCCACCGCTGCCCTGGTGATGGCCCTGGAGAACTGCGGCAGCCCCTGCGAGTTGGGCAAGGAGATCCTCGCGAAGAAGGAGTTCCTGGCCAAGAAGTCCAACTGGGTCTTCGGCGGCGACGGCTGGGCCTTCGACATCGGCTTCGGCGGCCTGGATCATGTCCTGGCCTCCGGCGAGGATGTGAACGTCCTGGTCTTCAACACCGAGGTGTACTCCAACACCGGCGGTCAGTCCTCCAAGGCTACCCCCACCGGCGCCGTGGCGCAGTTCGCCGCCGCCGGCAAGGAAGTGAAGCAGAAGGACCTCGCTGCCATCGCCATGAGCTACGGCTACGTCTATGTGGCCCAGGTGGCTATGGGCGCCGACTACAACCAGTGCATCAAGGCCTTCCAGGAAGCCGAGAGCTATCACGGCCCCTCCATCATCATCGCCTACGCCCCCTGCATCAACCACGGCATCAAGGGCGGCCTGGTGAACGCCCAGACCGAGATCAAGAACGCGGTGGCCGCCGGCTACTGGCATATGTTCCGCTTCGATCCCCGTCTGGCTGCCGAGGGCAAGAACCCCTTCAGCCTGGACAGCAAGGAACCCTCCATGTCCTACGAGGACTTCATCAAGAACGAGGTGCGGTACACCTCCCTCACCCGGTCCTTCCCGGACCGCGCCAAGGAGCTCTTCGCCAAGGCGGAGAAGGACGCCGCTGCCAAGTACAAGCACCTGCTGAAGCTGAAGGCTCTCTACGACGCGGACTGATCCAGACGCGTATTCCTGCTTGAGGCAGGACTTCCCCATCATATCCTAGCAAACCACCTGGAGGTCGGTGCTCGTGCAACACGCAGCGCTGGCCTCCAGGCCCGATTCCGGGGCGCCGCCCCGGACCCCGCTTCTTTTTTCTCACCCGTGAGATCCGGAACGATGAGACGGGGCGATGCGAAGCAGCGCCAGCCTCGGCCCAAAGGAACGGGCCTCGGCAGACCTGACGGGAGTATGTCAGGCCAGCACGCGAAGCGGGCGTATTTTCGATGAATTTATTTCATCGAAAATGAGGATTAAAAAGAAGCAAAAAAGAACGTCCGGACTTCGTCCGGTTCTCGCCCTGCCCGGAGCGGGGGCAAGCCCCGCTCCTTGACCCAACAGCAGGGCACCGGTGTGTGCCTGGAGTCTTAGATCCTGCGCTTTTGTACCGGGAACATTGGCCGCTTTTCTTTTTGCTTCTTTTTCTTTTCCCGTGAAAAGAAAAAGAAGGCGGGGCTCTGCGCCCAGCCCTAACGAGGCTACGCCTCTTCGGGCACGTCTGCTGCGCAGAAGGCGCGTTTCGAGGCCAACCGCCGCAAAGCGGCGGCTCTTAGGCCGAGATGGGCGGCAGCCCAGATTAGCAGGAAAAAGGAGGCGCCGGTTTGAATTGAACATACTCATCATCGGCTGCGGCCGGGTGGGCGCCGGCCTCGCCAACGCCCTCTATAAGGAAGGGCACGACATTTCGGTGGTGGATTCCTCCCCGGAGAGCTTCACCCACCTGGAGGACGGCTTCACCGGCTTCCGCCTGGCGGGGGTGCCCATCGATTCCGCCGTCCTGCGGCGGGCGGGCATCGAGGAGTGCCACATGGTGGCCGCCGTCACCGGGGATGACAACACCAACCTGATGGTGGCCCAGATCGCAAAAAAGATCTTCCGGGTCCCCAAGGTCCTCACCCGCCTCTACGACCCGGCCCGCCAGGACCTCTACGACCAGGAGGGTCTGCACACCGTCTGCCCCACCAGCCTGACGGTGGACCTCATCCAGCAGATCATCAGCGAATCGGAG
Organism: Oscillospiraceae bacterium; assembly: GCA_021769525.1. GTDB lineage: Bacteria > Bacillota > Clostridia > Oscillospirales > Ruminococcaceae > Angelakisella. The sequence continues at coordinate 24,222 of JAETSQ010000026.1, forward strand.
GAGAGCGCCAGCCGGGTGGTCTTTGGCAACAGCACCCTCAGCCTCTCCGCCCTGGCGGTGCCCCCGGACCACCGGGGAAAGACCATCGCCCAGGTGGGCCGCAGCGAGGATGAGAGCATCGTGGGAGTGCTGCGCCGGGACGGGGCCCTCATCTTCCACGAAAAGGCCGGCAGCTACAAGCTGAAAAAAGGGGACCGTATCCTCTGCGCCAGGCTGGTTTAGGGGGTGTTTGGATTGAAAGTCATCGTTGTGGGGGCCGGAAAGGTGGGCTTCTACCTGGCCAAGACCCTGCTCCACCACGGGCACACCCCGCTGGTCATCGAGACGGACCAGGAACACTGCCGCCGCGCGGCCGATGAACTGGGCATCCCCGTCACCTGCGGGGACGGCAGCTCCGCCGACGTCCTCCGGGCCGCCGGGGCCCAGGGGGCGGATGCCATCGTCACCGCCACCGGGGCGGACCAGACCAACCTCATCGCCTGCCAGACTGCCCGCCGCGTCTTTGGGGTGAAGCGGACCCTCAGCCGGGTGAACGATCCGGAGAACCTCACCGTTATGAAGAAGCTGGGGGTGGATGTCCCCGTCTCCAGCACCGACATCCTGGCCCGGACCCTGGAGCGGGAGGTGGACGCCTCCGCCATCCAGTCCCTCATCTCCCTCAACCGGGGGGAGGCCACCATCAGCCAGTTTACCCTGCCGGAGGACAGCCCTCTGGAGGGGGAGGCGGTAAAGGACCTGCACCTGCCATCGGAATGCGTCCTCATCTCGGTCACCCGCAGGGGGGAGCTCATCATCCCCCGCGGCCCCACCAAACTCCGGGGCGGGGACCGGATGCTGGTGCTGGTGGGGGCTTCCGCCACCCATCAGCTGATGGAAGCCCTCTGCCTGGATAAGGCCGACGAAGCGGACGAGGAAGATGCCGCTCCATCGCCCCAGGGGCGGGAAAAATGGAGATTTCCCTGGCAGACAAAATAACTTCCGGCCTTTTCGCTTGCTTTTTTCCGAAATATGACGATAATTATATTGACAGGGAATCACTCAGGCGGGGAAGCTGCGCCTGTCTGACAAAATGCCACCATAAATAGGCAAGGAGGAGCTGTATCTATGCTCAAGAACATGAAGATCAGGACCAGTCTCTTGTTAGGGTTCGGGATCACTCTTCTGGTTTCCATCATCATCATCGCCGCTACCCTGCTGATGATGAACAGCCAGAGCCGGGAGATCATCGGCGTCATCAACACGGAGATCGAGGCTTGCGATCTCATCAAATCCAGCCGGCTGGATGCCAATATCGCGGCGCGGAACCTGCGCAATGTCCTGCTGCTGCCCAACAGCCCGAACGCCAACAGCATGAAGGAGACCATCCAGACGGCTCTCGCCGATCTGGATAAGGACATGGCCGCCCTGGGGAGCATCTACCCCTTGGATGACAACCGCTTCAATGACTATAAGCAGGCGGTGGATGTGTGGAAGAGCAGCGCTCAGGCCATTCTCGCCAATGTCAACGCCGGCCGTACCGAAGAGGCCATCCGCGAGGTGGAGAGCGATTGTATCCCCAAGATGGAAGCTATGGTGGCCATCGCCAAGGAGATCAACAGCAACCTTGACGCTGTGACCGATGCCGAGGTGGTCAAGCAGCAGCGGAGCTTTACCTTCATCACCCTCATCGTAGTGGGTGCCCTGGTGGCGGCGCTGATCATCATGATGATCTTCATCACCCAGATCATCAAGGGTATCGTCACCCCCACCGCCCAGGTGGAGAAGGCCCTGGTAGGCTTCAGCGAGGGCAATCTGAAGATCCCGGTGGACTACCAGAGCCAGAACGAGCTTGGCCAGATGTGCAACGCACTGCGCAAGAGCCAGATGATCCTGGGCGGGGTCATCGAGGACGAGTGCGATCTGCTGAGCAAGATGGCCGGCGGCAACTTCAACGTCAAGAGCCGCGATACCGAGATGTATGTCGGTGACCTCGGCGCCATCCTCCATGCCCTGCGGAGCATCAAGCAGAAGCTGAGCAGCACCATGATCCAGATCCGTCAGGCCGCCGAGGAGGTCTCCTCTGGGGCCGACCAGGTCTCCTCCGGCGCTCAGGCCCTTTCCCAGGGCGCTACCGAGCAGGCTTCCTCCGTGGAGGAGCTGGCCGCCACCATCAACGACATCTCCGAGCAGATCAAGGCCAATGCCGATAATGCCCAGCAGGCCAGCCAGATGGCCAACGACGTAGGCCAGAAGATCGACCAGAGCAACACCCAGATGCAGGAAATGACCGCCGCCATGGGCGAGATCAGCGAGAAGTCCAAGGAGATCGCCAAGATCATCAAGACCATCGAGGACATCGCCTTCCAGACCAACATCCTGGCCCTCAACGCCGCCGTGGAGGCTGCCCGTGCGGGCGCCGCCGGCAAGGGATTTGCCGTTGTGGCCGATGAGGTCCGGAACCTGGCCAGCAAGTCCGCCGACGCCTCCAAGAGCACCTCCGCTCTCATTGAGGGCTCTGTGAAGGCGGTGGAGAACGGCACGCGCATCGCCACCGAGACCGCCAGGGACCTGGTAGAAGTGGTAGAGGGCGCCCAGGAGATCGTTTCCACCATCAACCGCATCGCTTCCGCTTCCCAGCAGCAGGCCGAGGCCGTGGCCCAGGTCACCCAGGGCGTGGATCAGATCTCCAGCGTCATCCAGACCAACTCCGCCACCTCGGAGCAGTCCGCTGCTGCCAGTGAGGAGCTGGCCAGCCAGTCCACCATTATGAAGGAACTGGTGGATCAGTTCACCCTCAGCGATGAGTTTGCCGGCAGTTCCAGCTCCAGCTTCGGTTCCTCCGCCCCCTCCTTTACCGGCAAGTCCATCTCCTACCAGGATGACGACGAGGATTATGTCTCCTACAACAGCGATAAATACTGATCGTTGCCCCGGAGGCCGGAATGCCTCCATCGCATAAATCTTAGAAAGGGATTGATGAACATGGATGTAATGTCAATCGCGGCTACCAGCATTTCTCTGAGCCAGATGCAGACCGCCCAGGCGGTCGGCGTCGCCGTCGCCCGCAAGGCGATGGACCAGATGACCGAGCAGGCCGCCGCCATCGTGGAGGACATCCAGCAGGCCATCCCCTCCACCGTGCCGGGCAGCCACATGGACATCCTGGCCTGAACAGCACAAAAAAGAGCCCCCAGGAGGGGGCTCTTTTTTGTGCCTTGGGAGCGGAGCAGCCATACCTAGAAACAAAGCCCTGTGGGGAAAACCCCTCCACCGCCTTCGGCGGTCAGCCCTAACGGATGGCTTTGCGTTCCAACAGGGAGAGGCTTTAGTAAAAGCCGCCAGCTTGCGGAAGGGGCGGGGTTTTCCTTCACAGAATGGTCCTCACATCCTACCAGAAAACACAGGCCGGAGCTTTTGCTCCGGCCCATCGTTCTTCTTTTCGGTTCCTTTTCTTCTTCTGCAAGAAGAAAAGGAACAACATCATCATCCTATCCCACTAGCTTTTTGGACATCCCGGCCCGCTCCAGGGCGGCGCGGAGAACGGGGGCCAGGAGCGTGGCCACAACAATGGCCAGGGTGCCGTTGCTGAAGGAGGTGGCCGCCTTCACCGATATGTCGGCAATGGCCGTTTCCACCGCTCCCCCCAGCAGGAGGTCCCGGATAAAATCCTTGGTAAGATAGAGGACCGTGTAGGCGTAGCTGCCGACGGCACAGGCCAGGAGGGTCCAAGACATTTTGCGGGGCTTGCCGCCGGTGATATACCCCGCCAGGAAGCCGATGGCAAACTTAAAGACCAGGGTGAAAGGGGCGGAACTGGCCCAGCCGTTAAAAATATCAAAGAAGAAGGAGCCGATGCCCCCGGCCAGCCCGCCCCGCACCGGCCCGAACAAGAGGCCGGAGATGAGACAGGCCACCGTTGCCATATGGATCATGGTCTTGCCCATGGGGGTGGGGATCTCGATCCGGAGGGTAGTGGCGGCGTAGACGATGGCGGCCATCAGCCCCACGGTGACCATGTCCTGAATGGTAAATTTCTGCTTTTTCATTGTGCTATCTCCTCTTTCCCTTTTGCGGTGCGGTCAAAGGCTCTGGAAGCGTTTGCTCACCTCGCCCCTGGTGAGCCACTCCAGGGTCCGCTCCAGCATGACCCCTTCCCGCGGGTCGGTGCTGTAGCTGTAGGTGGTCTTGATGGTCAGTTCCACGTACCGGGCGGCCCGGTCCATTGCCATGGGGAGGCTGTCCCCCTGGAGCAGGGAGGCGGTGAGCACCGCCGCGAAGATGTCCCCGGTGCCGGGGTAGTGGACCGGGATATAATCCCCCACCGATTTCCAGAAGGAGTTGTGCTCCCGGTCGTAGCAGATGTTGGCGTATTCCCCGGTGGCAAGGGTCACTCCGGTGATCACCACCTTTTCCGGTCCCAGCTCCCCCAGGCGCACCAGCATGCTCCGGGCGGCGGCGGTGCTCACCGCTCCGGCGGAGGGGGGGTCCCCCAGGAGGATCGCGGCCTCGGTAATATTGGGGGTGATCACTTGGGCCCTGCGCGCCATCCGCCCGATGCCCTCCACCATCTCCCTGGTAAAGGCCCGGTAAAGTTTGCCGTGGTCCCCCATCACCGGGTCCACCACGATGAGGGCTTCAGGCCAGCCGTCGAAGAACTGGAGGCAGTGGGCCACCTGGTCCGGGGAGCTGAGGTAGCCGGTATAGACACACTCAAAGTCCAGGCCGACGCGGCGGTAGTGCTCCAGGCAGGGTTCCATATAATCGGTGAGGTCCCGCTGGCAGGGCTCCCCAAAGCCGCCGGTATGGGTGGAAAGGACGGTGGTGGGCACCGGACACACCTGCATCCCCATAACGGAGATCACAGGCAGGATCACCGAAAGGGAACAGCGGCCAAAGCCGGAAAGATCGTGGATGGCCGCTACTCTGGGCGGTCGCGAAAGCATTGGCAGCACCTTCTTTAAATCCTAGTATAGCCGGGAAGACGGGAAAACTCAAAAGGGAAAGAGGCGCCCCGCCGGGTTTAGGTTTTTATTAAAATCCGCCAAACGGGGCACTTTATTTATACCACAGATTGTGGAGGATTTCCAGCAAAAATTCCCCCGGAAATTTTTTGAATTTTCAGAAACCGGAAAAATATACAGTTTTCAACTGCATTCCTGCCGGTCCTGTTGTGCAACAGGTAGAAGCCGCGGGTCTTTGGGCTGGCAGAATGTACAAGGGGTATCTTCCGCCCGCCGGGAGAAACTGAAGATGCGGGGCTCCACTTTTCCCCGCGTTCCAGTTTACCACCGAAAAGGAGACTTTCATATGAGCCATATGAACAAGAACAGCATCTCCGCCGCCGCGGGGCTGGCAGCTACCGCTGCCGCCGTGGGAGCGGCCGCCTACGTGATGAACGCCCGGTCCATGAAGGGCCAGCGGAAGGCGCTGAAAAAGACTGCCGCCAAGGCCGGCCGGGTCATGACCGACGTGGTCAACGGCGTGGTGGACAGCATGGCTGACCACATTCTGGGGTGAGTGGGATCGTTTTCCCACAGCCAAAGGGAGGGGAAAGCCCCCTCCCTTACATATCGGGCGCTGGCGCTGGGCCTTTTTTCGCCTATCCGGCGGGGATTTTACCCGATTTCCAGGTTTTGCTTTTTCGTAGCTGGCGGCACCCATTTTACCCTCATGCGCCTATCCGGCGGGGACCCCCTTTCTGTACCGACAGAAAGGGGGGAAAGAGCGGCTCAAGGGCTTTGCCCTTGAGAATCCCACCAGGGGGTTCCCCCTGGACCTCCCAAAGGGTGGGGCAAACGCCCCACACCTTCTTATCCCTGCGGGGCTATTGGTAATCCCCTTCGGGGATAGTACCCCCTCCGGCCTGCGGCCTACGGGGCCGCCGCCTACGGCGGCGGGCTTGCGGCGGCGGAGCTGCCGCTCTGCCACCTAAGGCTCCAGGCAGTCGCTTGCGTCTTGCACAAAGGTAAGGAGTGGGTTTTATCCCCGCTCCGGGTAGGGCGAGACACCGGGGGCACCCCGGTGGTTCTTTTTTGCTTCTTTTTTCTCACCAGTGAGAAAAAAGAAGTGGGGGTTGGAGTGAAACCCCAGATCAGCAAATTCGGCGCGTTGGAGCACTTTCTTCCCACCTACCCTCTTGCGCTTCCGCCCAACAGGTATATTTTCATAATTTATTCATATATTCTTTGTGTATAATGGTGAAAGCCTCAGAAAATTTTTCGTTTTTGGTTGACTTTTCAGTGTTTTTGTATTATTCTGTTAATGTTGAGGGAAATCATGTATACACCATACACTGATTCGGGTCTTTGAACGATTGGAGGAATGATCTGTGAAGACGATCCCCATCCCTTATTACACCGGCACCCTGGACCTCCACGTGGCGGAGGAAAACCTGAAGGCCGTAGTCACTGCCAAGATGCACCACTACAAGGCCGAAAAGGGTGAGGAGGAGCTGGTGCGGGAGGCGCTGGAGCATCCCATCGGCTCGCCCCGCCTCTCCGAGCTGTCCAAGGGAAAAAAGCGCGTCACCCTGGTGACCAGCGACCACACGCGGGCGGTGCCCAGCAAGATCACCCTGCCCATCCTGCTGGCGGAGATCCGCAAAGGCAACCCGGAGGCGGACATCACCATCCTCATCGCCACCGGCCTCCACCGGGCCACCACCCCGGAGGAACAGCGGCGGATGTTCGGGGACGCCATCGTGGACCACGAAAAGATCGCCGTCAACGACGCCTTTAAGCCCGATGACTTTGTACATATCTGCACCCTCCCCTCCGGGGCCAGCTTTGAGGTGAACCGCCTGGCCGCCGACTGCGACCTGCTGGTGACCGAGGGCTTCATCGAGCCCCACTTCTTCGCCGGCTTCTCCGGCGGACGCAAGAGCATCCTCCCCGGCATCTGCTCCGAGGTGACGGTGAACGAGAACCACTCCTACAAGGCCATCGCCAGCCCCTACTCGGTGGCCGGCGTGCTGGAAAAGAACCCCATCCACGAGGACATGGTGGCCGCCGCCCGCGCGGTGAACGTCCAGTTTACCTTTAACGTGGCCCTGGACGGGGAAAAGAAGATCATCGCCGCCTTCTGCGGCGACCTAGTGCAGTCCCACGAGAAGGGCGTGGAGTTCATCCGCAGCCTCTCCCAGTGCCCCAGCATCACCGGGGATATTGTGGTCACCAGTAACGGCGGCTACCCCCTGGACCAGAACCTCTACCAGTCCCCCAAGGCGGTAGCCACCGCCGAGGCCTGCGCCGGGGAGGACGGGGTCATCATCATGTGCTGCTCCTGCGCCGACGGTATGGGCGGCACCCACTTTGAAAAGCTCATCACCATGGGCACCGTGGACGAGATCGATGCTTATCTCTCCAAGATCCCCCCCAAGGAGACCATCCCGGAGCAGTGGTGCCCCCAGATCTACGCCCGCATCCTCAAAAAGCACCCGGTCATCCTGGTCACCACCTACCTGACCCCGGAGCAGGTGCGGCAGGCCAACATGATCCCCGCCGCCACCCCGGATGAGGCCCTGGAGATCGCCTACGGGATGAAGGGGAAGGACGCCAGCGTGGTGGTCATCCCCGACGGCGTGGCCGTCCTGGCGGTGAAGGAATAACTCCCGCGGGAAAGCGGCGGGCGGTAGAGTTACAGCCGCCGCCGGAGCAAAAGGTAAAAAAGGAGGCTGGTCATTATGGCTTTGAATCTGGCCCTGAAGGTGAGCGACCTGGATAACGTTGCCACCATCTTCGCAAACGGCATCACCGACGGCACCCAGGTGGAGGTGCGGGATAAGCGGGGCGAGTCCTTCACCCTCACAGTCCACGGGGACGTGCCCTACGGCCACAAGATCGCCCTCACGGAGATCCACGTGGGGGAGCAGATCACCAAGTACGGCGAGGAGATCGGCATCGCCACCCAGGAGATAAAGCCCGGCGACTACGTCCACGTCCACAATCTGGACAGTATGCGGGGCCGGGGCGACTGGCAGAAGGAGGGAAAGTGATATGAGCTACGAATTCATGGGCTTTCGCCGCCCTGACGGCCGGGTAGGCGCCCGGAACCTGGTGGGGGTCATCCCCAGCGTCACCTGCGCGGGGGACGTGGTGCAGGCCATCGTCACCGAGGTGCAGGGGACGGTGGGCTACTTCCACCACCAGGGCTGCTGCCAGCTCCCCCCCGACCTGGACCGTGTCACCGAGACCCTCACCTCCCTGGGGCAGAGCCCCAACCTGGGGGCGGTGCTCATCGTCAGCCTGGGGTGCGAGGGCACCGACTTTGAAAAGATGTACAAGGCCATCGAGGCCACCGGCAAGCCGGTGCGGATGATCGGCATCCAGGAGCTGGGAGGCGTTTCCAACGCCATCCAGAAGGGCATCGACATCGCCCGCCAGCTGGTCATCGACATCTCCGGTCAGCAGCGCCAGCCCGCCTCCATCGACGAGGTGGTGATGGCCATCAAGTGCGGCGCTTCGGACACCACCAGCGGCATGGCCTCCAACTGCGTCATCGGCTACATCGCCGATAAGCTGGTGGACCTGGGAGCCACCGTCGTCTTCGGCGAGACCACCGAGTTCATCGGCGGCGAGCACCTGCTGGCTCGCCGGGCGGTGACCCCGGAGGTGGGACAGAAGATCTTTGACATCGTAAACGCCATGGAGGCGCGGGCCAAGTCCCTGGGCTGCGATATGCGCAAGGGCCAGCCCACCCCCGGCAACATCGCCGGCGGCCTCTCCTCCATCGAGGAAAAGACCCTGGGCGCCATCGTCAAATCCGGCACCCGGCCCATCCAGGGCGTTCTGGACTACCCGGAGATGGTCACCAACCACAAGGGCCTGTGGATCAAGGACACTCCCGGACGGGAGCCGGAGATCCTCACCGGCATGGCCGCCACCGGGGCCCAGTTCATGATGTTCTCCACCGGCCGGGGCGCCCCCCAGGGCTTCCCCTCCATGCCGGTCATCAAGGTCTGCGGCAACCCCAACACCTACGAGCGGATGAAGAACGACATGGACCTGAACGCCGGCCTCATCATCACCGGTGATAAGACCATCGACCAGGTGGGGGAGGAGGCCTTCCAGAAGCTGCTGCGGGTGCTGGGAGGCGAGATGACCAAGAACGAGGCCATCAAGTACTTCACCTCCATCGACATCCACTGCCTGGGCCCGGTGATCTGACCGGCTGCCCCATAACACCTGTCAAACTGCCCCAGGGGCAGTTTTGGATGGCGGGGCCCGCCATCCCGACCCTGTATTCCCGGCGGCGCGGGCCGCTGTATCCCCGTTATAAACTCCTGCGGCATCCGGAGAACCAACACAAAAACAAGGAGGTAGTATCATGGGACTGAATCCTGTACTTGCAATGTTCATCGGCATCATCGTCATGATGGCTCTCATCATCATGAACAAGCTCCATCCCTTCCCCTCTCTCATCATTTCGGCTATCCTCATCGCCGTTCTGGCGATGCCCTTCGGGCCGGAGGATAAACTGGTAGATACCCTGACGAAGTGCGTCAGCACCGTCACCAGCGGCTTCGGCAACACCATGGCCAGCATCGGCGTGGTCATCGGCTTCGGCTGCATCATGGGTATCTTCCTGGAGAAGAGCGGCGCCGCCAAGCAGATGGCGCTGACCATCCTGAAGCTCATCGGCGTTAAGAACTGCGACGTGGTTCTGGGCCTCACCGGCTTCGTGGTCTCCATCCCCGTTTTCTGCGATTCCGGCTTTGTTATCCTCTCCTCCCTGGCTAAGGAGTTCTCCCGTCTGACCAAGAAATCCATGGTCTGGCTGGGCGGCATCCTGGGCATGGGCCTGTACATCACCCACTTCATGGTCCCCCCCACCCCCGGCCCTCTGGCTGTGGTGGGCACCTTCAACAACAACGGGCTGGCTCTGGACCTTGGTATGTATATCATCTACGGCCTGCTCATCTCCATCCCGCTGTTCATCTTCGCCGTCTTCCTCTTCCGGTATTTCGGCAAGAAGTATCCGGACCTGGTAGTTCCCTACGAGATCGACCGCAGCCAGTACACTGACGCTCAGCTGGAAGTGCTGGATAAGATCGATGCCAAGATCAAGGCGGGCAAGGACCTGGAGAACAGCGACTTCACCGCCCTGCTGGAGACCGAGAAGCTCCCCAGCGCCGGTCTCTCCTTCGCCACTCTGCTGGTCCCCATCGTTCTCATCTTCGCCAACACCATCTGCGGCCAGATCGTCCCCGGCACCACCGTTGCCACCATCTTCGGCTTCCTGGGCCAGCCGGTCGTGGCTCTGTTCATCTCCCTGTGCATGGGCGCTTTCCTGCTCTGCGGCGACCTGGGCAGCAAGAAGTGCGTAGACCTGATGCAGGAAGCCTGCCGTGACGCCGGCCCCATCGTCTTCATCACCGCCGCCGGCGGCGCTCTGGGCGCGGTCATCAACACCTCCGGCGCTGCCAAGATGATGGCAGACGTCATCGTGGCCACCGGTATCCCTGGCATCCTGGTCCCCATCATCATCGGTGTCATCATGAGATTCCCCCAGGGCTCCGGCACCACTGCTATGATCACCGGTTCCGCCATCGTTGCTCCCATGGTCGTTGCCCTGGGCATCAACCCCTACCTGGCGGCCCTGTCCCTCTGCCTGACCACCATGTGCCCCTCCTTCCTCAACGACAGCTACTTCCATGTGGTCACCAACTTCTCCGGCATGGACATCAAGACCAGCCTCAAGACCTGGACCATCGGCTCCATCCTGGTCCCCGCCTTTGGCTCGGTGATCTTCATCATCCTCAGCATGTTCATCCACTGATAAACACACTCGCTTGGTCCTTTGTTCTCCTGACCGCCGCGAAAAGCCCTTCCCCAGGAAACTGGGGAGGGGCTTCTGCTTGTCGAGAAAGGCTCTTCGACAAGCAGAATACCTGGATTGGCTGGGGTTGCCCGATTGCCCGGTTTTGTTTTTGCCGGAGCGGGCGGCACCCGCCTAGTCAACCTGCGCCTATCCGGCGGGGACCCCCTTTCTGTGCCGACAGAAAGGGGGGAAAGAACGGCTCAAGGGCTTTGCCCTTGATAATCCCACCGGGGGGTTCCCCCCTGGACCCTCCCAAAGGG
>JAETSQ010000027.1 GCA_021769525.1 Oscillospiraceae bacterium
GGCTTTGCCCTTAGGTATCCCACCGGGGGGTTCCCCCCTGGACCCTCCCAAAGGGTGGGGCAAACGCCCCACACCTTCTTATCCCTGCGGGGCTATTGATGATCCCCTTCGGGGATAGTACCCCCTCCGGCCTTCGGCCTGCGGGGCCGCCGCCTGCGGCGGCGGTCTTGCGGCGGCTTCGCCGCCGCTCCTGGAGGACAGGCTTTGCGCATCATCGTTAGAGACAAGGCTTTCCCTCCTGTTTCCCCCGGAGAGCAGGAAAAACCTGTTAAATAACTTAGGTCATTCTTTTTTCGCTTCCTTTTTTCTTTTGCAAGAAAAAAGGAAGAAAAACCGTTCCCTTTCTTATCCGATCTTCGTCCCGGCGGGCAGGTCGTCGGCGAAGACCACCTTGCAGTTGCCGTCGGCGTCGTCCCCGGCCAGGAGCATCCCGTTGGACTCCACCCCGCAGAACTTGGCGGGCTTCAGGTTGACGATAACGATGATGTTGTGGCCGATGAGGTCCTCCGGCTCGTACCAGGGGTGGATGGAGGAGACGATCTGCCGGCCGCCCAGGCCGTCGTCCAGCTCCAGGCGCAGCAGCTTTTTGGCCTTGGGCACCGCCTCGCACTTCACCACCCGGCACACCCGCAGGTCCACCTTGAAGAAATCATCCACCGTGATGGGGGCCGCCACGGGCTCCGCCTTGGGGGCGGCGGGCTGGGCAGCGGCCTTCTGGGCCTCCTGGCGGGCCGCAAGCTCGGCCAGCTCCTTGGCCATATCGATGCGGGGGAAGAGGGTCTCCCCCTTCCTCACCGTCACATCGTCCCGCAGGGCGCAGGGGACCTGGGCGCTCTCCCAGGTGCGCTCGCTTTCCGCCGCCCCGATCTGGTCCAGTATTTTCTCCGCCGAATCCGGCATAAAGGGCTTTAGAAGGATGCCGCAGACCCGGATGGATTCCAGCAGGCTGTACATCACCGCCGCCAGCCGGGACTTTTTTCCCTCGTCCTTTGCCAGGATCCAGGGGGTGGTCTCGTCGATGTACTTGTTGGCCCGGCTCACCACCCGGAAGATCTCCCCCAGGGCGTTCTGGAAGGCGAACTCCTCCATCTGGGCGGCGTAGGCCTCCGGGAGGGCCCGCACCAGGCCCATCAGCTCCTCGTCGATGGGCTCGGCGGCCCGGTGGGCGGGGAGGGTGCCGTCAAAGTATTTTTCCACCATGCTCACCGTCCGGCTCACCAGGTTCCCCAGGTCGTTTGCCAGGTCGGAATTGATGGTGGTGATGAGGGCCTCGTTGGAAAAGACCCCGTCCGAGCCGAAGGGGAAGGCCCGCAGCAGGAAGAAGCGGATGGCATCCACCCCGTACCGCTGGCAGAGGAAGACGGGGTCCACCACGTTCCCCTTGGATTTGCTCATCTTGCCGCCGTCCAGAAGGAGCCAGCCGTGGCCGTACACCCGCTTGGGCAGGGGCAGGTCCAGGGCCATGAGCATGGCGGGCCAGATGATGGAGTGGAACCGCACGATCTCCTTGCCCACAAAGTGGACGTCGGCGGGCCAGTATTTCTCAAAGTCGTGGTACTTCTCGTTGCCGTACCCCAGGGCGGTGATGTAGTTGCTGAGGGCATCCACCCAGACATAGACCACGTGCTTGGGGTCAAACTCCACCGGCACCCCCCAGGAGAAGCTGGTGCGGGAAACGCAAAGGTCCTCCAGCCCCTGGTTGATGAAGGCCTTCATCTCGTTGACGCGGGACTGGGGGGTGAGGAATTCCGGGTGCTCGTCGTAGAGGGCCAGGATGCGGTCGGCGTACTTGGAGAGGCGGAAGAAGTAGGCCTCCTCCTCGGCGTCCACCACCGGGCGGCCGCAGTCGGGACATTTGCCGTCGACGAGCTGGCTCTCGGTCCAGAAGGACTCGCAGGGGGTGCAGTATTTGCCCTTGTAGGCCCCCTTGTAGATGTCCCCCTTGTCGTAGAGGGCCTTAAAGATCTTCTTCACCGACTCCACGTGGTAGTCGTCGGTGGTGCGGATAAAGCGGTCGTTGGAGATGTTCAGGAGCTGCCAGAGGGACTGGAAGGTGGCAACGATCTTATCCACATACTGCTGGGGGGTGACCCCGGCGGCTTTGGCCTTTTCCTCGATCTTCTGGCCGTGCTCGTCCGCCCCGGTGAGGAACATGACGTCATACCCGGTGAGGCGCTTATAACGGGCCATGGTATCGGTGGCCACGGTGCAGTAGCTGTGGCCGATGTGCAGGCTGTCCGAGGGGTAGTAGATGGGGGTGGTGATATAGAATTTTTTCTTTTCCATTGGGGTGCGCCTCCTGTACTTTGATTAGCCCCGCCAAAAAGCGGGACCGCATATACCTATAGTTTACCACAAACCGGAGTGGATTGCACGATATTTTCCGGGACCTTTAGCACCCGTGGCACCGGGCGCAGGCGGAGGGCGCCGTGGCGATGCCCCCCAGGGCGGTCTCCCGCAGCTCGCCGGGGAGGGCCCGCCCCACCGCGTACATGGCGGCGATGACCTCGTCCAGGGGGGCGGGGGAGGGGATGCCTGCCAGGGCGGTCTCCGCCGCCACCAGGGCTCCGGCCACGCCGATGGCGTTGCGCCCCTGGCAGGGGGATTCCACCAAGCCCCCGATGGGATCGCAGACCAGGCCCATCAGGTTCACTAGGGCGGTGCCGGCGGCCCAGAGGCACTGCTCCGGGCTGCCTCCGTGGAGCCCCGCGATGGCGGCGGCAGCCATGGCGCTGGCGGTGCCCACCTCCGCCTGGCAGCCCCCTTCCGCCCCGGCCACGGTGGCGTTGCGGGCGATGAGATACCCCACCGCCGCGGCGGTGAGCAGGCCGTCCAGCAGTTCCTCCCGGCCAAAGCCAAAGGTCTCCGCCTGGGCCAGCAGCGCTCCGGGGAGCACCCCGCAGGAGCCGGCGGTGGGGGCGGCCACGATGAGCCCCATAGAGGCGTTCACCTCCAGGGTGCCCATGGCGATGGCCGCCGACCGGGCCAGCAGCGGCCCGCAGACCGCCTTCCCCTCCGCCCTCCGGCGGTCCAGGGCGATGGCCTCCCCGCCGATGAGCCCTCCCATGGTCTTCTGGGGGGCGGCCAGGGCAGCGGCTGCCGCCTGCTCCATGATCTCCAGGGAACGGGCCAGCCGGGCCCGGATCTCCTCCCGCCCGGCCCCGGTGAGGTCCGTTTCCCGGCGGAGCATCGCCTCCCCCAGGGTAAGGCCTTCCCCTTCACAGAGGGCCAGTAGCTGGGCGGCTGTTGTAAAGTCCATAGCTTTTACACTCCTTTTTCGGTTCTATATCCGGGGGATGAGCAGGGCGCTCTGCACCGGGGGATGGGCCTGGATCTGGGCCGCCGCCTCCTGGGGGATGTCCTCGTCCGCCTCGATGATGGTGTAGGCCATCTGCCCCCGGCTCTCCCGGTAGAGGCGCATAAAGGCGATGTTAATGTGGTTTTCCGCCAGAGTACGGGTGATGGCCGCCACCACGCCGGGGGTGTCCTTATGGCGCACCAAGATGGTGTGGTACTCCCCGGTGAGGTCGATCTCCACCCCGTTGATGCGCCGGATGACGGCGGCGCCGCCCCCCACGCTCACCCCGGTCACCAGGGCGGTCTCCCCGGCGGCGTTTTCCAGGCGGATGTCCGCGGTGTTGGGGTGGCAGTCCCGGTTTTGGGTATCCAGGGCAAAGCTGTAGCGGAGCCCCATTTTCTCCGCCCACCGGAAGGAATCCCGGATGCGGCTGTCCTCGGTGCCAAAGCCCAGCACCCCGGCGATGAGGGCCCGGTCGGTGCCGTGGCCCCGGTAGGTGCGGGCAAAGGAGCCGTAGAGGGTGAAGTCCGCCCGGACGATGGGGCCGGGGATCATCCCCCTGGCCAGTTGGGCGATGCGCAGCGCCCCGGCGGTGTGGGAGCTGGAGGGGCCGATCATGTTGGGCCCGATGATGTCGAAGATGGAAAAGTCCTTCATCCGTTCACATCCTTCGCTGGTTTTACTGTATTACCATATATTATAGAAAAGGTCCCGCCCCCTAGTCAACAAATCGCCGGATATTTTGGCAGATCCGCTTTCTTTTCCGAAAAATTTGCGCAGAAGCGGCATTTGTGTTATACTTTAATCTGCTGAAGAATTAAGAAGTTGTACCATCAGCCGAAGTGCGCAAATTTGCCGGCAAGATGGATGCGGCGGCTATTGGTACGGCTTCTAAAAGGCGAAAGGAGGGGTCACCATGTTCTGCCGGTATTGCGGCGGCCAGATCCCCGACGATTCCCGATTCTGCCCCCGGTGCGGAAAGGCGCTGGCAGAAGGCGGCGGAGAGCCGCCCAGGCCGGAGCAGGACCGGCAGGATACCCAGGCCGAAGCGGAAAAAAGGGCCAACGAAGCGTGGAAGGTCCAGGTCCAGGAGGAGGCCCGGCGGAGGGCCGAAGCCCAGGCCCAGGAAGAGACCCGGAAGAAAGCCGAGGCCCAGGCCCAGAAAAAGGCCGAGGCCCAGGCCAAGTGGGAAGAGACGAAGCGGGAGGCCAAGCGCCGCCTGGAGGAGACTCTGCGGACCACCAAGGAAAGCGCCTCAAAGAACGGGAAGGCCGCCGCCGAGGCCTTTTCCAGGGTGGACTGGAAGGGCATCGGCGGGAAGGTGAAGGATGCGCTGTTCTTTGTCCTGGGGCTGGTCCTGGCGCTGCTGGGCGCCCTCTTTTCCCTGGTCCGCCGCCTCCCCTGGGGGGAGCTGGGGAAGAAGATAAAGCCGGGGCTCCAAAAGCTGCTGGCCTGGGCCAAGGCCCACAAGCCCGTGGCGGCGGTGGCCTGCATCCTGGCGGTGTTCCTGGTGGGGGGCGCCGTTTTAGGCGCTTTGGACAACAGCTCCAAGGAGACCGTCTCTCGGTTCCAGACCGGCAGCAGCCAGACCGGCAGCTCCAAAAGCAGCGGTTCCACCGGCGGCAGCTCCGGCGATACCGGTTCCTCCAAGCGCAGCGTCATCGAGATCAAGTGTACAAAATGCCACGGGGAAACAACGGTGGAATGCTCCCAGTGCGACGGCAGGGGAGGCAAATATGTCACCGATAACAGCACCCCCAACTACAGAGGCTCCACCAGCGGGCCAAAGGTGGGGAGGACCTGGGAGAAATGTATGAAGTGCGGAGGCAGAGGCTCGGTGACCTGCCCCCGGTGCCACGGGACCGGGAAGCAGTAGACAGCACCCGGACCCGAACGGGAAGGAGAAATTATGATGTTTTGCCGTTATTGTGGCAGCCAGATCCCCGATGATTCCGCCTTCTGCCCCCGGTGCGGGAAGCCTTTGGGCGGGGCCGGCGGGACGGAACCGAAACCGGAAAATACGGGCGATGCCCGGCAAGGCACCGCGGATGCAGACCGGTCCCGGAAGAAGACAGAGCCCGGCGTCCCACCCGGTCCCCACGGGCCGGGCCGGAGAGAGATCCCCAAGCCGCTGGCGGCGGTGGTCTGCGTTCTGGCCCTGGTCGTGGCGGGATGGGCCATCCGCGGCGCTATGACCTCCCGCCAGGATCCCGGAGATACCATAGACCGGTTCCGGGAGGCTATGACCGGAACCGGCATCGGGGAGACCGATGAGGATGACGGGTCCGGTGAGATCATCCGGATCCCCGACCCCGGTCCTTTCTTCGGTGTGGAGCCGGACAGCGTGGAGGATACCGGGGACGGCCAGGTGCTCACCTACACCATGGTCCTGAACCACACCATCATCGATGAATACCTGGAGGTGCTGGCGGTCCATTACGGGCTGGAGCCCGGCGATACCCAGAAGTCCATCAGCGAGGACCGGTATTCCTTCGACATCCCGCTGGCGGTGAAGGTGGAGTACAACCACTCCAGGAGCAATATGGTGCTGACCCTGACCTGCGGCGGCAATATCCGGCTGGAGGATTCCGGGGTGGAGTCCTCCAAACCCGGAAGGAAGGAGACGGGCAGCAAGGATACAGCCTCCGGCAGTTCCTCCGGGGCTTCGGCATCCTCGTCCTCCGGCAGCGCCAAGACCCCCGCAAGGGCCGATCTCACCGTGCCGGATCCGGGATCGTTCCTGAATTGTAGCCGGGACACGGGGGCCGGCGAGTACTGCTACAGCGTTGACGACATAAAGGGACCGGCGGCCGCGGAGGAATACCGCAAACTCCTGGAAAGCTGGAACTTCAAAGAGGTTTATGCCGGCAAACGGGAGTACGCCAAGAACGGCATCGACCGGTTCAACGAGTACGATTATTACTATAACTACACCGGGAGCGGAAAGGTCACCGGCGAGGTGGACTGGTTTTCCCCGGATAAGAAGGAAGCCGACCTTTACCTGTCGGTAAAGCACTATGTGAACGAGGACCGGATACTTTTGTCGCTCTGCATGAAGGACTGCTTCACCCTTGCGGATGCCGGGGCGAAGGCCAGCGATCCCCCCGCCGACCGGAACAATACGGCGGGCAGCGGCGGCGGTTCCGGCAGCGGCGGCAGCTCGGATGATGAAAGCTGGAACCCCGGTATCCCCAAGATCAAATGTACCAAGTGCCACGGGGAGGGCACGGTGGAGTGCTCCCAGTGCGACGGCGAGGGTGGCAAGTACATCACCGATAACAGCACCCCCAACTACGCCGGCTCCCTCAGCGGCCCCAAGGTGGCGCGCACCTGGGAGAAATGCCGCAAGTGCAACGGCACCGGCTCCATGACCTGCCCCCGGTGTCACGGGGAGAAGGTGCAATAATAAAGGAGGTTCCCCTTATGCTGATCTTTGTGGAATATCCCAAGTGCTCCACCTGCCAAAAGGCCCGGAAATGGCTGGAGGGGCAGGGAGTGGAATTTACCGGCCGCCATATCCTGGAGGAAAACCCCACCAGGGAGGAGCTGGCCGCCTGGGCCCAAAAGCTGCCCCTGCGGCGGCTGTGGAACACCAGCGGCCAGAAGTACCGCCAGATGGGGCTGGCCCGGCGACTGCCGGAGATGTCTCCGGAGGAGCAGCTGGACCTCTTGTGTACTGACGGGATGCTGGTGAAGCGCCCCATCCTCCTGGGGGAGGATCTTGTCCTCACCGGCTTTAAGGAGGCGGAGTGGGCCGCCGCCCTGGGGAAGTGATGGGCTGGAACAGCCTGGCCCTCACCCACGACTTTATGGCCCGCCAGGTGCGCCCTGGGGACCTGTGCATCGATGCCACCGCCGGCCGGGGGCGGGATGCCCTGCTGCTGGCCCGCCTCACCGGCCCCGGCGGCCGGGTCATCGCCCTGGACATCCAGCCGGAGGCGGTGGAGGCCACCCGGTCCCTCCTCGCGGCGGAGGGGGTCTCCGGCTGGGCGGAGGTCCTCCAAATGGACCACCGGGAGATGGGCGCCCTGGCGGAGCCCGGAACGGTGGGGTGCATCGCCTTCAACCTGGGCTGGCTCCCCGGCGGGGACCACCGGATCCACACCGCTGCGGAGACTACTATCCCGGCCCTGGAGCAGGCCCTTGCCCTCCTGCGACCCGGCGGAGCGCTGTCCCTCTGCATCTACTACGGCAAGGAGAACGGCTACGGAGAGCGGGATGCCGTCCTCCGGTGGCTGGCGGAGCTGGACAGCCGGATCTGGAATGTCCTGCGCCTGGATTTCCCCAACCGAAAAAACGACCCGCCCATCCCGGTGTTCATCCAGCGGGAGGGATAAGGCGGGTCGTCTTTCGCTGTTTTGGGGAGATTTTCCTACGCCTGCGGCAGAATGCGGCAGGAGCGGAAAAGACTGGACTGTTCAAAAAATGTACATCCTTTGTTCACGATTTGTTTATTGTTTTCCCGGCGAAAAAACGCTAAAATTGCCCTGTCGCTGTTGCGAAACCGATTGACAAAAAGGAGGCGCCTCCCCATGGTCCTGCAAAAGTTTATCCGGTTTTTGGACCTGGACCGCAAAAGCCATACCCTCTACCAGTCCTGCATCTTCCAACTGCTGGCGGGGGAGGAACTGCACCCCAGCCAGCTGCCTATCCTCTGGACCATCGCCCAGACCGGGCGGATCAGCCAGGGGCACATCGCCCAGATCCTGGGGGTGAGCCGGGCGGCGGTGGCCGTCTCCGCCAAGCGGATGGAAAAGGCCGGCCTGGTGCTGCGGGAAAAGGAGCCTGGGGACCAGCGGCGCACCATAGTCTCCCTCACCCCAAAGGGGAGCGGCGCGGCCCACCGGGCCAGGGCCTGCCAGGAGGCGCTTCTGGCCCGGCAGCTCCGGGGCTTTACCCCGGAGGAGATCCGCGCCCTGATGGAATTTTACGAACGGATGAATCATAACCTGGAAGGATACCGGCGGGAGCTGGAGCGGCAGGCGGCCGCCCCTGTCCGGGAAAAGGAGGCAGTATGCTGAAGATAGGACTGGACGTGGGCTCCACCACGATCAAATGTGTGGTGCTGGACGAAGGGGACAACATCCTCTTTTCCGACTACCAGCGCCATTATTCCCAGATCACGGGGAAGACCGGGGAACTGCTCCGGCAGGTGCGGGACCAGGTGCTGGAGGGCCGCCCCGCCTCCCTGACCATCTCCGGCTCCGCCGGGATGGGGATGGCCCAGAGCTGCGGCATCCCCTTTGTCCAGGAGGTGTACGCCACCCGCGTGGCCGCCGGCCGCCTGGCCCCCGGCACCGATGCCGTCATCGAGCTGGGGGGAGAGGACGCCAAGCTCCTCTTCCTCACCGACGGGCTGGAGGTGCGGATGAATGGTTCCTGTGCCGGAGGCACCGGGGCCTTCATCGACCAGATGGCTACCCTGCTGAAGGTGACCCCCGCCGACCTGGACCGCATGGCCGGGGAAGCCCAGCGCACCTACACCATCGCCAGCCGGTGCGGCGTCTTTGCCAAGACGGATATACAGCCCCTCCTAAACCAGGGGGCCAAAAAGGAGGATGTGGCCGCCAGCATCTTCGGGGCGGTGGTGAACCAGACCATCGCCGGGCTTGCCCAGGGGCGGCGCATCCAGGGGAAGGTCCTCTACCTGGGGGGCCCTCTCACCTTCCTGCCGCGGCTGCGGGAGAGCTTCGACCGGACCCTGGGCCTCACCGGCCTCTGCCCGGAAAACTCCCTCTACTATGTGGCCCTGGGGGCCGCCTGGTGCGGGGAGGGGGAGGCCCAGATCTCCGAATCCATCGAGAAGCTGGCCGCCTACCGGGGCCAGGGGGAGTACGCCGTCATCCCTCCGCTCTTTGAGAGCCGGGAGGACCACCGGGCCTTTACCCAGCGCCACTGGCGCCACGCCGTCCCCTGCGGGCGGCTGGAGGACGAGACCGGGCCGGTCTACATAGGCATCGACGCCGGCTCCACCACCGTCAAGACGGTGGTCACCGACCAGCGGGGCGGGATGCTCTACTCCAAGTACCAGCAGAACTCCGGCAACCCCATCCCCCTTATCCGGGAGTTTTTGCGGGAGCTCTACGAGCTGCGCCCGGACATCCACATCGCCGCCGGGGCGGTGACCGGCTACGGGGAGGAGATCATCCGCAGCGCCTTCGGGGTGGATCACGGCATCGTGGAAACGGTGGCCCACTTCACCGCCGCCAAGCAGTTCATGCCGGAGGTGGACTTCGTCATCGACATCGGCGGCCAGGACATCAAGTGCTTCAAGATCAAAAACGGCGCCATCGATAATATCTTCCTCAACGAGGCCTGCTCCTCCGGCTGCGGCAGCTTCCTCCAGACCTTCGCCGAGGCCCTGGGGTACTCCATCCAGGACTTTGCCAACCTGGGGCTCTTCGCAAAGCGCCCGGTGGACCTGGGGAGCCGCTGCACCGTCTTTATGAATTCCAGCGTCAAGCAGGCCCAGAAGGACGGGGCCAGCGTGGAGGACATCTCCGCCGGCCTCTCCATCAGCGTGGTGAAAAACGCCCTCTATAAGGTCATCCGGGCCGCCGACCCCTCCGAGCTGGGGCGGCACATCGTGGTCCAGGGGGGCACCTTCTACAACGACGCCGTCCTCCGGGCCTTCGAGCAGGAGCTGGGGGTGGAGGTGGTGCGCCCCAACATCGCCGGGCTGATGGGCGCCTACGGGGCCGCCCTCTACGCCATCCAGAGCGACGCCCTCTCCGGGCGGGACAGGGACCCCAACCGCCGCAGCGGCATCCTGGGCCCCAAGGAGATACAGGACTTCCACCACAAGGTGCAGGGGGTGAACTGCGGCCTCTGCCCCAACAACTGCCGCCTGACGGTGAACACCTTCAGCGGCGGGCGCCGGTACATCAGCGGCAACCGGTGCGAGCGCCCGGTCACCCACCGGGAGGCGGACGACTCCCTGAACCTCTACCAGTGGAAGCTGCAAAAGCTCCAGAGCTACGCCCCGGTCCCCGGACCCAGGGGGAAGATCGGCCTGCCCATGGGCCTCAATATCTTTGAGCTGCTGCCCTTCTGGCACACCTTCTTCACCCGCCTGGGGTTTGAGGTGGTGACGAGCCCCCTCAGCGACCGGGACCTCTACCTGCTGGGGCAGCACACCATCCCCTCGGATACCGTCTGCTTCCCCGCCAAGCTGATGCACGGCCATGTGGAGACCCTCATCTCCAGGGGGATAAAGTCCGTCTTCTACCCCTGTATGTCCTACAACCTGGATGAGGACCTGGGGGACAACCACTACAACTGCCCGGTGGTGGCCTACTACCCGGAGGTGATCCGCTCCAATATGCCGGAGGCCAGGGAGGTCACCTTCATCACCGATTATGTAGGCCTGCACCAGCGGCGGCACTTCCCCCGGAAGATGGCGGAAATTTTGGCCCAGTACTACGACGGCATCACCCTGCGGGAGATCAAGGAGGCCTCCGACGCCGCCTACCGGGAGTACGAGGAGTACCTCGCCGCCGTCCGGGCCCAGGGGGAGGAGATCATCCGCCTGGCCAGGGAGGCCGGCAAGCGGATCATCGTACTGGCGGGCCGCCCCTACCACGCCGACCCGGAGGTGAACCACGGCATCGATAAACTCATCATCAGCCTGGGGGCAGCGGTGGTCACCGAGGACGCGGTGAGCGGCCATATGCAGAAGTTCCCGGTGGGGGTCCTCAACCAGTGGACCTACCACAGCCGCCTCTACGCCGCTGCCCGGTACATCGCCACCCAGCCGGATATGAACCTGGTGCAGCTGGTCTCCTTCGGCTGCGGGGTGGACGCCATCACCACCGACGAGGTGCGGGACATCCTGGAGGAGGAGCACCGCATCTACACCCAGATAAAAATCGATGAGATCACCAACCTGGGGGCGGTGAAGATCCGCCTCAGGAGCCTGTTTGCGGCCATCGACCAACAGCAGGCGGAAGCAAAGCGGGAGGAGTTGTCCCATGTCTGAAAAAAAGCGCCCGGAACGGGTGGAATACACAAAGGAAATGAATAAGGCGGGGTACACCATCCTCATCCCCAGCATGGCCCCCATCCACTTCGCCATGCTGCGGTACATCTTCCGCAGCAGCGGCTACAACCTGGAGGTGCTGGAAAACCAGGGCCCGGAGGTGGTGCAGGAGGGCCTGAAGTACGTCCACAACGACACCTGCTACCCGGCCCTTTTGGTCATCGGCCAGATGCTGGACGCCCTCCACAGCGGGAAATACGACCTACAAAAGACCGCCCTGATGATCACCCAGACCGGGGGCGGCTGCCGGGCCAGCAACTATATCTTCCTGCTTCGAAAGGCCCTGCGCAAGGCGGGGATGGCGCACATCCCGGTCATCAGCCTCAATCTTTCCGGCCTGGAGAAGAACAGCGGCTTCACCCTCTCCCTGGGGATGATCCGCAAGCTGGTGGCCTGCGTGGTGTACGGCGACGCCATGATGCAGCTCTTCAATCAGGTGCGCCCCTACGAATGCGCCCAGGGCGCCGCCCAGAAGGTGGTGGACCAGTGGACGGAGGTCATCTGCAAGCAGTTTGACGCCGGCAAGGGCATCTCCATCGGCCAGATGCGGGAGAACCTCAGCGGCATCGCCGCCGCCTTCGCCGCCGTGCCGGTGAAGAAGCGCCCCCGTGTCCGGGTGGGCGTGGTGGGGGAGATCTACGTCAAGTACGCCAGCCTCGGCAACAACAACCTGGAGGACTTCCTGCGGAGCCAGGGGTGCGAATACATGGTCCCCGGCATCATGGGCTTTGCCATGTTCAAGGTGGATAACCGCCTGGAGGACATCAAGCTCTACGGCGGCAATCCCGCCAAATACGCCGTCTGCACCGTGCTGATGAAGTACCTCACCGCCATGGAGCGGGAGCTCATCGCCGCCATCAGGAAATATCCGCAGTTCGTGCCGCCCTCCGCCTACCAGCACACCAAGAGCCTGGTGAAGGGGGTCATCGGCTACGGCAGCAAGATGGGGGAGGGCTGGCTCCTCACCGCCGAGATGATGGAGCTGGCGGAGCTGGGGTACGGCAACGTGGTCTGCACCCAGCCCTTCGGGTGCCTGCCCAACCACATCAACGGCAAGGGGATGATCCGCCGCATCAAGGAGATCTACCCCAGCGCCAACATCGTCCCCATCGATTACGACCCCAGCGCCACCAGGGTCAACCAGGAGAACCGCATCAAGCTGATGCTGGCGGTGGCGCGGGAGGAGCTGGCCAAGGAGACGGGGGAGGCCCCGGCGGCAGAGGAGGCGGAGGAGAAAGAGACCGTCACCCTGTAGTACCCAATTTTTCCGCCAAAACAAGGGCTTTCTTGTGCGTTTGGCTGAAAAGCCGCGGAGGGGCTTGCCAAAGGGAGCGAAAATGAATAAACTATAGGGGTAGACCCAGCGTAGCCGGGGAAGGAGGGGAAAGGTGTGCGACTGAAACAGAATATTTGGTTCCGTTTCCGGTCCTCCGCCTGCCCCTTGCGCCGCTTTGAGAGCGGGAGAGGTGCGAAGCTGGGAAAGGTGTAAAACAAAGGCCGTAGTGCATGAAAATGCGCTGCGGCTTTTCTGTTTGCCGGAGAAGAGAAAGGAAGTCGTTTCTGATGTCAAATCTGAAAGTTGCCGTGGTCATGGGGGCGGAAAGCGACCTGCCGGTGGTGAAGAAGGCCATCGAGAAGCTGGACGAGCTGGGGGTGGACCGGGAGGTGCGGGTGCTCTCCGCCCACCGCACCCCGGAGGAAGCCTGCAAATTTGCCGCGGGGGCCAGGGAGGCCGGCTTCGGCGTCCTCATCTGCGCCGCCGGTAAGGCCGCCCACCTGGCGGGGGTGATGGCGGGGCACACCACCCTGCCGGTCATCGGCATCCCGGTAAAGGGCTCCTTCCTGGACGGCCTGGACGCGCTGCTGGCCACCGTCCAGATGCCCGCCGGCATCCCCGTTGCCACCGTGGCGGTGGACGGCGCCGCCAACGCCGCCATCCTGGCCGCCCAGATGCTGGCCCTCTCCGACCCGGTCCTGGCGGACCGCCTGGCGAAGATGCGGGCGGAGATGACCGCCGCCGTGCTGGAAAGCGACAAGCGGGTGGCGGAGCAGTTCGCGCAGTGACCCAAAAACGGAGCGAAGCGTTTGAACAATATTACTGTTTGTATAAAATGAAAGGATGGTACAAAATGGAAATTAGGGAGCAGCTTTACGAGGGCAAGGCCAAGAAGGTATTCGCCACCGCGGACCCGGAGCTTGTCCTGGTGGACTACAAGGACGACGCCACCGCCGGCAACGGCGCCAAGAAGGGCACCATCCGGGGCAAGGGCGTGGTGAACAACCGCGTCACCAACCACCTGATGAAGATGCTGGCCCAAAAGGGCATCCCCACCCACCTGGTGGAGGAGATCGACGACCGCCGCACCCTGGTGAAGAAGGTGGAGATCGTCCCCCTGGAGGTCATCGTCCGCAATGTTGCCGCCGGGAGCCTGGCAAAACGCCTGGGCCTCGCCGAGGGCACCAAGCTCCGGAGCACCGTCCTGGAGTACTGCTACAAGGATGACGCCCTGGGGGACCCCATGGTAAACGAGTACCACATCGCCGCCATCGGCGCCGCCACCCCGGAGGAGCTGCGGACCATCGCGGACTACAGCTTCCGGGTGAACAAATACCTGGGGGAGTACCTGGCGGAGGTGGGCATCCAGCTCATCGACTTTAAGCTGGAGTTTGGACGCCTCCCCGACGGCACCATCGTCCTGGCCGATGAGATCAGCCCCGACACCTGCCGCTTCTGGGACGTGAAGACCGGCGCCCACCTGGATAAGGACCTCTTCCGCCGGGACCTGGGGGGCGAGGAGGACGCCTACAAAGAGGTGATGAAGCGCCTGCTTGGGGAATAAGGACTTCGCCAAATCATCCGAAAGGACCATATGACCTATGTTTGATTCCATCCATGAAGAATGCGGCCTCTTTGGTATCTACGATAAGAGCGGAGAGCAGGACGTGGCCGTTTCCACCTACCTGGCCCTCTACGCCCTTCAGCACCGGGGCCAGGAGAGCTGCGGCATTGCCGTCTGCGATGACGGCGTCATCGGCTACCACAAGGACCTGGGGCTGGTGAGCGAGGTCTTTACGAGGGAGGTGCTGGCCTCCCTGGGTCAGGGCCAGATGGCTATGGGCCATGTCCGCTATTCCACCACCGGCACCCGCAGCCGGGCCAACGCCCAGCCGATGGTCATCAACCACATCAAGGGCACCATGGCGGTGGCCCACAACGGCAACCTCACCAATGCCGCCGAGCTGCGGGAGAAGCTGGAGCTCACCGGGTGCATCTTCCACACCACCAGCGATACCGAGGTCATCGCCCACGTCATCACCAGGGAGCGGCTCCAGAGCCCCTCCATCGAGGCGGCGGTGGAGCGGGCCATGGAAAAGCTCTCCGGGGCCTATTCTCTGGTGATCATGTCCCCCCAGAAGCTCATCGCCGTCCGGGACCCCAACGGCTTTAGGCCCCTGTGCATGGGCAAACTGGGGGAGAGCTGGCTCTTCAGCTCCGAGACCTGCGCCCTGGATACCCTGGGGGCCTCTTTTGTCCGGGAGGTGGAGCCGGGGGAGATCGTCGTTGTGGATAAGGACGGCCCCCGGAGCATCCGCACCCACTGCGGCAAGGTGCCCTCCTCCTTCTGCGTCTTTGAGTTCATCTACTTCGCCCGCCCCGATTCGGTGGTGGAAGGCTCCAGCGTCCACAGCGCCCGGCAGCGGGCCGGGGCCTTCCTAGCCCTGGAGCACCCGGTCCAGGCGGATGTGGTCATCGGGGTGCCGGATTCCGGCCTGGACGCCGCCCTGGGGTACGCCCGCCAGAGCGGCATCCCCTACGGTGTCGGCTTCATCAAGAACCGTTACATCGGCCGCACCTTCATCCAGTCCACCCAGAAGCAGCGGGAAAACTCGGTACATATCAAGCTCAACGCCGTCTCCGAGACGGTGCGGGGCAAGCGTGTCATCATGATCGACGATTCCATCGTCCGGGGCACCACCTCCGCCCGCATCGTCCGCCTGCTGCGGGAGGCCGGGGCCGCCGAGGTCCATATGCGGGTCTCCGCGCCCCCCTTCCTCTACCCCTGCTACTTCGGCACCGACATCGATGACAAGTCCAGCCTCATCGCCAATAACCACACGGTGGAGGAGATCGAGAAGATCATCGGGGTGGATTCCCTGGGGTATCTCTCGGTGGAGAGCGCCAAAAAGTTGGCGGCGGGTTCCAAATGCGGCTTCTGTACCGCTTGCTTCGACGGGCAGTATCCGGTGGAGCCCCCCAGGGTGACCCGGAAGAACAAGTTTGAACAGAAGATCCAGAGAAAGGGGGCTAAAGAGGATGGCGAATGACAGCCGCAGCGAAAGCTACAAGGCCGCCGGGGTGGACATCACCGCCGGATACGAGGCGGTGCGCCTGATGAAGGACCACATCGCCCGCACCAACGTCCCCGGTGTCCTCTCCGGCATCGGGGGATTCGGGGGCCTCTTCGGCCCGGACCTCACCGGCATCCGGGAGCCGGTGCTGGTGAGCGGCACCGACGGGGTGGGCACCAAGCTGAAGCTGGCCTTCCTGATGGACAAGCACGATACTGTGGGCATCGACTGCGTGGCCATGTGCGTCAACGACGTGGTCTGCGCCGGGGCAAAGCCCCTCTTCTTCCTGGACTACGTGGCGGTGGGGAAAAATAAACCCCAGCGGGTGGCCCAGATCGTGGCCGGGGTGGCGGAGGGCTGCGTCCAAGCCGGCTGCGCCCTCATCGGGGGGGAGACGGCGGAAATGCCCGGCTTCTACCCGGAGGATGAGTACGATCTGGCGGGCTTCACCGTGGGTATGGTGGACCGGTCAAAGATCATCGACGGCTCCGCCGTAAAGCCGGGGGATGTCATCCTCGGCCTTGCCTCCAGCGGGGTCCACTCCAACGGCTTTTCCCTGGTGCGGAAGGTCTTTGACGTGGAGAATGCCGACCTCACCATCCACCGGGACGAGCTGGGGATGAGCCTGGGGGAGGCCCTGCTGACCCCCACCAAGATCTATGTAAAGCCCATGCTGGCCCTGATGGAGCAGGTGACGGTGAAGGCCGTCTCCCACATCACCGGCGGCGGCTTCTACGAGAACATCCCCCGCTCCCTGCCGGAGGGCTGCGCCGCCCGCATCCCCCTGGACCGGCTGGGCATCCCGCCCCTCTTCCGGCTCATCCAGCGGGAGGGGGACATCCCCCTGCGGGATATGTACAACACCTTCAACATGGGGGTGGGGATGAGCGTCGTCGTGGACGCCGCCGACGCCGACCGGGCGGTGAAGGTCCTCCGGGACGCCGGGGAGGACGCCTGGATCCTGGGCGAAGTGACCGCCGGGGAAAGGGGCGTCATCCTGTGCTGAAGAACATCGCCGTGATGGTCTCCGGCGGGGGGACCAATCTCCAGGCCCTCATCGACGCCCAGGAGCGGGGGGAGCTTTGCAGCGGGCGCATCGCCCTGGTCATCTCCGGCAAGGAGGGGGCCTATGCCCTGGAGCGGGCCAAAAAGGCGGGCATCCCCACGCTGGTCATCCCCCGGAAGGCCTACGCCGCCCAGGAGGAATTTGACCGGGCCATCCTGGACGCCTGGCGGGAGGCCCGCATCGACCTGGTGGTGCTGGCGGGGTATCTTTCCATCCTCAGCGCCCATGTCACCCGCGCCTACCGGGACCGCATCATCAACGTCCACCCCAGCCTCATCCCCTCCTTCTGCGGGGCGGGGTTCTACGGTCTCAAAGTCCATGAGGCCGCGTTGGATCACGGCGTCAAGGTCACCGGAGCCACCGTCCACATCGTCAACGAGGTCCCCGATGGGGGGCGCATACTGCTGCAAAAGGCGGTGGAGGTCCGGGACGGCGACACCCCCCAGACCCTCCAGAAGCGGGTGATGGAGGAGGCCGAGTGGCTGCTCCTCCCCCAGGCGGCGGAGATGATGTGCCGGGAGCTGCCGCCGCTGTATGAGTAGATAGGAGGTCACAAGATGGAACTGCTTGATCTGAACACCCTCCTCCGGGAGAACAGCTACCCCGGCCGGGGCATCGTCATCGGCCGCACCGCCGACGGCAAGAAGTCGGCTATCGCCTACTTCATCATGGGCCGCAGCCGGAACAGCCGCAACCGGATCTTTGTGGAGACGGAGGACGGCATCCGTACCGAGGCCTTCGATCCCTCCAAGATGGAGGACCCCAGCCTCATCATCTACCGCCCGGTGCGGCGGATCGATGACCATATCACCATCGTCACCAACGGCGACCAGACCGACACCATCTACGACTACGTGGACGCCGGCGCGGAGTTCGAGGAAGCGTTAAAGACCCGGACCTTTGAGCCGGACGGCCCCAACTGGACCCCCCGCATCTCCGGGATGGTCTGCCACACCAGGCAGGGGTCTTTTTCCACCCAGATGTCCATTCTCAAGAGCGCCGACGGCAACGGCGACTACTGCCAGCGGTACTTCTTCGACTATCCCTCCCTCCCCGCCGGAGAGGGGCGCTTTCTGCACACCTACAGGTGTGACGGGAACCCCATCCCCTCCTTTGAAGGGGAGCCGGAGCGGGTAAAGATCACCGCCCCCGATGCAAAGACCTGGGCGGCGGAGCTCTGGGACAATCTGAACAAAGATAACAAGGTCTCCCTCTACGTGGTCTACACCGACCCCGCCACCGGGGACCGGGACGAGGTCATCCTCAACGCCAACCAGTGAACGAGGAAGGAAAAGGAGAGAAAGAAAATGACCGAGCTGGAACTGAAATACGGCTGCAACCCCAACCAGAAGCCCTCCCGCATCTTTATGGAGCAGGGGGAGCTGCCCCTGGAGGTCTTAAACGGCAAGCCGGGGTATATCAATTTTATGGATGCCCTCAACTCCTGGCAGTTGGTGAAGGCCCTGAAGAAGGCCACCGGCCTCCCCGCCGCCGCCTCCTTTAAGCACGTCAGCCCCGCCGGGGCCGCCCTGGGCCTGCCCCTCACCGACACCGAGCGGCGGATGTACCTGGTGCCGGAGGGGGAGTTTTCCCCCATCGCCTGCGCCTACATCCGGGCCAGGGGGGCGGACCGCCTCTGCTCCTTCGGGGACTGGGCGGCCCTCTCCGATACCTGCGACGCCGACACCGCCCGCTACCTGGCCCTGGAGGTCTCCGACGGCATCATCGCCCCGGACTACACCCCGGAGGCCCTGGAGATCCTCCGGCAGAAGCGCAAGGGCGGCTACAGCGTGGTGAAGATCGACCCGAACTACGAGCCCGCCCCCATCGAGCGGCGGAGCATCTACGGAATCACCTTTGAGCAGGGGTACAACGACCTGCGCATCGATGAGGGGATGCTGGGGAACATCGTCACCAAAAACAAGGAGCTGCCCCAGGCGGCCAAGCACGATATGATCCTGGCCCTCCTGACCCTCAAGTACACCCAATCCAATTCCGTCTGCTACGTGAAGGACGGCATGACCATCGGG
The DNA here is from genome assembly GCA_021769525.1 of Oscillospiraceae bacterium. GTDB lineage: Bacteria > Bacillota > Clostridia > Oscillospirales > Ruminococcaceae > Angelakisella. The sequence continues at coordinate 18,783 of JAETSQ010000027.1, forward strand.
GTGGGAGCCGGGCAGCAGAGCCGCATCCACTGCACCCGCCTGGCGGGGAACAAGGCGGACATCTGGCGGCTGCGGCAGCACCCCCAGGTGTTGGACCTGCCCTTTGCAGCGGACATCCGCCGCCCCGACCGGGACAACGCCATCGACCTGTACATCGCCGATTCCGCCGCCTTTACCCAGGGCGGCGGCTGGCAGGGGACCTTTACCAGCTGCCCCCCGGAGCTGACGGCTGAAATGAAAGCGGAGTGGATCGCGGGGATGGAGGGGGTCACCCTGGGCAGTGACGCCTTCTTCCCCTTTGGGGACAATGTGGAGCGGGCCCGGCAGAGCGGGGTGCGGTACATCGCCCAGCCCGGCGGCTCCATCCGGGATCAGCAGGTCATCGATACCTGCGATAAGTACGGCATGGTGATGGCCTTTACAGGCATCCGGCTGTTCCACCATTGACACTGTGCCTTTTTCACCCGTCCCCCTCGCCAAGGGAGGCAAAGGCTCCCTCCCAGAGGGAGCTGTCGAGCGAAGCGAGACTGAGGGAGTTTCCCGGCACATCCCCAATCACGACAACAGGAGAAGAGCTATGAGAGTATTGGTCATCGGCGGCGGAGGCCGCGAGCACGCCATCATCCGCAAGCTGAAGGAGAGCCGGGAGGCCACCCAGCTTTTCGCCATGCCCGGCAACGCCGGCATCGCCAGGGACGCCGCCTGCATCCCCGGCAAGGCCAGCGACGTGGACGCCATCGTGGCCGCCGCCCAGGAGTACGAGATCGACTTTGTAGTGGTGGCCCCGGATGATCCCCTGGTGCTGGGAGCGGTGGATAAGCTCCGGGAGGCGGGCATCCCCGCCTTTGGCCCCACCGCCGCCGCCGCGGCCATCGAGGGGAGCAAGGCCTTCGCCAAGGACCTGATGAAAAAATACGGCATCCCCACGGCGGATTACCGGGTCTTTGACGACCCTGCCGCCGCTCTGGACTATGTAAAGGCCGCCCCCCTGCCGGTGGTGGTGAAGGCCAGCGGCCTGGCCCTGGGCAAGGGAGTCCTCATCTGCCGGACGCGGGAGGAGGCGGAGGAGGCCGTCCGCTCCATCATGGAGGAGCGGGTCTTCGGGGAGAGCGGCAGCCGGGTGGTCATCGAAGAGTTTTTGACCGGCCCGGAGGTCTCCGTCCTCTGCTTCACCGATGGGGAGACCATCCTGCCCATGGCCTCCAGCATGGACCACAAGCGGGCCCTGGACGGGGACAAGGGCCTCAATACCGGCGGGATGGGCACCATCGCCCCCAACCCCTGGTACACCCCCGCCGTTGCCGCCCAGTGCATGGAAAAGATCTTCCGCCCCACCGTCACCGCCCTGAAGCTGGAGGGCCGGGAGTTCCGGGGGTGCCTCTACTTCGGGCTGATGCTCACCCCCCAGGGCCCCAAGGTCATCGAGTACAACTGCCGCTTCGGGGACCCGGAGACCCAGGTGGTGCTGCCCCTCCTGGCCGGGGATCTTTTGGAGATCCTGATGGCCACCGCCGAAGGGCGGCTCCGGGAGGTGGAGATGGGGGTGCGCCCCGGCTGCGCCTGCTGCGTGGTTCTGGCCAGCGGCGGCTACCCCGGCAGCTATGAGAAGGGCAGGGCCATCACCGGCCTGGATGAAGACGGCCAGCCCGCCGGTTCCGAGGCGGAGGCCCAGGTGTTCCACGCCGGAACCGCCGCCGGGGAAGAGGACGGGAGCTTTGTCACCGCCGGGGGCCGGGTACTGGGCGTCACCGCCACAGGGGAGACGCTTCCGGAGGCCATCCGGAAGGCCTACGAGGCGGCGAAAACCATCCGCTGGGAAGGGCAGCACCTCCGGGGGGACATCGGCAGGCGGGCGCTGGCCGCCCTGCCCCCCAAAAAGGTCTGCCCCCTCTGCGGCCAGGGCCCCGTCCACCGGGCGGCGGTGAAGAAGGCCGGGGAGGTCCTCTGCGTCTGCGAGGAGTGCGACACCGTGTGGCGGCGGACCGAAGAGGGCCCCCTGATCACCGACCTCACCGTCTGCCTGGAGGAGTTGGGGCTGCCCGCCCGGTGGGAGGAGCTGGAGCTGCTGACCACCCTGGACGAGGGCGACGAACTGTAAGGAGGGTATATCGCTATGGCTATCTTTCGTATCTATGTGGAGAAGAAGCCCGCCTATGCCGAGGAAGGCGCCCGGCTGCTGCGGGACCTCCGGTCCCTGCTGGGCCTCGGCGGCATCACCGGGCTGCGGCTCCTAAACCGCTACGATGTGGAGGGCATCGACCGGGCCCTCTTTGACGCCTGCCGGACCACCGTCTTTTCGGAGCCCCAGGTGGATGACTGCCGGGAGGAGCTTCCGGAGGCGAGGTACACCTTCGGGGTGGAGCCACTTCCCGGCCAGTTCGACCAGCGGGCGGATTCCTGCGCCCAGTGCATCCAGATCGTCTCCCAGGGGGAGCGTCCCGCGGTAAAGACCGCCAAGATCTACCTGCTGGAGGGGGAGCTTACCCCCGATGAGCTCGTGGCGGTGAAGAAGTACGTCATCAACCCGGTGGAATGCCGGGAGGCGGACCTGGGGATGCCCGAAACCCTGGCCCTGGCGGTGGAGCATCCGGAGAGCGTCCCCACCCTCCGGGGCTTTTTGGAGCTGGACCGGGGGGGACTGGCGGACTTCATCGGGAGCTACGGCCTCGCTATGGACCTGGACGACATCGCCTTCTGCCAGCGGTACTTCCGGGAGGAGGAAAAGCGGGACCCCACCCTCACCGAAATTCGGATGATCGACACCTACTGGAGCGACCACTGCCGCCACACCACCTTCGGGACTATCCTGGATGAGGTGGAGATCGAGGAGGAGGCCATCCGGGCCTCCTACGAGGAATACCTGCGGATGCGCCGGGAGGTCTACGGGGAGCGGGAAAAGCCGGTCTGCCTCATGGACCTTGCCACCATGGGGGCCAAGTACCTGAAGAAGACCGGCGTCCTCCAAAACCTGGACGAGTCGGAGGAGATCAACGCCTGCTCGGTCCATGTCCCGGTGGATGTGGACGGGGAGACGGAGGACTGGCTCCTGATGTTCAAAAACGAGACCCACAACCACCCCACCGAGATCGAGCCCTTCGGCGGGGCGGCCACCTGCATCGGCGGGGCCATCCGGGACCCCCTTTCGGGCCGGAGCTACGTCTACCAGGCCATGCGGGTCACCGGGGCGGCGGACCCCACCGTGCCGGTGTCCCAGACGATACCGGGAAAACTCCCCCAGCGCAAACTCACCACCACCGCCACCCACGGCTACAGCTCCTACGGCGACCAGATCGGCCTTGCCACCGGCATTGTGGACGAGCTGTACCACCCCGGCTACGCCGCAAAAAGAATGGAGATCGGGGCGGTGGTGGGGGCCGCACCTGCGGCCAACGTCCGGCGGGAGGCCCCTGCCCCTGGGGATGTCATCGTGCTGCTGGGGGGCCGCACCGGCCGGGACGGCTGCGGCGGCGCCACCGGCTCCTCCAAGAGCCACAATAAAGAAAGCCTCTCCACCTGCGGGGCGGAGGTCCAGAAGGGCAACGCCCCGGAGGAACGGAAGCTCCAGCGCCTCTTCCGGGACCCCGCCGCCACCGCCCTCATCAAGCGGTGCAACGACTTCGGGGCCGGCGGGGTCTCTGTCGCCATCGGGGAGCTGGCGGACGGCCTGGCCATCACCCTGGACGCGGTGCCCAAAAAGTACGAGGGCCTGGACGGCACCGAGCTTGCCATCAGCGAGAGCCAGGAGCGGATGGCGGTGGTGCTGGCGCCGGGGGATGCCGATGCCTTCATTGAGATGGCCCACCGGGAGAACCTGGAGGCCACCAAGGTGGCGGTGGTGACAGCAGAGCCCCGCCTCACCATGGACTGGCAGGGGAAGCGCATCGTGGACCTTTCCCGGACCTTCTTAAATTCCAACGGGGCAGAGAAGCACGCCGGCGCCTGGGTGGGCCGGGACCCGGTCGCCCCCCGCGCCCACACCGGCTCCCTGGAGGAAAAGCTCCGGGCCGTGGTCACCGACCTGAATGTGTGCAGCAAGAAGGGGATGAGCGAGTGGTTCGATTCCACCATCGGGGCGGCCACGGTGGTGATGCCCTTCGGCGGGCTCCGTCAGCTCACCCCGGTGCAGGCCATGGCGGCAAAGCTGCCGGTGCTCCACGGGGAAACGGAGACCTGCTCCGGCATGGCCTGGGGCTATAACCCCGTCATCGCCTCCCAGAGCCCCTACAAGGGGGCATATCTGGCGGTGGCGGAAAGCCTTGCCAAGCTCACCGCCGCCGGCTTCTCCAAGGACCACGCCTACCTCACCTTCCAGGAGTACTTTGAGCGCCTGGGCAGCGATCCCAAGCGCTGGGGCAAGCCCCTGGCGGCCCTGCTGGGTGCCCTCCAGGCCCAGAAGGACCTGGGGGTGGCGGCCATCGGCGGCAAGGACTCCATGTCCGGCAGCTTTGAGGAGCTGGACGTCCCCCCCACCCTGGTCTCCTTCGCCGTCAGCTGGGGGAAGGCCGGGAATGTTATCAGCCCGGAGTGGAAGAAGGCCGGCAGCCGGGTGGTCTGGCTGGCCCCGGAGTACCGGGACGGCGGCCTGCTGCCCCGGCCGGAAAGCCTCCTGCGGGTCTTTGCCCAGGTGGAGGACCTCATCCGGTCCGAAAAGGCAGTCTCCGCCGCCACCCCCGGCTACGGCGGCATGGCGGAGCAGCTCTTTAAGTCCTGCCTGGGCAACCGCCTGGGCTTCGCCCTGGATGGTTCCTTCCCCGCCGGAAAGCTCTTCGGTTACGCCTACGGCGGCTTTATCCTGGAGCTGGCGGAGGGGGCGGAGGTCCCCGAAAAGGCCGTCCTCCTGGGGACGGTGACCGAAGATTATGTCTTTTCCGCCCAGGGGGAGACGGTGGACCTGGCAAAGCTCCAGACCTGGTACGAGGGCCGGCTGGAGGGCGTCTTCCCCTACCACACCACTGCCCAGACCCAGGAGGCCCCCATGGAGACCTTCACCTACGAGATGACCGGCAGGCGGGCCGCCCCCAAGGTGGGCATTGCCCGGCCCAAGGCCCTGATCCCGGTCTTCCCCGGCACCAACTGCGAGTACGACACCGCCCGCGCCCTGGAGCGTGCGGGCATCGAGGCCAATATCCTGGTGGTGAAAAACCTCACCGGCCGGGACGTGGCGGATTCCACCGCTGCCATGGCCGCCGCCATCCGCCAGAGCCAGATCGTCCTCATCCCCGGCGGCTTTTCCGGCGGCGATGAGCCGGACGGCTCCGGCAAGTTCATCACCGCCTTCTTCCGCAGCCCGGCGGTGAAGGAGAGCGTCCGGGAGCTGCTGGGGAAGCGGGACGGCCTCATGTGCGGCATCTGCAACGGCTTCCAGGCCCTGATAAAACTGGGGCTGGTGCCCTACGGGGACATTGTGGAGGCCGCGGCGGAAAGCCCCACCCTCACCTACAACGTCATCGGGCGGCACCAGTCCATGCTGGTGCGCACCCGTGTCGCCAGTGCCAAGAGCCCCTGGTTCTCCCGGACAAAGCCGGGGGAGGTCTACACCGTGGCGGTATCCCACGGGGAGGGGCGGTTCGTCTGCCCCGAAGATACGGCTCTGGCCCTGGCCCAAAACGGCCAGGTGGCCACCCAGTACGTGGACCTTTCCGGCCGGCCCACCCTGGACGTGCGCTATAACCCCAACGGCTCCCTCTTTGCCATCGAGGGCATCACCAGCCCGGACGGCCGGGTGCTGGGGAAGATGGCCCACATCGAGCGCAGCGGCAAGGACCTGTACCGCAACATCCCCGGCGAAAAATATATGCCCCTCTTTGAGGGGGCGGCGGATTACTTTAAGCTGTAAAGGAGAGGAACTTTCCCATGGATCAGCACGACCGCTACATCAGCCCCTTTTCCACCCGGTACGCCAGCCGGGAGATGCAGTTCATCTTCTCGGAGGACCACAAATTCCGCACCTGGCGGCGGCTCTGGGTGGCCCTGGCAAAGGCGGAGCGGGAGCAGGGCCTGCCCATCACCCAGGAGCAGATTGACGAGCTCACGGCCCATATGGACGACATCAACTACGCCGATGCCGCAGCCAGGGAGAAGGAGTGCCGCCACGACGTGATGAGCCACGTCTACGCCTACGGCCTCCAGTGCCCCGGCGCCAAGGGCATCATCCACCTGGGGGCCACCAGCTGCTACGTGGGGGATAACACCGATATCATCCTTATGCGGGAGGGCCTTGCCCTCATCCGCAAAAAGCTCATCAATGTCATCGCCCTGCTGGCGGACTTTGCAGAGAAATACAAGGATATGCCCTGCCTGGCCTATACCCACCTCCAGCCTGCCCAGCTCACCACGGTGGGCAAGCGGGCCGCCCTGTGGCTCCAGGACTTTGCAAGCGACCTTGCCGAGCTGGACCACCGCCTGGGGTGCCTGGCCCTGCTGGGGAGCAAGGGCACCACCGGCACCCAGGCCAGCTTTGTGGAGCTCTTCGAGGGGGATGAGGAGAAGGTCAAAGCGGTGGAGCAGTCCATCGCCCGGCAGATGGGATTTGACCGGGTGGTGCCCGTCTCCGGCCAGACCTACTCCCGCAAGACCGATTATTACGTCTGTTCGGTGCTGGCGGGCATCGCCCAGTCGGCCAGTAAATTTTCAAACGACCTGCGCATCCTCCAGAACTTCAAGGAGATGGAGGAACCCTTTGAAAAGAGCCAGATCGGCTCCTCCGCCATGCCCTACAAGCGCAACCCCATGCGCAGCGAGCGGGTCACCTCCCTGGCCCGGTACGTGATGGTGGACCTCCTGAACCCCGCCTTCACCGCCGGGACCCAGTGGTTTGAGCGCACCCTGGACGATTCCGCCAACAAGCGCATCGCCGTGGCGGAGGCCTTTTTGGGGGTGGACAGCATCCTGTGCCTTTTGGAGAATATCTGCGACGGGCTGGTGGTCTACCCCAAGGTGATCCGCCAGCGGGTGATGAACGAGCTGCCCTTTATGGCGACGGAAAACATCATGATGAGCGCCGTCAAAAAGGGCGGCGACCGGCAGGAGCTCCACGAGAAGCTGCGGGTGCACTCCATCGCCGCCGGGAAGGCGGTGAAGGAGGAGGGCCTGCCGAACGACCTGATGGAGCGGGTGTGTTCCGACCCGGCTTTCGGCCTCACCCTGGAGGAGGGGGTGGCCCTGCTCCGGCCGGAAAACTTCACCGGCAGAGCTCCCCGCCAGGTGGAGGAATACCTCCGGGAGGTCATCGACCCCATCCTCCGGGAGAACCGGGACCTCCTGGGGGACAAGGCGGAGATCAGCGTCTAAAACAGGTGTCCTCAACATCCGGATACAAAAGCAAGCCTCACAGGCTGACCGCCTGTGAGGCTTGCTGCGTTTTTTTGAGGGGAACGCCGCTTCCCGGAGGTGTTTTTGCTACATCCGTCTTACTTTCTTTCCCAAAGTTTTTTGATGCAGTCGGCACAAACGGATTTCCCCGCCAGCTGCGTGAGCGCCTCCTGGGCGCCGCAGAAGATGCAGTTGGGGGAATATTTCCGCAGGCAGATCCGGTTGCCGTCCAGGAAGATCTCCACATCGCTCCGGTCCAGTTCCAGCAACCGGCGCATCTCCGCCGGGAGAACGATCCTCCCCAAATCGTCTACCTTCCGAACGATCCCTGCCGTTTTCATGTCGTCATCTCCTCAATAGGTTCGGTAGAACAAAGATGGTCAACCATATTATACATTGTTTTCGACAAAAAAACAATGTATTTGCAGAAAAATTATAGAAAATTTGAATATGAATGAGAAAAGGGGAAGGAGCGGGTCCTCCGTACCGGCAATCTGTACAAAGACAGGGGTGCTTTTTTATGATGAGTTACATAATCAGCGGAATGATCCTGCTGGCTATCATCACCGGGGCGGTGGGAGGCAATATGGCGGCGGTGTCCACGGCGGCGATGAACGGCTGCGGACAGGCGGTCCAGCTGGTGATCTCCCTGACGGGGACCATCTGCCTTTGGAGCGGGGTGATGCGGGTGGCGGACCGAAGCGGCCTCACCGACGCCATGAGCCGGATGTTCCGCCCGGTCACCCGCTTCCTCTTCCGGGAGCTCCCGGAGGACAGCGCCGCCATGAAGGCCATCTCCATGAACATGGCCGCCAACCTCCTGGGCCTGGGCAACGCGGCCACCCCCCTGGGCCTGGCCGCCATGAAGGAGCTGGAGAAGGAGAACCGCCGCGCCCCCATCGCCAGCCAGGCGATGGTTACGTTCGTAGTGCTCAATACCGCCTCCCTTCAGCTCCTGCCCACCACCAACGCCTACCTGCGCCTGGCGGCGGGCTCCAGGGAACCCATGGAGATCCTGCCGGCGGTGTGGCTGGCCTCCTCGGTCTCCATAGGGGTGGGGGTGCTGATGACCAGGCTGCTGGCAGGGCGGCGCAAAGAGCGCCTGTAGCGAGGGGAGGAGCCGCGATGGAGCTTATCAATCATTTCATCGTTCCGGGGATCATCGGGGGGATCTTCCTCTTCGGGGTGCTGCGGGGGGTCAATACCTTCGATGCCTTCCTGGAAGGGGCCAGGGAAGGGCTTTCCACCGCGGTGTCCATCACCCCGGCCCTCATCTGCCTGCTGACGGCGGTGGCGATGTTCAAGGCCAGCGGCGCCCTGGATGTCCTCAGCTGGGGGCTTTCCCCCCTGGCCAGGGCGGTGGGGCTCCCCCAGGAGGTGATCCCCCTGGCCCTTCTGCGGCCCATCTCCGGCAGCGGGGCCATGGTGCTCTTCAACGACCTGCTGGCGGTCTACGGCCCGGACAGCTTCATCGGGCGGGTAGCCAGCGTGATGGAGGGCTCCACCGAGACCACCTTCTACACCATCGCGGTGTACTATGGGGCCACCCACGTCACCAAGACCCGCCACACCCTGCCCTCCGCCCTTTCCGCCGACCTGGCGGGCATCATCATGAGCGGGATAGCGGTGCGGCTCTTCCTGGGCGGAATGTGACGGAAAAGGGGCCGCCCCCGGCCGGACCGGGGGCGGGAATAAGTAACGCCGAAGACTGTGCGGGACGGAGCCCCGGTCACGCGCCCAGGAGCTTGCAGAAATCCGCCAGCCCCTCGGAAATTTTGATCTGCTGGGGGCAGACCGCCTCACAGCTGCGGCAGCCGATGCAGGCGCCGGGCTTTTTGTCCTCCGGATAGGCCATGAGGGCCATGGGGGCGATGAAGCCGCCGCCGGAGACCCGATGCTCGTTGTAAAGGGCCAGCAGGGTGGGGATGTCCAGCCCCTGGGGACAGTGGCTGACGCAGTAGCGGCAGGCGGTGCAGGGGAGGACGTTTTCCCGCAGCATCCCATGGGCCACCCCCATCAGGGCCTCCCACTCCTGGGAGTTCAGGGGCTTTTCTTCCCCGAAGGTGGCGAGGTTCTCCTCCATCTGGGGTAGGCTGGACATCCCGGAGAGGGTGACCACCACATCGGGCAGGGTCTGGAGGAACCGGAAGGCCCAGGCGGAGGGCGTCTCACCGGGGCGCAGGGCGGTGAGGGGAGCGGCCTGCGCCGGGGTGATGCGGGAGAGCTGCCCGCCCCGCAGGGGCTCCATCACCCAAACCGGGAGGTTCCACTCCCGCAGGAGCTCCACCTTGGACTTCGCCCCCTGGAATTCCCAGTCCAGGTAGTTGAGCTGGAGCTGGCAGAACTCCATATCCTTGCCGTAGGCCTCCAGAAACCGCCGGATCACCTCATAGCTGCCGTGGGCGGAAAAGCCCAGGTGCCGGATGCGCCCCGCCGCCTTCTGCTCCATCAGGTAGCGGTGGATGCCGTGGCTCTTGTCCAGATAGGCGTCGATGTTCATCTCGCAGACGTTGTGGAAGAGGTAGAAATCAAAGTAGTCCGTCTGGCATTTCTTCAGCTGTTCCTCAAAGATCTCCTCCACCTTGTCCATGTTGGAAAGGTCATACCCAGGGAACTTGGTGGCCAGATAGAAGCTCTCCCGCGGGTAGTCCTTCAGGAGGCGGCCCATCACCACCTCCGACTGCCCGCCGTGGTAGCCCCAGGCGGTGTCGTAGTAATTGACCCCGTTTTTCATAGCCAGGGCCACCATTTCGGCCGCGGTCCGCTCGTCGATGCGGGAATCGTCCCCGTCCACCACCGGCAGACGCATGGTCCCCATGCCCAGGGCGGAAAGTTTCATCCCCTGAAAATCCTTGTAGATCACTTGGACACACTCCTTTTCTTATGATGATAAGCCGATTATAGCCCATGGAGTAAACTCCAAGTCAAGAGGGGAAGGCCCGCCCATCGCACAAAATTTTCCCCGGCACGGGGACAGAATCCCACAAAAGGGAGATTTGCGCGGGAAAGTCCCGCCCCGCCCTTGCAATTCCACCCATCCCGTGGCAAAATGAAGGTGGAATTTTGCAAAGGAATGGAGTGATGGTATGCCGGCACATCAAACCGTGCTGATACTGGATTTCGGCGGCCAGTACAACCAGCTTATCGCCCGCCGGGTGCGGGAGCTGGGGGTCTACTGCGAGGTGCACCCCTACCACCGGGCCATGGAGAAGCTGGCGGAGCTGCGGCCCATCGGCGTGATCTTCACCGGCGGCCCCAACAGCGTCTATCTTCCGGATTCCCCCCATATGGACCCGGAGCTTTTCCGCCGGGGGGTGCCTGTGCTGGGGATCTGCTACGGCATCCAGGCCATGGCCTACGCCCTGGGAGGGGAGATCACCACCCCCAAGACCCAGGAGTATGGCAGGACCAGGACCTTTTACAGCGGCGACAGCCTCCTCTTCCGGGGCCTGCCCCAGGAGGGGATCAGTTGGATGAGCCACACCGACTATGTCTCCCGTCTGCCGGAGGGCTTCCGGAAGACCGCACACACCGACACCACGCCGGTGGCCGCCATGGAGTGCCCGGAAAAGGGTTTTTACGGCCTCCAGTTCCATCCGGAGGTGCTGCACACCGAAAACGGCCGGGAGATGCTGAAAAACTTCCTCTACCGGGTCTGCGGGGCTAAGGGCGACTGGACCATGGAGGACTTTGCCCAGCGGGAGGTCGTCAGCCTGCGGAAAAAGATCGGGGACCGGCGGGTGATGCTGGCCCTTTCCGGCGGGGTGGACAGCTCGGTTTGCGCGGCGCTCCTTTCCAAAGCGGTGGGGGACCGGCTCACCGCCATCTTTGTAGACACCGGCCTGATGCGCAAAAACGAAGGGGACGAGGTGGAGGCGGCCTTCGCCTCCATGCCCATCCGCTTTGTCCGGGTCAACGCCGGGGAGCGGTTCCTGGGGCGCCTCCGGGGGGTGGAGGACCCGGAGCAGAAGCGGAAGATCATCGGGGAGGAGTTCATCCGGGTCTTTGAGGAGGAAGCGAAGAAGATCGGCGCGGTGGATTTCCTGGCCCAGGGGACCATCTACCCCGATGTCATCGAGTCCGGACTGGGGGACGCGGCGGTGATCAAGAGCCACCACAACGTGGGGGGCCTGCCGGACCATGTGGAATTCAAGGAGATACTGGAGCCGCTGCGCCTGCTCTTTAAAGACGAGATCCGGGCCCTGGGCCTGGAGCTGGGCCTTCCGGAGTATCTGGTCTGGCGCCAGCCCTTCCCCGGCCCCGGCCTTGGCGTGCGGGTACTGGGGGAGGTGACGCCGGAGAAGGTAGCGATCCTTCAGGACGCCGACGCCATCTTCCGGGAAGAGATCGCAAGGGCCGGGTTGGACCGGGAGATCAGCCAATACTTTGCGGTCCTCACCGGCACCCGCAGCGTAGGGGTGATGGGGGACGGCCGGACCTACGACCACACCCTGGCCCTGCGCGGCGTGACCACCACCGACTTTATGACCGCCGACTGGGCGCGGATCCCCTACGATGTGCTGGAGCGGTGCTCCGGAAGGATCGTCAACGAGGTCCGGGGAGTGAACCGGGTGGTGTATGATATTACCAGCAAACCGCCGGGGACGATTGAGTGGGAATAACTGACAAAACCCGCAAAGCCTTGAAAACACTGGGTTTTTGAAGCGGAAACGGGGCATTTGATAGCAAATTGATAGCAGATACCAAAACCGGATT
>JAETSQ010000028.1 GCA_021769525.1 Oscillospiraceae bacterium
GTGGTGGATATGCGCACCTCCGAGGTGAACCTGGACAAATACAACGAGCGGTATGAGCAGATCGCCCCTGCCGCCGGGATGCGGGATACCATCGTTAAAAAGCAGAAGCTGAACCAGCGCTCCCAGCGCAAGGGCAAGCCCTTTATGAGCCGCAAGGAGCGGGAGGACCAGAAGCTCCGCCGCCTGGAGATGGAGCGCCAGCGCCGGGAAAAGCTGGAGGTCACCCTGCCGGAGTCTATGACCGTCACCGAGCTGGCTGCCATCCTGAAGGTGCAGTCCACCGAGATCATCAAGCGCCTGATGCCTCTGGGTGTGATGGTCTCCAACCACGACGTCATCGACTACGACACCGCCGCCCTGGTAGCTATGGAGATCGGCGCCAAGGTCTCCAAGGAAGTGGTGGTCACCATTGAGGACCGCCTCTTTGACGAGACGGAGGACGCCGACGAGGCCCTCCAGCCCCGCTGCCCCATCGTGGTGGTGATGGGCCATGTGGACCACGGCAAGACCTCCCTCCTGGATGCCATCCGCAATACCAGCGTGGTCTCCGGGGAGGCCGGCGGCATTACCCAGCACATCGGCGCCTACCAGGTGGAGATCCAGGGACGGCCCATCACCTTCCTGGATACCCCCGGACACGCCGCCTTTACCGCCATGCGGGCCCGCGGCGCCCAGGTCACCGACATCGCGGTGCTGGTGGTGGCCGCGGATGACGGCATCATGCCCCAGACCATCGAGGCCATCAACCACGCCAAGGATGCCGGGGTCTCCATCATCGTCGCCATCAACAAGATGGATAAGCCGGAGGCCAACCCCGACAAGGTGAAGCAGCAGCTCACCGAGTACGGCCTGGTGGTGGAGGAATGGGGCGGCGACGTCATCTGTGTCCCCGTCTCCGCCAAGACCCATAAGGGCATCGATGACCTGCTGGAGAATATCCTCCTGGTGGCCGATGTCAAGGAGCTCCGGGCCAACCCGGACCGGATGGCCAAGGGCACCATCATCGAGGCCCGCCTGGATAAGGGCCGGGGCCCCGTAGCCACCGTCCTCGTCCAGACCGGCACCCTGCACACCGGGGATGTCATCATCGCCGGAACGGCAGTGGGCCGCGTCCGGGTGATGATGAACGACAAGGGGGAGCGGGTCACCGAAGCCGGCCCCTCCGTCCCGGTGGAGATCACCGGCCTGGCGGAGGTCCCCGCCGCCGGGGACCAGCTCAACGCCGTAGAGGACGAGAAGCTGGCCCGCGAGCTGGTGGAGAAGCGCCGCCAGGAGCAGAAGCAGGTGCAGTTCGACTCGGTGGAGAAGATCACCCTGGATAACCTCTTTGAGCATATCTCGGAGGAGGAGATGCTCCAGCTTCCCATCATCGTCAAGGCGGATGTCCAGGGCTCGGTGGAAGCGGTCCGCCAGTCCCTGGAGAAGCTCTCCAACGACGAGGTGAAGGTGAAGGTCATCCACGGGGCCGTGGGCGCGGTGAGCGAATCCGATGTGATGCTGGCCGCCGCCTCCGGGGCCATCATCGTGGGCTTCAACGTCCGGCCCAACCCCATCGCCAAGGAAAACGCCGACCGGGACGGGGTGGAGATCCACCTCTACCGCATCATCTACGACCTCATCGAGGATGTGGAATCCGCCATGAAGGGGATGCTGGCTCCCAAGACGAGGGAGGTGGACCTGGGCCGCGCCGAGGTGCGCCAGGTGTACACCATCACCGGCGTGGGCAAGGTGGCCGGCTGCTACGTCCTGGAAGGGAAGATCGCTAGAGGCGCCAACATCCGCTTGGTGCGGGACGGCATCATCATCACCGATGTGAAGCTGGCCAGTTTAAAACGCTTCAAGGACGATGTGAAGGAAGTGGCCGCCGGGTACGAGTGCGGCATCACCCTGGAGAAGACCGCCGACCTGCGGGAGGGCGACATCTTCGAGGCCTACGAGATCCAGGAGATCACAGAATAAGGAGTTGCTATGGCATCATTTAAGACCGCACGCCTGGGGGAGGACATCCACCGGGAGCTGACCGATATTTTCCGGGGCCTCAAGGATCCCCGCGTGGACCCTCTCCTCTCCATCGTAAAGGTGGACCTCTCCGGGGACCAGTCCAGCTGCAAGGTGTATGTCAGCTCGGTCTCCGGCCTGGAAAAGGCGGAGGAAAGCGTGAAGGGCCTCACCAGCGGGGCCGGGTATATCCGCCGGGAGCTGGGCCGGCGCCTCCAGATGCGCCGCAGCCCGGAGCTCCGGTTCATCGCCGACGCCTCCATCCAGCACGGCGCCCAGATCGCCAAAAAGCTGGAGGAGATCCTGTAGAGGAGAAGCCATGAAGAAAAGAAAAGCCATCCTGTTTTCCGGGGCGGCCGTCTGCCTGTGCATCTGCGCCCTGGTCTTCTTCCTGGGCGGAAGAAGCGGGCAGAACGGGCAGATCGACCAGCCCTACCGGTACCCGGTGGTGCCGGGGAGCGAGGAGTGGAAGGCCCTGCCCGACCTCCCGGCAAAGATCGCCGCCTGCGAGGTGGACCGGGAGCTGCTGGAGTCCATGACCACCTCCGCTCTGCTGCAAACGGTGCTGGATTATCCCCTTTTGGTGAATATCGGTGCCTTTAACACCACCGAGATCGGCGTCGGCGCAGTTTCTCTTTACTTCCCAGGCATTGAGATCCTGGCCGGACGGGAGGACGCCCTGGAGGTGATCCGGGCATACAAGCCGCAGGCGGGGGATACGCTGTCCGGCTTCTATCTCCAAGCGCTGCGGGAGCATATCGAGCAAAAATCCCTGCAATAAATAAAGGAGGCCCCATGCCAGAAGGGATACTCTGTATCGACAAGCCCCAGGACTGGACGTCCTTTGACGTGGTGGCCAAGTGCCGGGGCATTACCAAATGCCGCAAGCTGGGCCACGGCGGGACGCTGGACCCCATGGCTACCGGGGTACTGCCCCTCTTCTTCGGCCGGGCGGTGAAGGCCATCGACCTGATGCCCTCCCAGGAAAAGCGGTATGTCGCCGGGGTCCGCTTCGGCCTCACTACCGATACTCAGGACATCACCGGGAAGGTGCTGCGGCAAAGCGATGCCCCCGTCACCAGGGAGGCCCTGGAGGCCGCCCTGGAGACCCAGCGGGGGAACATCCGGCAGCTGCCCCCCATGTACTCCGCCGTCTGGGTGGACGGCAAACGCCTCTACGACCTGGCCCGGAAGGGCAGGGAGGTGGAGCGCCCCCTGCGGGAGGTGACCGTCCACCGCCTGGAGCTTCTGGACTTTGACCCGGCGGAGCGGACCTGCACCATTGACGTCACCTGCTCCAAGGGCACCTACATCCGCACCATCTGCCACGACCTGGGGGAGGCCCTGGGATGCGGCGGCGTGCTGGAGAGCCTCCGCCGCACCGAGACCCTGGGCTTTACCGAGAGCCAGTGCCACACCCTGGAGGAGCTTCGGGAGATCTGCCAGGCGGGGAAGCTGGAGGAGGCCCTTCTTCCGGTGGATGCCGCCTTCTCCCAGTACGGGCGGGTGTTCCTTTCCCCCCACCAGGCCCGGATGTTTTGTAGCGGGGCGGTGCTGGATACCCGAAGGGTGCGCCATCCGGACACCACCGGGCCCCTTCGGATCTACGAGGGGGGCGGGGCGAGCCGCTTCCTGGGCCTCGCCAGGGTGGAGCCCTCCACCGAGGAGCTGGTGATCGTGAAGCTGTTCGCCCCCATCCAATAAGCCGCCTGCGTCCATCCCGATGATCTCCCGCCGGCTTACGCCTCCGCCGGGACCATCGGCACCATAAAAAGGAGTTGAGCATTTCTTGCTGGTTACCCAGGATCTCACCACCCCCCGCGCGGCCCCGTCCTCGGTGGCTTTGGGCTTTTTTGACGGGGTGCATCTCGGCCACCGGGCGGTGATCCGGGCAGCGGTGGAGGCTGCCCGGCGGGAGGGACTGACCCCCCGTGTCTTTACCTTCCGGCCGGAGGGCCCGGATGCCGCCATGCCCGCCTCCAAGGGCGGCCTCACCCTCCTGCAAACGGAGGGACAGAAGGAAGCCGTCCTGGCGGAGCTGGGGGTGGAGGAAGTGATCTGCCCGGCCTTCGGGGAGTTTTGCTCCATGACGCCGGAGCAGTTTGTCCGGGAGTTCCTGGGAGGTGTCCTGGGGGCCAAGGTGCTGGTCTGCGGCTTCAATTACCACTTTGGCCGGGGAGGCCGGGCCGGGGTGGAGGAGCTGCGCGCCCTCTGCACGCCCCTGGGCATCCGGGTGGAGGCCCTGCCGCCGGTGCTGTGGCAGGGGGAGGTGGTCAGCTCCACCCGCATCCGCCGGTGCATCCGGGAAGGGAAGATAGAGGAAGCCGCCGCCATGCTCCGGCTCCCCTTCACCCTCACCGCGGAGGTGGTCCACGGCAAGGGGCTGGCCCGCACCCTCTCCTGGCCCACCATCAACCAGCTGTTCCCGCCGGATTTCACCATTCCCCGCCGGGGGGTGTACTGGTCCCAGGCAGAGGTGGACGGCAAAAAATGGAACGGTGTCACCAATGTGGGGATAAAGCCCACCCTCCACGAGACGAATCTTACCATGGAGACCTATATCCTGGATTACCAGGGGGACCTCTACGGCCGGAGCCTTCCGGTGTCCCTGCTGCGTTTTCTGCGCCCGGAGTCGGAATTTGGATCGGTCCAGGCGCTGTCCCGGAGGATACAGGAGGATATACAGACGGTGCGGCAGCTATCGGGAACGGCCTGAGCCGCTACATAGCCGATTCATTATAGGGTCCGGCGGATGTCCGGTTCCCCACCTTATCATGAAGGAGTAAAAAAGCCATGTCCAACAAAAAAGACAACAAAAAGCCGATGGATGTAAAGAAGCTGGTCATAATTGCCGCCGTGACGGTGGCGGTAGTCGTGGCGGCCATCCTGGTGGATAACATGATCCGCCACCCCCGCTGCCAGGACGAGACAGGCGCCCTGAATGTGGTGATCCAGAAGGTGCTGGCCTCCCTGGATGAGCTAGCCGATGATGAAGGCTTCGCTCTGAATGTGAAGGATATGGAGACCATAGGGGATGACGACTATTACCCTGTGACGGTCCTCCGGGTCCCCAAGTGCGAGGACGGCGAGGCGGCCAAGCGGGTGGTGGAAAACCGGGTGCTGCCCGGTATGACCTCCGGAGGTGAGGTGGAGCTGACCCTCCTGGATGGGGTGACCATGATGGACGCGGATACCATGACCGACCTGCCCTACTTTGTGGTGGAGGTGAGCCGCACCACCGATGGCAAGAAAGAGGTGCTGGATACCATCTATGTCCGCCAGAAGAACTCCCAGCCCTTCGTGATCCGGGAGGAAGGGGTCCTCACCCCCCTGGCGGAGGAGGAAGAGCTTCTCATCGCCACCATCTACGTGCGCATCAAGGATTCCCAGCCCTTCCAGAAGGACGATACCACCGGCCAGCTGGTGCCCTACGGCGGATAGATCATGGGATAGGCGGCATGGCGGTTTGCGGCCCCCGCCTAAGCGCGGGCTGTATCTTAGGAAGAATGATCTGCCCGGCAGTGGGTCATGTCCCCACTGTTGGGCAGATCTGTGTCGGGGCGTACAGAGACAGCCCGGCGGCCCGGTCTCGCCTCCGCAAGTTTTGTCGTTTTTTCCAAAGTGCGGTTGGGTGCCTTTACAATTTTCCGCCTAAATTTTGCCGGAAAGCATCTTTACTTTTTTGCGCTGAAATGGTAAACTGATACTGTATAGGAGGTGAGCTCGTGAATCCAAAGCTCAAGGATTCCAACGTGGAATATCTTTACAAGGCTGTGCTCTCTCTGGAGACGATGGAGGAGTGCGACCGTTTTTTTGACGATCTTTGCACCGTGCCGGAGCTGAAGGCCATTTCCCAGCGGCTCCAGGTGGCCAAGATGCTGTGGGACCACCGGGTGTACAGCGACATCGTCCAGGCCACAGGGGCCAGCACCGCCACCATCAGCCGGGTGAACCGCTCGCTGAACTACGGTGTGGATGGGTATGAGGTGATCTTCCGGCGGCTGGACCAGGCGGACCAAACCGATGGCGGGGTATGAGGAAGTTTTTGCCCGGTACTACGATGCCTTGACGGCGGATGTGGATTACCGGGGACACGGAGCCTATCTGAAAAGACTGGCGGAACAGTACGGGGGCAGGTTTCGGCTTGTCCTCGATTTGGCGTGTGGTACCGGTTCCCTGGCGGTAGAGCTGGCCCGGCTGGGGGCGGAGGTCATCGCGGTGGACGGCTCCCAGGAGATGCTGACCCAGGCCATGAACAAAAGCGCCGGGGTCACGCCGCCCATCCTCTACCTCTGCCAGGATATGGAGGAGCTGGACCTCTACGGGACGGTGAATACCACCCTCTGCACCCTGGACAGCCTCAACCACCTGCCGGACCGGGAGAGCCTCCGCAGGGTCTTCCACCGGGTGCGGCTCTTTACCGAGCCGGGAGGGCTGTTCCTCTTCGACATGAACACCCCCTACAAGCACCGGGAGGTGCTGGGGGGCGCCGCCTTTGTCCGGGAGGCCGGGGAGGTCTGCTGTGTCTGGCAGAACACTCTGGACCCCCAGGACGACAGCGTGGAGATCCTCCTGGATTTCTTCGTCCGGGAGGGCGGAAACCGGTACCGCCGGTACAGCGAGAGTTTCCGGGAATGTGCCTACCCCCAGGAAGAGATCCGGGAGCTGCTGGAGGCGGAGGGGTTCCGGCTGCTGGAGCTGCGGGGGGACTACACCGATGCGCCCCCCGGCCCCGCGGAGGAACGGATCGTCTACATCGCCAGGAGGGAATGAAGAATGGGTAAACTGATCCGGGCCATCTCGGAAAACGGGATGGCCGTCTGCTACGCTTTGGATTCCACCGATATGGTGGGGACGCTGGAGCGGTATCACCAGACCAGCGCGGTGGTCACCGCCGCGGCGGGACGGCTCCTCACGGCGGCCTCCATCATGGGGGCGATGCTGAAGGGGGAGAAGGATTCGGTCACCCTGCGGATCACCGCCGACGGTCCCGCCGGTTCGGTGATCGCGGTGGCGGACGCCCTGGGCAACGCCAAGGCCTACGCCCAGAACCCCGTCGTGGAGCTGCCCCTGAACCGGCAGGGCAAGCTGGATGTCTCCGGGGCGGTGGGGAAGAGGGGGAACCTCTTTGTGGTGAAGGACCTGGGCCTGCGGGAGCCTTATGTGGGGCTGGTGCCTCTGGTCTCCGGGGAGATCGCGGAGGATGTCACCAGCTACTTCGCTGTCAGCGAGCAGGTGCCCACCGTCTGCGCCCTGGGGGTGCTGGTGAATCCGGACCTGACGGTACAGGCGGCGGGGGGCTATATCCTCCAGCTGCTGCCGGGGGCAGGGGAGGAGGACATCAGCCAGGTGGAAAAGAACACCATGGCTCTCCCGCCGGTGACCCGGATGCTCGCCGGCGGCCTTGGCCCGGAGGAGATCGCCGGCCGGACCCTGGCGGGGATGGCCCCCCGCATCCTGGAGGCCCGGACGGTGGAGTACCGCTGCGGGTGCAGCCGGGAGCGGATGGCCGCCGCCCTCGCCTCCCTGGACGCCGGGGAGCTGCGGGCCATGGCGGAGGAGGACGGACAGGCGGAGCTCTGCTGCCACTTCTGTCCCCGGCGGTTCGTCTTTGGCCGGGAGGAACTTTTTGCCATCATCGCGCAGAAAACAGTTGACACCGCCGGCGATTGAGAGTATAATAGTTTACGTCCCTGGTGTCAGGGACTCTGGCCCGGTAGTTCAGTTGGTTAGAACGCTAGCCTGTCACGCTAGAGGTCGTGGGTTCGAACCCCATCCGGGTCGCCATTTGCGGGTTTAGCTCATCTGGTAGAGCGCCACCTTGCCAAGGTGGAGGTAGCGAGTTCGAGCCTCGTAACCCGCTCCATTTTCGGCGCCATAGCCAAGTGGTAAGGCAGAGGTCTGCAAAACCTTCACCCCCGGTTCAAATCCGGGTGGCGCCTCCAAGTGATCTTCAAGAATGCTCTGCCCTGTTCGCTTGGCAGAGCATTTTTGCGGTAGAGATGTGCGAAAGGACGGTCATTTCATGTCTGGACACTCCAAATGGAACAACATCAAGCGGAAGAAGGGCGCCTCCGATGCGGCCAGGGCGAAGGTCTTCACCAAGGTGGCCAGGGAGATCTCGGTAGCGGTCAAGGAGGGGGGAGCCGACCCCGCCTCCAACGGCAAGCTCCGGGACTGCATCGCCAAGGCCAAGGCCTGCAATATGCCCAACGACAACATTGAGCGCTGCATCAAGAAGGCGGCGGGGAGCGACAACAAGGACGCCTACGAGGAGATCGTCTACGAGGGCTACGGCCCCTCCGGCGTCGCCGTCATTGTGGAGACCCTCACCGATAACCGCAACCGCACCGCCGGGGACCTGCGCCACTACTTTGATAAATGCGGCGGCAACCTGGGGCAGAACGGCTGTGTCTCCTTCCTCTTCACCCAGAGCGGCCTGGTCCTCATCGATAACCCCGATGAGGAGCTGGACGAGGAAAAGGTGATGGAGGACTGCTTCGATGTGGGAGCGGAGGACGTGAACTTCGAGGAGGGCTGTGTGGAGGTGCTCTGCCCCACCGCCGACCTGCGGGCGGTCCGGGAGGGCCTGGAGGCAAAGGGATACACCCTCACCTCCGCCGAGGCCGCCTACATCCCCTCCACCTACACCGCCATCCCGGATCCGGAGCTGGCGGACAAGATGGCCAAGCTCCTGGACCTCCTGGAGGACAACGACGATGTCCAGAGCGTCTGGCACAACTGGGAAGAATAAGAGCTGTATCCCGATCCCCCCGCCCGCCGGGGGGATCTTTCTATCTGCAACTTTCAGGAAGCATAAAAAACAAAAACGGCCTTCCGGACCCACCCTTCCTGGGATAAACCGCCAAAACGTGCAGGATGCAAAAAAATAACTTGCAAATGACCGGCGGATATACTAAAATGGAAGAAAGTGATCTGTGAAAAAGGGAGGCGTCGCTATGGGCGCGTTGGGAGAGCTTACGGTCCCGCAGCTGGAGGCCCTGCTGAAAAAGCTGCGGGGGGAGTACCGGGAGTACCAGAGGAAGGGGCTGCGCCTGGATATGTCCCGCGGGAAACCCAACACCGACCAGCTGGACCTCTGCCAGGGGATGCTGGACACCGTCAGCAGCAGCCTGGGGGCGGTTTCGGAAAGCGGCATCGACTGCCGCAATTACGGCTTTCTGGACGGCCTGCCGGAGGTCCGGAAGCTCTTAGCAGATATGCTGGGGGTGGAGCAGGACGAGATCATCGTGGGGGGCAATTCCAGCCTCAACATGATGTACGACTGCATGACCAGGGCCCTCCTCTCCGGGGTGTACGGCTCGGACAAACCCTGGTGCAAGGAACCGGAGATCAAATTCCTCTGCCCGGTGCCGGGGTATGACCGGCATTTCGCCATAACCCAGCACTTCGGCATCAAGATGCTCAACGTGGATATGACTCCGGAGGGCCCGGACATGGACCAGGTAGAGGAGCTGGTGAAGGACCCGGCGGTGAAGGGTATCTGGTGCGTCCCCAAGTATTCCAATCCCACCGGCGTCACCTATTCGGACCGGGTGGTGCGGCGGTTCGCGGAGCTCCGGCCCGCCGCCAGGGATTTCCGCATCTTCTGGGACAACGCCTACACCATCCACGACCTGTACGACGAGGGGGATACCCTTCTGGACCTCTTCTCCCTCCTGAAGGAGAAGGGGAAGGAGGACATGATCTTTATCTTCGGTTCCACCTCCAAGATCTCCTTTGCCGGGGCGGGGCTGGCGGCGGTGGCCGCTTCCCGGCGGAACATCCGCTATATGGTGCGTCAGCTCACCAACCAGACCATCAGCTACGATAAGATCAGCCAGCTGATGCACGTTCGCTTCTTCGGCAGCTACGAGAACATGAAGGCCCACATGAAGAAGCACGCCGCCATCCTCCGGCCCAAGTTCCGGCTTGTGGAGGGGATCCTGGAGGAAGAGCTTGGGGAGCTGGAGATCGCCCGGTGGACCAAGCCCAGGGGCGGGTACTTCATCTCCTTTGAGACGATGCCCGGCTGCGCCAAGCGCACCGTCGCCCTCTGCAAGGAGGCGGGGGTGGTCCTCACCGCGGCGGGGGCGGCCTTCCCCTACGGCATCGATCCGGCGGATACCAATATCCGCATCGCCCCTTCTTATCCCACCCTGGAGGAACTGAACACCGCCGCACGGCTCTTCTGCCTGGCGGTGAAGATCGCCTCGGTAGAATATCTTCTCACCACCAGTATATAGAGGAGGAAAGCAATGATACTGACGCCAAAGGATATACAGGAGCTGGAATCCATGACCGACAGCACCAGCGGCTATTTTTGCAGGATGGCCCTTTACCTGGAACGGCTGGTCCGGGACGGGGTGCAGGCGGGGCGGTTCACCGTGGAGCAGGCACAGGAGGACCGGGAGCTGGCCCTTTGGAAGGCCTATGCCTGGAACAACATGGGGGGATACCCCAACTACTACAAGTCTGTCCAGTGGATGGCCCATTCCGAAAAGAACGCTGGGGACTGCGGCGCCTGGTACTACCGGTACGCTGTGGCGCTGCTGTACTGTGGGAAGCCGGAACGCTCTTTGGCCTACCATGAAAAGGGGGCGGTGGCGGAGCCGGATTACCCGTGGAACTGGCTTCAGTTGGGCAGGCTCCGGGCCCACTTTGGGGACCAAGCTGGTGCGCTGGCAGCGGCGGACCGTGGCCTTGCTCTGGTGCCTATGGACCACGAGTTTGTCACCCTTCGCCGGGAGCTTCAGGAGGGCCGGACCCTGCCGGAGATGGAATATCACTTCATCTCCCCAGAGAATGACCAGGACTTGCAGGAGGACAGCCAGGATCCGGAGGCGCTTCAAAAGAGGTGGAATATTGCTGGTATCCTTCTGGACCCGGAGGGCCTGGAGAGAAACAAGGCTATCCTTCGGCCAACCGCTTGGGGCCTGGAGGACCCGGAGGGTTTCCTCCGCTGCGGCATCCGGGCCGGGGATAGCGAATTTATCCTTCGCTTCCCCTTCGGAGAAGCCGCCTTCTCCCATCTGGATCCCAAATGGCTTTCCAGCCTGGGGAGCCGGATGGAACGGGAGAGTTTTGCCGTCTGCACGACCCACCAGACCTACTATATTACCCAGTATTTGGTGGACCTGGAGGGCAGGGCCAAGGGGATCTTCCAAAACCCGGAGACTGGCACGCGGTACATGAACTGTGTTTCCGGCCAGCCTGTGCCCCCACCGCCTGCTTTATGAGGGAATAGCAAAAAGCACCTGACGGAATATCCCGTCAGGTGCTTTTATCGGTAGCGGGAGAGAGGACGTTACGCCTCTTTGAGGCTCCGCTCCAGCCAGATGCTGGCGATGTTCAGGGCCTGATAGATGCCCTTTTTCTCCGCCTTTTTGATGATGCGCTGCATGGGGGGCAGGCTCTCGTCGGTGGAGAGGATCTGCACCAGCACCCGGTCGGAGATGGGGACTCCGGCCACCTCGCCGCTGGTGCCCAGGATCTGGAGCATGGCGACGTATTTTTCCGCCGGATGTCCGTAGTAGACGGTGTTTCCGCTGCGCACCAGGGGCTTCCCCTTGTAGAGGGGCATTTTGGTCTCTGCCATTGGGCGGACCTCCTTCACAGATGTTCTTGATAGACTTAGTATACCACACTTTCCACCGGTTGTAAACGATTTGGATTTGAGACCGCAAAGAGAAGATGATGTCCCTATCCCCCAATGACCGCCAGCCGGTCCTGGAGCCGCTTCACGACCGCGGGGGGCTTATCCGGGTCGAAGGCGATGGTGTCCCCCTCCCGGTACACCGCCTTGCCGGTGATCTGGAAGATGGACATGAGCCAGAGCTTTTGATAGACCGAAGCCCGTTCCTCGCTGGGGTCCAGGAAGAACAGCTCCGGGAAGCCGAAGGCGGAAAGGCCGTCGGTGCCGATGGCGGTATGGCCGTGGTTGTCTGCTTGGGAGAGGGCGATCCACAGTGGGGCGGGGAAGTACTCCGGGTCCCCCAGGTTCTGCTCCAGGATGGCAGTGTGCTGGAGGAAAAAGGTCCGTCCCACCAGCAGATGGGCGCTGTTGTTCAGGTAGGCGGCAGACCCCTCCAGCTCCATCAGCGCGCCGCACAGGCGGGTAAAGAGGCGGCAGACGGTGCGCTTTTTCTCCGGGGCCGTCCCGCCCCCCTTCTGGGCCACCAGAAGGAAGGACTTCTGCTCCGCCAGGGCCGCGCGCTCCTCCTGATTCAGGAACGGGCTGTACTCCAGCATCCGGGAAATATCCCCTTCCTCCGGGGGGAGGGGCAGGGCCATATAGGCGCACCAGAACTCCACCCCCTCCAGCCGCACCAGGAAGGAGGTGACCACCGGGTGGTCCTGGCTCAGTTCCCCCAGGGCCTCCGGGCCGAAGCGCCGGGTGACGGCCTCCCGCAGCTCCTCGCCACTGAGGCGCTCCCGCGTGAAGAGCAGCTTCCCGGCGGTATCGGCCTCCGGCAGCAGCGCGGAGGTCTCTTTCTCTCCGGTCTTTCCTTTCTTAAAGCGGTCCAGCAGTCCCATGGCCAAAAGCTCCCCCTTTTTCAAACAAAAAAGCACCGTCCATAGTTCCCTACAGACGGCGCGGCTTTTTTATACGTTCAGATAGGATTTCAGAAGCATCTGCAGCAGCTCATCCCGGTCGATGTGCCGGATGAGGCTGCGGGCGTTGTTGTAGGTGGTGATGTAGGTGGGGTCCTCCGAGAGGATGTACCCCACGATCTGGTTGATGGGGTTGTAGCCCTTCTGGCGCAGAGCTTCGTACACCGTGGTGAGGATCTTTCGGACCTCCTTTTCCCGGTCCTCGGCGATGGAAAAGGAAATGGTCGGTTCATGTGAAGCCATTGTCTGCCCCCCGTTTCAACAGAATTTTCGGATAGGGGAGAAAATACCCCATACCTTGCTTTTTATTGTAACCGATTTTTGAAGGGAAAACAAGCCGCCGGATGGAAAAAGCAGGGAAATTCCCAAAATGTTTACAAATTCCGGGGCGGAGGGGAGAGGGGGCCCTCCTTCGGTCAATACTCCGCCATCAGCGCCTTCACCTTGGCGGCGAACCTTTCCCGGTCCAGATCCAGCACCAGGTCCACATTGGCCTCCTTCTGGGCGTCGGACCAGCAGTCGGTCACCGTTTTGCCGCGGGTCAGCTCACCGGCGGTCTCCACCCGCATCCAGCACCGCTGGGCGGTGAACAGGTCGGGATAGGCGGCGAAGAGCACCGCCGCCGGGTCGTGGAGGGGGGCGCCTGCCGGGCAGAAGACCTTCTCGCAGTTCTGCTCCGTCACCGCCCCGAAGAGCGACCCCTGGGGGGTGCCCATGGCCTTGATCTCTCGGATCTCCGCCGCCGTCAGGTAGGCTTTCAGGGTCACGTCCAGGCCGCAGACACACAGGGGGATGCCGGACTTCATCACCAGGTCGGCGGCCTCCGGGTCCACGTAGATGTTAAACTCGGCGCAGGGGGTGACGTTCCCCCCCTGGGCGGCCCCGCCCATGATGACGATGCGCTTGATCTTTTCCGCCAGGTCGCCGTACTTTGCCAGGGCGATGCCCAGGTTGGTGAGAGGTCCCACCGCGATGATCTCCAGTTCCCCCTTCTGGGCCTCCGCCTCCCGGTAGATGGCGTCCCAGGCGTGGACGGAGGAGGCCGTCTTCTTCGGCGCGGGCAGGCCGATGCCCAGCAGGCCGTCCTCCCCGTGGACGTGGGGGGCGTACACCGGCTCCCGGAACATGGGCCGGTCCGCCCCGGCGTGGACCGGGACATCGGTGCCGATGACTTCGGTCACCCGCAGGGCATTGTAGGTGGTCTTATCCAGGGATACATTTCCGGATACGGTGGTGACGGCCCGAATATCAAACTCCGGGCACCGGAAGGCCAGGAGCAGGGCGGCGGTGTCGTCACACCCAGGGTCGCAGTCGATGATGACCGGTATTTTTTTCTCGCTCATTTAGTTTCCCTCCCCGTAGGTCTTTACCGCCTCCACCAGCAGGTCCACAAAGGCCTCCCGGTCGATGTCCAGCAGGACGGTGGTGTTGGGCTTTTTGCCGCTGGTGCCGAACCAGTCCCCCACGGTGCAGCCCTTGCAGTAGTCGCCGGATACCTCCACATCCACGTACATCTCCCGCATGGTGAGGATCTCCGGCTTCACCAGGGCCGCCACCGCCACCGCGTCGTGGATGGGGGCGCCGGGGTAGTCCATGGTCTTGTGGAACTGGTAGAAGAACTCCAGCCAGTCGGCCACCGTCACCGCCACCGGGTTGCCCACCGCCCGGATGCGGGTAAAGTCCTCCGGGCAGACCAGGGCCTTTTCGGTGACGTCCAGCCCCGCCATCAGGATGGGGATGCCGGACCGGAACACCAGCCGGGCGGAGTGGGGGTCCACCAGGATGTTGAACTCCGCGGCGGGGGTCCAGTTGCCCATCTTGATGCCGCCCCCCATAATGGAGATGCGGGCGATCTTTTCTTTCAGCTCCGGGTGGGCCATCAGCAGCCCCGCCACGTTGGTCAGGGGCCCGGTGGGGACCAATGTCACCGGCTCGTCGCTTTCGGCGATGACCTTGGCCATCAGCTCCACCGCGGAAAGAGGGGAGAGCTCAAAGTCCGGCTCCGGCAGGGCGGGGCCGTCCAGGCCGGATTTTCCGTGGACCACCGGGGCGATGATGGGGTCCGCGATGAGGGGGTTGGCGATCCCCTTTGCCATGGGGACCCGCAGACCGATGAGGGTCATGATCCGCATGGCGTTGTAGGTGGTCTTTTCGATGATCTGGTTGCCGCACACCGAGGTGACAGCCAGGATCTTCAGGCTGGGGCTGGCCTTTGCCAGCACCCAGGCGATGGCGTCGTCGTGGCCGGGGTCGCCGTCCAGGATGACGGGGATGGGTTTTGTCATAGCGCACGTCCTTTCTCGTTTGTTATACACGATTATACCGCGGACAGGCCGGAGCCGAATAGGAGAAATCTCATGATGCGGCCGGAAGGAAAGGGGCCTGCCCCACCCCGGAGGGGGCGCAGGGCAGGCCCGCATTTTTCAGGAAAAGAAGAGGATCACTCCAGCTTCTTCCGGTTCTTCTTGAGGGTGCTGGCGGCGTAGATCGCCAGGCCCACCACGGTGAAGACATAGGGGGTCATGGCTACCAGCTCCTGAGGCAGGCCCAGGCTCTGCATATTGTTTGCCAGGGCGTCGGCAAAGCCGAAGAGGAGGGAGGTGAGCATGGTGCCGACAGGCTCGGCCCGGCCCATGGCCTCGGCGGCCAGGGCGATGAAGCCGCGGCCGGCGGTCATGTTGGTGTTGAAGCTGGACATATAGCCCATGGACATGAAGGCGCCGCCCATGCCGGCCAGGGCCCCGGAGAGGCCCAGGGCGATGTACTTGATGCGGTTGACGCTGACGCCCACCGAATCGGCGGCGTTGGGGCTCTCGCCCACCGCCCGGATCTGGAGGCCCATGGGGGTCTTATAGAGGAGGATCCACACCAGCAGGACGCAGATAAAGGCAAAGTAGGTGAGGATGTTGTGTCCGGAGAGGATCTTGCCCAGGATGGGGATGTTCTGGAGGATGGGGATATTGATGGCGGGCATCACCTTGCTGGCCAGGTTGGCGGAATAGCCCCGGTCACCGGAGACTAGGAACATCACGAAGATGGTGCCGCCGTTGCCCAGCATATTCACCGCGATACCGGCCAGGATGATGTCGGTCTTCAGCTTCAGGGCAAAGAAGCCGATCATCAGGGCGGTGAGGACCCCCAGCAGAATGGCGAACAGAAGGCCCAGCCAGGCGCTCTGGAGCTTGGCGGAGAAGATGACGCCGGTGAGGGCGGAGATCATCATGATGCCTTCCAGACCGATGTTGGTGACGCCGGCCCGCTCCGCTATGACAGCCGCCAGGGCGGCGAAGAGGATGGGGGTGGTGATGCGGAAGATGGAGAAGACGAAGGTCTCCGAGAAGATGATGCCGATGAGTTGATTCAACATTACGCCTCAGCTCCTTTCTGGCCGCCCTCGGCCTTCTTTTCGGCCAGCTCTTCCTTGGCGCCCTTTACCACCAGCTTCTGGCGGTACTTGCTGAGGAACTGCTCGGCGGCGAAGAACAGGAAGATCACCGCCTGGATGATGCTGAGCATCTCGGCGGGGACATCGGTATAGGTCTGCATCAGGTTGCAGCCCTGCTTCAGGTAGGACATAAAGAAGGCGGCAAAGGGGATGAAGACGGGATTATTCTTGGCGAGGATGGCGATGGTGACGCCGTCCCAGCCGTAGCCGGGGAGCTGCCGCCACTTAAAGCGGTCGTAGTATCCCAGCACTTCCACCGCGCCCCCCATGCCGGAGAGGAGACCGCCGATGACCTGGCAGAGGACGATGGTCCCGGCCACCTTGATGCCGGAGTATTTGGCGAAGCTCTGGTTCTGGCCCACCATGCGGATGGCGTAGCCCCACTTGGTGCGGTACATAAAGAGGGCCACCAAGGCGGTCATTGCCAGGGCGATGATGATGCCCCAGCTGAGGTTGGTGCGGGGGACCAGGGTGGGGATGCGGGCGGTATCCTGGAAGAGGTGGGACATGGTGGCGCCCTGGGTGCGGTCCGCCATATGCCAGTTGAGGATGTAGACCCCCAGCTGCAGGAGGATGTAGTTGAGCATCAGGGAGGATACCATCTCGCTGGCCCCCAGCTTGGTCTTCAGGAGGGCGGGGATGAGCATGGCCGCTGCCGCCACCACCGAGGCGATGACGATGCAGACGATGATGTGCAGCACCGGGGGCATGGGCAGGTAGATGGCTACCGCCGCCGCCACCAGGCCGCCGAAGAAGAGGGTCCCCTCACCGGCCAGGTTGAACTGGTTGGCCTGGAACATGACGCAGACCCCAAGGCCGGTAAAGACGATGGGGATCATCCGCTCCAGGATGAGCCACAGGTACCGCAGCTTTGTGAAGGGTCCGATGATCAGGTTGTAGAGGGCCTCGAAGGGGACATCGCTGATGATGAAGATGAAGATCATCGCCACGGCCAGGGCCAGCAGGATGGAGGCGGCGCCGCGGATGATCTCAAATTTCAGGTTCTTACGCATGGAAAACCCTCCTTATCTCCTCCGGGGACTGGCGCTTGAGGCCCAGCATATATTCGCCCATTTCCTCATCGCTCAGGGTGGAGGTGTCTTCAAAGTAGGCGACGATCTCACCGCCGCAGAAGACCATCAGGCTGTCGGAAAGCTCCATCACCTCGTTGAGGTCGGCGGAGACCAGCAGCACGGCGGCGCCGTTCCGGCTCAGCTCCACCAGCTTTTTGCGGATAAACTCGGTGGCGCCCACGTCGATGCCGCGGGTGGGCTGGTCGGCGATGATGAGCTTGGGGTCGCAGGAGAACTCACGGGCCACCACTACCTTCTGGATGTTGCCGCCGGAGAGCATCTTCACCTGCTGCTTGCCGCTGCGGCAGAGGATGAGGTAATCCTGGATCAGCTGGTCGCTGGTCTTGTGGATGGCGTCCATGTCAAAGAGCAGCCCTTTGTTGAAAGCGGGCTTCTCAAAGCGGTCCGAGATGAGGTTTTCCTCGATGGAGGCGGTGCCCGCCGCGCCGTAGGTCATCCGGTCCTCCGGGATGTGGGAAACTCCCAGCTCCCGGATGAAGGACTGCCCCTTGCCGGTGACGGTCTGCCCCTCCACGGTGATGGTGCCGGAATCCGGGGGGACCATATCGAAGAGCATGCTCACCAGCTCCCGCTGGCCGTTGCCCTCCACCCCGGCGATGCCCAGGATCTCCCCCTTGCGCACCGTAAAGGAGACACCGTTCAGCATCTTTTTGCCGTACTCGTTCTCGTAGTGGACGTCCTCCACCTTGAGGACGGTATCGGTGGGCTCGGCCTTTTCCTTTTCCACCTTCAGCACCACGTCCCGGCCCACCATCAGGCGGGAGATGTCCTGCTCCGAGACATCGGCGGTGTTGAAGACGCCCATGGACTTGCCGCCCCGCATGATGGTCATGCGGTCGGTGATCTGCTTGATCTCCTTGAGCTTGTGGGAGATGAAGATGATAGTGTGCCCCTGCTCCTTAAAGTGGATCAGCTCCTTGAAGAGCTCGGCGGTCTCCTGGCTGGTGAGGACGGCGGTGGGCTCATCCAGGATGAGGATCTTGGCCCCGCGGACCAGGGCCTTGAGGATCTCCACCTTCTGCTTCATGCCCACGGGGATGTCCATGACCTTGGCATCCGGCTCCACGTGGAGGTTGTATTTTTCCGAGAACTCCTTGGTGATGCGCACCGCCTCGGCGTAGTCGATGAAAGCGCCCTTGGTGGGCTCCATCCCCAGGACGATGTTCTCCGCCACCGTCAGGGAGGGGACGAGCATAAAGTGCTGGTGCACCATGCCGATCCCCTTGGAGATGGCCACGGTGGGGGAGGTGAGGCTTACCGGCTCCCCGTTGATGATGATCTCCCCTTCGGTGGGCTGCTCCAGGCCGAAGAGCATCTTCATCAGGGTGGATTTTCCGGCGCCGTTTTCTCCCATCAGGGCGTGGATCTCGCCCCTGTTTACCGAGAAATCAACGCTTTGGTTTGCCGCGATGCCGTTGGGGTACACCTTGGTGATCCCCTTCATCAAAACGGCAATGTTGGTGTCCGCCATACGATTTCCTCCTCTCAGGTGTGTTGTCAGGCCCAGGAGCGGCATCCCTCAAAAAACGCCGGCTCCCAGGTGGGCAGGAGCTGTTTTTGGGAAAAGGGGGAGCCGCGGTGACAGCTCCCCCTTGCAAGTTACGCTACAGGATTTAGTTGTAAGTAACGGAGATCAGGGACGGACGGAGTCGCGCAGGCCCTTGATGTCGAAGGACTCGTCAAAAGCGGTGTCCACTTTGATCTCGCCGGAGGTGACCTTGGGGGCCACATCGTCCAGAGCCTTCTTGATGTTATCGGGGAGCTTCGCAAAGTTGCCGCCGCTGGTGAGGCCGACGCCGCCTTCCGCGATGCCCAGCTGGGTGGTCTTGCCCCACTCGATGGAGCCGTCCTTCAGCTTGCCCATCATGTAGATGATGCCGTCGCCGCAGTTCTTGAGGCCGGAGAAGATGGTCACAGCGGCCATCTGAGGCTGGTTGGCGGAGAAGGTGGCCTCCTGGTCGGAGTCAACGCCGATGAACCAGATGTCTTTTTCGGCGGCGGCTTCAGCCGCCCCGTTGCCGGCGCCGCCGGCAACGCCCCAGATGACGTCACACTTGTTGTTCACCATAACATTGGCGATCTCCTTGCCCTTGCCGGTGTCGTAGAAGTTGCCCACGTACTGGGTGTCGATCTTCACTTCGGGGTCGGCCGCCTGGGCGCCCTGAATGAAGCCGGTGAGGAAGTCGTTGATAACGGGGCCGTCCTCGCCGCCCACAAAGCCGATGACCTTCTCAGGGTTGATCTTCTCCATGCTGGAGGTGGTCATAAGGGCGGCAGCGGTGCCCACCAGATACCCCAGGTCGTTCTGCTTGAAGGTGATGCTGGCCACGTTGGGCTGCGCCACTTCGGCATCGTAGATGAAATACTTCTGGTCGGGGTACTTGGCCGCGCAGTCGTTGAGGATGGCGTCCATCTGGTAGGTGCCGCAGACGATGAGGTCATAGCTGCCGTCGGCGGAAAGCTCGTCCAGAGTGGAGACCCACTTGGGCTGGTCGGCATCGGTGGCGCCCAGCTCGAAGGTCTTGTAGGTGATGACGCCGTCATCCTGGAGCTTCTTCAGGCCGGCCTCGCAGGAATCGAAGAAGGACTTGTCACCCAGGTTGCCGTTGACCACGTTGGCCACCTTCAGGGGCTCGCTGCCGCTGGGGGCGGAACCG
Organism: Oscillospiraceae bacterium; assembly: GCA_021769525.1. Classification (GTDB taxonomy): domain Bacteria; phylum Bacillota; class Clostridia; order Oscillospirales; family Ruminococcaceae; genus Angelakisella. The sequence continues at coordinate 19,809 of JAETSQ010000028.1, forward strand.
CCGTTATCGGCAGGGGTAGAGGGGTTGTTGCTGGGGGTGCTGGTGTTGCCACCATTGCCCCCGCCGCAGCCGGCCATAATGGTGAGGACCATCAGGGCCGCCAGGAGGACAGAAAGATACTTTTTCATTGTGTTTCTCCCTTTCAGTTCGCGGACCTCGTTTTTGATATAGATCCGCTTGTTTTATGCACTGGGAACGGAATAAAAACCCCGCTCCTGTGGACACTATTATTTTAACCTCCTTTTCCGCCGCTGTCAATCATTACTTTCGTCAAAAAGCCCGTATTTTCAAATAATCAATCGATAAAATTGTTACTATTTGTCATCTTTTTCCACACCCAAATGGGGATTTATCCGGTTTTTTCCAGGGGAAGCAAAGAAAAAAATCGGCAATAAGCCCAAGGGGAGGAGGCGCATTTTGTGTAATGCTGACAAATTCCCGTTTCCGGCTGGAAACTTTCCCCGCTTCGTGCTATGATAGATAACGAAAACAATGGGGAGGGGTGCCGTGCTCTCTCCGAAAAAGCAGATGTGAGAGAAGGGAAAGGAATTTATGGAAAGCAAACGCCGCGTGTTTCTGATCGTTCTGGACAGCGTGGGGATCGGGGAAATGCCCGATTCCGCCGATTATGGCGATGCGGGGAGCAACACCCTGGCCGCCTGCGCCCGGTCGGGGAAGCTGGATATTCCCAATTTGCGCCGCCTGGGCATCTTTAATATTGAAGGGGTGGGCTGCGGCACGCCGGTGGAGCACCCCGCCGGTGCGGTGGGCCGCCTGGCGGAGGCCTCCAAAGGGAAGGATACCACCATCGGCCACTGGGAGATCTCCGGCGTCATCTCCCCGAAGCCCCTGCCCACCTACCCGGACGGGTTCCCCCAGGACCTTCTGGATGAGTTCAGCCGCCGCACCGGGCGGGGGGTCCTCTGCAACAAGCCTTATTCCGGCACCCAGCTGCTGGTGGACTACGGCAAGGAGCACGTGGAGACCGGCAAGCTCATCGTCTATACCTCCGCCGACAGCGTCTTCCAGATCGCCGCCCACGAGGACGTGGTGCCGGTGCCGGAGCTGTACCGGTACTGCGAGATCGCCCGCGAGCTGCTCACCGGGGAGCACGGGGTGGGGCGGGTCATCGCCCGGCCCTTTGTGGGGGTCTGGCCGGAGTTCACCCGCACCGCCAACCGCCACGATTACTCCCTCCAGCCCCCGGCGTCCACCATGCTGGACGCCATCCGGGCCGCCGGCCTGGACTGCATCGGCGTGGGGAAGATCAACGACATCTTTGCTGGGCGGGGCATCACCGAGTTTGTCCGCACCAAGTCCAACGCCGACGGGATGGAAAAGACCTTCAGCTATGCCCAGAAGGATTTTTCCGGCCTCTGCTTTGTGAACCTGGTGGATTTTGATATGGTCTACGGCCACCGCAACAACGTGCCGGGGTACACCAACGCCCTCAACGAGTTCGATGTCCAGCTGGGGGAGCTGATGCCCCTCCTGCGGAAGGAGGACCTGCTCATCATCACCGCGGACCACGGCTGCGACCCCTCCACCCCCAGCACCGACCACTCCAGGGAGCACGTCCCCATGGTAGCCTGGAGCAAGGGCATCCGGGCCGGCGCCAACCTGGGCACGCGGGATACCTACGCCCACATCGCCGCCACCGTGGCGGAGTACCTGGGCGTCAAGGCGGATGTCCGGGGCAAGAGCTTCCTTTCCGAGATCTGGGAGGGATGATCCCTTCTTTATTCAGAAACAAAAATTTCTCCCGGCTGCTCCGGGAGAAATTTTTTTGTTGTCTCACGCCCCGGAATCGGGTATAATAAAACAATATGGGAAAGTATTCCCTGGGAAATATTTTCTGGGAAAAGAGGAGGAGACCGCCCATGGAACAGGAAAAACAGCAGCTCCGGCAGCAGGAGGAACAGCAGGTCCCGCCGCCGGCGGAGGAAGAAAAGGACCGGCCGGAGGGGGAGGAAACAAAAAAGCCCCTGGAAAAGTTCCTGCGGGAGTGGGTCATCCCCTTTGGGGTGGAAGTGCTGGCCCTGCTCTTCATCATCAAATTTTTGTTCTTCTTTGTGGTGGTGCCCAGCGGCTCCATGATCCCCACCATCGATAAGGCCAGCATCCTCTTTGCCACCCGCGTGCACGACCCGGAAAAGCTCCAGCGAGGGGACATCGTGGTCTTCGATTCCGACGAGCTGGGCCTCACTCTGGTGAAGCGCCTGGTGGGCCTGCCGGGGGACCATGTGGTGCTGGACGAGAAGGGAAAAATGACCCTCAACGGGGAGCCGGTGGAGGAACCCTATGTCTTCTACCCCTCCGCCATGGCCGCCGATTTCACCGTCCCGGAGGGGCACTACCTCTTCCTGGGGGATAACCGCAGCGGCTCCAACGACGCCCGGATGTGGAACGAACCCTATATCGCCGGGGAGAAGATCAGCGGCAAGGCCCGCTTTACCCTGTGGCCGGTGGCCAACTTCGGCGTGCTCCGCTGACGGCGCAGGGACGGACCGAAACAGAGACAGAAAGGGGGGACATCTCCGGTGGCGAAGAAAAAGCGAGGAAGCACCGCCTCCTATGCCGTCATCCTGATCTTTACCACCGCCTTGGCCAAGGGCCTGGGCTTTGGGCGGGAGATGTCCCTGGCCTATGTCTACGGGGCCAGCCCGGTAAGCGACGCCTACTTTGTGGCCTTTTCCATCCCTACCATCATCTTCGCGGGGATCGGCTCCGCCATGCTCACAAGCTATATCTCCAGCTATTCCCGCATCCAGCAGCAGAATCCCCGGCGGCTGCGGCGGTTCACCGATACGGTCATCACCATGGTGCTGCTGATCTCCGTCGCCATCATGTGCCTGTTCTGGCTCTTCAAGCGCCCTATCGTGAAGCTTTTCGCCCTGGGGTTTGAGGGGGAGACGCTGGAGATCGCCATCTCCTTCTCCCAGGTTATCATTATCTCGCTGATTTTTATCGGGGTCTATTTCATCCTCCAGGGGTATCTCCAGATCCACGGCAGCTACTTCGCGGTGGGGATGGTGAGCGCCCCCCTCAATATCTGCGTCATCGCTTCCATGTTCCTTTCGGTGGAGCATGGTCAGGAGATCCTGGGGTGGGGCGTGGTGGCCGGCTACTTCTCCTCCTTTTTGATGCTCTACCTGGCCGCCAAGCGCAACCGCTTCTCCTACCGCCCTAATTTTAACTTCCGCACCCCGGAGATCCGCCGCCTGCTGCTGGTGGTGGTGCCCATCTTCCTGGGCAAGGCCATCACCGAGCTGAACACCATGATCGACCGCACCATCGCCTCGGTCCTTCCCGCCGGCAGCATCTCCGCCCTCAGCTACGGCAACCGGGTCATCGGCTTTGTGACGGCGGTGTTCGTCATCTCGGTCACCACCGCCGCCTTCCCCCAGATGTCCCGCCTTTCCGCCATGAAGAGCCACCGCAAATTAAAACGCACCTTTGCCCGCAGCGTGGGGCTCATGTCCCTGATGGTGCTGCCCATCTCCGCCGGTGTGATCCTCTTCTCGGAGGAGATCGTGGGGATGCTCTTCCAGCGGGGGGCCTTTACCGCCTACGATACCCAGCGCACCGCCGAGGTAGTGACCTTCTACGCCATCGGCCTCATCTTTTTCAGCATCAAGGAGGTGGCCCTGAACCTCTTTTACGCCATCGAGGACACCGTCACCCCCACCGTCAATTCCGTTCTGGCTATCCTTATCAATATCGGCCTGAACCTCATCCTCATAAAGCCCATGGCCCACAAGGGCCTGGCCCTAGCCACCACCATCTCCGGCGGCGTCACCCTGGTGATGCTCCTTGTGCTCCTCCGGCGGCGCATCGGCCGGCTGGGTCTGGGCCGTATCTTCGCCAGCCTGGTGAAGATGGCCTTGGCCACCGCCGGGATGTGTCTGGTGGCCTCCCCCCTCTATGACCTGCTGTACAGCAAGCTGGAGTCGGTCCCCCCGGCCTTCCTCCTGGCGGCTCTGGCGGGAGCGGTGGTCTACGCCCTGCTGAATATCCTCCTGCGCACCAAGGAGATGGGCCTGCTGGTGGTGGGCCTCCTGGGGCGGTTTTTTCCGGATTAACGGCAAAAACTGCCAATCTGGGCTGCCGCCCAGCCCCGCCTTCTTTTTCTTCTTGCGAAAGAAGAAAAAGAAGCAAAAAGAAGAACGACCCTGTGTATTTTGCAATGCGGCGGCTCATCCAAGGATCGGCAGCATTTTGAAGTGTCAAAAAATCCCCTCCCGGCGGGGGGAGGGGACAGTGCGGTGAGCTGTTTAATACCCGTAGTCCTCCGGCAGCAGGAACACCTTGATCCGGTCCGGGTCCCGCTGGAAGCGGTGGATCACCGTATCGCAGCAGATGTGGTCCGGGCTCTTGCAGTCCATGCACCGGCCGGTGACGGCGCAGGGGGTCTTCCGCTCCAGGCGGATGCAGTTGGCCGGGGCGGCAATAGCCCGCACCCGCTCCGCCGCGGCGTGGAGGTTCCGGACGATCTTGTTGTACCCGGCGATGATGACCACCTTCTTTGGCCCGTAGCAGAGGGCCGCCACACGGTTGGCGTTGCCGTCCACGTTGTAGAGGCAGCCGTCCTCGGTGATGGCGTTGGAGCTGGAAAAGTACCAGTCGCAGGAGAAGGCGGCCCGGTAGACATCCACCGGCTGTCCGTCCTCCCCGGTGCGCCCCCGGAAGTAGAAGTCGTAGTCCCCGCTTTGCAGCAGGTCGTTTACCCCGGTCTCCGCCAGGGTCATGGAGCCGCCGCTGGCAACGGACGCCCCCTTGGGCAGCAGCTCCTTCAGAGCCTCCAGCAGCGCCTCCCGGCTCTCCACCACCTGGGCCTCCATCCGGTTTTCCCCCAGGGCCTTGGCTACACGCGCCAGCGTCGCCATCCGGGCGGCCTTTACATTCTCATCCATCACAAAGCAGCTCCTTTCCGTCATTTCCCCCAGTATACCACGAACGAAGCGGTTTTTCAAACAATATCATCCATCAGAAACAGGAGGTATCCCCAATGAACAAGATCATCGACATCCGCAGCGATACCGTCACCCAGCCCACCCCGGAGATGCGCCGGGTGATGGCCGAGGCCCCGGTGGGGGACGACGTTTACGGCGACGATCCCACCGTCAACCGCCTGGAGGCCCTGGCGGCGGAAAGATCCGGCAAGGAGGCCGCCCTCTTTGTCCCCTCCGGCACCATGGGGAACCAGCTTGCCATCATGACCCACACAAAGCGGGGGGATGACGTCATCTGCGGCCGCAACGCCCACGTCTTTGTCCACGAGGTGGGGGCCGCCGCCGTTCTCTCCGGGGTGATCCTTGACCCGGTGGACAGCCCCGACGACATCATCTATCCGGAGCTTTTGGAGCGGGCTATCCGGGAGGATGACATCCACTGCCCGCCCACCACCCTCCTGTGCATCGAAAACGCTCTGGCTACCGGCAAGGTGGTCCCCCTGGATGTGATGGAAAAGGTCTACGAGACCGCCAAGGCCCGCGGCCTTTCGGTCCACATGGACGGGGCCCGGCTCTTCAACGCCGCCGAGGCTTTGGGCGTGGACCCCGCCGCCATCACAAAATACACCGATACGGTGATGTTCTGCCTCTCCAAGGGCCTCTGCGCCCCGGTGGGCTCCATGCTGGCCGGGAGCCGGGAGTTCATCGAACGGGCCCGGAAGAACCGGAAGATCCTGGGGGGCGGTATGCGCCAGTGCGGCATCCTGGCCGCCGCCGGTATCCTCGCCCTGACGGAGATGCCCGCCTGCTTGCGGACCGACCACGAGAATGCCGCTTGGCTCCGCCGGCGCCTGGCAAAAATACCCGGCGTCCACGTCAAGGAGGACGGCATCCAGATCAACATGGTGTTCTTCACCCTGGACCACCCCAAAGAGCTGGTGGAGGCCCTCCCGGAAAAGCTCTTGGAGCGGGGCATCAAGATCAACGGCATCTCCGCCGGGGAGCTGCGCTTTGTCACCAACCACGACGTCACGCGGGAGGACCTGGCCTTTGTGGCCGACTGTATGGAGGAGATCCTGGCGGAGGGCTGAGAGCCTCTTTCTGGGTCATCCGTCGGAAGTGTCCAAATCACGCAGATTTTGAGTCAATCCACTGTGTTGTAAATGCTTTGGCCGCTTTTCTTTTTGCTTCTTTTTCTTTTCCCGTGAAAAGAAAAAGAAGTGGGGGCTGGGGCGAAGCCCCAGATTGGCTAAAACTCCTCATTTGGTCACTTCCCCATCCGCCGGAGGATGGGGAAGAAGTGACCGAGGATGAAGGGTGAGGTGCGGAAGATGAAGAAAAAGGTCCTGGTGGGGATGAGCGGCGGGGTGGACAGCTCGGTGGCCGCTTGGCTCTTGCAGCGCCAGGGGTACGAGGTCATCGGCGCCACCATGAAGCTGTGGGAGGAGGAGACGGGGGACAGCCGCTGCTGCGGCCTGGACGATGTAAACGACGCCCGGATGGTCTGCCATGCCCTGGGCATCCCCCACTATGTCCTGAACTTTAAGGACCGGTTCCGCCGGGAGGTGGTGGAGCCCTTTATTGCGGAATACCGCCGGGGCCGCACCCCCAACCCCTGCATCCTCTGCAACCGCTGCCTGAAGTTTGACGCTTTCCTCCGCCGGGCCCTGGAGATCGGCTGCGACTACATCGCCACCGGCCACTACGCCCGTGTGACGCGGGGGCTGAAGACCGGCCGGTATCTCCTCTGCCGGGGGAAGGACCCCAAAAAGGACCAGAGCTACGTCCTCTACACGGTCACCCAGGGGGTCCTTTCCCGTCTCCTCCTTCCCTGCGGGGAGTATTCTAAGGAGGAGATACGGCGCTTCGCGGAGGAAAGCGGCCTGCCGGTGGCAAAAAAGCCGGACAGCCAGGACATCTGCTTTGTCCCGGACGGGGACTACGCCGCCTTCATCCGGCGGTACACCGGGGAGGCCCAGCCGGAGGGGTGGTTCGTGGACCGGGAGGGGAACCCCCTGGGGAAGCACCGGGGCATCGGCTGCTACACCATCGGCCAGCGGAAGGGCCTGGGCATCGCTTTGGGGCGGCCCATGTTCGTCCGGGCCATCGACCCGGAGAAAAACACCGTCACCCTGGTGGAGGACGAATCCCTTCTTTACAGCCGCCGGGTCATCGCCGGGGATGTGAACTTCCTCTCCCTGCCGGAGGATGCCTTTTACCGGCCGCTGCCGGTCCGGGCCCGCGTCCGCTATTCCCAGGAGCTGGCCGAGGCCCAGGCGGTCTACCTCCCCGATGAGGAGCGGCTGCGTCTCCGGTTCTGGGAGCCCCAGCGAGCGGCCACGCCGGGTCAGGCGGTGGTGCTTTACCGGGGGGATATGGTGGTCTGCGGCGGCACCATCCTGAATGCCTAGGAGGAAACAGGGCAGCGGCAGCGGCCGCACCTGGGAGGACTGGCGGATCACCGCCGTCTTCCCGGACTACGGGCTCCCGGAGTGGAGGGAATGAGGAAAAGCGCCATAGGAGGACTGCTGTGCTTACTGTGATACCCAACGAAGAAGAAATGACGGCCTTGGTGGGAAAATCCCTGTACGATGTATGGGGTAAGCTGTGTGCTTGGATCGATGAACGATACGAGATGGACCACCTGTGGGATAAGGGCGGCAAAGCCTGGGACTATGAGTATAAATACCGCCGGGGCGGTAAAACGCTCTGCGCGCTCTACGCAAGAAAAAACTGCGTGGGCTTTATGGTCATCTTAGGGAAGGATGAGCGGTCCAAATTTGAGGCGGACCGAGAAAGCTATACAAAAGAAGTCCGGAAGATATACGATGAGGCGCAGACCTACCACGATGGGAAATGGCTGATGTTTGAGCCGGTGGATGCTTCTTTGTTCGATGATTTTATGAGACTGCTGCAGATCAAAAGAAAGCCCAACAGAAAATAACGCTGCCCACAGTAAATTTCCCTTCCGCCATTTTGGCGGAAGGGAGTTTTTATCGGCAGCTATCCGCACCGTCCCATCGGGCCGTCCGAATTATCACAGCCCTTCGTGGGAAGAAAATCAAACAGTAGCTTTATACTCACCCGGCGGCGAAGTCAAGGAGCGGCACCCGCTCCGGCAAAAGATTCTTAACACTTTTTTTACAAACCTTTTCTTGCCCTGGAGCGCAGTCCATAGTTTATACTGGGACGGTAAGGAGTGAATGCACCATGAGAAAGAGACAGCTTTTCGCCCTTCTGGCGGCGGTGCTGATGGCGGGATGCTCCCTGCCGCCGGGGGAGGGGGAAGCGGGCGTTTCCGGCTCCTCCCAGCCCAGTGCCCCGCCGGTGCTGTCGGCCCCGGAGGAGGAGCCCGCCCCGCCCCCGGCGGAACCCCCGGCCCTGGATGGGGGCGGCGTCCACCCCTATATCCGGGAGCTGGCGGAAAAGCGGGCGGAGGCCCTCCTGGTCTCCGGCATGAGCGATTACCAGAAGGCCAAGGCCGCCTTTGACGATATGATCGCCCATACGGTGATGGGGGAGCCCATCGGAGCGGAGCTTTGGCGGGTCCACGGCGGGGGAGAGGAGCCCATCCCCTTCCTGGAGCAGCGGGCCCTCAGCCCCCTGAAATACGGGGTGGGGATGTGCGAGGACTACGCCGCCGCCCTCACCCTGCTGCTGCGGGAGATGGGCCTGGAGGCCCAATATATACCCGGCCTCACCTTCTCGGCGGAGGGGCACCTGGTGGACCACGCCTGGACGGTGGTGCGGCTGGAGGGGACCTGGTATCACCTGGACTGCCAGCTGGAGGACAACATCTCCCGGCGAGGGACGGTGCGGTACCGGTACTTCCTCCGGGGGGACGCTACCCTTTCCGCCTCCCACCGGTGGGGGCAGAATCTCATCGATTCCGGCCTGCTGACCCCGGAACAGGCCCAGGAGGTGGCGGAAAACTGGCTGGCCCCCTCCTGCCCCCAGGACTATCCCACCCCGGAGCGGTATCTCTTTGAGGAGACCCCGCCCCCGGATACAAACGCCCTGGAGGCCCAGGCAAAGGCGGAGATCGCCGCCTGGGAAGCGGAAAACGGCCCCCTGCCCCCCATGACCCTGGATGACGTGCCGCCGGTCTTCGGCCTCGCGGGCTACGGCCCCACCGATGAGGGATGACCGGATGTGATCAAAAGAAAGGAACCTGCCCTTATGAAATACCGTGTGCTGTCCCTGTTTTTGGCCGCTTTGCTGGTCCTTTCCGCCTGCGGAGCGCCGGAAGTCCCTTCCTCCGGGAGCCCGGAGGCCCCCTCAGGCCCTTCCGCTCCCTCCGCTCCCGTGCCGGAGCCCATGCCGGGACCGGAGCCCGAACCCGCGCCGGAGCCGGAACCGGAGAGCGGCAGCGAATGGGAGTTCGATGCCCCGGAAAACCACCGGATGGACCCGGAGGTGCTGGCCCGGCTCCATGAGATCCTCCCCGGCACCACCGTTTCCTCCATGGTCACGGTCCGGGACGGGGTCATCGTGGATGAATATTATAAGGAAGGGTATGATGAGAACAGCACCTTTCCCATCCACTCCTGCTCCAAGTCCTTCACCAGCGCCCTGATGGGCATCGCCATCCGGCAGGGGTACATCGGCGGGGTGGACGACCTCCTTTCCGACTATCTGCCCCAGGTGGCGGAGCTGGAGGGGAGCAAGAAGGACCTGACCCTGCGGCATCTCCTCACCCATACCTCCGGCCTGGAGTGGTACGAGTGGAGCGGTCCCACCAACTGGGTGGAGTTCCAGACCGCCGAAAACTGGGTGGATTACGTTCTGGGGCGGCGGCAGGTGGCCCAGCCGGGGGAGGTCTTTAACTACAGCACCGGCAACACCCACCTGCTGGCAGCGGCCCTGGAGGCGGTCATCGGGAAAAACCTCCTGGATTACGGGCAGGAGAATCTCTTTGAGCCCATGGGGATAGAGACCATCACCTGGGGGACCGACCCCCAGGGCATCACCGACGGCGGCAACGGGGTGCGGATCAGCAGCCGGGACGCCGCCCGCTTCGGCCAGCTTTACCTGCAAAAGGGGGTCTGGGAGGGGCGGCAGCTGGTGCCGGAAAGCTGGGTGGAGGAATCCACCACCCCCCAGAACGGCGGCTACGGGGACAGCGCCGGTTCCTATGGCTACCAGTGGTGGATACGCCCCTACACCGCGGGGGCCTATGGGACCTACGCGCCGCCCTACGGACCGGTCCGGTACGATACCTATATGGCCTTTGGCGCCTGGGGGCAGTTTATCATCGTGGTGCCGGAGCTGGAGCTGGTGACGGTCATCACCAGCCAGGGGCCCCAGGGGGGATTTGTCCCCCGGCCCTACTTCACCGACTATATCCTGGCAGCCTGCCGGCCGGATTGAAGCGATCGGTCCTTGTTTTCATTCGGTGCTTGAAATCGTCCACAGGTTGTGTTATAATGGTGCGGAAAAGGTCCGAATTTGACGCAAAAGCGGCCAAGAACGGCGCCGTTCTTTATGGGGCATTAAAATGCCCCATAAACCCTCCTATCAGGGAACAAACGGAGCCTCCGGGCGTTCCAAAAGGAGATGGGTAGGTTGAACAAGATGAAAGGAAGCGCGAAGCGGTTCGCAGTCCTGGCCTCCTTCATCGTTGTACTGGCCCTTTTGGGAGCTCCGGCGGTGACAGCTCCGGTCCCGCAGGCTCCGGAGCCGGAGGAGGCCCCTTCGGAACCCGCCGCCCCGCCGGATACGCCGACCCCGGCGGAGGAACCGGATACACCGCCGGAACCGGAGCCTCCCGCTCCCGACCCGGAACCTCCGGAGGCCGCCGAAGGCGGACCGCAGACGGAGGAGGCGGTCTCCTTCACCCCGTATGGGCCGGAAGAGCCGGTAGACGATTACGTGGACTGGCTGGTGCGGCAGACGCTGGCGGAGATCGAGCGCCCCGGCATGACCGAATATGAAAAGGCC
>JAETSQ010000029.1 GCA_021769525.1 Oscillospiraceae bacterium
GGGCCAACGTGGCGGCTCTGGAGCCGGACGTCATCTTTGCCGATGTGAGCATCCCGGTGGACGAAGTGAAAAAAAGCGTCATCTACGCCCCGGTGGCGGCGGTGAAGAACGACAAGGTGATGAACGTGGACTTCACCGTTTTTGAGCGCCAGAGCCCCCGGATGTTCGAGGCCCTGCGGGAGATGGGGCGGTTCGGGTACGAATGAGAGGATGTCACGCTTGCGCAGATTAGGCCGAGGTGAGCTGCAGCCCATCTCGGCCTAATGAATGTTTGCGGCTATTCCCCCGCTCCCTCCATGTACTTGACAAATTTACATTTGAAGCCCTTATCTTCTTGTTCCACCCAGCCGTTCACTTTCTTACGCAGCTTTCACACCAGTCTGTACTGCGAATTATTCGGTCTGACTGGTTCGGATCGTCATGGATCTTCTATCGCCTGACGCAGCCACTCCTCGATTTTTTCCTTTTCTCTGCTTCCATCCGTCCGGAGCCTCAGAAGTGGAATTTTGCACTTTTCAAAAATTCTATCCTTTTTCTGATCTCGTTTTGCCTGCTCGCTGCCCGGAGAATGGTAGGCGGTGCCATCGACTTCGATAGCCAGCAAGGGGGATTATCCATTCTGCGAAACAGCAGGAAGTCCACATGGGTCAAAGGATTTTTGGCATAGGCCAGCTCGTCCTCGTCCAGCAATGTGTGGTCCTTCAAAATATTGATCAGCGACACATGGACCGTGCAGTCTACGCTGAGAAATTCCGGTGTCTGTAAAATCGACTCGATCACTGCATTGACCAGATTTTCCGAATCGTATTCCGAAATTTTCCGATGTTTTTGAAGAAAGGCGCGGCGCCGCTGGGCATAGCCCTTGTAAAGCAGATCAAACACGGAGTAGACCACACTCTCTATCACGGCACAGTTGTTGTACTGGATGTAGCGGGCCAGATCTCCATAGTTTGTCCGGTCATTGCGCGGATCCTGGGAGATGATCACGGTCAGCGACTTAACCGACCGGGACACCGCTACATTTAGCATCCTAGGGTCATCTACAAATTCCGTGATCACATTATCCACCGATGTTAAAACGATAGCGTCTTTCTCCCTTCCCTGAAACTTATGAACGGTGGCCACCTCCAGATCCTCCCCTAGCTGTTTCTGGAGCGCCGCCACTTGGTCCCGATAGGGCGTGATAATCCCGATGTTTTCATAGCCTTCCCTTGCTAAGCGGGGGAGCACCTCCTTCCGGATGACATCAATCTGCCTTTGATTAAGGTGTCCGCGGGCGTGATTTCCCGGCACGGTGCGATACATGGTCAAAACATCCGGCTCGCCACGGTCGGTGGTCATTACGATCAGCTTTCCGCCATAGAACTTCTGATTACAGAACTGTATGATTTTAGGATGACAGCGATAATGCTCCCGAAGCAAGACAGCGGGACTCTCCGGCCATGCCGCTAAAGCAGAGGAAAGCAGGCTGTGTTTAGAAAAGTGATAAATCTGGGAAAGATGGTAGCGGGCCCAGATGGCTTCACTTTTCCGGATGTCCTCGTTGTCCAGTACATTGGGAAGCTGCTGAAGATCGCCCACGATGACAATATTTCGGGCGCAGGAAAAGGCCAAAACTCCAGTGGCCAGATCCACCTGGGACGCTTCGTCTACAATAAGATAATCGTAAATGTGGTCAAAGTCCAGAGTGCCCTTGATGGAATAGGTGGTGCTCAAAATGACGGGATATTCCCGGTTGAACTCATTGGACCGTTCGCGGAAATCCCTTAGCGCAAAACACGGCCGCTCTCCCTGCCAGAAAAATGTACTGCTCATTTCTGCTCGGAACAGGCGCAAAGATTTTTCCGCCAGCTCCTCCATCTTCTCTCGGAAGGCGTACCGCTCCATCTTCTTTTCCAACCGCGCCTTTTCCTCCGTCAGTTCCCGCCGGCGGACGATATAGAATTGCCGCTGGAGATAGGGGATCGCCAGTTCTGGCACGAGGAGAAAGATTTTGAGGGCAGAGCGATTGAAGCGGAACATAAGGAAGAGCTTTTGCAGCAGCCCCAATCTGCTCTCTTTTTCCGCATATTGCTCATACTCCAGCCAAAGGGACAGGATCTTCTGCGACGAAAGCCCGCTGACTTCATCCCGAAGGACCTGGCCGTAGGTGGAGTAGTATTCATCAAAATAATGCTGCTCTGGGGCAAGCTCCAAAAGTTCCTGCTCAATCTCCGCGATCCGGTTCTTTGCGTTGAGCATCTCGCTGATCTCTTTCGAAAGCGCTGTGACCTCCTGAGCCAGCCGGCTCTTTTCCTCTGGCTCCATCACCCAATCGGACATATCGGGATAACGGCCGGTCTGGCCCTCCAGAAAGCGGTCTTTATTTGCGCGGCTCCCCAGAAAAGCGGTCAGGAAGGACAGTCCTTTCTTTTCCAGCTTCTCTGCTACGTTGAGGATAGCCGAATTGTTGTTGGAAACCACCGCAACGGTTTTTTTGTTTCGGACCACATTGGCAACGATGTTTAGGATCGTCTGTGTTTTTCCGGTACCCGGAGGTCCCTGGATGATACTGACCTGGCTGGAGAGCGCATTTTCCACGGCGGTTTTCTGGCTCTGGTTTAAGCCAAAGGGATAGATGATCGCCTCTGGAGGTATGCGCGCGGCGGGCCTTTGGTCAGCATTCAGGTAGCAAGACAGTACGGTTGCATCGCTGATACTCTGAATCCGCTCATATTGCATCTGTAAGATATTTCGCCCGTTTTCTGCCACCAGACTGACAGCCTTCGCCGTCTCTTTGAAATACTCAAATATATTTTTGCGTCCCGGATCCGCAAGGCAGTCTTTCTGGAACACCACGGATCCCTTCGGGAAAGAGCGCACCTTCCCTCCGGTGCGGAAAAAACGATAAAATGGGCCAAAATCCAAAATGGTTTCGATCTGCGGGATGGGCTTCCCTTCAGCAACTACAATCAAACCGGCCGGATCGATCTGGCGCTGAACTTTTAAAACCTGCACCTTGCTGCCGTGGTAGCGGTACGCCTTTGGCGAACTGGCATATACCACTTCGCACATACCGTTTTGGAAGTGAAGGCCTGCGATGGAGTCCGTTTTGTCCTGGCTATTAATCAAAACCATGTACTGCTTCCTGTCCATCGTATTTCACCCCTTGCCACGCAATTCTGCGCAACTTCTTTATATCGTACTCATAGATCCTCTGACGGCAGCCGGAGATCCTCGGCTTGTTGCAGCACGCCGGAAGCTCATTCCAGAGTGTGTCGCGGATTTGCTCTTAAGAAGGGGAGGCCAGCCGCTCCAGGAACATCCGGCGGATGGCGGGGAGCTCCCCCAGTCCCTCCAGAACGCAGTCCACCCCATACCCGGCGGCGGTGAGGACGCTTTTCCAGGAATCCGCCCCTTCCCCCGCCATATCGCTGCGGGCGTGCTCCCCGGCGGTGAGCAGAAAGGGGCGCAGGATCACCCGCTTGGGGGCATACTCCCCCAGGCGTTTTTTCAGCCCCTCCAGCCCCAGATACCCTTCCACGGTGGCCACAAAAACATCGGGGCGGCCCAGCTCCCGGAAAACACAGTCCAGCGCCCCGTAAGCAAAATCCCCCCGGTGGTCGGTGCCGTGGCCCATCAGCACCAGGGCGGTATCCTCCGGCAGGGGGCCCTGGCGCTCCAGCACCGCCTGGGCCGCCCGCACCAGGTCCCCAGGGCGGTCCAGGAGAGGCGGCGCCAGCCGGAAGGAGCGGAACTTCTCCACCTGTCTGCCGCATTCCAGCACCAGGCGCTCGTACTCCCTGCCGGCAATGATGAAGGTGGGCAGGACGGTAACTCCCTCCACCCCGTCCGCCGCCATCCGCTCCAAGGCCGCGGAAACATCCGGGACCTCCCTGCCCCGCGCGGCCAGGACCCGGCGGACGGTGGGGCTGGTGACCGCCTCGTACACCGGAATATCCGGGCAGCGTGCCCGGACCTCCCCGGCGATGGGCTCCAGGGCCTTCTCCCAGGTCTCCGCCACGGTGGTCCCGAAGTTTGCAATCAGTATCCCGTTCTTCACCATTTTTTCCCTTTCATGGTCAAAGCCTTGCTGGCATCCTGCCTGCTGCGCTCCCGTTCGTCTATCAGGGCCAGCATCCTCCGGCAGTCGTCCCCCTCGTCCCCCAGCTCCATGGCGCGGGTGAAGGCCTGCCGGGCCTCCTCGTCCCTCTCCATGCAGAAGAAGCAGCAGCCGATGCGATACCACCAGAGGGGATCCTCCTTCCCCTCCTCCCGGAGGGGCTCCAGCACCCGGTAGGCCCTGCTGTGCTCCCCCAGGTTCCCCAGGGCCCGCCCCTTCCGGCTCTGGATGTCGTACCCCTGCTGGACCTCCTTCGGCAGGCGGGCGATCTCCCAGATGATCTGCTTGTGTTTATTTTCCTCGTGGAGCCGGTCCAGCCGCTCCAGCACTTCCGGATCCGCCATGATCTTCCCTCCTTAAAGTCTCCTGGTCCTTAGCTCTCGTGGCTGATGTCGTAAAGCTCCGCCTCCGGGGTGAAGCGGAACACCAGCAGCTCGTCGGTGATCTCCGGGTCCAGGCAGAAGTCCAGGGTGCAGTCCGTCTCCTCTTCCCGGCCGGGGCGAGGAGCCACCGTGACCCCCCGGAGCTCCAGCGCCTGGGCAAACCGCGCCGGAACGGCCTCCTCCCGGCTCTTTGCCCCCAGCCTCTCCAGCAGCGGGGCTTCCTCCATCTCCTCCATCTGGTCCCGGATAAAGAGACGGATGACCTCGTTTTCCTCATACTCCGCCTCCAGCCGCTCCCTGGCCCTTTGGTACATCAGGGGGAGTCGGTCCAGCAGCCGTCCCATGGCCTCCCACCGCTCCGGCCGGGCCAGGTCCTCCCGGATAAAGAGCTCCACCCGCTGGGAGCGGCCTCCCAGGACGAGGGGAAAGGTCCGGAACAGCCCTTCTTTCACCGGGAAATGGAGAGGGCCGAAGAGGAGCGTTTCGATCCGGGCGGTGCCCTCCCAGCCCCGGCCTTCCCAGTCGCTGGCTCCGCCATCGCCTTTAGGGCGCTTCCCCGCCGGGCCTTTCCCCTCGCTCCAGCCGTTGGCGGTCCCCGTCCGCTCCCCTTTCTTCCGGGCCGTCCCGCCGTCCCAGGCGTTGGCCTGCCCGGAGGGGCCGACATTCAGCCAGGCCAAAAAGGTCCTGGCATCGCCATTTTCCGGGTCCAGCCGCCGGGCCGTGAGAAAGCACTCCTGGGCCTCCTTCCGGTCCAGGTGGTAGAAGGCGTAGCCCATCCGGCTCCACCAGCGGCTGTCCCCCTCCCCCTCGCTCCGCACCGACTCCAGGACCTCGATAGCCCGCCGGTATTCACCGGTGTTGTTCAGGGCGCGGGCCAACCGCCCCCGCATCTCATACTCCCTCTGCTCTTCCTCCGGCAGGGCCTCGATGGCCTGGATGATCTCCTTGTGACGGTTGTCCTCATGCCACTGGTCCAGCTTTGCCAAAAGCTCCTTGTCCGTCATACCCTTTGCCCTCCTTTTCCTATCCGATATTCCGCCCCGCCGCCTCATACAGCAGGGCGTTGAGGATGGCTGCCGCCACGGTGCTGCCCCCCTTGCGGCCCCTGGCGATGATGCGGGGGCAGGGGGCCTCCAGCCACAGCTCCTTGCTCTCCGCCACGTGGACAAAGCCCACCGGGGCCCCGATGACCAGCGCCGGGGAAAGCTGCCCCTCCGCCAGCAGCTCCCAGGCCCGGATGAGAGCGGTGGGGGCGTTGCCCACCGCCAGGATGAGGGGCGCCCCGGCGGTGTCCAGCTCCGCCGCGGCCTCCATGCTCACCGAGGCGCGGGTGATCCCCCGCTCCTTAGCGGTCCGGGCCACCCGGTCCTCCGCCATGAAGCAGAGGACCCGGCCCCCCAGCTTTTCCAGGGCGGCTTTGTTGACCCCGGCCTTTGCCATGTTGGTATCGGTGACGATCCAGGCCCCGGCCCTCATGGCCTCCACCCCCGCCGCCACCGCTCCGGGGGAGAAAAAGAGGCTGTCCCGGTAGTCGAAGTCCGCCGTGGTGTGGATGACCCGTTTGACCACCGCCAGACGATCCGCCGGAGGCAGAGGGCCCATGGCCCGCAGTTCCTCCTCGATGATCTCCATGCTGCGCCGCTCGATCTCCTGGGGGCCCATCTGCTCCAATGTCATGAGAAATTCCTCCTAATACTCGATGCCCGGCCGGGCAGTGATGCCCCGGTCGTAGGGGTGGCGTATCTTTTTCATTTCGGTGATATAATCCGCCCGCTCCAGGAGCCACCCTGGGGCATCCCGGCCGGTGAGGACCAGCTCCACCCCCGCAGGGGGACTCTCCAGGAGGTCCCGGAGCAGCCCCTCCTCCAGCAGGCCGTGCTTCAGCGCCGCCATCACCTCATCCAGCACCAACAGGCCGCAAGCCCCCTGACGGGCCAGCTCCACCCCCCGGCGGAGGTTCCGGTCGTGGAGGGCTTTGGCCGCCTCCCGCTCCGCCCGGCTCATCGCCGCGGCAAAGGAGCTCCCCGCCTTGCCCCGGAGCACCGTCACCCCCGGCAGCCTTTTCAGGCTCTCCAGCTCGCCGGAGGGCCCCCCCTTCAAAAACTGCACCAGCACCACCGGGATGCCCCGGCCCGCCGCCCGGAGCATCAGCCCCAGGGCAGCGGTGGTCTTGCCCTTGCCGTCCCCGGTGTAGATGTGCACCAGGCCCAGGCTCATACCCCCGCCTCCAGTATCTCATAAATTTTTGCCATGTCAAGATTTTTCCGCATGGCCTCCCCCAGCAGGCGGTACTGCCCCTCCCGGTGGGCGGCGGGATCGAAAGTCGGAGCGGTCTCCGGGTCCAGGCCCCTTTTCTTCGCCAGGGCCCGCCACAGCCGGGAGAGGAACTCCCCGCTGTCAAAGAGGCCGTGGAGGTAGGTGCCCCAAACGTTCCCCCACACCGCGCCGTCCTCCTTCATCTCCCCTCCCTCCAGAGGGACCAGGCGGCAGAAGGAGGGGATGCCGGCATCCATCCGGGTGCGGCCCATGTGGATCTCGTACCCTTCCACCGCAGTTCCTTCGGCCCCCTCCAGCCCCACCGGGCCGGTGAGGACCCTTCCCGCCATCCGGGTGCGCACCTTTCTCCCGCCGAAGACGGTATCCCCCGGCAGAAGGGCCATCCCGGCGACGACGGTGCCGGCGGGGGCCTCCGTCCCCTCCGGGTCGGAGAGGCTGCGGCCCAGCATCTGGTAGCCGCCGCAGATGCCGAGGACCAAAACGCCTTTGGCGGCCAGCTTTTTCACCGCCGCCTCCAGGCCGTTCCGGCGCATCCAAAGCAGGTCGCCGACGGTGCTCTTGCTCCCCGGCAGGATGACAAGGTCCGGCTCCCCCAGCTCCCGGAGGCAGGTGACATACCGCACCGACGCTCCGGGGAGAGCCTCCAGGGGGGCAAAATCGGTAAAGTTGGAGATGCGGGGGAAGCGGAGGATGGCGATCTCCGGCCCCCCCGGCGCCCCTCTCCGCCCTTCCAGGCGGCCGCTGAGGCTGTCCTCGTCGTCGATGTCCAGCCGCAGCCAGGGCATCACCCCCACCACCGGCAGGCCGGTGAGGGCCTCGATCCGGTCAAGGCCGGGGCGCAGGATCTCCACATCCCCCCGGAACTTATTGACGATGATGCCCTTGAGGTGGGCCCGCTCCCAGTCCTCCATCAGGGCGGCGGTGCCGTAGAGGCTGGCGAAGACGCCCCCCCGGTCGATGTCCCCCACCAAGAGCACCGGGGCCTTTGCCATCCGGGCCATCCCCATGTTGACGATGTCGTTTTCCCGGAGGTTGATCTCCGCCGGGCTCCCCGCCCCCTCGATGACGATGACATCGTACTGGGCGGCCAGACTCTCGTAAGCCCTTTGGATGTGGGGGATCAGCTCCGGCTTGCGGCGGTAATATTCGGCGGCGGACATGGTCCCCCAAACCTCCCCGTCCACGATGACCTGGCTGCCGGTGTCGCTCTGGGGCTTTAGCAGGATGGGGTTCATCCGCACATCGGGCTCCACCCCCGCCGCCTGGGCCTGGACCACCTGGGCCCGGCCCATCTCCAGCCCCTCCTGGGTGATGAAGGAATTGAGGGCCATGTTCTGGCTCTTAAAGGGGGCCACCCGCAGCCCGTCCTCCCGGAAGACCCGGCAGAGCCCCGCCGCGATGAGGCTCTTGCCGGCGCTGCTCATGGTGCCCTGGATCATAATAGACCTTGCCTTCATCCCGTTTCCTCCTTCACAGCAGCGTGACTACCAGTGTTCCCAGGGCCGCCAGCAGCGCAAACGCCCCGGATGTCCAGTACATCAGCCGGTTGGCCCGGCGGATGTCCTCCGGCTCCACCGGGCGGCTGTCGTCCCCCAGGGTGGGCTTATGGTGGAGCTCCCCGAAGTACCAGGCGTCCCCCGCCAGCTCCACCCCCAGGGCCCCGGCCATGGCGGCCTCGGTCTGGGCGCTGTTGGGGCTCTTGTGTTTCCTCCGGTCCCGCCGCCAGATCCTCCACGCCCCCCTGCCGTCCAGCCCCGCCAGGGGGCAGAGGGCGATCATCAGCAGGGCGGAGAGCCGGGCGGGGAGCCAGTTCACCAGGTCATCCAGCCGGGCGACGGCGGTGCCGAAGTGCCGGTAGCGGTCATTTTTGTACCCCACCATGCTGTCCATGGTGTTCACCGCCTTATAGGCCAGGGCCAACGGCGCACCGCCCAGGGCCATCCAGAAGAGGGGGGCGGTCTCCCCGTCCGCGGTGTTTTCCGCCACCGTCTCCACCGCCGCCTTGGTGACCCCCTCCGCCGTCAGGGCGGCGGTATCCCGCCCCACGATGCGCCCCACCGCCTGGCGGGCGGCGGGGAGGTCCCCCTTCATCAGTTCCCGATACACCGCCATGCTCTCCTGCTTCAGGTCCCGCGCGGCCAGGCACTGGCTGCAAAGGAAGATCTCTGCCAGGAGGGCCAGCCAGGGGGATACCATCCCGCAGAGGCGGAGGACCGCCCACCCGGCGCCAAAGCTCCCCAGGGGCAGCACCGCCGCCAGCACCGCCCCGGCGGCCCGCTCCCCGCCAGGGGTGGCCGGAAAAGACCGCCGCAGCAGTCCCTCCAGCTTCCCGATGGCCCGGCCCATCCCCCGCACCGGGTGTGGGAGCCAGCGGGGGTCCCCGATGCAAAGGTCCAGGCAGAAGGCCGCCAGCATCACAAACGCTCCTCTCATCCCTCTTCCTCCCCAGGCGGCGCGATCTCCCGGATGACCTCTATGGTCCCGGTCCGCCGCCAGTCCGTTAGCTCCAGCAGCCACCCACAGCAGCAGGGCACCCACCACCGGTAATAGTCCCGCCTGGGCACGGCCAGGGCGGCGCAGACCGCCATCACCACCCCGCCGTGGGTGACGACGGCGCCATCCTCCCCGCTTTGGGCCAGCCGGTCCAGAATGGCCCGGAAGGCGGGAAGGGCCCTTGCGGCGGCCTCCTCCCGGCTCTCCATGCCGGGGACCGGGGTCTCCCCGGCGCTGCGGATCCATTCCTCATAGACCGGGTCCCCCGCCAGCTCCCGGTGGTTTTTGTTCTCGAAGGGTCCGAAGTCGGTCTCCCGCAGTTCGGGGACCGGCACCGGCTCCGCCCCAGGGTAGAGGATGGCGGCAGTCTCCCGGCAGCGGCACAGGGGGCTCACCCACACCCGGCGGGGGACCGCCCTCCGGAGGCTGGCGCACCGCCTTGCCAGAGCCAGCCCCTCCGGGCAGAGGGACTCATCGGTGGTGCCGGTCCAGCGCCGCTCCAGATTCCCCTGGGTCATGGCGTGGCGCAAAAGCTCCAGCCGGGGCATCAGCGCTCACCCCCCTTGAGCCAGGTGGGGAGGCCGCACCAAAGGCACACCACCCCCTCCGCCTCTTTTGCCAGCCGGCAGCAGAGGCGGCCGGTCTCCTCCCGCCAGCGGCGCTCCGCCGGGTCCATGGGGACAACGCCGCAGCCCACCTCCCGGCAGAGGACATACTCCTTCTCCAGGAGCGCCGGCAGCAGCAGCCCTGGGTCCTCCCCCCGGTCCAGCGTCCGGCGGACCAGCGCCTCCAGCCCGGTGAGAATGGGGACCTCCGCCTCTATGCGGGGGGAGGCGTCCTTCTCTGTATATCCGCTATGGCTGAGGGCCCAGCCCAGCTTGCCCTGGCCTTCTCCCCCGGTGACTAGGATCATGGTCTCTTTCCCCCTTTGCTACAGCGCTCCTTTTTCTCATTTTACCGGACCGCCGCCTGGCCCAGCGTCATCCCCAACAGCACCGCCAGCTCGCAGAGGGTCAGGAAATACCCCGCCAGGTCCCCGGTGGTGCCCCCAAAGCCCCGGCAGACCAGGCTGTAGTGGAGGAGGGCCAGGGAGGCCCCCAGGAGGGCGCAGCAGCCGGGGACGGGGGAAAGTGCCGCCATCCCCAGCCCCGCCAGAAGGGCCAGGCCGCCGTCCACCAGGGCCACTACATTTTTATCGGCGGCGGTGGCGAAGGTGTGGACCAGGCCGCTGCTCTTTGCCAGGGGGAAGGTGGCTACCGCCAGCCCGCTGAGGGCCCTGGAGAGTATAAAGCCCAGGCAGACCGCCCCGAAGGTGCCGGCCTCCAGTCCCGGCAGGAGGGTATCCCATAGGGCGCAGGTGAAGAGCAGAACCCCGCACACCCCCATCACCCCAAAAGCCCCGGTCCGGGGATCCCGGAGGATCTCCAGCCGCTTTTCCGGCCCCTGGCGGGAGGCGATGGCGTCGGCGGTGTCACAGAGGCCGTCCATATGGATGCCCCCGGTGACCAGAAGGGGCAACAGGGTCATCCCCACCGCCGTCAGCAGCCGCCCCAGGCCCAGCAGGCCGCAGAGCCAGCCCCAGCACCAGAGGGCGGCCCCCACCGCCGCCCCCACTAGGGGGAAGGCGCAGAGGGCGTACCGCATCCCCTCCCGATCCCACTCCACCTGGGGCATAGGGATGGCGGAATACATGGAAACGGCGATGATGACCGCCTTCAGACCTTTCATTCCGGCTCCGCCTCCTTTACAAGTTCCTCAAACCAGCTTTCCGCCGGGCGCTTCCGCCACAGGGGGATGCCGCAGATCACCGTCCCCGCCGCCTCCGCCCAGGCGGCGCAGGCGGCCTGGGTCCGGGCCAGCAGCCGGAGATGATCCGCCGTCCCCCCGGACCGGTTCTCCCCATCGGAGAAGACCTCGTTGCCCACCAGCACCAGGTGAGCCGCCCGGCGGCGGAGATGCTCCAGGCCCAGGAGGACCGCCTGCTCCCCGCCGCCCTCCGGGGCAAACAGCTCGTTGGCGCAGAGGTTCCCCAGATCCTCCACCAGGACAGCGGCACCGGAGGGGAGCTCCAGCCCCGCTAGGCCAGTGGCGCGCTCCACCGTTGTAAAACCCTTGCCGGAGCGCAGCTCCCGGTGGCGCAGGACCCGGCGGCGGGATTCCTCATCCTCCGCCGCCATGGTAGCCAAATACAGAAGGGGACCGCCGTTTTGGCGGGCAAGGGCGGCGGCAAAGCCCTCCGCCCAGCCGCTTTTGCCGCTGGCACTGCCCCCCAGAAGCAGGATCACCATCCCCGCCGCCTCCTTTCCCCGCTACTCCAGCGGCTGATAGGCCTCCATGTGGATCTCCCCGAAGGTGCTCATCCCCCGGTACACCGCCGCCGCCATATCCAGCATGGGCATCATGGTCACCGCCCCGGTGCCCTCCCCCAGACAGAGCCCCGCGATGATGATGGGGGCCAGACCCAGCTCATCCAGGACGGCCTGGCTCCCCCGCTCCCTGGAGCTGTGGCTGGCCAGCATGGCCGAGACCGCCTCCGGGGCGATGCGGCAGGCCGCCAGGGCCGCCGTCACCGAGATGAAGCCGTCCAGGATCACCGGCACCCCGCTGGCGGAGGCCCCCAGGTAAAAGCCGGTCATGGCCGCCAGGTCGAAGCCCCCCACCTTGGCCAGGACATCCACCGGGTCGGCGGGGTCCGGGCGGTTTTTGCCGATGGCCTGGCGGATCACCGCCACCTTCCGCCGGAGCCCCTCCGCCGAAAGGCCCGCGCCCCGTCCGGTGAGCTCCTCCGGCGGCTCCCCCAGGAGGACCGAGGCCACGGCGCTGCTGGTGGTGGTGTTGCCGATGCCCATCTCCCCGGCGGCCAGCAGGCGGTATCCCTGCTCTTCCGCCAGCGTCCGGGCCGCCCGGTAGCCGTCCTCGATGCAGCTTTCCGCCTCCCGGCGGCTCATGGCGGGCCCCTGGGTGATGTCCCCGGTGCCCCGGCCGTGGCTCCGGCAAAGGGGGCTCATACGGGGCACCTCCCGGACCATCCCCACATCCACCGGGAACACCCTGGCCCCCGCATGGGCCGCCATATGGCAGATGCTGGCCTGCCCCTTGGTCATGTTCTCCGCCACCAGGGCGGTGATCTCCTGCCCCGTCTGGGTGACCCCCTGGGCCACCACCCCGTTGTCGGCACAGAACACCGTCACCGCCCTGGGGCCCAGGGGACAGTCCGGATCCCCTGTAAGGGCGCAGATCTTCACCACTGCGTCCTCCAAAAAGCCCAGCCCCCGCAGGGGCTTCGCGATGGAATCCCACCGCGCCCTGGCGGCCCGCTCCACGTCCTTATCCGGCCGGCGGCAGCTGGCCGCCATCTCCTGTACTGTCATCCTTCTCTTCCTCTTTTCTGTCCCTTTCCGTCCCGGAAGGCGGCGCATCTTCTTAGGAAGCGACCCGCCAGTCCCTCCCGGCCGCCAAAATGAAAGTGGGGGAAGCCTGCGTAGAGGCTGGGGCTGTGCCAGCCACAGGGCCAGCTGCTGCCGGTGCTCTTTTGGAAGGTGAAGTCCTCCCCCTCCCGGTCGCTCCCCCAGTAGTGGAAGCTGTGGGCCGCAAGGCTCTCCCCGGCGTCCAGCAGGAGGCCGTCCCCGCGGGCGGTGAGGGTCCCGTAACCGAAGCGGGCCAGCCGCCCGGCGTTCCTCGCCGTTCCGCCGATGATCTCCGCCATAGGCCAGAGGTCTCCCTCCGGGCCGGCCAGCTCCCGGTGGAGGTACAAAAATCCCCCGCACTCGGCCACCGTGGGCATCCCCTTCTCCACCGCCGTCCGGACTGCCCGGCGCATGGCCTCGTTTTCCGAGAGCTGCCGGACGAACAGCTCCGGGTAACCGCCCCCCAGCAGCAGCCCCGCCGCTCCCTTTGGCAAAGCCCGGTCCGCTATGGGGCTGAAGGGCAGCAGCCGGGCCCCGGCCTCCTCCAGCAGCTCCAGGCTGTCCGGGTAGTAGAAGGAGAAGGCGGCGTCCTTTGCCACCGCTATCGTCACCGGCTCCCCCGGCGGCTCCGGCGGGGGCGGCATGTACTCCAGGGGCGGGGCGTTTTGGGCGATGCGCCGCAAAAGCTCCAGATCGGTGTTTTCCCGGAGGGCGGCGGCCAGCCGCTCCACCTTTTCCTCCAGGCCGGGGAGCTCCCCCGGCAGCACCAGCCCCAGGTGGCGGTCCTCCAGGGCGCAGTCCGGCATGGGGGGCAGGAACCCTGCCACCGGCAGGCCGGTCTCCGCCTCCAGCACCCGCTTCATCCGGGGGTAAGCGGCGGGGGAAAGCTGATTTAACATCAGGGCGGCGATGCCGCTTTGGGGCCGGAGATCCCGGAGGCCCCGCACCACCGCCGCGGCGGTGAGGGCGGACATCCCCCGGCACTGCAAAACCAGCACCACCGGCGTCCGGGTCACCTGGGCCAGGTGGAAGCTGCCGGCGGTGACGGTATCCCCCCCCAGGCCGTCGTAGTAGCCCATCACACCCTCCAGCACCGCCAGGGAGGCCCCCCGGCACCCCCGCCGGAGGGATTCCAGCACCCGCTCCTCCGGCAGGAGGAAGAGGTCCAGGCTCCGGGAGGGGGCCCCGGTGACGGCGGTGTGGAACATGGGGTCGATGTAGTCCGGGCCGCACTTGGCGGCGGCGGGACGCTCCCCTGCCGCTGCCAGCGCCGCCAGCAGGGCGCAGGTGACGGTGGTCTTGCCGCTGCCGCTGGCAGGAGCGGCCACCATCAGCCGGGGGGTATCAATGACAGCCATGGCGGCTCCTCCTTTGTTTAGATTGGGGCTATTCCTTCTCCCCGCAGCAGGAACACCGGGTCCAGCCCCTCCATCAGGTGGTACCGTCCCAGCTCTTTGCTCCGGGCCGCCGTGATCTGCACCACCTCCGTCTCCCCAAAGGGGAGCTCCGCCAGGACGGCGGTCCCCTGGGCTAGGGTCTCCAGGGTGATGGCGGCGACGACCACCCGCGCCTGGGGATCTTTCCCCAGGGCAGCCTCCAAAATTTCCCGAAGCCTGCCGCCGCTCCCCCCGACGAACACCCCCTGGGGAGGGGGGAGGGCCTCCAGCGCCGCCGGGGCCTCCCCCTCCACCAGGGTGAGGTTTGCGGCCCCGAATTTCCGGGCGTTTTCCCGGATGAGGGCGCAGGCCTCCCCCTTCCGCTCGATGGCGAAGACCCGGCCCGCGGGGTTCAGCAGCGCCATCTCCACCGCCACGCTCCCCGTCCCGGCCCCCACATCCCAGAGGGTGTCTCCGGGGGCGATGCGCAGCTTACTGAGGGCCGCTGCCCGGACCTCCGCCTTGGTCATGGGCACCTGCCCCCGGACAAAGGCGCCGTCCGGTATTCCGGGGGTGACATAGGGCCAGGGGAGGCCCTCCGGCGGCCCCTCCGCCAGCAGCACCGAAAGGGGTGGGAACTGCATCCGGGCAAACTCCTCCGCCCGCCCGACGGCGATGACCTCATCGGGGTAGGAAAGGCGGGAGCCCACCCACACCCCGGCGTGGGGAAAGCCCCCCAGCTCCAGCATCCGGCAAAGGTCCCCAGGGGTCTGGCCCGGCTTTTCCCCGGTGAGGAAAAAGACCGTTCCGTGCCGCCGCAGCAGCGCCGCCGGGTCACAGGACCTGCCGTGGGCGCTGGCGGCATACACCCCCTCCCAGGGGCGGCCTATTTTGGCGCAGAGGTACTGGAGGGAGGAGATGCCGCAGCAGCACACCGCCTCCATCCCCGCCTCCCGCAGCAGGGGCAGGAGATTTTTGGCTCCGCTGTAAAAGCCCAGATCCCCGGAGAGGAGGACGGCGGCGTTTTCCGGTCCCTCCTCCCGGAGGATACGGAAAATATCCGAGGCCAGCACCCCCTCCCGGCAAGGCCGCCCCGCCCTTTGGTAGGGTTCCAGCAGCCGGGGCGCCCCCACCAGCAGCTCCGCCTGGGCGATGGCCTCCGCCGCCGCCTGGGTCAGCAGCGCCGGGTCTCCGGGGCCCATCCCCACAAGGGATACCTTCATCGTTCCATCTCCCTTTCCAGAAGCGCCAGAAGCGCCTCCATATCATAGTCCTGCCCCTGGGCCGGGGGCCGCCGGATCACCACCACCGCCGCCCCGTGGTCTTGGGCAGCGGAGAGCTTTTCCGGCATCCCGCCGGCCTGCCCGCCGTCCTTGGTGACCAGGACGGCGATGGAATACTGCCGCATCAGCGCCAGGTTCAGCTCCCTGGAAAAGGGGCCCATCATGGCGATGATCTGCCCCTGGGGCACCCCCGCCTCCCGGCAGCGGCAGAGGCTCTCCTCCATGGGCAGCACCCGCGGGAAGACCCGCTCCGGTTCCCCCAGCTCCCGGCAGAAGGCGGGCAGCTCCTTGGCCCCCGTGGTGAGGAGGATGGGGCCGGGGAGCTCCTTGCAGAGCCTTGCCGCCTCCCGGATGTCCGCCGCCATCCGGCAGCCGGGGAGGGGCGTACCCTCCCGCCGCAGGCCCAGGCAGGGGATCCCGGCCTCCCGGCAGGCCATCCGCAGGTTCTCTGAGACCTCCTGGGCGTAGGGGTGGGTGGCGTCCACGGCGGCGGCAAATCCCCCCTGCCGGAGGAACTCCGCCATCTCCTCCCGGTCCAGCCGCCCCTCCCGGATGCGGAGGCCCTCCGGCTTCTCCCCCTCCAGCAGCTCCCGGCCCCAGCCGGTGGCCACCGAGGCCCAGATCTCCCCTTTTGGGCAGCGGCGGCAGAGCTCCAGCGCCAGCTGCCGGCCCTCCGCCGTCCCCCCAAACACCACGATGCCGCCCTTCTTCATGCTACAGCGTCCCTTTCTCCTCGTACCCGCGGGGGGTCACCAGCCGCCCGTTCAGCACCTGGGTCCGGCTGCTGCCCACAAAGACGGTGGTGAACATATCCGCCCGCTGCTCTCCCAGCTCCCCCAGGGTGCAGAGCCAGCTCTCCTCCCCCGGCCGGCCGGTGTTCCGGGCCAGGCCGCAGGGGGTATCCGGGGAGCGGTGCCGCAGCAGCAGCTCCGCCGCCCGGCGCAGGGTATCCGGGCGCCTCCTGCTGGCGGGGTTATAGAGGCAGAGGACAAAATCCCCCTCCGCCGCCAGCTCCAGCCGCCGGGCGATGGTCTCCCAGGGGGTGAGGGCGTCGCTGAGGGAGACGGCGGCGAAGTCGTGGATCAGGGGGGCCCCCAGGAGGGCCGCCCCCGCCGTGGCCGCCGTCACCCCAGGGATTACCTCGATCTCCACCTCCGGGCAGTCCCGGCACACCTGGTGCACCAGCCCCGCCATGCCGTAGACCCCGGCATCCCCGCCGCAGACCATGGCGGCGGTCTTCCCCGCCATGGCCAGGTCCCGGCAGGTCTTGCACCGCTCCACCTCGGTGGTCATGGGGGTGGCGATGAGCTCCTTGCCGGGGAAGCGGTCCTTCACCAGGTCGATGTAGGTGGTGTATCCCACCAGCACATCGCTGGCAGCCAGAGCCGCCTCTGCCCGCGGGGTGGTGTCCCCCGGTCCGCCGGGGCCGATGCCCACGACATAAATCTTACCCATTTCCTTTTCCCGCTTTCTTTTATCCGTCAATACCATCCTGCCGGCATCAGCTCCCGGAGCCGGGCCGTCCGGCCGGTCCCGTCCAGCAGCACCTCGATCTCCCCGGCCTTCTCCCCCATCTGCGCCATGAATTCCCGGCACGCGCCGCAGGGGGGCAGCACCCGGCCCTCCGTTGAGACAGCGCAGACCCTCCGGACCTCCTGCTCTCCGGCAGTGAGCATGGCGGCGATGGCGCTGCGCTCGGCGCACATCCCCAGAGAACAGGCGGTGTCGATGCAGACGCCGGTGTAGAGATTCCCTCCGGCGCTGAGGACGGCGGCTCCCACCCAGCCGGCCTCCATCCGCTCCGAAAGCTTCCGGGGCTTGGCCACCGCCAGCGCCGCCTGATACAAGGTCTCCCACTTCGGATTCATTCCTTTTCCTCCTTCTCCGGCGCCAGCCGCACTGTCACCGGGCGGACGGCAATGGCGGCGGTGACACCGTTCAAAACGGTTTTCCGCACCAGCAGCTTCCCGCCTCCGCTGGCGGCAGCGGCGGCACGCTCACAGACATTCTCCACCCCGGTGACCTCCCGGACAAAGGCCGAGGGGGTGAACTCCCCCGGCACCGCCGCCAGTGCCTCCCCGGAGAAACTCCGCAGGGGCCAGCCCCTTTCTTTGCAGAAGGCCAGCAGCCCCGGCTCCCCGGCCTTGCGGTCGATGGTGGCGGCCCCCGCCACCGCCAGGGGGGAGAGCCCCCCCGCCGCCAGGGCGGCGTCCACCGCGGCGGCGATCTGCTCCTCCGCGGCGCCCCTGCGGCAGCCAATGCCCACCCAGAGGGCGGAAGGCAGCACCTTGAGGGCATCGGAGGGGGCGGCGCTCATGGTGAACCACAGCGCCGGAGAGACCTCTCCCGGCTGGTAGCCGCGGGGCAGCGGGCCCCGCACCGGGAAGTCGCTGCAAAAGGAGACTGTCTTCCCCGCCACCAGGGCGGCGGAAACGGCCTTCACCTTTTCCGGCCGGTCCAGCCGCCAGCCGTTTTTTGCCGCCCAGTCGTCGATGGCCACAAGACCCGCCCGGTCGGTGGCGGTGGTGATGACCGCCTCCCCCCCTGCGATGGACGCAACCTCCTGGGCCAGGCGGTTGGCCCCCCCGGTGTGGCCGGAAAGGAGCGCCACGGCGAAGCGGCCCCCCTCGTCCACCGCCACCACGGCGGGGTCGGTGTGCTTGCTCCGCAGATAGGGAGCGACGGCCCGGACGGCGATGCCGCAGGCGGAGACGAAGATAAGGCCCTCCGCCTCCCGGAAGGCGGCCTCGGTCCACCGGGTCAATGTCTCCCGCTCCAGGGCGGGGAGCACCGGCCGGCCCTTTTCATCGGGGAAGGGGCGGAAGGAACGGGCATCGCAGGCATGGCCCGCCTGCTCCAGCCCTGCCGCCAGCTCCCGCGCCAGCAGCGTCCCCCGCAGGGTAAAGGCGATGATGCGCAGCTTCATCTTCTCTCTCCTTTGCCTATGCCAATCTGGGGTTTCACCCCAGCCCCCACTTCTTTTTCTTTTCACGGGAAAAGAAAAAGAAGCAAAAAGAAAAGCGGCCAAAGTCCTTGATACAGAGTGGAAAGCAAAAGGCCCTTGGGCTAACAAAACGCCGGTGGCAACGAGCAGAGCGGCGGCGAAGCTGCCGCAAGACCGCCGCCGCAGGCGGCGGCCCCGCAGGCCCGAAGGGCCGGAGGGGGTATCATCCCCGAAGGGGATCATAAATAGCCCTGCAGGGATAAGAAGGTGTGGGGCGTTTGCCCCACCCTTTGGGAGGTCCAGGGGGAACCCCCTGGTGGGATTCCTAAGGGCAACGCCCTTAGGCCGCTCTTTCCCCCCTTTCTGTCGGTACAGAAAGGGGGTCCCCGCCGGATAGGCGCATGACATTAGCGCCACCGGAAAGCAAATACCACAAACGGGACCTTACGTCTAAGGACAGGGCGTGGCACCGGCGGCCTCCCGGCAGCCGTGGGAAAAGGCGGGGTTATAAAGGTCGCTGCGGCGGTAAGCATCCCCCAGGAAATCCCCCACCAGAATGAGGGCGGTCCGGGTGATGCCATGTTTCCGGGCGGTCTCCTCCAGGGCGGCGACGGTGCAGCGGTACACCTGTTCCTCCGGCCAGCTGGCCTTGTAGACGATGGCGGCGGGGGTATCCGGGCGGTAGGCCCCCCCGGCCAGCAGCTCCTCCGTCACCTCCCGGAGCATCCCGGCGCTTAAAAACAGCGCCATCGACGCCCCGTGGGATGCCAGGGCGGAAAGGGCCTCTCCCTCCGGCACCGGGGTGCGCCCCGCCATCCGGGTGATGATGAGGCTCTGGCTCACCCCCGGCAGGGTGTACTCCGCCGGAATGGCCGCCGCCGCCCCGCAGAAGCTGGAGACCCCCGGCGTGACGTCGAAGGGGATGCCCCGCTTTTCCAGGACGTCCATCTGCTCCCGGATGGCCCCGTAGAGACTGGGGTCCCCGGTGTGGAGGCGGACGGTGGTCCAGCCCTTTTCCTCCCCCTGTTCTATGAGGGCCAGCACCTCCTCCAGGGTGAGGCGGGCGCTGTTGTGGCAGGGGATGCCGGGGCGGGCGTACCGGAGCAGCTCCGGGTTCACCAGGCTGCCGGCGTAGATGACCTGATCTGCCTCCCCCAAAAGCCGGGCCCCCCGCACCGTGATGAGATCGGCGGTGCCGCAGCCCGCTCCCACGATGTGTACCATCTTATTCCTCCTCCCGGATGAGAATGGTGGAAAAGTAGCCCCTCGCCCCCTCCACCTGGGAGAGGTCCTCCCAGACCTCCTCGGTGGGCAGGCCGCAGTCGGTGACCATCCGGGCGGTGTGGGGGCGTCCCTCCAGCAGGGCCTGGACCCGCGCCGCCTCCTTCCCCGCCTTCATCAGCACCTTGGTGCCGGGGGCCGCCAGCGCCTCTTCCACGCCGGGGTAGCCGCCGGGGATGATGTGCACCGGGAGATGGGGCTTTGTGAGGCTCCTGTTCAGCCGGGCCGCCACGGCGCAGAAGCTGGGCACCCCCGGAACGGTGATGACCTCATATCCTCCCGCCGCCAGCACCCGCTCCTGGATGCTGCTGTAGGTGGCGTAGAGGGAGGGGTCCCCCAGGTTCAGCATCGCCACGTCCCTCCCGGTGTCCAGCACCGCCAGCACCTGGGCAGCAGCGGCATCGTGGCTTTGGCGCAGACGGGCCTTGTCGTGGATCATGGGGAAGTCCAGCAGCAGCAGCTCCTTTTCCGCTGCCTCCGGCACCGCCTGCCGGGCGATCTCCAGGGCCAGCTGCCGCTCCCCGCCGGAGGCCGGCACCGCCAGCACCGGACAGGCCCGGATCACCTCCGCCGCCCGCAGGGTCACAAGGCCGGGATCTCCGGGACCCACCCCCACGCCGTAGAATCTTCCCTTCTCCTTCATGGCTCCTCCTCCCGTTTTCCGCAAACATCCTTCAAGAACTCCGGGGCGTTCCCGGCGGACAGCACCACTCCCATCCCCGGCAGGTAGGCGATGGCCCCGGTCTCTGCTCCGGGCCCCGCCCGGCGGGCGACGGTCTCCTGTATCTTTTCCGCCAGGGAGGCCATCACCGGCTCCAGCAGCCCCGCCTCCCGCAGCACCTCCGCCCCCCGAACAGTGGTAGGGGCGGCCATCAGCTCCCGGACCACCCCCTGCCCTGCCCCCCGGAGGGCGGCGTGAGCGGCCATCAGCTCCAGGCGGCAGTCCCCGTACCTGGAGTGGGTGTTGAGCATCCCCCCTGCCAGCTTGATGAGCTTCCCCAGGTGCCCTACCAGCAGGAGGCGCCGGAAGCCCAGCTCCACGGCGAGATCGATGGCGTCCCCCAGGAAGTTCCCGCACTTCACCGCCAGCCGGTCAGGGACCGCTTCCATTCCCCGCAGGAAGTCCCGGCCATAATTGCCGGGGGTCAGGAGGACCCCCCGCTCCTCTGCCGCCGCCAGCACCGAAAGCTCCGCCCGGATGCCGGCGATAAAGGCCGGTTCACTCATAGGCTCCACGATGCCGGTGGTGCCCAGGATGGAGATGCCCCCCCGGATGCCAAGGCGGGGGTTGAAGGTCTTCTGGGCGGCCTCCGCCCCACCGGGGACCCGGACAGACACCGACACCGCCCCGGCAAAACCGGACCGCTCCGCCTCCTCCCGGACCCCCTCCAGGATCATCTGCCGGGGCACCCGGTTGATGGCGGCCTCCCCCACCGGCTGCTCCAGCCCAGGCAGGGTGACGGTGCCCACCCCCTCCCCGCCGGCCAGGGTGAGCCGGAGCCCTTCTCCGCCCCGCTCCCGGACCGCCAGGTGGGCGAAGATCACCAGCCCGTGGGTGACGTCCGGGTCATCCCCGGCGTCCTTGCGGACCCCGCAGAAGGCGGTATCCCCCCGGCGGCCGAGCTCCTCCACCGGGAGGGTGAGCAGGACGCCGCAGGGGGTCCGCAGGCGGACCTCCGCCGTCTCCTCCCCGGCAAAGAGCAGCCGGGCGGCGGCGCGGGCCGCGGCGGCGGCACAGCTGCCGGTGGTCCAGCCCCGGCGCAGGGGTTTTCCGCTGTTGAGGACCTCCTCCATCCCACTCACCTCCTGCCCATCCGCCGGCCCCCCTCCCCGAAGCGGGCCAAAAAAGAAAAGAGAGCCGCAAGGGTCCTCTTTTCGGAAAAAAGCCGGATGCCCCAGGGCACACCTTCCCCTGGGATCTCCGCCGCTTTCCCGCCCGGAAAACCCGCGTTCCTATGCGTCTGCGGCAGGTCTTCTGGCTCGCCTTCCTTCTACCGGGCCCCCCTTCCCGGTCTTTGGACCAGTGGTTCGGGGCCTTTCGTCCGGCTCACAGCAGCGGGGGCTGCCACGGATCTTCACCGTGTTCCCTTTTCCGCAGAGCAGTTTTTATCATTCTATTGTAGTATTTCCCGGAGGGATTGTCAATTTTTTTCCGGCGCCGGTCCAAACGGGCCTAGGCCCTATCCCTTTTCTCCTTTGTGAAAAAATACCGCTCCTGCCCATCCACCGTCAACCGGCGGCAGGTGAGGCCGAACACCCGGTCCAGGATTCCCCGGCGGAAGATCTCCTCCGGCGTCCCCTCCCCTGCCAGCCTTCCCTCCTCCATTACCAGGATGTGCCCGGCCCATTCCAGGGCCTGGGGAAGGTCGTGGAGCACCGCTGCCACCGTCTTCCCCCGGCTCCGCAGGAGGGAGATCAGTTCCATCAGCTCCAGCTGGTGGTTCAGATCCAGGTAGGTGGCCGGCTCGTCCAAGAGGACCAGGGGGGTATCCTGGGCCAGGGCCATGGCGAACCAGACCTTCTGCCGCTGCCCGCCGGAAAGCTCCGCCACGCTGCGGCGGCGGTACTCCGCCACCCCCGCCAGGGTCAGGGCCTCCTCCACCTTTTCCCGGTCCCTCCCGGTCATCCGCCGGGGGTAGCCCAGATAGGGGAAACGCCCGTGGGCCACCAGGCTTTCCACCGGGATGGCGCTCACCGGCCGCCCCTGGGGCAGCACCGAGACCATCCGGGCCAGTTCCCGGCGGGGGATGGTCCGGATGGGCCGCCCCTCCAGAAGGATCTCCCCGGACATGGGCTCCAGCAGCCGGGCGCAGAGACGCAGAAGGGTGGACTTGCCGCAGCCGTTGGGCCCCAGGATAGCGGTGATCTCCCCGCGGGGGAGCTCCAGGGTGAGGTCCTTTACCACCGCCTCCCCCCGGTAGCCTCCGGTGAGACCCCGGAGGGAAAGGATCGAAGTCTCGCTCATCGGGTCCTCCGCCTCCTTTCCCGGAACAGGAGCCAGAGGAAAAAGGGAGCCCCCAGGAAATTCAGAAGGATGCCCACCGGCAGCTCGTAGGGGGCGAAGATCAGGCGGCTGAGAAGGTCGCACCCCACCACAAAGGAGGCCCCCAGGAGAGCGGCGGCGGGGATGAGGACGCGGTTATCCTCCCCGGCCAGAAAGCGGGCGGCATGGGGGACGATGAGCCCCACAAAGCCCAGAAGCCCCCCCAGGCTCACCGCGCCCCCCGCCAGCACCGCCGCCGTGAGGACAAAGAGCAGGCGGCAAAGCCCCACCGAAAGGCCCAGGCTCCGGGCCGTTTCCTCCCCCAGGGCCAGGATGTTCAGATCGTGGGAGAGAAGGAGGGCCAGGAGCAGCCCGCCCAGGACATACCAGAGGGCGAAGCGGATGCTCTCTGCCGTCACACCGGAAAAGCCCCCCACCAGGAAGGTGTTGGCGCCCATCCAGGTATCGGGCACCAGGACGGTGATGGCATCGCTGCCCGCCCCGAAGAAGCCGCTCACCGCCACCCCTGCCAGCACGATGGTGATGCGGGAGGCTCCGGTGCCCACCGCCAGGGCGTAGATGATGCCGCAGGCCAGCAGCCCCCCGAAGAAGGCCGCCAGGGGGACCACGTCCCACCGCCCCGGAAACAGCAGGGAGGCGGCCAGCACAAAAAAGCCGCTGCCGGCGTTGATGCCGATGATATTGGGGCCCGCCAGGGGGTTGGAGAGCACCGCCT
The DNA here is from genome assembly GCA_021769525.1 of Oscillospiraceae bacterium. Taxonomy (GTDB): domain Bacteria; phylum Bacillota; class Clostridia; order Oscillospirales; family Ruminococcaceae; genus Angelakisella. The sequence goes on from JAETSQ010000029.1 coordinate 23,266, forward strand.
GGAGCACCGTTCCGCTCACCGAAAGGGCGGCCCCCGCCAGGAGGGCGGCGATCACCCGCGGCAGGCGGACATAGCGGAGGATGCGCCAGGAGCTTTGGGGCACCTCCTCCCCCAGGAAGAAGGAGAGGGTATCCCCCAGGGGCACCCGCACCGAGCCGAGGGAGACCGCCAGCACCAGCAGCACCAGCAGCAGCGCGCAGAGGAGCGGCAGGAGCAGAGCGGGATCATCCCTCCCCCATGACCTCCGGGTAGAGGAGCTTTGCCAGATATTCATAACTCTCCCCCCATCTGCGGTTGGGCTTGTAGTGGAACAGCTCCTCCGGAAGGATGACATACCTCCCGTTTTGGACTGCGGAAAGGCCGTTCCAGGCCGGATTCGACTGGACTCCCGCCGCCAGGGCATCCAGGGCCTTCTGGGTGCTGCTGCCCATAATGGTGACGAAGATATAATCCGGGTCGGCGGCGATGATCTCCTCCATGCTCAACTCCTCCAGGAGGCTGGGGTGGTCTTCCACCAGATTCCGGACCCCCAGGTCGTGGAGCATCACCCCGGCCAGGTTATCCATCCCCTTGGCCTTGGCGCCGGTGGAATAGGCCCGGATCAGAAGGGCGGTGGGCGGGTCCGCCTCCGCCGCGGGGCGGACCTTTTCCAGCACCGCCTGGGCCTGGGCCTGCACCGAGAGAACATTTTCCTCATAGAGGTCGGCCCGGCCGGTGATGCCGGTGCAGATCTCCATGGCGTGGAGGTAGTCCCCCAGGGTGTCCACCCGGAAGAAGGCGCAGGGGATGCCGGCGTCCCCCAGGACCCCGGCCGCCTGGATATGGGCATCGGTATCGGCGGAAAGGAGCACCAGTTCCGGGGCAAGGCTGAGGGTCAGTTCCAGGTTCGGGCTCTTGGTGCCGCCGATGATGGCCACATCCTCCCCCAGGGGGAGCTTCCGCTCGGTGACGGCGTCATCGGTGGTCCCGGCCAGGCGTCCCCCTGCCAGCACCCACATCTCCGCAAAGGAACCGTAAAAGCTCACCACCTGCTGGGGGCGGTCCACCGTCACCGTATTCCCCAGGGCATCGGTGAAGGTATAGGAGGTATCCTTTGCAGGGGGCTCCGGGAGGGATGGCGGGGAGGACTTTGGGGCCTCGGTCCCGGCACAGGCGGTGAAAAGGCAGAGGACAGCCGCCAAAAGGGCGGCAAGAATGCGGTGATCCATGAAACTTCTCCTTATAAACTGTAAATAGGGCGGCCGTTTGGCGCCGCCGGGCAGGTCATCCTCACCTGGGCTTGTCCGGGACGGGGCTTCCGGCGATCCTTGAACGTGTACGCCATAGAGGACCGCCGGGACCTTTTTCCGGATCGTGTCCAGCCCTTCTATCATAGTGAAATTTCCGGAAAAAGTAAAGGGAAATTTTTCGGGGGGACACAAAATCCCCGCCCTCCCAATACGGAAGGGCGGGGTGTCTTACAAGATGATACAGATGAGACCGGAGCAGCCCTCGTTGATGATCCGCTCGGTGGTCTCCTGCATCTTCATCCGGGCATCGGAGGGCATCCGGTAGAGCTTGTTGTGGAGCCCCTCGTTCACCAGCTCGTGGAGGGATTTGCCGAAGATATTGGATTCCCAGATCTTGCCGGGGTCCTCCTCAAACTCCTTCAGCAGGTAGTGGACCAGCTCCTCGCTCTGGCGTTCGCTGCCTACGATGGGGGCGACCTCTGTACCACTATACGAAATGAAGGTACGAATGATAGTGGCAAGCTGCGATTCGCCGTACTTCATGGTTATGCGTATCTTGATGACATCTTTGGTGGAACCGCGCAGGACCGTTACACTTTCCAGCATATCCTGGGCGATCTCCAACGCACTTTTGCCCTGATCCGCTAACTCATCAAAATAGTTTCGCACCTGTTTGAGGCTGGTCTCGGCTTGGTCGGAAAGCTCCTGCTCGGCCCGGATCGCTTCAAGGCGTCCGTTTAACGCAATTATGCTCTCTTTTATGGCTGCGTTTTTTTCCAGATAGTCTGCCTTTTCAATGTCGCCATCCGTGTACAGGTCAAGCAGCTTGTCCTGCTTGCGCTTGGCCTTGGTGATCTCCGTCGTAATTTTAGCCATCTCTCGTGTCCGGTCAACCTGGCTGCTCTCAGCCTGCTTGTAAAGGCTGATCAGATGCTCCACACTTTGTACATACCGTTCTCTATTATTAAGAAGGTCGCGGCCGATGTATTCCATGATCGCATCCAGGTCTTTGGTGTAAATGTGGGGTGTGCTGCAAGCGACTTTGCCGCCCACCAAATATTTTTTGCAGCACCAGCTTTCTTTGGGGATCTTCCTGTCCTTCCACACCTTGCGGTAGTGGGGCGTACCGTGTTCCTCACAAAAAATCTTTCCTGAATAAGGAAACCGGGATTGGGTGTTCGGCGCGTGCTTTTTGAACTTTTCACGCCGCCCGGCAAGACGGGCGTTCACTCTGTCCCATAATTCCTCGCTGACGATTGCGGGGATGCTTTCGTCTTTGTAGTAAATATGCTCTTCCGGGGCAAGTTTCACTTTTTTCTTGGTACGGTAGTCGCTGCTCTCTGTTTTTCTCCCGCAATAATAGCCCTTATATTTCGGATTTTCAAGAATCTGTCGGAGTGTCCCAGGATTTAAGGGGGCGCCTTTCTGATTGGTGTAACCCATCTCTCCCAAAACACGGGCAATCGTTCGGAAACCATATTTGCCGCTGTCATACAGGTTAAACAAAGTGCGAACAAAAACTGCTTGTTCCTCATTGATGGTCAGTCTGCCCTTTTCCTTATTGTAACCATAAATATTCTCGCTTCCAAGAACGCGCCCGGCCTCATAAGCCCTTTGCATCCCAAAGCGCACCCGCTCACTCAGGCGGCGCACTTCATCTTGTGCAAGGGAAGCCATAATGGTCAAACGCAATTCCGCATCCGTATTTAATGTGTTGATATTATCAGACTGGAAAAAAACACCTACGCCGGCCGTGAGAAGCCGGCGGGTGTATTGTATGCTGTCCAATGTATCACGGGCAAAACGAGAGATCTCTTTTGTTACGATGAGATCAAAACTCCCTGCTTCGGCATCCTTTATCATACGCAGAAAATTTTCGCGTTTGAGGGTGCTGGTCCCGCTGATACCCTCATCCACATAGCCTCCTGCAAACTCCCAATTTACATTGTTGCGAATGAAGTTTTCATAATAGGAAACCTGATTTTCCAAGCTGTTGAGCTGCTGGTCTCTTTCTGTACTCACCCTTGCGTAGTAAGCAACGCGAAGTGGAAGGTCATAAATTGATTTTCCCGCGTTAAGCTGTTGCTGAACCAACTTTAATTCCAATATTACTACCTCCTCTGTTATTTACATTGTAGCATAAGTATTCGAGGGTAGCAATATCTTTTTGAAGGGTATCTCTTGCAAATTCATACATCGATGCTGTAATCAATCCGTTTGCTTTTGCGGACTCATTTGCCAGAAGCTGCCACTTCAAATATGCCAGTTCCCTTACCCGGTCAAGGTGTTCGTCCCCCATGGCCCCGCCTCCTTTGTTTGTCTGCTTAATGCCTATGCAAGCCGGATTGCTAATAGTACCCCAGCCACAGTTGCGGCTGTCTAACAGTAAGGATCTGCGCTACCATACTGGTCTGCGCTGTTTTTTGCACGACATTTTATCGATTATTTCGACAACCTCGGCACACCGTTCAGCTTTGTCCACATCTTCCAGTACACCTTCACAAGTTTTATCTCTCTGCTCCATGCCGGGATATGTCCCAAAATCTCCATTCCATATAAGCACAATACTGCTTGTCCCCAGTCCGGAGCGGGCAGGGAGGTCAGCATCGTAGGTGAGGGTCAGCTCCCGCATATCCAGGAATTTCATGGCCTCCCGGATGGCGGGGTGCTCGATCTCATCTACCGAGACCACCTGTTCCCGCTTGGAATAGGTGATCTCGTTGTTGTACTCAAAAAACGGCGGCAGGTGGCGGACATGGACATAGCAGTATTTATCAATACTGGTAGAGATCACCTTTCCTCCGTGCTCTTCGTAAAAGGCCGGGAAGTCGGTCCCGCCGCCAAAGAAGGACATCCGGAAAGGAGCTTGTGTGATGACCATGATCTGACTTCCTTTCTACCGGGTGAGGAACTGTTCGCCGCGGCGGACCCGCTGACGCCAATAATTCAGCAGGTCCTCCATGGTTTTCTCGTAGGGGATCTGGGGTTCCCAGCCGGTGTGCTTTTTGAACTTACGGCAGTCCGGCACCTGGAGGTCGGCATCGATGGGGCGCAGACGCTCCGGGTCCTCCTCCACCTGGATCACATCCTTTTTGGGGGACATCCCGATGCTTTCGGGGTAATTATACTGCTACCTTTTCCGGGGATTCAAATGTGCAAATTCCCTGGTCAAAGATTTTGCGGATGGCTTTTAATTCATCAACCGGCAGATCCGCTACCTCTCGGATAGAATAATCTGCCCGTTTGCTTTCAAATTCCCGGATGAATTTCTCGCTTTCCCCACCTGTGTGAAAGGTTGTCTCGAAAGTCTTTTTCATGATGATACAATCCCCCCGTTGCTGTGTTTCTCACTGCCATATCCCGAAGCCCAAGGCTGACCCCAACTTTGCGGTCTACATCCCACATTTCCTCTTCATTCAGCCGGCCCAAATATCCCTTGATTCGACCTTTGTCTATGGTGGTGATCTGCTCCAGCATAATAATGGAGGGGTAGTTCAGCCCTGCTCTTTCCGTAAGGTAATAATGAGTAGGGAAATTGGTCTTCTTCCAGACATGAGAGGTCATAGGGGCAACTATAAGAGTTGGGCTGTAAAAATTGCCGGTGTCGTTTTGCAGGATCACCACCGGCCTGGTCCCGCCCTGCTCCGAACCGAAAACCGGGTCGAGGTCGGCAAGAAAAATGTCTCCCCGCCGGTAAGTCTGATTTCTGTCCATAGTGAAACTTCCTTTCTCTTGGTATGTATCGCCATCTATTCGGCCACGCCCCCCGATGGCAGGGAAATCACCAAGTGGCGGCTTGCTGGGCCGCTCCATAGGAATCCAACCTCCCCGCCTTCTTCATGGCCGGGCCGCGAGTTACGGAAGTATCATTAACCCTGTATGCTGTCATCGCCCGGACGGGAGCAATCCGCCCTTTGCAGGAGGCTTTATCGCTCACCCGGATTTCTCCGGGGTCTTGGCGCACCTGCCTGTGCAGCTTCGGCTTTCGGCCTGCATACAGGAATGTACCTGGTGAATGTGTATTCAATTTTCAAGCTGCTGCTCCCCGGCTGAACCGGGGGAGGGGATTTTGTCCCTTCACTTGACAACGGACATTTTTTTGCTGTTTGAGCGGGTAGGTCAAAAAATTTTCTTAAATTTTTTTCTGATTTCCTCTTGGATCCCTCTCACGGTGGAAAAAGCGCAGCCTCTCTCCCTGGCATAAGCCCGAAGGCTCATCCCTCCTAAAAGGCATTTCTCAAATACATCCATCTGCCTTTTGGTAAGCTGCAAACGAAATTGTTCGATCATTGCCCCTATACTGCGGAGAAGGCCCGGCTGGTGGTCCACGAGATGGCAGACGCCCTGGCCCTGGACCTGGTGGGCAAGCGGATGGTGACGGACCAGCTGGTGCTGACCGTGGGCTACGACATTGAGAATCTTACCGACCCGGAGCGGAAGAAGGGGTACAAGGGGCCGGTGACGGTGGACCGCTATGGGCGGTCTGTGCCCAAGCACGCCCATGGGACGGAGCATCTGGCGGGGTACAGTTCCTCTGCAAAGGAGATCGTCCGGGCGGCGTTGGCCCTGTTTGACCGGGTGGTGGATGGGAACCTTCTCATCCGGCGGCTGAATCTTACCGCCTGCGATGTCATCCCGGAAAGCGAGGTCCCGGTGGCTCCGGCGGTGGAGCAGTTGGACCTGTTCACCGACTACTCCGCCCAAGAACAGCGGCAGGCGGAAGAATCGGTGGAGCGGGAACGGGAGCGGCGGATGCAGGAGGCCATCCTGTCCATTAAGGGCAAGTACGGGAAGAACGCCATCCTGCGGGTCCATTCCCTGGAGGACGGCGCCACGGCGAGGGAGCGGAACAATACGATAGGAGGGCATAAGGCGTGAGCGGAAAATATGACGATATTCTTTACCTGCCCCACCATGTCTCTCCCACCCGCCGCAGGATGACCATGGCAGAACGGGCGGCGCAGTTTTCGCCCTTTGCGGCCCTGGCGGGGTACGACGACGCCGTCCGGGAGACCGGGCGGGTAGTCGGGCAGCGGGTGGAACTCAGCGAGGACGAAAAGGCTGTGCTGGACCGAAAACAGCAGATCATCCTGGCAGCTTTAGAGCGTGGGGAGCGGCCAGAAGTGACGGTCACCTATTTTCAGCCGGACCGGAAAAAAGCTGGGGGAGAATATGTTAGCTACACCGGAATCGTAAAAGGATATAAGGAAGCCGAAAATGCCCTTGCTTTTGCCGACGGAACGGAAATTCCCCTTAGCAGTATTTTTGATTTGACCGGAAAGATATTTCAAGAACATTTCGACAGCTAAAAAACAGGCCAGCGGTTTGAAGTTTGTAATTTTCAAACCGCTGGCCTGTTAGTTTTATGGAGTACAAGAAATGGGCCGGGGCAGGCCGCTAACTTCCAGGTAGCCCTTTAGCTGTTCCAGGGGAACAAAATAGGCTTCGCCGGTAGTGGCCCATAGGTAGCGGAAAAGCAAAAGGGGACAATCAAGAAAAGGATAAATTAGGTCCCCTCTCTGGTGTAGCTGTATCCCGGTCATACACCTGCCCGGCGTGAGTGGTCTGGGTGTTCTGTACCCGGACAAACAGGCCGTTGTAGGTGTAGGCGGACTTGTCGCCCTGCCAGTTGGTGCCCTCCACCAGGTGGTTGGTGGCATCGTAGACATAGGCTTCGGTGGCCTTCTTGCCCACCTCGGCGACACGGTTCCCACGCTTGTCGTAGCTGAAGGAAACGCTGTCGTTCTTGTC
>JAETSQ010000002.1 GCA_021769525.1 Oscillospiraceae bacterium
CCGGCACCCCAGCCCCCGGCACCCCAGCCCCCGGCTCCCCAGACGGGTGCCCCGGCGGGAATGCCCGGAATCCCTGGCGGCGCGCCGCAGGCTCCGGGAACACCCGGCTATCCGGGAGGGGAGGGAGGCTATCCGCAGCCCCAGTATCCGGGCTATCCCCCCTATTACGGCGGCTATCCGGGCTATCCCCCGGCGCCATATCCCCCTTACCCGCCTCAGCAGCCGCCCTACGGGGCCCCGGAGGCGGCGGGGCAGCACCCGGCCCAGAGCCAGGTGCTCCACCAGCCCACCGTAAATGTTCAGAACACCCAGTTCCCGCAGTTCAGCGTCCAGGCATCCCAGAACCCCAATACAAACGGGAATATGGACCTGCTGATGGGAGTTTCCCTGGATGTGACCGTGGAGATCGGCTCCGCCAAGCGGAAGATCAAAGAGGTCATCGAGTTCGGACAGGGCACGGTGATCGAGCTGGATAAGCAGGCCGGCGCCCCGGTGGACATTGTGGTGAACGGCCGGCTGCTGGCCAGGGGCGATGTGGTCGTGATAGACGATAACTTTGGCGTGCGCATCACCGAGATCCTGGGGACCAGAGAACTTCTGGAAAGCCTGAAGGAAGAAAATACCTAAACCGGGACAAAAGATTTTGAATCGTTAAAGGAGATGGTACCATGGGTAAGAAGATCATGATGGTAGACGATGCTGCATTTATGAGAATGACCATCAAAAACTGCCTGACCAAGGCGGGTTACACCGAGCTCATCGAGGCCGGGGACGGCCAGCAGGCGGTGGACACCTACGGAAAGGAGCATCCCGACCTGGTGATCATGGACATCACCATGCCCAACATGGACGGGATCCAGGCTCTCCAGGCCATCAAGGGGATGGATCCCGGCGCCAAGGTGGTGATGTGCTCCGCCATGGGCCAGGAGGCCATGGTGGTGGAGGCCATCCGCCTGGGGGCTATGGACTTTATCGTGAAGCCCTTTAAGCCGGACCGTATCCTCCAGACCGTCCAGAAGATCCTGGGTTAAGCCTCCCCATGGAACAGGAAGGAATGGAAGTGCTTCAGCAGGGCGGTTCGGTGATCCTCTCCCTGCTGGGGGGGCTCCTGCTCTTCGGACTGGTGCTTTTGGCGGCCTGGTTCTGTACCCGGTGGCTGGGGGGATATTACCGTACCCGCGGCGCCGCCGGGGGGAGCATCCAGGTGCTGGAGCGCACCGCCATCGGTCCGGACCGCACCCTGATGATCGTTCGGGCGGGGGAGAGGGTATGGCTCCTGGGGGTGACCCCTCAGAACATCCAGCCGATAGGGGAGCTGGACGCGGCGGCCTACCCGGCACAAGCGCCAAGCCCGGCGGCCACTGCCGGCAGGGATTTTTCCGCTGCCCTCCAGTCCGCCATCCAGGGGTGGAAAGATGGAAAAAAACAGGGGCAGGATGATGAGAACAGCTAGGATGAACGCGAAGATCGACCGGAAGAAGGCGGAGCTGCGGCGGCTGAAGAAGAAGCTGCTCCTTTCGCTGATCCTCACCGTGGTACTGGTGGTCTGCCTTTCGGTAACGGCTTACGCCGCCTCGGTAACGGTGGACCTGGGTTCCGGCGACGGAACGGAGAAGTCCTTCGGGGTGCTGGAGGCGCTGCTGCTGGTGACTCTGCTGGCACTGGCCCCTTCCCTGCTGATGATGATGACCAGCTTTACCCGGATCGTCATCGTCCTCTCGTTTCTGCGCAGCGCCCTGGGGACCCAGCAATCCCCGCCCAACCAGGTGCTGGTGGGGCTGGCCTTGTTTTTGACCCTTTTCATCATGTGGCCTACCTTCAGCGAGATCAACGAGACCGCCTACAAGCCCTACCGGGAAGGCACGCTGACCATGGAGGAAGCCCTGGAAACGGCGGAGACCCCCATCAAGGGCTTTATGATCCGCCAGGTGTACGCCAACGACCTGAACCTGTTCCTGACCATCTCCAACCAGCGCACCGGCCGGGAAGTGATGATGCCGGATACCCAGGAGGGCCTCCTGGAGCTGGATATGCAGATCGTGGTGCCCGCCTTTATCACCAGCGAGCTCAAAAGAGCTTTCACTATGGGGTTCCTCATCTATATCCCCTTTCTCATCATCGATATGGTGGTCTCCAGCACCCTGATGTCCATGGGCATGGTGATGCTGCCGCCCTCCATGATCTCCCTCCCCTTCAAGATCATGATGTTCGTCCTGGTGGACGGCTGGGGGCTGACCATCAGCACCCTGGTGACGGGGTTCCATTAGCGGGGGACATACATCGGCCGGATCTTCCTCATCGTCGGAACAAAACCGGCGATTTCTTATCAAAAGCGGCCCTGCGGGGGAGCGTCAAAGGAGGTGGTGAGCTATGACCCAGGGGGATGTGCTGGCGATCCTCCAGGATTCCCTTCTGGTGGCCCTGAAGCTCTCGGCCCCCATGCTGGTCATCAGCATCGCTATCGGCCTGGTCATCGCCATCTTTCAGGCGGCCACCCAGATCCACGAACAGACCCTCACCTTTGTCCCCAAGGTCCTGGCCATCGCCCTGCTGCTTATCGTTCTGGGCTCCTGGATGATGACCCTGATGGACGACCTGGTACAGCGGCTGTTCCGCATCATGGCGGGGCTGTAGGATGATCGGTTTTAACGAGATCTCCGCAAACTCCGCGGCGTGGCTCTTGGTCTTTGCCCGGATGGGGGGCCTTTTGGGGATGAACCCCCTCTTCGCCCGCCGCAATGTCCCGGCCCCGGTGCGGGCCGGCCTCACCCTTCTCCTCACCGCCCTTATCGCGCCGGGGATCACCGTCACCGGCCTGGCGGCGGAAAACTCCCTGGAGCTGGCCGTGGGGATGGTGGGGGAGCTGATGGTGGGCTTCTGCTGCGGATACGTTTTCCAGGTCTTTTACTATATGCTTTTCTTCGCCGGGGACCTGATGGACACCCACTTCGGTATGTCCATGGCAAAGGTCTTTGACCCCGGCACCAGCATCCAGATGTCGGTATCCGGCACCTTTCTCAATATCCTCTTTATCCTCTACATCTTCACCACCGACAGCCACCTGCTCCTGATCCGCATCTTTGCGGATTCCTTCCGGGTGCTTCCCGCCGGGGCCTTCTCCTTCACCCAGGAGAGCGCCAGGTTCTTCATCGATCTGTTCGTTTCCACCTTTTCCCTGGCGCTGCGGCTGGTGCTGCCCTTTATGGCGGCGGAGTTCGTCCTGGAGCTGTCCATGGGGGTGCTGATGAAGCTCATCCCCCAGATCCACATCTTCGTCATCAACATCCAGTTCAAGATGCTGCTGGGGATGGTGCTGCTGCTGGCCTTTGCCGGGCCCATCGCCTCTTTTACCGATAACTATATGCGGCTGATGATGGAAAACCTGCAATACGCCTTTTCCGCCCTGGCCGGCGCGCCGGGATAAACGGGAAGACGGCAGAGAGAGAACGATCCGGGTGATAAAGGGGGGATGAGCTTTGGCCGGCGAAAAGACCGAAAAAGCAACACCCAAACGAAGACAGGACGAACGAAAGAAAGGTAATGTCTTCCAAAGCCGGGAGATCGGCGTAGTCCTCACCCTGCTGGTCTCCTTTTACGGGATGAAGCTCCTGGGGCCCTACATCCTGCGGGCCCTGGAGTGGAGCATCCGCACCTTCTTCTACCAGGCGGCGACGGTGGATGAGATCTTCACCTCCGACGCCATCCGGTACTTCATCCTGGGGTGCGGGGTGTTCGCGGTGGCGGCCATGCCCCTGCTCCTCATCTGCGGGGCGGTCTCCATCATCGCCACCCTGGCCCAGACCAGGGGGCTCTTCACCATGAAGAGCGCCGCCCCCAAGTTCAACCGCCTCAACCCCATCGAGGGGATCAAAAAGATGTTTTCCCTGCGGGGGATCGTGGAGCTCCTAAAATCCCTCGCCAAGATCATCGTCCTGGGGTACATCATCTGGATCCAGTTCCGGGACGAATTTTGGACCTTCCCCCGGCTGATGGATATGGACCCCATCCAGGGGATGGTCTTTACCGCCAGCATGGTGCTGGAGATCGCGAAGTCCGCGGCCATCGTCATGGTCTTTGTGGCGGCGGCGGACTACTTCTACCAGTGGTGGGACTACGAAAAGAACCTCCGGATGAGCAAGCAGGAACTGAAGGAGGAGTACAAACAGACCGAAGGCGACCCCCAGGTGAAAGGAAAGATCCGGGAGCGCCAGCAGGCCCAGGCCCGTCAGCGCATGATGCAGAAGGTCCCCGGCGCCGATGTGGTCATCCGAAACCCCACCCACTTCGCCGTGGCCCTCAAGTACGACCCCCAGCGCAGCAGCGCACCGGTGGTAGTCGCCAAGGGGGCGGACAGCCTGGCGCTGCGCATCGTGGCGGTGGCCCAGGAGAACGGCGTCTTTATCACCGAAAACAAGCCGCTTGCCCGCGGCCTTTACGAGGCGGTGGACCTGGACCGGGAGATCCCGGACCGCTTCTACCAGCCGGTGGCCGAGGTGCTGGCGTTCGTCTATAGCCTGAAGAAGAAGGAACTGAAGTAATTGAAGCTGTTTAACAACGTCATTTCCGCCTTTGTGGTAGGGGTCATCTTCCTCATCATCATACCGCTCCCCACCTGGCTTTTGGACTTCATGTTTATCACCAACCTGGCCCTTTCCCTCGTCATCCTGCTCACCACCATGTACATAAAGAGGGCGCTGGAGTTTTCCATCTACCCCTCCATCCTGCTCATCACCACCCTGTTCCGCCTGGCCCTGAACATCTCCTCCACCCGCAGCATCCTCAGGAACCAGGGCTACGCCGGCGAGGTGGTCAAGACCTTCGGCGAGTTCGTCATCCAGGGGGACGTGGTGGTAGGTCTGGTGATCTTCCTCATCATCGTCCTGGTGCAGTTTATCGTCATCACCAAGGGCTCCGAGCGTGTGGCCGAGGTCTCCGCCCGGTTCACCCTGGACGCCATGCCCGGCAAGCAGATGGCCATCGATGCCGACCTCAGCTCCGGCCTCATCGATGAGGATACCGCCCGGCAGCGCCGCAGCGACATCCAGCGGGAAGCGGACTTCTTCGGCTCCATGGACGGTGCTTCCAAGTTCGTCAAGGGCGACGCCATCATGTCCCTGGTGACCACCTTCATCAACCTCATCGGCGGCATCATCGTGGGTCTTATGACCAACGTGGGCAGCATTACCGAGATCATGCAGATCTACTCCACCGCCACGGTGGGCGACGGCCTTATGTCCCAGATCCCCGCCCTCCTCATCTCGGTGGCCACCGGCATGATCGTCACCCGCTCCGCCTCGGAAAACAACCTCAACGAGGACGTCATCCATCAGTTCACCAGCCAGCCCATCGTCCTCATCGTCACCTCTCTCGCCATGCTCTTCTTCTGCTTCATCGGCTTCCCGGTGCCCCAGGTGCTCTCCCTTTCCGCTATGTTCATGACCCTGGGCCTCATCCTGCTGCGCAGCCAGACCAAGAAGGCGGAGGCGGCGGTGGAAGGCCCCGCCATCAAGGAAGAGGTCACCAGCGAGGCGGACTTCTACAAGAACATCGACAACGTGTACGGCCTGCTGAACGTGGACCAGATCTCCATGGAGTTCGGCTACAGCCTTATCCCCCTGGTGGATGAGAGCAGCGGCGGCAGCTTTGTGGACCGTGTGGTGATGTTCCGCAAGCAGTTCGTCCAGGAGATGGGCCTGGTGTTCCCCTCGGTCCGCCTGAAGGACAGCGGCCAGCTCAACCCCAACCAGTACTCCATCAGCATCAAGGGGGAGCAGGTGGCCCAGGGGGAGGTGCTGGTGGACCATTACCTGGCCCTGGCCCCCGACCCGGACCACGACACCCTGGAGGGCATCGAGACAGTGGAGCCGGCCTTCGGCATCGCCGCCAAGTGGATCAGCGAGGACCGCCGGGTGAAGGCGGAGCTGGCCGGCTATACCCTCATCGACCCCACCTCGGTCATCATCACCCACCTTTCCGAGGTCATCAAGACCCACGCCCACGAGCTCCTCAGCCGCCAGGAGGTGGGGAACATCCTCGCCAACCTCCGGCGCACCAACGAGGCCCTGGTCAACGACACCATCCCCGCCATCATCACCGTGGGCACCCTCCAGAAGGTGCTGTGCAGCCTCCTGCGGGAGGGGGTCCCCATCCGGGACATCGAGACCATCCTGGAGACCCTGGCGGATTACGGCACCACCGTGAAGGATATGGATATGCTCACCGAGTACGTCCGCCAGTCCCTCAAGCGGGCCATCACCCACCGCTTCGCCGAGGCGGGGCAGCTGAAGGTCATCAGCCTGGACGCCGGCATCGAAAACCAGATCATGGGCTCGGTGAAAAGGATGGATACCGGCTCCTACCTGGCCCTGGAGCCCCAGGTGATCCAGGGGATCATCACCGCCGCCACCAGGGAGATCGACAAGATCAAGGACCTGGTGACCACCCCCATCATCCTCACCTCCCCCATCGTCCGGGTCTATTTCAAAAAGCTGGTGGACCAGTTCTACCTGGGGGCCACGGTGCTTTCCTTTAACGAGATCGACACCGACGTAAAGATCCAGGCGCTGGGGAACATCGTCCTGCCCCAGCAGTGAACCGCGCCAATGAGTACGAAAGAAAGGAGTGAGGGGCCCTATGGCCGTGGAGCTGGAATGCAAGGAACCGGCGATGGATACCCAGGAGGACCCGGAGCTCCTGATGCGCCAATACAAGGAGACCGGTTCGGTGGAGCTCCGCAACCGCCTGGTGATGCACTACAGCTACATCGCCAAATCGGTGGCGGTAAAGATGAGCAGCACCTACCACAAGTATGCCTCGGTGGAGGAGATGGTGAACCACGGGGCCATCGCCCTCATCGACAGCCTGGAGCGGTACGACCCCAACCAGGGGGTGAAGTTCTCCACCTACGCCTTCACCAAGGTGCGGGGAGCCATCATCGACTATGTCCGCAAGCAGGACTGGCTCCCCCGGCGGGTGCGCCAGACCGACATTATCATCACCAAGGCGGAAGAACAGCTCACCGGAGAGCTGGGCAGGCCCCCCACCAGGGAGGAGATCGCCAGCCGCCTGGGGATGAGCCTCGCCAAGTACGATAAATGCGTCTACGAGATGTCCGGGGAGAGTATGTATTCCTTTGAGGCGCTCCTCTCCGCCCCGGTGCAGATGAACCACTTCCGCCTCCAGGAGGACGGCATGGGCCCGGAGGAGCAGATGGATGAGCAGGAGCTGCGCCAGGAGCTGGCCAAAGCCATCGATGAGCTGAACCAGCAGGAGCGCACCGTCCTCTCCCTCTACTACTACGAGGAATTGACCATGAAGGAGATCGGCCAGGTGATGGGGGTCAGCGAACAGCGCATCGGCCAGATCAACCGCAAGCTGATCAAAAAACTCAGGGCCCGGATGGTGGGCTATATGAAAGGATGAGACTATGCTGAGAGGATTTTACACCGCCGCTTCGGGCATCCTGACCAACGAGAGGACGCTGAACGTCCTCACCAACAACATGGCCAACGCCAAAACGCCGGGCTTCCGGGCCTCCCGCGTGGTGACCACCACCTTTGACCACGAGCTGCTGACCCGCATCGAGGGCATCAATACCGGGCGCATCGGCGTGGGCAGCCCCATGCGCCGGGTGGAGGATGTGCTGGTGGATTACAGCCCCTCTTCCCTGGAGGAGACCGGCAGCCCCTACGATATGGCTCTGGACGGACTGGGGTACTTCAACATCCAGGACGGGGAGGGGAACCAGTACCTCACCCGCAACGGCGCCTTTGAGCTGGACGAGGAGAACCGCCTGGCCCTCACCGCCGGGGGCCTTGTCCTGGGGGAGCGGGGGATCATTGAGCTCACCACCTCCGATTTCACGGTGGATACCGACGGCACCATCTACGACGCCAACGGCGATGTGGTGGACCGCCTGCTCCTCACCATTCCCCCGGAGGGGACCCAGATCGAGGAGCAGCGCAACGGGATGTACACCGTGGCGGATATGGCGGCAAACCTGCCGGTGGATGACAGCACCCACGTGATCCAGGGGGCCCTGGAGCGCAACAACATCGATCTGAACCGGGAATACGCTATGGTGATGGAAGCGCAGCGGGCCTTCCAGTCCTGCAGCTCCGCCCTCCAGATCATCGACCGCATCGACCAGAAGGCGGCGCAGCAGATCGCGGCCCTGTGAGATAGATCATTTTGGAAGGAATAGGGAAAGGAGTTTGATGGAATGAAGATCGCCTTTTACAACGGCGTCTCCGGTATGCTCTCCTACCAGGAGGCCATGAACCGCGTCGCCCACAACGTGGCAAACAGCGGGACCGTCGGTTTCAAGCCGGATCAATCGGTGTTTTCGGACCTTCTGTACACCCGCATGGCGGTGAACACTCCGGAGGAGCCCCTCACCGGCCACGGGGTGAAGATCGAGGATACCCGCCTGGTCTACCGCCAGGGGGCCCTGGACATCACCGGGGAAAAGCTGGACTTTGCCATGACCGGGGACGGGCTTTTTGCGGTGCTCCGCCCCGACGGAACCACCGAGTACACCCGCGCCGGAGCCTTTGACATCAGCATCGAGGGCAAGAAAAAGGGGTACCTGGTGACCGGGGACGGTTCCCACGTCCTGGGACCCGATGGCAAGCCGGTGGAGCTCACGCGGGAGAGCGATGACGGCCCCTTCGACCTGGAAGGGCTGAAGGACAAGATCGGCATCTACGATTTCCCCAATCCCTACGGTCTGGAGCATTCCACCGGGGTCTGCTTCCGGGAGACCGAGACCTCCGGGGAAGCGGTGGCCATCAACGGCAAACGCAGCGGCAGCCAGAAAGAGGTCTACCCCGGCCGCGTGTACAACATCCGGGAGGGCGCCCTGGAGCGCTCCGCGGTGGACCTCTCCGACGAGATGGTGGGGGTCATCGTCAGCCAGAGAGCTTTCCAGCTCAACGCCCGGATGGTGCAGACGGCGGACGAGCTGGAGCAGGTAGTCAACAACCTGCGGTAAGCGGGAAAGGAATGTGAGGAGGTGAAAGTGAATGCTACAGAGCTATAGCGACCTGAATGATATGCACATCGACGCCCTGCGGGAGATCGGGAACATCGGCGCCGGCAACGCGGCCTCTTCCCTGGCGATGATGCTGGCGGACCAGATCGATATTTCGGTGCCCACCGTCCGTATCCTGGAGTATGAACAGGTGATGGAGGAGCTGGGCGGCCCGGAGCAGATGATCGTGGGTCTGCTTCTCTGCCTGGAAGGGGACGTGAACGGGATGATCATGTTCCTGCTTCACCAGGAGTTTGCAAACCGGCTCCTCGGCACCCTGCTGGGGGAGGAGCCCCCCACAGACGGGGAGATGGATGAGATGGCATATTCCGCCTTGCAGGAGGTGGCCAATATCATGGCGGCCTCCTACGTCAACGCCATTGCGTCCCTCACCGATTTTACCATCGATATTACCGTTCCTTCCATGTGTGTGGATATGCTGGGGGCGATTTTGAGCGTGCCGGCCATCCACTACGCCAACATCAGCGACAAGATGATCTTTATCGAAGACAAATTCAGCGGCAAGGATCTGGAGGCGCCCAACCATGTCCTCCTGATCCCGGATGTAGAATCGCTGGGAAAAATTATGGAAAAGCTGGGGATAGAGCTATGAGTGCAACCATAAAGGTCGGGATCGCTGACCTGAATGTTGCCCAATCTCCGGATATTCTGGTGACATACGCATTGGGCTCCTGTGTAGGGATATGCCTTTACGACCGGGTCAAAAAGATTGCGGGGCTTTCCCACATCATGCTGCCGGACAGCACCGTTACCCATGGGACGATACAGATCGCGCGCTTTGCGGATACGGCCATCCCGAAACTGGTGCAGCAGATGGTGGCAAAGGGAGCGACCAAGAGGGTGTTGACAGCAAAGATCGCCGGAGGGGCGAGGATGTTTGCCTCCGCGAACAACAGCTCCCTGTCCAACATCGGGCAGCGGAATGTGCAGGCGGTGAAGGAGGCCCTGGCGAAGCAGGGCATCCCCATCATCGCGGAGGATACGGGAAAGGATTATGGGCGGACGCTGTTCTTCAACGCGGAAGACGGCATCATGTTCATCAAGTCCGCCAAGAGCGGCGAGTGGTCCTGGTAAGGGGGATGAGGCTCCCTCTGCCCGCCGCAGAGGGAGGTCCCACAGGCCGAAAAAGAAGGAAGCAGCTGGATCTTTGACCTCCAGCCGCTTCTTTTTTGTCCCTGCGCAAAAGAAAACAGCCAGGGTCTTCTCTCCCCGGCTGTCTTTGAATTTCCGCTTATTCTGCAAAGAGCCGCCCCAAATCGGCTTACTTGTGCATGGAGAGATAGCGGACGATCTCCGCCCCCATCTCCCCCAGGGGGAACTGCTTTTGGACCGCCCCGTTGTTAAAGGCCACCATGGGCATCCCGTAGACCACGCAGGTCTCCTTATCCTGGCCCACGGTGTAGGCCCCGGCCTGGCGCATTTTCAGCAGCCCCTTGGCTCCGTCGGCGCCCATGCCGGTGAGGATGACCCCCATGGCGTTGCCCTTGGCGGTCTCCGCCACCGAGTCAAAGAGAACGTCCACCGAGGGGCAGTGGCCGCTCACCTTGGGCCCCTGCTCACTGCGGACATAGTACCCCTTGGGATCCTTGGCCAGACGCAGGTGGTATTCCCCGGCGCCGATGATGATCCTCCCCTGCTCCACCCGGTCTCCGGGCTCCGCCTCCTTTACCGACATCTTGCAGATGCGGTCCAGGCGCTGAGCGTACATCTTGGTAAAGACAGGGGGCATATGCTGGACGATGACCACACCGGGGGTATTGGCCGGAAGGTCCCGCACCACCTCCAGGATGGCCTCGGTGCCGCCGGTAGAGGCGCCGATGGCGATGACCGGAGCGTCCGCGCCAAAGGTCCTCCGCAGTGTGAGGGGGGCGCGGGTGGCGGCGGGTACCGCCGGCGCCGCGGCAGTCCCGGCGGCGGAAGCCGCAGCAGGAGCGCGGACCGGGGCACGCTTTGCCACCTTGGCGGCGGCGGCGATGTGGATCTTTACCGTCAGCTCGGACATAAAGCGCCTCATGCCGTCGGGACCCTTGATCTCCGGCTTGCGGACAAACTCCACTGCTCCGGCGCTGAGGGCATCCAGCACCCGGATGGGGGCGGAACTCACCACCACCACCGGCAGCGGATTTACCGGCATCAGCTGCTTCAGGAAGTCGATGCCGTTGAGCTTGGGCATTTCCACATCCAGGGTAGCCACATCCGGCTTCAGAGCCTTGATCTTCTCCATAGCGTCCATGGCGTCCACGGCGGATCCGATCACCTGGATACGGGGATCGGAAGCTAGGGCCTCGGTCAGCGCCTTGCGGAAGAAAACGGAATCATCCACGATCAGCAGCCGGATCTTATCTGTACTGGCGTTGGCCATAGGGGTCAGCTCCTTCTCTGGTAAATTGCGGGTTGGACATACCGGTAACGGGAGTTGCTGCCGATGCCCTCCGAATGGCCGATGAAGAGGTATCCGCCCTCGGAGGTCCAGTCGTAGAATTTTTTGATGATGCTGTCCTTGGTGGGGGCATCAAAATAGATCATCACGTTGCGGCAGAAGATGAGGTCAAAGGGCCGCTTGAAGTGGAAGGGCTCCATCAGGTTGCCGGGACGGAAGACTACCTCCTTGCGGATCTTATCACAGATCTGGAAGGTGCCGTCGGGGCGGGGGACCAGGTACTTGGAGCGCCAGGTGGCGGGAAGGCCGCTGAGCTCCTGCTCGGTGTAGATGCCCTTCTGGGCCTTGGTGAGCACCCGCATGGAAATATCGGTGGCCAGGATGGTGGTATCCCACCGGCCCTTGCGGGGGCCGAAGTACTGGTCGATGAGCATGGCGATATTGTAGGCTTCCTGACCGGAGGAACAGCCTGCGCTCCAGATGCGGAACTCGTTGTTCTTTCGGGTCTTTTCAAAGAAGGGGAGGACCTCCTTTTCCAGGAAGATAAAATGCTCCTTTTCCCGCATAAAGAAGGAAAGATTGGTGGTGAGCTTATTGAGCATGGTGGTCATCTCGTTGCCGCTCTGGTCGCTCTTCACCATGTCCAGGTACTGCTGGAAGCTGGTGCAGCCCCGCTGGCTCAGTTCGTGGGAAAGGCGGCTCTCAATGAGCACTCTTTTTTTGGTCAGATCGATGCCGTATTTGGATTTGACAAAGGTGGTAAGGTCCAGAAATTCCTTATCCGTGATCCGGATCATTTTGGTTGCAGCTGCGTTTTCCGTGGACACAGGGGTCGCTCCTTCCTTGTGATGGTATCCTGCGATCATACCGGAGACACCGACTTTCCCTGCGGGCTCCGGGAAAATACACTTTATCGCTTGCGGGCGGACGGAAGGGCCGCCCATGGCATGGGTACAGGCCGGGGGGACGAAAGAACAACCGCCCCTCCCGCCAGAGAGGGGCAGCAGGGCTCTTTATCAATAGGGGCGCAGATCGCTCTGGAAGAACTTCTCGCAGTCGATATTGAGGACCACCTTGCCCGCCACGTTGGCGATGGAGGAGAGATAACGGTCCCCGGTGCGGGCGCCGGAATCCGGCGGGGGGTTGCGCAGGGCGTCATCCATGGAGACCACATCGGCCACCATGTCCACGATGAGGCCCACCTGCATATCCGAGATGTTCACCATGATGATGCAGGTCTTGTCGTCATAGGCCCGCTCCTCCTGGCCGAGCTTCAGCCGGACATCGATGATGGGGGCCACCTTGCCCCGGAGGTTGATGATCCCCTTGAAGTACGCCGGCAGGCCGGGGATGTGGGTGATGGGCTGGATGCCGATGATCTCCGAAATGTACAAAAGCTCAATGCCGTAGCAGGTGTTGTCAATGAAGAAGGTGAGGTAACGGCCCCGAAGATCCGCCAGGGCGTCCTCTGCCACGTTTTTTGTATCGATGCTCACAGTAATTCCCCCTTTCCTCAGCGGTAGCTGCTCAACAGGTTATTGGCGTCCAGGATGAGGCTGATGCTGCCATCCCCCAGGATGGTGCAGCCGGAGAGGCCCATTTGCTTGATCTCATACTTCGCGAGGAACTTGGGGAAGGGCTTTACCACCACCTGCTGCTCTCCCAGGAGCTCGTCGGCAAAGATGCAGGCCACCTTCTCGCTGTTTTCGATCTGCATGATGATGCCATCGGCCAGGTCGGTGACCTGGGTATCGATGCCAAAGATCTGGTGCAGGCGGATGAGGGGGTAGCACTGGCCCCGGAGCATGATCATCTCGGAGCCGTCGGTGTCGGTCACCAGCTGGCCGCCGTCCGAGAGCTTGAAGGACTGCTTGATGGAGGTGATGGGCAGGGTGAAGACGGAGTTGCCCACCGCCAGCTCCATGCCGTCCACAATGGCCAGGGTGAGGGGGATCTTGATAATGAAGGTGGTGCCTTCTCCCCGCTTGGAGTCGATGGAGAGGGTGCCGCCCACCTTTTCCAGGTTCTGGCGGACCACGTCCATCCCCACGCCTCTGCCGGAAAACTCGGTGACTTCCTTGTTGGTGGAGAAGCCGGGGAGCATGATGAACCCAAAAATCTCCTTATCGGTGTATTCGCTTTCCGGCTTGGTGAGGAGGCCGTTTTCGCGGGCCTTCTTCATCAGCACGGCGGTATCCAGGCCCTGGCCGTCATCGGAGATGGTGATGACGATCTCCCCGCCGATGTTCTTGGCGGCAAGGGTGACGCGGCCCTTGGCGGGCTTGCCCTTCTGGAGGCGGACCTCCGGCAGCTCGATGCCGTGGTCCATGGAGTTGCGGATCATGTGCATGAAGGGATCGCCGATGGCCTCGTTGATGGTCTTATCCACCTCGGTGTCGCCGCCCTCGGTGACAAGGTCCACGTCCTTATCCAGTTTTTTGCACATATCCCGGACGATGCGGTTCATCCGCTGGAAGACACCGGAAAGGGGCACCATGCGGATGGACATGACCACGTCCTGGAGTTCGTCGGTGAGCTTTCTGAGCTCCCGCGCGGATTTGTGGAAGTTGTCCAGCTTCAGGCCCCGGAGCTCCGGGTTGCCCACCACCATGGATTCGGAGGTGACGATCTCTCCCACCAGGTCCATCAGCTGGTCCAGCTTGGCCTGGTTGACGCTGACGAGGCTCTGCTTTACCTTGCCGGCCGCGGCAGCCGCGGGGGTGGAGGCTGCGGGAGAAGCGGGGGCTGCGGCGGGCTTTGCGGCGGCGGGCTCCCCGCCGGCGGCAGGGGCCGAGGCTTCCGCCGCCTTGGCGGAAGGAGCGGCGGCATCCTCCACGATCTCATAGGTTTTGATGTTCACGGCGTTTTCGATGGAATGGATCACATCGTCCAGGGAGCCGGAGGGCTTCAGATCCAGCAGAAGGCCGTTTTTGATGATCTCGGAGCAGCAGGTGGAATCGCTTTCCGGGTTGGCGGGGATGGACTCCAGCTTGTCGCAGAGCTCCTTGAGCTGGGAGATGAGCATAAAGGCCCGGATGTTTTCCATCTGGCAGCCGTCCTCAAAGAACACCCGGATGCGCACCATATCCGGATCCCCGCTGGGGGGCGGCTGGCTGCCGGCATCGGCGGGGGCGGCGTCCGGGGCCGCGGCGGCAGGGGCCTCGCCCCGCATGATGGAGGCCAGGTGCTTCAGCTCCGCGATCATGGCGCTGGGATCCTTGTTGGCCTCGCCGCTGTTCTGCACCGACTCTATCTCGGTCTTGAGGAAGTCGGAGGCCTGGAACACCAGGTCAAAAAGCTGCTCCCCTACGCTTCCCAGCCGGCTGGAATCCTCCCGGAGGATGAAGAAGACGTCCTCCACCGCGTGGGCCAGGGTAGAGATCCCGGTAAACTCCATCATGGCGGAGGAGCCCTTGATGGTGTGCATGGTGCGGAAGATCTCGTTGATGTTGTCGTCGCTGAAGCTCTTGGATTTTTCAGCCTCCAGGAGGATCTCATCCAGCTGCTCCAGCAGAGAGGTGCTCTCGTAAATAAAAACCTCTAACATCGGTTCCATACTGGGATCGATTGCCATTGCGCTTCACCTACTATTCCATATTTTCCAGGGTCTCTTTCCCAGG
The DNA here is from genome assembly GCA_021769525.1 of Oscillospiraceae bacterium. Taxonomy (GTDB): domain Bacteria; phylum Bacillota; class Clostridia; order Oscillospirales; family Ruminococcaceae; genus Angelakisella. Next base: position 15,053 of record JAETSQ010000002.1, read on the forward strand.
GGGAACAGGCCCCGGACCGGCCGAGGAAAGATTTCGGCCAGACCCCGCCCTAGTTCCATAAAAGAAAATAAGGCTTTATAAATCCTATTCGGCCGTTTTGTCAAAAACCCAACCATAAACTCTTGTGTTATTTTATTTTTGTACGATAATTATTATATGGAGAAGCTCCGGCATCCACAAAATGCCATCATTTGGCGATAACTCGCCGCGCACAGGGGGGATAAAAATGGCGGATATACTTCGGGTGACTACCCCCCTTGTAAACAAGAGCCAGCAGGTGGAGACCAAGCCGAACATAGACCCCGCGGCCCAGTTCCCGGTCCAGGATACCACGCGGGTGAACCGCCCCGGCCCCCAGTCGGAGCTTTTACAGCAGAACAACGGGATGATCCAGCAGGACGAGACCTCGGCCATGCTGCTGAACCTCCTGAAGGACCCCTCCGTCACCGTCAATTTCCTCAAGAGCATCTCCTCCATGGAGGCGCTCATCAAGCTCCTGCCGGTGAACAACAGCCCCTTCACCAAGGAGATCGAGCAGATGTTCGGGGAGCTCCTGGTGCCCTCCGGGGACATCGCCGCCGAGATGGGGCGGCAGGAGAACGCCTCCACCTACTTCAAGGGGGAGCTCTTTGAGCTGCTGCGGGACGCCCTGCGCCAGAACCCGGAGCAGGGGGAGCTGCGGGACGCGGCGGTCTCCTTCCTCAAGGCCATCACCCTGTTCCACACCCGGCGGGAGGCCCTGGGGTCGGTGGCCAACAGCCTCCAGTACCTGGCGGATACCCTCTCCTCCAGCAAGGGCCTGTCGGAAAAGCTCGCCGCCCTGGCCGCCCGCTACCGGGCGGAAAACGCCCCCGCCTCCTTCCGCACCCTGCGCCAGGATACCCTGGACCTCCTGCGGGAGGTGGAGGAGAGCATCCTCTTTTCGGATAAGACCGAAAAGGTGGTGCGCATGGCCATCTACAACCTCTCCCGGTATAACGATAACGGCACCTTCCTCCAGGAATCGGTCTCCCGGATGCTGATGCAGCTGCGGGGGGACGAGGCGCGGGAGAACTTTCTCACCGCCCTGGAGCAGCTGCTGGAGCAGGAGAAGCAGCCGGCCCCAAAGCAGGGGGAGACCGCCCTGGGGGTCCTCACCCGCATCCTCCAGCGGCAGATGACCAACGAAGAACTGATGTCCGCCAGCGCGGATAAGATCGAGAAGATCATCCACAGCCTCCTTTCCTCCCCCTGCAACTTCACCCCGCTGCTGCACTTCGTGCTGCCGGTGCAGTACGAGGACCTCCAGTCCTTTGCGGAGATCTGGATCAACCCCAACGGGGGGGAGGACGACCGCAGCCGCCAGCAGGAGGCGGGGCAGGTGATCCATATGCTCTTGGCCTTTGACGTGGGGGGCATCGGGCGGTTTGAGCTGGAGCTCTTCGTCCGGGAAAAGGTCATCGATTTTTCCCTTTACTGCCCCCCCGCCTACACCTCCGTGTACAGCGAGGTGAAAAACGAGCTGCGGGACTGCGCCGGGGATACCGGCTACCGCTTCGGGGAGATCAAGGTGGACCGCCTGGACCGCCCCCGCTCCCTGATGGATGTCTTTAAATCCCTGCCCTACAAGCGCACCGGCGTGGATGTAAAGGTGTGATCCTTTGCCGGTCCGGCCTTACTTACGAAGATCAGGAGCGTGTGCCATGTCCAAGAAGAGCAAGGCAGTCGCCTTAAAATATAATGTGGAAGAGGACCTGGCTCCCATCGTCATCGCCTCCGGCTACGGCGAGGTGGCGGAGCGGATCATCAATGTGGCGGAGCAGCGGGGCATCCCGGTCTTTCGGGACGACAGCGCCGTTTCCCTCCTGTGTATGCTGGAGGTGGGCAGCAACATCCCGCCGGAGCTGTACCAGGTGGTGGCCGCCATCTACTGCCAGCTTCTGAAGACCTCCTACCGCCTCAAGAACGGCCACGATCCCCTGCCCGGCGGCAAAGGGGCCCCGGAGCGGCAGGGGATGTCCTGGGAGGGACCGGCGGATTAGGCGGCTTTTGAGAGCTTGTAATGTTTGACCGAGTTTTTTAAGAACAGAGGGGTAGTGAGAAAATGGTTCTGACTGATTGCGAGGGCTGCATCTGCGAGGTAAAGGGCCTTGATAACAACCTGATCACCAGCGGCACCGTCAAGGTGCTGGGGGAGGACCTTCTGGAGATCCGGGACGAGGACGGACAGATGCCCAGCCTGAACCTGGATACCAAGGTAAAGATCATCATCCACCGCAACCAGGCGCTCCAGAAGGTGCAGGTGCTGGCGGCCAGGGTGTATATCTCCAGGGGGACCGCCCTCCAGGTGCGGGACCTGGAAAGCTACGCCGAGTATGAGCAGAGGCGTTTTTTCCGCCTGGCCATCGACCACAGCGCCACACTGATGCCCCCCAGCGGGATGCGGGATAAGGCCGGTAACCGCCTGCCCTACCGCATCCCCGTCCGGGTGAAGGACCTGAGCCTCTGCGGCCTGCTCTTCGAGACGGAGCGGGAATTTTCCGTCGGGGATGAGATGCGGCTGACCATGACCATGGTCAACAACGAGATGGAGGTGCTGAACATCGCCATCCGGCGGGAGCTCCCCGGTACCAATGGACAGAACGCCTACGGGTGCGAGATCCTGCGCCTTTCCTCCCTGGGGGAACAGCACCTGAGCGCCTATATGCTGGAGCAGCAGCAGATCCAGATCCGCAAGAGCAGGAGATAAGAAGTTGTACCATTAGCCGAAGTATACGGCTTCTAACAAAAGAGCCGCCGGCCTGTGGAAAACACAGGTCCATGGGGAGGGGAAGCGTATTATGAAGTCCAAAGGGGGAACCAGAGGCAGGCCCAAGGGAAGGACCGGGGAACCGCAGAAGCGTCCGTCCCAGCCCAAGGCCCAGGGGAAGGAGCTGCTCTTTATCCTGGACATCGGCACCCGCAGCGTCATCGGGGTGGCGGGCCGGCTCCGGGGGGAGATGCTGGAGGTCCTCTGTGTGGAATCCCAGGAGCACTCCCAGCGGGCGGTGGTGGACGGCCAGATCCAGGACATCGAGCAGACGGCCAAGGTCGCCGGCATCGTCAAGGAGCGGCTGGAAAAGAAGCTGGGGGTCCTCCTCCAGGAGGTCCACGTGGCCGCCGCCGGGCGCGTCCTCAAGACCGAGCGGGCGGTGTGCGAGATGGAGCTGGACGACCAGAACCCCATCGCCGCCAAGGAGCTGGCCGCCCTGGAATCCATGGCGGTGCAGAAGGCCTATCAGAAGCTGGTGGAGAGCCTCCAGGAGGGGGATCCCGCCGACTTTTGCAGCGTGGGGCACACGGTGGCAGGCTACCAGCTGGACGGTTACAGCTTTTCCACGCTGACGGGCCACCGGGGGAAGAAGGCGGGCATCGACCTCATCGCCACCTTCCTCCCCAGCGAGGTGGTGGAAAGCCTTTACACCACCATGTCCATGCTGGGGCTCACCATCGCCAGCATGACCCTGGAGCCCATCGCCGCCATGAACGCGGTGGTGCCCAGGGAGCTGCGCCTCCTCAACATCGCCCTGGTGGATGTGGGGGCGGGGACCTCGGATATTGCGGTGGCGGACAAGGGCAGCGTCTGCGGCTACACCATGGCCACCGTCGCCGGGGACGAGGTCACCGAGCGGCTGATGCAGGAGTTCCTGGTGGACTTTGAGACGGCGGAGCGGATGAAGTTCGCCGCCAGCGCCGGGCAGGAAGTCATCGAGTACGCCGACGTTCTGGGCTTCCCAGGCTCCGTCCCCCTGGCGGAGCTGATGGAGCGGGTCCGGTCCACCATCCAGGACCTGGCGGAAAAGATCGCCCAGGGGATCCTCTCCATCAACGGGGTGCCCCCCAAGGCGGTCTTTATGGTGGGGGGCGGCAGCCGCACCCCCGGCCTCTGCAACCTGGTGGCCCAGGCCCTGGGAATCGAGGAAAACAAGGTGGCCATCGGCGGCAACAACTATATGAAGCGGCAGATCGAGGCGGACCCCCAGTACCTCAGCGCCGAGTACGCCACCCCCATCGGCATCGCCGTCACCGCCATGGCGGCGGGGAACGGGGAGAACTTCGCCGTCTCCCTCAACGGCTCCCGCCTCCAGCTGCTGGGCAGGGCCATGACGGTGATGGAGGCCCTGCGCCGGGGCGGCTTCCAGTACGGACAGATCATGGGGCGCTCCGGCAAGAGCGTCGTCTTTGAGCTGAACGGGGCCCGGCACATCGCGCGGGGGGGACTGCCCACCCTGGCGGAGATCCGGGTCAACGGCCAGACAGCGGGGCTCTCCACCCTCTTACAGGCGGGGGATGAGATCGCCTTCCTCCCCGCCTCGGACGGGACGGACGCCGCCCCCACCGTGGAGACGGTGGTGGAAGGGTGGGGGCCTTTCCAGGTGGATCTTTTCGGCCAGGAGGTGGACGCGGGCACCCGCGCCTGGGTCAATGACGTGCCGGCCCAAGGGGATCAGGCCGTCTGCCAGGGGGACCGGGTAGAGGTAAAGCGCATCGCCACCCTGGGGGAGCTGCTGGAATCGGTAGGCTTTGCCGGGATGGAGGAGGGCCTGACCCTCAACGACGCCCCCGCCCAGGGCCCGGACCAGAAACTTTCCCCTGGGGACCGCATCGGCCTGGAGGCCGGAGCCACCGCCACCCTTCAGGCGCCTCCGCCGCCGGAACCCCGTCCCGCCCCGCCTCCGCCCCCGCCGCCGGTCCAGCCTCCCCAACAAAAGGCGGCGCCGGACATCCGGGTGATCATCAACGGCGGTGCCTTCAGCCTGCCCCCCAAGGCGGACGGGATGCCCTACCAGTTCTTTGACCTCCTCAACTTTGTGGACATCGATCCCAACGAGCCCAGGGGGACCATCGTCCTGAAGCGCAACGGCGTCACCGCCTCCTACCTGGACGCTATCCAGGACCGGGACCAGGTGGAGATCCACTGGTCGGAGGACCTCCTGTAACACCGCCCCATGAAGCGGAAGAAGAGGGCGGAGGTGCAGGACTATGGGGGCCGCATCACCTTTTTCAGCTACTTCTGCGCCCTGGCCGTTGCGGCCCTGCTCATCCTCCCCCTGGCGGCGGATGTCCCCTACAAAAACGGGGGGGTGGAGCGGGTAAAGGTGCCCTACTTTGTCCTGGAGCTTCCGCTGGAAAGCGGGAAGGCCTCGGAAGGGCTTTTGGCCCAGGGGGAGGACCCAGGGCAGCCCCACAGCGCCGTGATGAAGCGCAAGGGCCTGCTCCCGGCGGAATACGCCGTCTGGCTGCGGCGCTGGCCCTGGGAAGGGGACCACTACAAGTGCAGGGTGCAGGGGGCGCGGTACGAGATCTATTATGTAAAGGCATCCCCCGGAATCACAAGAGTTCCCATTCCGGCGGGGTACGAATATACGATCCTGGGGGACGGCGGAGAGGGCTTTGCCGTCGCCGTCCGTGAGGACATCACAGAGGGAGGGAGATCATCATGAATGCAGTAGAAGCCGCAAAGTTGGGCCAGGCGGTCTCCAACGGGATGTTCACCGGCTACGCCAGGGCAAACAACCTGCGCCTGGCGCAGCTCTACGACAAGAATATCGTCAGCGCCATGGGCGCCAGCAGGCAGGTGGAGGATACCAAGGGGCTGAATCCCACCTTGGATTCCACCCACACCCCCCTGCGCCCCAGGGCGCTGTCCTTCCAGGACAGCGCCTTCCTGCGGGACTACCGCAACAATATGCTGGATATTCAGACCGCCGCCAGCCGCCTTCAGGAGGGAGGCGTCATCCGGGATGACCTGGCCGCCGCGTCCACCGATCCTGCGGTGGCGGAGGCCAAGGGCAGGCTGCAAAAGGCCGCCGACCGCTACCAGGTGACGGTGCAGCAGCTGGCCAAGGGCCAGGTGGACCGCTCCCAGCCCCTGGAGGCGGAGGCCCCCCTGCCCACCGCCAGCGGCTCCATCCACCTGGAAACGGGGAAGGGCAAGTTTGATTTCTTCATGAGCGGGGCCGGGATGGAAAACAACCGGGAGATGCTGGAGAACTTCGCCGCCAAACTCAACGCCAGGGATACCGGCGTCACCGCCTCGGTGCGGGAAAAGGACGGCGCGGCAGTCCTCCAGCTGGAGAACAGCCCAGGAGAAAAGGGGAGCTTTGCCGTCAAGGGCACCCTTGCCAAGCGCCTGGGCATCGAGACCGCCCAGAAGGCGGGGGATCAGGAGGCGGTGTATACCGTCCGGAAAAACGGCGGCCTGGAGGAGCGCTTCACCTCGGCGGAGAACACCGTCACCATCGGCGGCGTAAAGAGCGGGGAGGGCAAGGACAGCGTCACCGTCGGCGGCATCACCCTGAAGCTGAAGAGCGAAGGGACCACCGAGATCGCCGCCTCCGGCGACGTGATGGAGGGGCTGGCGGACGGTCTTGCCGGCCTGGTGGATCAGTTCAACGGCACCGTGGATTTCCTGAACCACAACAACGGCGGGAGGCTGGGGGTCACCAACCAGCTCCGCCGGATGGGCCAGTTCCCGGTCTCGGAAACCTCCATGTCCCTCATCGGCCTCACGGCCCAGCGGGGCGGGAAGCTCTCCTTTGACCGGGAGGCGTTCCTGAACCAGGCCCGGCGGACCCCCTCCCAGGTGCGGAGCGTGGTGGAGGATTTTGCCCAGGGGCTGCGCAGCGACGCCCAGCGGGGGATGCGGGAAAGCTCCGGGAGCCTCTTGGACACCACCGATTACAGCGCCCGGCAGTACACCCGCCAGGTGAATACCGAGGCCCAGCAGAGCCCGGTGAACGTCCTGAGCACCTACAGCCGCAACGGCGTCTACAACCTGGCGAACTTCTACGCCGCCGGGGTGCTGATGAACCTGAACGCCTAGACGGGGGCTTTGCCCCCTGCACCCCCCACTTCCTTTTCTTCTCGCGGGAGAAGAAAAGGAAGCCAAAAGAAGAGCGGCCAAGGCTCTGCCAATAGCGAATTGGAAAAGGACAGCTGGGAGAGAAAATCCCAACTGTCCTTTTTTGGAGTGTGCAAATAGCGCGGGGGATTTTGGCGGGGTGTTTGAAGGAGTAGATAAATTGAGAACGCCTCAAAACCTCCCTGGCGGGGGAAACCCCTCAGACATTTCCCTTCGGGAAATGCCAGCATCCCTCCCTGCGGTTGGGAACGTGGCCTACGGCCACCCTTTCAGGGGAGCCCTTGGCAGAGTGGATAGCTTTGCGCTCCGCCAGGGCCTCCCCTGAAAGGGGAGGTTGGGCGTAGCCCACGTGCCCGAAGGGACGCGAAGCGGCCCGTTAGGGCTAGCCGGAGGCTGACGGAGGGGTTCTCCCCGCAAGGGCCAAGCCTTCCTCTCCGAGGGAGGTTGGGCGTAGCCCACGTTCCCGACCGCAGGGAGGGATGAGCGAAGCAAGACGGAGGGAGTTCACCTAAGTCTCCAGGCACTCACCTACGCCCAGCGCAAAGGTAAGGAGCGGGGTTTATCCCCGCTCCGAGTAGGGCGTGACACCGGCGGCACGCCGGTCGTTCTTTTTGCTTCTTTTTCTCACGAGTGAGAAAAAGAAGGCGGGGCTGGGCGGCAGCCCAGATTGGCAGATGCGCCTAGGATCAGTCAATGGTCAGCCCCTCGATGCTGTCCACCGGGAGGGAGAAGACCACTCCGCCCCGCTCCCCCTCCAGGGGGACGCTGCGGGCGATGGCCTGCATGATGGCCGTCTTGCCCTCCTTGGGGGCCAGGATAGCCAGCAGCTCCTTTTCCTTTTGCAGGGTGATGCCGTAGAATTTCTCCGCCTCGTGGACACCGGCCCGGCGGGCGTGGAGGATGGTCCCTCCGGTGGCTCCCGCCTCTCTGGCGGCGTCCATCACCTGGTCTACCTCCCCCTGGCCCACTGAGGCCACGATGAGATGCCAGCGGCAGACGCTTGCTTCTTCCATGAGTCTTCCTCCTTCTCGTTCTGGTTCCGGCCGGGAAAGGCAGGCTGCGGCCCGCCGGCTGATGCCGGAAAGGGGCAGGGTGAACAGGATGCCCTTCCCCGGATGGCGCAGGTGGAGCATCCGCACCAGGTCCCCCTTGACGGCGGGGAGCAGGGGCTCCGGCACCAGGGTGAGGATCACCGCCTTGTCCGTCTCCCCCAGGCCCAAAAAGTCCAGCACCTCGCTGGAGGCGGTGCCCCGGCCCAGCAGTCCCAGGTGGAACTGCACCCCCAGCCCGGCGCAGATGCGGGCGGCCTCATCCCCCTTGGGGCGGTCGGTGATGGTGACAAGGAGCTTCAGCTTGGCAAGACGTTCCATATCACACCTCCACAGGTTTGAAGAACCTGTATCCACAACCATCTAACGCCGTCAGGCCGGATCTTTTTCCGCCCTGCTGCGTTAAAAATTCTTGTAATACACCAAGTATTCCTGCGGATTTTTGCCTTGCAGGACGAAAAAATCTCTCGTCCTGCCGGCATCATCCGGTTATGAATACAGGTTCGTACTCGATGATGTCGTCCGGCTCCGGCTTGGGGGCGGGGAGGCCGACGCCGGCCTTGGCCCGCATCTGGGACCACAGGCCCAGCAGCTGGATGGTCACCAGGGGCGTCATAGCCACCAGGGCCACGATGCCGAAGGCGTCGGAGAGGATGTCCCCGTCCAGGGCTTCGCAGGCCCCCATGGCGAAGGGCAGCAGGAAGGTGGCGGTCATAGGGCCGCTGGCCACCCCGCCGGAGTCGAAGGCGATGCCGGTGAAGATGGGAGGCACCACGAAGGAAAGGCCCAGGGCCAGGGCATACCCCGGCAGAATGAACCAAAAGAGGGGGATGCCCCACAGGATGCGGGCCATGGAAAGACCGATGGATACCGCCACCCCCAGGGAGAGGCTGCGCTGCATAGCCTGCTGGCTGACGGCGCCGGAGGTGATCTCCTCCACCTGGCGGTTGAGGACGTGGACGGCAGGCTCCGCCGCCACGATGTACCAGCCCATCACCATCCCCAGGAGGATGAGGCTCCAGGGAACGGGGGAGAGGGCCAGAGCGGAGCCCAGGAAATACCCGGCGGGCATAAAGCCGATGTTCACCCCGGTGAGGAACAGGATGAGCCCCAGGAGGGTGTACCCCAGGCCCACCAGGACCTTGATGAGCTGGCGCTTCCCGAAGGCGCGGGTGCAGAGCTGGAGCAGCGCCAGCACCACCGCCATGGGGAAGATGGCGGAAAGGACCTCCCCGGTGTAGTGGGGGGCCCCCTGGGCGAAGGCCTGGGCCAGCTCCACGCTGGTATGTACCTCCGGGGCGGATACCGCCACGTAATCCGCGGAGGATGGGTTGTAACAGATGCCCAGGATCAGCACCGTCAGAATGGGCCCGATGCTGGAAAGGGCCACCATGCCGAAGCTGTCCTCCTGGGAGGTGCTGTCCCCGCGGGTGGAGGCCATACCGATGCCCAGCGCCATGATGAACGGAACGGTGATGGGGCCGGTGGTGACGCCGCCGGAATCGAAGGCCACCGCCAAAAAGGACTTGGGGGCGAAGAGGGCCACCACAAAGACCAGGGCGTAGAAGAAGATGAGCAGGTGCCCCAGTTTTACCTTAAAGAGGGTGCGGAGCATAGCCAGCACCAGGAAGAAGCCCACCCCGGCGGCCACCGTAAAGATGAGGACGCTGTCCGGGATGGCGGGGACCTGCCGGGCCAATACGGCCAGATCCGGCTCGGCCACCGTGACGATGACACCCATAAAGAAGAACACCGCCACCACCAGGCCGATGCGCCGGGTGCGGGTGAGGCGGGAGCCCAGGGCCTCCCCCATGGGCATCATGGCCATATCCGCCCCCAGGGAGAAGAGGCCCATCCCCAGGATCAGCAGCACCGCCCCCGCCAGAAAGAGCAGCAGGGTGCCGATGGGCACCGGGATGACGGTGACGCTCAGCGCCAGCACGATGGCGGTGATGGGCAGCACCGAGGAGAGGGATTCCAAGATCTTTTCCTTCAGCTTCTGGTTGATGCCGCCCACCCCTTTTCTGCAATGATTACCTATTTATAATATAGCAGAAAAGCGGGGGGAAAGTATAGACAAATTGTAAATTACCGGATGGTCTGCCCCGGCTACAGCTTCCGCAGCACCGGCACCACCCCGGCGGGGGTGATGTCCAGGGCCAGGTATCCGGCGGGGGTCCGGCTGCTGTCCCAGACGCTGCCGGGGTTGATGTACCAAACCCCCTCCAGGTACTCCGCCAGGGCCCGGTGGGTGTGGCCGTAGAGGACGATGTCCGCCTGCCGCTCCCGCCCGGCCCGCATCAGGTCCTCCAGGCCGTACTTCACCCGGTACAGGTCCCCGTGGGTGCAGAAGATCCGCTTGTCCCCCATCTCCAGCAGGAGCTCCTTAGGGGTATCCGGGCTGTGGCCGAAGTCGCAGTTGCCCCGGATCCCCTTGCGGAGGGTATCCGGGAAGAGCCAGCCGGCCTCCTCAAAGTCCTTCGCACCGTCCCCCAGGTGGATAAAGCAGTCCGCCCCAGGGTTGTCCTCAAAGATCCGGCGCACCTGCCCGAAGCTCCCGTGGCTGTCCGACATCACAATGATCCGCATAAATGTACTTCCCTTCCGAAGAATCTTCCCTTCTACTGTAGCATATGGATGAATAAAATGGAAGGGGAGGTGAGAAAAAATGAGCGAAGGAAAAGGGCTGACCCCGGAGCAGCTGGGGATCCTCCTGAAGGTGGCCTCCTCCAAGATGGGCAAGGACCCCATCCAGCTGAAGAAGGAGCTCTCCGACGGCTCCTATGACCGGGTGCTGGGGGCCATCGGGGCGGACCAGGAAAAGCTGCGGGCCATGATGGAGAACCGGGCCGCCATGGAGGAGCTGCTGGGGTCCCCCCAGGTCCAGGCGATCCTGAAGGAGCTGCTGGCAAGCCGGGGCGAGCAAAAATAAACGCGTAAAAACGGTGGGAGGGGAGCGTATGGAACAGGGAACGACCTCTGGCGAGGGGGGCGGGCTGGACCTTTCCGCCCTCCTGGGAAGTTTGCAGGGGGGACAGGAAGGGGGAGCCCCCGACCTGGGGGCCCTCCTGGGGATGCTGGGGACCGGGAAGCCGGAGCAGAAGGGCCAGGGCGGCTCCGGGGGCGGGCTGGACTTCGCCGCCCTTTTGGGGATGCTGGGGGGCATCGGCGGCGCCGGGGAGGAAAAAGAGGATCCCCCGCCCCACACAGAGCCCCAGGGGCAGGGCCTGCCCTTTGACCCCGCCCTCATCTCCACCCTCACCAGGGCCATGGCCGCCCTCCGGGAGCCGGATCAGAACATCCGGCTGCTGGAGTCCCTGCGGCCCTTCCTGGAGGAGGAGCGCCGGAAGAAGGCGGACGAGGCGGTGAAGCTGCTCCACCTGATGCGCCTGGCCCCGCTCCTTCAGGAGAGCGGCATCCTGGGGAAGCTCACCGGTGGGGGATAAGGGGCACCGGGAGATTGCATCCGCCGGGGCGGCCGCATAGTATGGGGCGGAGACCATCTCCAAAGTGACAAATAATCGGGGCCCCGAACCGGTGGGGCCCCGCAAAAAGAGGTCGATATGAGCCAGTCAAGAAACCCTCCCCCCTCCAACACCTGGCGGATGGAGGATCAGCGCAGCTGGGAGGAGCTGGAGCGCCGGGCAGCGGCCCAGGCCAGGGAATTTTACATCCGGGCTGCCCCGCCGGAGCCCCCGGAACCACCCCCTCCGCCTCCGCCGCCCCCACAGCCGGAGCCTCCGCCCCCGCCGGAGAGCCCCCCGAAGGAGCCTTCGCCCCCGCCCGCTCCGCCCCAGGCACACCCTGCCCCCCGCCGCCGGCTCCTGGGCCGCTTCTCCGGGGACCAGCTCCTGCTGGCCGCCCTCCTCTGCCTGTTGGTGCAGGAGGAGGCGGAGCCCCAGCTCATCCTGGCGGTGGCCTATATCCTCATCGGGTAGCGGGAGCCGCCGCCCTTTCCCAAGGGAGACAAGCAAAAAGCAGCCGGAGGTCATCCTGGCTGCTTTTTTTGTGTTCCCGTTTTTTAGGAGCCCGTATCTGTGGCCTTGGTGTTGGATGGTCGTAGAGACAGGTCCCTACCGCGCCTTGCCGGTGAGGTGCTCAACGGACATCTCCAGCAGATACATGGCGTTCCGGCTCCGGGCGATCTCCTGCCGGCGGCTCTCCTCGGTCTCGTCGGGGAAATACTTTTTGGCCAGGGCGGTGATGGCCCGGAGGATCTCCTCCTCGTCCTCCAGGATGCGCAGCCGCCCGAAGGCGATGACGCTGCGGTAGAGGGTGGTGTACTTTTCCGGGCAGATCCGGTCCTGGGCGATGACGCAGAAGGAGGCCCGCGGTTCCCGCCGGAGGGCGTCCAGCTTGTGCCCCTCTCTGGCGCAGTGGAAGTAGAGCTTCCCCCCGGTATAGACATAGCTGAGGGGAACGGCGTAGGGCCATCCCTCGTCCCCGGAGAGGGCCAGGACCCCGGAGGACCCCTCCCGGAGGATTGCGCCGGCATCCTCCGGGGGGAGCTGTCGCTGGGATTTGCGCATGGTTCGGAACATCGTCATACCTCCCTTTCGGTGTTGCCTTGATTATACGGCTTCCCGGCGGAAAAGGCAAGGCACTGCCGGGGCGGCCAAAGATTTTCCCAGACGATGGGACGAGCCTTCCCCAAAAGGCGGAAAAACCGGAAGGTATAGGCGGTGCCGCCGCTCTCCCGGCCGTCCCAGAGAAAAATGCCCCGGCCGGAGCGGCTGGCCATCACCCGGTTCCGGCGGTGCATACAGCCGGGGGTGTAGTCCCCCTGCAAAAATTCCCACTCGTCCGCCTGGCGGAGTATCTCCTGGTAAGTCTCCTGGTCTGCCTGGGACCAGGCCCGCTCCTGTCCCCGGCAGGGCAGCACCAGACAGAGGCGGAGGTTTTCCTGCTCCCGCAGGCGCAGGAGGGTCTGGGCGGCCAGGGTATCAAAGCCCAGGGCGCCACCGCAGAGAAAGCGGCGGCAGCCCGCCCCGGAGGCCCGCCGGATGGCCTCCTCCAAGGCCAGGAGCAGGCGGGGGTCCGCCGGTAGGACCCGGTGCCCGGAGAAGAAACAGGTCTGGTCATAGCCCATAGAGGTCACCTCTCACGCATTGATAACATATATATTAACATAAAATATAACTATAATCAAATCATATTTATCACTAAAATGGAGTGAGAAAATGAACAAAAGAGAGGTGATGCGGGGATGGAAAAGCTGATTATCCGCCCCAGTGGCGAGGATGGCTACCGGGTATTTTCGGTCCGGATGAAGCGGGAGCTTTTGGACAAGCTGGATGCCATCGCCGCCGAGACCAACCGCAGCCGCAACGAGGTGATCGGGCTGCTTTTGGACTTCGCCCTGGAGCACGCCGCGGTGGAGAAAAGGCCCCCGGAGGATAGGCAGGGCGGAGAAGGGGGATGAGTGTCCCCGGTGATTTTTCCTACAAGCAGCCACGGCTCAATGGCCGCGGCTGTTTTTCTATACGCTCCCCTTGCCTTTCTCCGCCAATGGTTGTATAATCGGTATCGCTTACCCGCAGCAAAAAAAGGAGGGGATGGGGGATGAAAGCGAAGGGGGTCTTTTTCACCGGGCTGTCCGCCCTGCTCTTTGGGCTGGCCCCGGTGCTTTCCAGCAAGACCTACCAGATGGGGAGCAACGCGCTCACCCTCACCTTCTACCGGGAGGCCATGGTACTGCCCCTGCTGCTGGCGGTGCTGCTCCTGCGCCGGGTCTCGCTGCGAGTCACCCGGCGGCAGCTGGCGGTATTCGTCCTGGTGGGGCTCTTTGGGCGGGGAGCCACCACCCTGATGCTGAACATCGCCTACAACTACATCGGCGTGGGGGCCGCCACTACCCTCCACTTTATGTACCCGGTGTTTGTGGCCCTTATCTGCCGGTTCTTCTTCCGGGAGCGGCTGGGCCGCGCGCGCCTCATCGCCCTTGTGATGGCCAGCGCGGGGGTGGTCCTCTTCCTGGAGGCGGGCCGGGGCAGCGGCAGCGCCGCCCTGGGGACCGCCCTGGCCATGGGCTCCGGGGTGACCTACGCCAGCTTTATGGTGGCTATGGATAAGACCTTCCTGCGGCAGATGGACCCCTTCCTGGTGATCTTCTACACGGCGGCGGCGGTGGCCCTGGGGATGCTGGGCGTCAATATCCCCCTGGGGCAGATCGTCTTTGCCCTGCCGCCCAGGGCCATGCTCTACACCTTCCTGGTGGCGGTGGCCTCCTCCTTCTTCGCGGTGATCCTCCTGCAAATGGGGGTGCGGTATCTCAGCGCCACTACGGCGGCGGTGTTCAGCCTCTTTGAGCCGGTGAGCTGCGCCCTGGCGGGGGCGGCCTGGCTGGGGGAGAGCTTCACCCTCCGCAAGCTCCTGGGGAGCGTGGTGATCCTGGGGGCGGCGGGGCTGCTGGCCAGCGCCAAGCCGGAGGTCTCCCCCGATTCCAAGGAGGCGCTGGACCTGCTCATGTCCGCCGAGGGGTTCCCCCATTCGGGGGAGGAAGGGGAAGAGCCTGGGGAAGGATGACCGGCTCCTGGGCCGCCGCAAGATTTTCCCAAAAAATTTGAGGGAAACCCTTGCATTTGTGCCCGGAACATGGTAAGATAATTTGTACTGTCAAGAACCAGGCGCAGCTCCTGTGATTTCTTTGATACGCTCGAATCCGCTTTAGTGAAGGAGGTGTCATCCATGCCGAATATCAAATCCGCCAAGAAACGGGTAAAGGTCATCGCCACCAAGACCCGCCGCAACCGGGCCCTCAACTCCAACCTCAAGACCACCATCAAGAAGGCGGAGGCCGCTCTCGCGGGCTCCAGCAGCGACAGCGCTGCGGCGGTCACCCTGGCCATCAAGAAGATCGACCAGGCCGCTGCCAAGGGCCTCCTTCATAAGAATACCGCGGCCCGCCGGAAGTCCCGTCTGGCCCGCAAGCTGAACGCCGCCGGCTGATAAAGACCCGTGGCAGATGCAGACAAGCCCCCGTTGGCCTCCCCGGCCGGCGGGGGATTTCTGTGCTCCGAAAAATTTTTTTATGCCCCGCCCCAAAAAGGTGAAACTTTTTCCTTTTTCCATCGTTATAATAGATAGAGAAGCAAGAAGAACCGGTGGAACTAAGGAAAGGAGCGATCGTGATGCGGGAACATTGGAAATGGACACCTTTACTGACAGCGACGGCTCTGGGCATCACCTTTGCCCTGGCCTTCCTCCAGATGGCGTGACCGGATGAAAAGAAAAAGAGGCTGGAAGGGAACGCTCCCTTTCAGTCTCTTTTTTTTGCGGGGCGCAGGGCAGCACCCTAGTGCTTCGGATTGCTCTTCACATGGAGGATGGCCTTTACCAGGGCGCCGGGGATCTCCTTGGTGTCCGCGGCCTCCAGCAGGGCGGGGATCTCCTCCGGAGTGGCTACCACGTACTGGGGCTGGATGGCGTTGAGGGCCATGGCGGCCACGTCGTGGCGGCACTTGTCGCACCGGCAGCAGTTGAACTTTTCAAACACAGCGTCCAGGCGGTCGGCCACCAGCTGCTCCGCCAGGTTCACCAGCACCAGGCTCTTGGCCGGGCGCATCTGCGTCACCGGGGAGACAGGGCGGTTGATCTGCTCCCGGAGGGCGGCGAGGGCATCCTCGGCCTCCTCCGGGGCCTCCGGCTCCGGCTGGGCAGGGGCCTCCTCCGGCTCCTCCTCCGCCGGCTCCGGGGCGGTGGGCATGATGAGATTAAAGATATATTCCTTATCGAACCCCTTAGGAGCGGCCATTTACAACACCTCCCGGCGGAGAAGCTCGTCCAGAAGGCACTGATAATCCTGGACAGCCTTGTTCCTGGAAAAGGCCATGACGTCCACCCGGTTGATCTGGGCGGTGGTGAGGATGCTGCTGTTGCGGATGGTGGTGTCCAGAAGGGGGAACTGGAGCTGCTGGGCGATGTCCGCGATGGCCTCCCGGATGACCTTGCTGGCGTTTTCCCGCGCCACAAAGCGGGTGAGCAGCACCCCGGCCGCCCGGATCCTGGGGTTGCTCTTCTGGCGCACCTCGTCCAGGGTGCCGCTGAGCTGCACCAGCCCCTGGAGGCTGAAGATGTCCGGCAGCACCGGCATCAGCACGGCGTCCGAGGCGGTGAAGGCGTTTACCGTCAGGATGCCCAGCGCCGGGGGGGAATCGATGAGGACGTTGTCGTATTGATTCAGCACCGGTTTGAGGCAGTTCTTCAGGAGATATTCCCGCCCCTTGCCGGTGAATTCCAGCTCGATGCCGCTCAGGAGCATATTGGCGGGGATCACATCACAGAAGGGGGTGTGCTGTATGGTCTGCACCGCCAGCAGCTCCCCCTTCAGGGCGTGGTAGACAGAGTTTTGCATCTCCACCCGGTTGTCGGCCCGCAGGCCGAAGGAGAGATCCCCCTGGGGATCGAAGTCCACGCAGAGCACCCGCCGCCCCAGGCGGCGCAGGCCCATGGCCAGGGCATTGGTGGTGGTGGTCTTTCCCACCCCCCCTTTTTGGTTGGAGACACAGAGAATTTTTGCCATTTCGCAAGACCTCCCTGTCCTTATATTCACGGGATACGCGGATGAGCGCGGAAAGTTCTAAGAACCTGTATTCACAACTGGTTGATGCTGTCTGAACAGGGATTTTTCTGCCCTGCTGCGTTAAAAATCCTCGGAATACACCAAGTATTCCTCCGGTTTTTGCCTTGCGGGACAAAAAATCCTTCTGTCCATCCGGCATTCCAGTTATGAATACAGCTTCTAAAAACAATTTACTTTCTAATTATATACCGCCGGCGGGGTGGCAGGCAAGGCTTTTTTGAAGTAAAATCTCCCGGCGGGGGGCGGTTTTTTTCGGGAGCGCTTTAGTTTTTGCGGGGATGGGCGAATAAAGAGTATTGAGAAGAAAAGAAACGACACCGGCAGAGCCGGGGGAGGTAGACATATGAAGATCAACCCCACCGCAGCATACCAGGCCTACAACAAAATATCGGAGCACACCCATGCCCTGCGGCGGAGCGGCATCGTTACCGAACTGCCGGCCCAGAAGGCTGAAAACACCGACCGCATCCACATCAGCCCGGAGGCCAGCCGCCAGCTGGAGGTGGAGCAGCTTTCCCGCTCCATCCTCTCCGAGATCCGGGAGCCCGCCTCCCCGGAGCGGCTGGAGAGCCTGCGCAATGCCGTCCAGAAGGGCACCTACAACATCCCCACCGGAGACCTGGTGGACGCTGTGATGCGGCACTTTGTGGCGTAAGCGAAAAGCGGGAGGACCTATGAGCATCGCAAAATTTTCCGCCTTCATGGAAGGCTACGTGGACTTCCTGGAGGAGATGGCCCAGGGCGAGGGAGAAAAATACGCCGCCCTGCTCTCCTATGACCACAAGCGGGTGGACAAAGTCGTCTCCCGCCAGCAGGCCATGAATATGCGTCTGAGCCAGCTGGAGGAACAGCGGGAGCGGGAGCAGGAGGAAGCGGGCCTCGGCGGCCTCACCTTCCAGGAGATCCTGGCCCGGCTGGATAAGTCCCAGCAGGAAAAGCTCCCGGAGCTGTTCCCCCGGTTCACCAGGGCCGTGGAGGAGATCAAATACTTCAACGGAAAATCCATGGCTTTCGCCAAGGAGGGGCTGCAGATGACAGGGATGACCGAAGGCCCCGCCGCCCCGTACACCCCCGCCGGAAGGACACGGCCGGAAGGCATCCAGGGAGCATCCCTCTTTGAGGCGAAGATTTAAAGCGAACATCACGGACCGATACCATAAACGGAGGGGAAAACCTTGATCAGACCAACTTTCTTAGGATTTGAAACGGCCAAAAAAGGCCTTACCACCGCCCAGAAGGGCCTGGACGTCACCGGCCAGAACCTGGTGAACTGGGATTCCGAGGGCTACACCCGCCAGCGCATCACCCAGGTGGCGGTGGCGCCGGACAGCTTCCGCAACCGCTATTCCTCCAGCCGGGTGGGTCCGGCCGGGCAGGGCGTGGACATCACCGGCATAGGCCAGACCAGGGACGTCTTCCTGGATAAGCGCTACCGGGAGGAGAGCTCCGACGTGGGCTATTACACCCAGGCCAGCAACATCCTGGGGGACATCCAGACTTCCATCAACGAGTTCAACCCCAAGGACGATACCGGCCTGCGCGCCACCCTCATGGCCCTCAGCGACGCGCTCCAGTCCTTCTCGGTCCACGCCTACTCGGAGACCCACGCCAACATCGTGGCCTCTGCGGTGAAAAACGTCACCCAGACCCTTCAGCAGATCAGCACCAAGCTGAACAACGCCCGCGAGCAGCAGGTGTACGACCTGGAGGTCTCGGTGGACGAGGTGAACAAGAAGATCCGCCAGATCGCCGAGCTGAACCATACCATCATGGATGATGCGGCCTCCATCCAGTCCAACCCCTACTTTGGCCCCAACGAGCTGTACGACCAGCGCAACCTCCTGCTGGATGAGCTGGCCCAGTACGCGGACATCTCCTACACCTCCAATGCCGACGGCACCATCAATGTCACCCTCAACGGCCAGCAGGTGGTCGCCGGCAGCAAGTACGACCAGATGGATTTGATCCGCAACGAGAATACCGATGTGTTGAGCCTGCGGTGGATCTCCACCGGGGACAACGTGAATCTCACCACCGGTTCCCTCAAGGCCTCCACCGACTACATCAACGGCCGCGGCCCCAACCTGAAGAACATCGGCGAAAGCACCCAGCGGGGCTTCCTCTACTACAAGGACCAGCTCAACGCCTTTGCCCAGAGCCTGGCCGACACCATGAACAACGTGGTGCCGGAGTACGATGCCGAGACCGGCGCCCCCAAGGTGGATGCCGACGGCAACATCATCTACAAGCAGCTGCTGGGCGGCCTGAACAGCAAGCCGGACGAAAACGGCAAGTACCATGTGGAGAAGGACATCCCCATCACCGCCGATAACCTCTCCATCTCCGATGAGTGGAGCGTCAACTCCGGCTATGTCATCTACCAGCGCAACCCGGAGGAAAACGACACCTCCGATAACGTGGGCAACTACGCCCTGGCCCTGGCCGATGCGGTTTCTAACGCCACCATCTTCTTTGACGCCAACGGCGAGGAGTTCAACGGCACCTTCCTGGACTTTGTGAAGAACTACGTCACCACCCTGGGGGAGGACGTGAACTTTGCGGAGAACCGCCTCACCGCCACCACCACCATCCAGCAGAACCTGGAGGACAGCCGCGACAGCGTGTCCGGCGTTGTGGTGGACGAGGAAGTGGCCAACATGATGCTTTACAACAAGTCCCTTTCGGCGGCCTCCCGCCTGATGACCGCCATGGATGAGGCCCTGGATACCCTCATCAACAAGACCGGCATGGTAGGCCGGTAAGCAAACAGTAATTACGGGAAAGGATGAAAGACGATGCGTGTAGCCCAAAGAATGATAAGCCGTAATTACCGCCGGACGGTCAATTCCGCCCTGAAAAAGCAGGCGGATACCCTGGAGCGCAGCGAGAGCGGCCTCAAGTTCAAGCGCCTCTCGGATGACGTGGCCGCGGGCAGCCGGGCCATGCACCTCCAGGAGGAGCGGTACCAGGCCACCCAGCAGCTGGAGAACACCAAGGACCTCATCGCGGAGATGAAGTCGGTGGACAGCAACATGGACTCCATCCACTCGGTGATGCAGAAGCTCCAGGAGCGCATCCTGATGGGGATGAGCGAGGACTACGGCGCCGATGCCCGCGAGGTCATCTCCAAGGAGGTGGCCAGCAAGAAGGACCAGATCCTCCAGTTCATCAACAACCAGTTCGGCGGCAAGTACCTCTTTGCCGGCACCAACAACAGCGTCCAGCCCTTCACCGCCAATGAGGAGGGGAAGCTCTGCTTCAACGGCATCCCGGTGGAGCAGATCTACAAAAGCACCCAGGACGGGAAATATTACTACGATAACAAAGAGACCTCTGCGGAGGGCGACTGGTTTTGGAGTGCTGCAACCGGCTTCCTGACAAAAGGCGAGACCGATAACGCTACCGGCCTTACCGCCTATAAGGATTCTGCCGGCACAGTCTACAACTACGATGCGGCAAACGATGCGTGGACTGATGCAACCGGTGCCCCACTTACTGACATTCCGACCCCCGCCACGATGATGCCCTATACCATCAACGGCACCACCGTTTACAAGGATGCAAACGCACCGGATACCGATGGGGTGTACGTGGATGCCACAGGCGCAGCGCAGTTTGCCAAGACCGGCGGCAAGTTCACTATGGTTACCATTAACGGAGATCAGTATACTGATGACGGCACAGGCGTTTTCAAAAATGCCGCCGGTGACAGCTATACGTTGGATGCGGATGGAAAGACCTTCGTCAACGATACGGACGGCACAAAGGTGACCTTTGATGAACGTGCAGGCATTCCCACCGTGGTCCCCAACAGCGGGGACACCTACGCGGACATCGGCCTGGGTCTTAAGATCACCGGCGATATGACCGCCGACCCCCGCACCGCTTTCCAGATCTCCTTCTCCGGCCTCACACTTACCGGCTTTGCCGGATATGATAAAGTGACCCCTGTCATCGGCGACCGGGGCACCGAGGTGGCCGGGAACATCTACGACCTGCTGACCCAGATCGAGGGAGCCCTCCACCCCAACTTCGATAAGGCGGGGCTGGACGATATGTTCACCCAACTGGTGAACCTCACCGACCAGGTGGGCATGACCCGTACCGACCTGGGCAACCGGATGGAGTACCTGGAGCTGACGGAAAGCCGCCTGGAGGACGACATCACCGATATGACCGAGCTGGAGACCGACCTCATCTCCTCCGACCCGGCCCAGGAAGCCATCAAGATGAAAGAATGCGAGTATGTGTGGCTGGCAGTCATGCAGCTGGGGAGCAAGGTGCTTCCCACCTCGCTGCTGGACTTCATGTCGTAACCCTATCATCCCCTTTAGAGTGGAGGTGTTTGTGTGCAGCTGATCAACATTACCAGTACCCCGATCGACTATAAGATCAACATTGAGCCCGGCAGGCTGGAGATGAGGCAGGCGGATAACGCCAGCCATCGGATGAATGTGGATCCCTCCAGACTCAGCGTCCGTTCCCAGAATATCCAGGTCCGCCTGGATTCCACCCAGATGCGGGCAAGCCTCAACCTACGGAAGGCCGGGGACTTTGCCCGGTACTACGGCAGCCAGGGAATGCAGACCGTCTACGAGAACATCGGCGAGCGGGTGCAGTTCGGCAACCAGATCGCCCAGATCCAGGACGGGGTCTCCATCAGCCAAGTGGTGCAGCAGAAGGCTTTGCAGCAGCCGACCACCTACACCACCTTCATCCCTTCCGCCGGGGTGGATATGAGCTGGCAGCCCGCGGAGCTGGATCTGGATTACCAGCCCACCGAGCTGAGCTTCGATTGGCAGGTGCAGAAGAACATCATGGAATATGTTCCGGGCAAGTACCAGATGGATATTCTCCAGTATCCCAAGATCGAGATCGAATACCTGGGGACCCCCACCTATGTGCCGCCCAGCTCCGACCCGAATTACGAGGAGAAAAGCGCTTGAGGGCAGGGACCTTTTCCCGGATCCGGCGCGGGATAGCAAGAAAAACCAGGCTGTGCGGGCAGAGATGTACCCGCATGGCCTGGTTGTGATACAAAAATACAAAGAAAGGCAGGACTTGCCATGAAGCTGCTTACCAGGGATCTGGGAGAGATCGAGATCGACGAAAAGGACATCGTCACCTTTACCGGGCCTATCTTCGGCTTTGAGCAATACCGCCGGTTCGTCTTCCTGTACCAGGAGGAGATCGTGGAGAATTTCATCTGGCTGCAATCGGTGGAGGAGCCGGAGCTGTGCTTCATCCTGGTGCAGCCGGACCTCATCACCGACCACTACCGGCCCCAGCTGCCCCAGGAGGCCAAGACCCTGCTGGGGGACGGGGACTGGATGTGCTGGCTCATCGTCTCCCTCCGGGAGCCCTTCCAGGATTCCACCGTCAACCTGCGCAGCCCCATCGTGGTGAACCCGGAGGAGCGCAAAGCGGCCCAGTTCGTGCTGGAGGGGAATCTCCCCATCCGCCATCCGCTGGTGAGGGAGGGGGCAGAACGATGCTGATCCTTTCCAGAAAGGCCGGGGAATCCCTCGTTCTGGACGGAGGGATCGAGATCAAGATCACCGAGATCTACGGGGACAAGGTGCGCATCGGCATCGACGCCCCGCCCCAGGTGAAGGTCTACCGCAAGGAGCTGTACGCCACCATCCGGGAGAACCAGTCCGCCGCCGCAGCGGCCCCTGCCGCTGCGGTGAAGAACCTGCTCCTCAAGATGAAGCCGGGGGCGGAAAGCGCTACGGCTCCGGAGGAACAGCCCCAGGAGAAGCAGGAGCCGTAGCGCTCCCCGCCGCAGGGGGAAAGGCCTTGTTGGCCGCCAGGCTCAACTCCCGGAGGAGTTCCTCCAGCCGCCGCTGGTTCTCCCCAAAGAGGTCCAGGATGCGGCAGCGGTAGCTGCCGGTCTCCCCTTCGCCGAAGGCCACCGGCAGCTCCACCTCCAGGGTGATGTCCTCCAGGAGGGGGGGATCCCCCACCGTCATGGTGAACCGCTGCCCTTGGGCAAGGGGAACGGAGCAGGTGAACTTCAGCCGCCCCAGGGAGAGGGCGTAGACGGTGACCGGGAACTCCTGCCACACCGGAACGGTCTCCTGCCTGGAGCCGAAGGAGAAGAATTTCCGGGGCTGCTCCTGGGGCAGGATCATGGCGGAGGCGCTGCCGGTGAATTTTACATCGTAAAGATAGGCGGAGATCGCCCCCGGCAGCACCTCGTCCCGCACCGAGACCAGGCGGAGCATCTTCTCGGAGGAGAGGTAGACCTCCCCGGTAAAGACCTGGGTCTCCACCTCGTCCTTTACCCGGACGATGCGCAGCCGGGTGCCCATTTTGAAGAGCGGGACAAATTCGCTTTTAAACTCCACATACCCGTCCGCGATGGACGCGCAGCCGGTGCCGTATTCCAGGAGCTTGTTTTCCGGCGTCTTAAGGACCGCCGGGAAGTCCTGCTCGATCCTGATGCCCAAGAGCTCACCCCGTTTCCTGTTTTTTCATTGTTTACTATGATAATACAATTACGGATTTTTGCAAGTGGATTTTGCCAAAAAAGGAGAAGCCATGGTGGATTTGGATAGGATGCTGGAGCTGCTGGAAGAGAAGCGGCAGCGCCTCCTGGCCTTTGAGGAGGCCACCCAGGAGATGCTCACCTGCCGCCGGGAGCAGCTGGAGGAGCAGATGAAGGAGCGCCAGCGGCTGCTGGAGGGGATCCAGCGGGCGGAGCAGGAGCTGGAAGAGCTCTGCAAGGAGGCGGGGGAAGAAGGGGAGCAGGCCCTCTGCGCCGCCCAGGCCGGTGCGGAGCCCTCCGCCCTGCCGGAAGAGCTGCTCCCGGTCTATCGGGCGGCCATGGAGGTGCGGACGGTCCTCAGCCGCTTCCCGGAAAGTGAGGTCCAGGCCATGATGCGCCTGCGTCTGGAGCAGGAGCAGATCCTGGAGCAGATCAAGAACACCAACCAGGGCAGCGCCGCCAAGGCGGCCCGGTTCTATTCCGTCGGCGCCGGCCAAGGGGGCGGCAGCCGCCTGGGACGGGCGTGACCCTTTCCCTTCTTTTTTCTCACTCGTGAGATCCGGAACGATGAGACGGGGCGATGCGAAGCATCGCCAGCACGCGAAGCGGGCGTATTTTCGATGAATTTATTTCATCGAAAATGAGGATTAAAAAGAAGCAAAAAAGAACGACCGGGCTGAGCCCGGTGTCTCGCCCTACACGGCCTTCGGCCTTACCTTTGCGCAGGGCGTGGGTGAGTGCCTGGAGCCTTAGACTCTACGCTTCTCTGTCAAAAACTTTTGCCGCTTTTCTTTTTGCCTCTTTTTCTTTTCTCGTGAAAAGAAAAAGAGGGCGGGGCTGGGCGGCAGCCCAGATTTTGCCCCGGCCCTTTGGTTCGGGAGAAACAGGCCGATAATCTAAAATAGACCGTATTATTTGATGGCGGGGCGAGCCCGCTGTCAAAATCAGGATAACCCCTGGAATGGAGGCAGAAACAGATGGCAGTCAATGCGGCGAGCAGCTCCTATGTCAATAACGCCAGCAGCAACAAGGGCTTTTCCGGCCTTGCGTCCGGTGTGGATACCGAGAGCATGGTGGAACAGCTCCTTTCCGGTACCCAGCAGAAGATCGATAAGCAAAACGCCCTGAAGCAGCAGTTGGAGTGGAAGCAGGAGATCTACCGGGATCTCATCTCCCAGATCAACTCCTTCCAGACCAAATTTTTCAGCTATTCTTCCGATTCCAACCTCCTCAGCGAGAGCTTCTTCAACGCCATGAGCGCGGCCACCTCCTCCACCGCCTTTAAGGCCACCGCCACCAGCTCCGCGGTCACCGGCAGCAGCACCATCGAGGTGCGCCGCCTGGCCACCAAGACCAGCCTTGCCTCCGGGGAGGCCGTCAGCGGCAGGCTGCTGGGGGGGATGGACAAGGAGGCCCTGGAAAAGCTGGTGAAGGACCAGGTGGGCACCGACGAGGACTACACCCTCAAGTTCCAGGTGGGGAGCAAGGAGGTCTCGGTGAATCTCCGGGATGTCTTTGTGAAGGATGACCAGCTTCGGAAATTTGACAGTTCCACCCAGCGGGACGCCGAGATACAGGCCAAGCTGGAAGAGGCATTCAAGGACACCGGGGTGGAAGTCTCCGTCAAGGACGGCGCCATGTCCCTGGTCACCCAGGGGGAAAAGCGGGACAATATCCTTCTGGACCCCACCTCCGGCAAGCTGGGCCTTTCCCGGCTGGGTCTCACCGCCACCTCCAAGGCGACCTCCCGCGCCAGCGATCAGACAACTACATTTTCCGGCAAGGTGGACGATACCCCCAAGCTGGAGTTTACCGTCGGCCTGGATGACGTCAGGCGGACGGTCACCATCGACCTGCGGGATGTGATGAAGGGCGGCAAGGTGGACGAGGGCGCCTTCAAGGATGTCCTCCGGAAGGCCCTGGACAAGGCCCACGGCGAGGGCCAGATCACCGTAGGCGGCACCGGCGGCAGCTTTGAGCTGTCCGTTTCCGCCGGGCGCAAGGTGGAGGTGGGCGGCAATGCCGAGGCCCTCTCCGCCATGGGCCTCAAGGCTGGGCAGTCCAACCGCATCGGCCTGGGGATGAAGCTGGGGGACCTCTCCCTCTCAAAGTCTCTCCAGGGCGGCTCCTTCCGCTTTAAGATCAACGGGGAGGAGTTCCACTTCACCGAGGAAAACACCGTGGCCGAGGTGCTGGAGGCAGTGAACACCAGCAAGGCCGGGGTGCGGATGATCTACCGGGCCCAGAACGATACCTTTGTGCTGGAGGCCACCGAGTCCGGTGCCGGCAAGCAGATCGACCTTTCCCAGGAGGAAGGGAACCTCCTGAACGCCTTCTTCGGGCTGAACACCGCCACCAAGCAGGTGCGCTCCAAGGCGCTGGTGAAGACGGTGCCGGACCCGGACGGCAAGCTGAAAGAGGCCACCGGCGAGACCAAGCTGAAGGACCTGGGCTTCACCCTGACCGACAGGGACGGCAAGGAACTGGACGGCGATACCAAGCTCTCCGACCTGGCATCGGTCTCCGGCGGCAAGTACACCTTCACCGGTGACGAGATCCGGGAGGAGGTCACCGGGGACACCACCCTGGGGGACCTGGGCCTCAGCTTCTACGGCATGAGCGGAGACGTCAAACTTTCCCAGCTGGAGGAAAGGTCCAACGGGCGCTTCCTCTATGAGGATGGACACATCATACTGGCCAAGAGCTACACCGCCACCGGCCCCAACGGCATTGCCGCCATGGAGAAGATGTTCGGCACCACCAGCATCAAGTTGAATACCCAGCTGGAGGGCATGAAGGACCTGGAGGACATCATCACCCAGGGACAGAACGCCCTGGTGGTCATCGACGGGATGGTCACCGAGCGCAGCGGCAACAACTTCACCGTCAACGGCATCAACTACGATGTCAGTGACCTCACCGGGGAGTACGCCCTGGTGGAGGGCACCATCCAGGATGGCAGCGGCAATCCCTACACCCTCCAGCAAGGGGAGTACATCGAGAGCGGCAAGCTCTATAACGCCAACGGCGATGTAATCGGCAGCGGCTTCGTCTTTGTGGACGGGGAGGGCAAGGAGACGGTAGCCACCGGTCTTTCCCTTAACGAGGACGGAAAGCTCCAGAAGTTCTCCGGCACCCCCGCCAAGGTGGAGGTCTCCCAGAACACCGACCAGATCATGGACGGCATCAAGAGCTTTATGGACGAATATAATAAGCTCATCAAGACCATCAACGACTACCTGGACGAGGACACCAACTACCGGGATTACGCCCCCCTCACCGCCGACCAGAAGAAGGAGATGAGCGAGCGGGAGATCGAGCTCTGGGAGGAGAAGGCCAAGGAGGGCCTGCTGCACCGGGATAACACCCTCCAGACCTTCCTGCAGCAGATGCGCACCGCCCTGTACGAAAAGCCCGCCGGCGGCGGCTACGCCCTCTACGAGCTGGGCATCGAGACCGGCTCCTGGGAGACCAAGGGCCAGCTCACCTTCACCACCGATGGCGAGGCCCGGCTGCGCCAGCTTCTGGAGACGGACGCCGGCAATGTGATGAAGCTCTTCACCGCCCCGGAGGACGGCCTGGGGGCCAAGCTCAATAATATCCTGAACAGCACCGCCAAGATCAGCTCCGGTTCCCCCGGCACCCTGGTACAGTTGGCGGGCGTCAAGGGCACCGGTACCGAAAAGAGCAACTCCATCTACGACCAGTTGAAGGCCCTGGACGAGAAGATCGCCGCCCTGAAGCGCACCTACGAGGCGGAGAAGACCCGGTACTGGAACCAGTTCAACACCATGGAGCAGATGATCTCCAACATGAACGCCCAGA
The DNA here is from genome assembly GCA_021769525.1 of Oscillospiraceae bacterium. Taxonomy (GTDB): domain Bacteria; phylum Bacillota; class Clostridia; order Oscillospirales; family Ruminococcaceae; genus Angelakisella. Next base: position 41,881 of record JAETSQ010000002.1, read on the forward strand.
GTTCCTATCTGGCGCAGATGATGGGCGGCTGAGCGGCGCCTGAAACCTTAGCGGGTGCGAAATCGAAAAAGGGCATCCCCCACAAAAGCGGGGCTGAAAAGGAGAAAGTAAAATGCCTGTAAACCCTTACCAGAAGTACCAGCAGCAGTCGGTGATGACCATGACCCAGGGGGAGATGCTCCTGAAGCTGTACGACGAGGTCATCACCCAGCTTACCGCCGTCAAGCAGTTCAACGAGGAAAAGGACTACCAGGGGGCCAATGCGGCCCTGAAGAAATCCCAGCGCATCCTGGGGTACCTGGACCAGACCCTGGACCCCCAGTACGAGATCTCCGGCAGCCTCAGTGCCCTGTACGATTACTTTATCCGGCGGCTGGTGGACGCCAATATGCACAAAGAAAACGGCCCCATCGATGAGGTGCTGCCGATGATCGAAGAGCTGCGGGAGACTTTTGCCCAGGCGGACAAAAACACCCGCAGCGGGGCGGCGCAGACCGTCCAAACGGGTACATAAAAGCAACAAATGACCGACACAAAACCGTCGCCGACAGAAGCCCCGTAAAGCGGGGCAGGGGTCAGCGGCGGTTTTCCGGGTTTTTTTGGCGGTCTTTCCCAGGCCGGGGCGCTTTGGTTTTTGGCAAAGCGGTCGAAAATTAAATAACCAGAGGGTCTGCGCTTTTGGCAGGCTGTATGGGAAAAATGACCAAACAACGGGGCGTGTTTTTGGGCGCCTTGACCAGATATGGAGGAGATCCGGCGTGAGAGAGACGATGAGGAGCTACAAAATACCCCTGTTGCGGGTGCTGTCCCTGGTGCTGGCCGTGATGACCACGGTGACCCTCACCGCAGTGCCGTCCCTGGACCTGCAGGCGGTGCAGACGGCCCAGGCGGCGACGGCGACGGTGGCGCCGACCATCCGATTTTCCAACGTAAGCAAAGATAACTGGAATTCGCCGAATGATAATACCACGGCGACCGTTGTCACTGGTGAATCCATTACCCTCGATGAAATCATACCGTCCGGTCTGGGCGCACAATCCGCCCAGCTGGTTTTCACCAGCACGGATGAAAGTCTGACCCTTACGGCGGATACTACTTCCACATCTGATACGGAAGTAGCAGGCGGAAGTGTAGTGATTGGGACCAAAAAATCTGATAATACCCGAACCCTTACCTTCCGGGGCAATTTTAATCCGGAGGCTCCCAACGCAGGTAACGGAAACCAGAGTACCCCCGCATCGACAATTTACCGCATCAGCGGTGCGTACCAAAGCACCCGTAGTGAAGGTTTGGTGTCCGAATCCGGCGGCGGAACTAAGCCGGTCACGGTCCTAGATCCGGAAAACAAAAACCAGACCGGCGGGGCGACCGTAATCGGGGAAAACAATACGCTGAAATTTACTCTTCAAGAAGACGAAACCATCCTCAACCAGAATCCCTCAATTAAGATTGACACTGCAACCGGGTCATTGAAAAAATATGACAGTGGCAAGGTTGAAATATGGAGAGACAACGGGTGGCAAGCGGCTAGGACCGACATCCGTGAGGGGAATGTGCCGCAGCGTACAGTTGTCTTTCTGGTTACGAAGTCGGGTGGCGGTGATGAAATGTATTTGCGGATGCGCGTGGACAGCATTCACGAAGACCACACAGAACCGGACCCCAAAGACCCCACAAAAGAGATTCAGTATTATAACAACTATATTAAAGACGGAACAACATTTGAAGTCAGCTTTACCGCTCCAGTTTCCCAAAAACCGGACATCAGCTTGAATATCGTGACCCCCCAAACGGTCATGCGGAATATAGAAACAGAGATTGAAACCGTCCAAAAGGAGGAGGGCTCCACCAATTTTATCGCCTACGCCAATATCCCCGATGAGGATGTGGAGGATGAGCGGGAATGGGTCACAAGGGATATTCTCGTCCGTTCTAAGCTGAAGCGGCATAACGCCAGCTTTGATATCAAGTGGGTGTGGGTTCCCGATGACAGCAGCGCAGAGGACGTTGTGAAAGAGGGTGTTAATCCGCAGGCGACCGACATGAAGAACTGGCCGTCGGTGCCGGCTTCGGAGCGGACAGACTGGCTCATCATGCAGGTGAAAAACAACACCGAAAACACAGTTGAAGGCGACCTGGTCCCTGTGGTCTATTACAGCGACCTTCGCTCCAGCACCAGCACCGAAACGGACTTATCGAAACTTCCCCGCATCCACCTGAAAATACCGGGGACCAAAGGCGCGGATCCCTACGTTGAGGAAGTGTACGAGGAGAATGGCCGGAGGAACGGGAACAGCAACACCACACAGGTTCTGCTGGGCAACGCGCCGGTCCTGGGCACGAAGGAGATCCCCAGTGAAAAGGAGATGGATGCCTACAAGGGAGACATCAGTGGATGGAATCCCTTTGATTTCTTCTCGTCCCCTACCTCCCCCAACCCGCCCCCTTTTAAGTATATACTGGAGCTGGACCTGGGCTCCGATGCCAAGGCGGCGGAGTACATCACCATCACCCCCAGTGGCTCCGGTCCCAACTATGATCCCAAAGCGGTGAGTTTTAAGGTCGACCCCAGTGGCGGATATAACTTTACCGCCCCGGAGCGGAGCGAGATCAGGCCTACCGCTCTCGGCACAGGGCCGAACCGGAAGATACGGGTGGAATTTACGGCGGCGGACATCCCCTACACCGACCCACTTACTCAAAAAACGGTGACCTACACCATCGAGTTCAAACACACAAGAGGCGGTAGCCCCAGAAATGTGGAAGGTTCCACCAGGGTCATCGACTTTACCGTGACCCACACCCTCCCGGACCCGGAGAGCCGCCTGGAAAAACTGCTGGTCACGGCGTACGGGGAGAAAATTTCCAAAATTGGGGAAAACATCGACTTCGGCTTTGTGAAGAGTACAGAGAAGGACAAATACACAGAGCGTAAGGAATATGATGTGGAACTCCCCTACCGGGCTACCTCCATCACGATCAATCCTACCTTCATGAAGCCCCAAAAGCTCCACGGCGTGAATGCCTATATGGTGATCCAGGACTACCGGACGGGGGAGCTGAAAAAGAACAGTTTGAACTACCTGTCGGACAGCGGCCGCATTCCCATAAAGAGCAGCAACCCCAGCGAGGAGATCAGCTTCGCCGATTCCGGGGACATCGATAAGACCTACAAGATCACTATTACCACCCCCAGCCAGGACCCGCGGAATGAGTCCACCTATATCCTGAACGTCACCCGCAACAACGCCAGCGATGTCAGCACCCTGAACGGCTTGGGTATCTACCCCTATGAAGAGGAGGGGGACAGCAAGGATAACGAGACACCGGAGCGTAACTACATCAAGAACTTCGACCCCAACACCCTCAACTACGACATCATCGTGCCCTATTCCACTGATATTTTGAAGTTCCGGGGAACGAAGGGGAACGATCAGCAGAAGAATCTGGAGCTTGTCCCACCCTTTAAGCTGGAGACTATGGGCTGGTTTGATACCGACCCCTGCAAGCTGAAGAACATCAAGCGGCTGTTCCAGGATTCCGGCAACCTGGATGAGGACGGAGCATTGGTGGTACAGGTGGAGGTGGTCTCCGAGCTGGGAGATGTGACCGGGAACAAGGAAGGACATTCCACCATCTACACCATCCACATCTTCCGGGAGAGCCCCAACCACGACGCCACCCTGGCGGCGCTGTCCGTCTACGATAAGGATAAGAACGAGCAGCGCATCATCCCCACCTTTAACCCCAATACCAATACTTATTACGCCGAGGTGGACTACGCGGTGGAGCAGATCCTGCTGTCCATCGACCCCACCTACAAGAAGCCGGGGAATATCCAGGTGTACCGCCGGAAGGTGGAGCCGGGGAATCTCCTCTTGGATATGCGGGACGGCAAGGATGTTATGGACTTCCCCGATGAGGGACCCCTGACCTTTGACATCGGCCCCGATAACTACACCCCGGAGATACCCTATTTCCCGGTCACGGGCGACCCGGCCCAGCCCTATATGCTGGACGTCACCAAGGCCCCCGGCGGCTACGAGCTGTTTGTCATTAAGGTGATACCGGAGTGCGAGGAGGGCGGCAGGGAGGATGATCCCCGCAACCATACCCGCCTCTACAACCTCCAGGTGCGGCGCAAGGAGCCCAGCCACGAGGCCAGGCTGAAGAGCCTGGAGCTGAAGGACCAGGCCAACAGCCCCATCAAGACCTTCGCCTTCCATCAGGACGAGTTCAACTACAGCCTCACCGTCCCCTACGAGACCACCGGCGTCAGCTTCACCCCCACCGTTTTGGAGCCCCACGCCAAGTTCGTCATCGTGGACGGGGTGGAGTACACCACCAATAACCCCTACACCGGCCTGGAGAGCGGGGCCACCTCCAAGGTGTTCCAGCTTCCGGAGCGCCACGGCGTGGACCGGACCTATACCGTCATCGTCACCGCCCAGGACGGCACCCCCACCAGCCAGCGGCAGTATAACGTCACCATCCGCCGGGCCCCGCCCAGCAGCGATGCCTGGCTCAAGAACCTCACCACCGACCATACGGAGAACTTTAAGCCCCTCTTCGTCCCCAAGAATATGGACTACAGCGCCGAGGTGAAGGCAGGGGAGCCGGGAGTCACCATCACCGCCACCGCCAACCACCCCGCCGCCACCATCAAGATCGACGGCATGGTGGTGGAGAGCGGCGTTGCCTCGGACCTCATCAGCCTGCTGGATGTCAAGCAGACAGTGACCATCGAGGTCACCGCCCAGGACGGCGTCACCAAGAAGTACTATCACATCGAGTTCACCAATATGAATCTGGTAGAGCTCACCAACAATGCGGACCTCAAGAACCTCACCGTCAACTACGGCCTGATGACCCCCAAGTTCCAGGCCGCCGTCACCGAGTATGAGGTCACGGTAAAAGAGGACACCTGGTCGGTGGATATTATCCCCCGCCTGTCCGATGACCTGGCCACAGTCCGGGTCCTGGGCGGCACCAGGGAGCTGGGAGATTACCGCGGCAACTACGCCCTGGCCCTGGTGGACGGGGAGAACACCGTCACCGTGGAGGTCACCTCCCCGGATAAGACGGTGGTGAAGAACTACAATATCACCATCTACCGCAACGATGAGGAGAAGCTCAAGAACCTGGAGCCGCTGGAATCGGAGGACATCAACTGGGAGAACACCACCAACCCCATCCTGGTGAAGATCGAGGAGTACCCCCGCGTGGGCGCCAGCGTATTCAACACCATCCGGGAGGAGTACCCGGAGAAGAGCATCATCTTCCAGGGGAACGATTACTCCATCCGCTTCGACGGCAAGAACCTCAACCGGGTCATCCCCCAGCGGGAGATCTTCGATTTCCGCATGACCTTCGATTCCCCCGACGAGGACGCCATCTATGACCTCATCGAGGAGCGGGAGGTCAACGATGACATCCTGGATGACGTGGTCCTCTGCTACTTCGATTACCACGGATCTCTCCCCGGCCCCGCCACCTTCAACCTCAGCCTGGGGCGCAAGTACTCCAACGAGACCCTCTACTGGCACTACTACAACCAGGAGCGGGACCGCATCGACTACTACGGGAGCCTGAAGAGCAACAACAAGGGCACCGTGGCCGTCAGCATCGACCACTTCTCCACCTATATCGTGAGTCCTACCCACCGCATCGCCGGCTCGGAGGATAAGGACGGGGTCATCGACCAGCTGGGGATGGTCTCCAACGGACAGGATCTGCTGGGTTCCGGCGGCAAGCTGAACCCCGATACGGGAGAGACGGAGGGGCGCCCATGAAAAAGCTCATCGCGGGCCTGGCAGTGATTGCCAGTCTCCTGCTGGTGGCCGGTTTCCTCTACGTGCTGCTCTTTATGGAGGATGTGGAGAACGACCCGGCCAGCCGGAGCCAGCCGGAGCAGAGCGGCACCTCCAATGCCCGCCTCAACGCCCCCAAGGAGATCGAGACCGACGCGGATGTCCTGGATGCCATCGATTACTACACCCAGCGCAACCAGGATACCGTGGCCTGGCTCCGGATCCCCGGCACCAAGATCAACGACCCGGTGCTCCAGTCCCACGATAACTTCACCTACCTGCGCACCGATGAGTTCCGGGAATACGACCTCTACGGCTGCTACTTTGCCGACTGGGAGTGTTCCGTCGGCCCCAGGGACATCCTCTCCTCCAACACGGTGGTGTACGGGCACAGCGACCTCACCGACCAGCCGGACGGCCCCCGGTTCTCCCAGCTCTTCCACTTTGCGGATGCGGAGTTCGCGGCGGCCACCCCGGTCATCCACTTTTCCACCCTGGAGGAGCAGATGGACTGGGAGGTCTTCGCGGTGGTCTACACCAACACCGGCTTCAGCTACATCGACGCGGAGCCGGAGGGAGGCGCCCAGGCCCTGGCCCAGGAGGCCATGAAGAAGTCCATCTACGATTACGGCGTCACGGTGGGGCCGGAGGATAAGATCCTCACCCTCTCCACCTGCAGCGTCCGGGATGATCCCCAGGACCGCAGCCAGCGCTTTGTGGTGATGGCGCGGCTCCTGCCGGAAGGGGCGGAGGCCCCCCAGACGGCCTCGGTCACACCCCACACCCCTGAATAAAGGAGGCAGAAAGAGAGATGCTTTTTAACACGAAGCCCCTTGGCATGATGCGTGCCAGCCTGCAAGGGCTTTCCGTCCAGCAGGAGGTGATCCTCCACAACCTGGCCAACATCGATACCCCCGGCTACAAGGCGAAGTATGTCTCCTTTGAGGACACCCTGAAGGGGATGGGGGACCGCTACGACCTGAAGGCCCATGTCATCACCGATGAGGCCACCTCCATCCGCCCCGACGGCAACAACGTGGATACCGATACCCAGAGCATGGCCCTCTACCAGAACTATGTCCAGCAGCTCTACCTGTACCAGAAGATCAGCGGGCAGTTCACCAACCTCCGCTACGTCCTCAACCAGGGGCCCAAGTAAAAGATGATCCCGCCAGAAAGGAGCGATCCCCATGTCCCTTTTGGATTCCATGAACATCATAGGCTCCGGCCTCACCGCCGAGCGGTTCCGTATGGACATCGCCCTCCAGAACATCGCCAACCAGAACACCACACGCACCGCCAACGGGGAACCCTACCGCCGCAAGCAGGTGGTATTTGTGGAGCGGGGCATGAGTTTTTCCGATGCCCTGCGCACCGAGGCCGCCAAGGTGGAGGGGGGCGGCGTCCGGGTGACCCAGGTGGTGGAAAGCCAGCGGGACTTCATCCCGGTGTACGACCCGGACCACCCCGATGCCAACGAGGAAGGCTATGTGATGATGCCCAACGTCAACACCACCGAGGAACGGGTGGACCTGATGGCCGCCTCCAACTCCTATGAGGCGAACCTCACCGCCCTGAAGCTGGTGCAGTCCCTGGCCCTCAAGGCCTTGGACATCGGGAAGTAACCCCAGGTTTGGAGGAAAGGAAGGCGCCCTGTGCTTTTTACCATCAGCGCTGAATATTTTTCCGGGCGCGTCCAGTGCACCAGGGAGGATAAACAGGAGTGCCTCTACACCGTCCGCCAGCTGCTGGAGCTGGCTTTTGAGGCGCGGGACCACGGCCTGCTGGCCATGGAAGAGATGGTCTCCGACCACACCCGCTTCCCCGACCGCTTCCTGCGTAAGGCGGTAGAGCTGACGATGGAGACCTCGGACCCCGATAAGATCCGAAAAGTGCTCTATAACCTCATCATCACCACCAAATACGTAGCCAACAACCATTTCCTAAAGGACGTGCTCATCACCGAGACCATGCTGGCGGTGAGCCGGTCGGAGGATCTGGACTACGTTTTCGCTCACCTGATACCCTCCTACTTCGGGCTGGATTATTCCCCCCAGGCGGAGGAGGTCTACCGCAATTACAAAGCATCCCGCGCCCAGGAGCGGAAGATGATAAGAGGACTACCCCTTGGCACAGATCAGGACTGAAAGGAAGGAAAGCATTATGGCAGAGTACAAGAACATTATGGAAAACCTGGTGGAGGATGAGTTTGAGAGAGCGAAGGGAAGTCTCAACTGCTGCACCTGCGAGGCCTGCCGCAACGACATCATCGCCTACGCTCTGAACCAGCTCCCCCCCAAGTATGTGGCCACCCGCAAGGGAGAGGTGTATTCCAAGACCTTTATCCTGCGCAACCAGCACTATGCGGACATCATGGCTGCCCTGGCTAAGGGCGCCACCCTGGTGCGGGAGAATCCCCGCCACTGAGCCGGACCATTGTTGGACCGATACACAAAGCAGAGAGCAGCCGGGGAGTTCTTCGGCTGTTTTTTCTATGGGCTTTCGGGGCCGGGGCCGCAGTGCGGGGTTTCCGGCCATCTTCCGTAAAAAATTTGGGGACCGCTGTCATATCCCGGTCTTTTTCCGGTCTGATAGGATAAAGAGACTCTACTGAAAGGAGGCAGGAGCAATGGAGGATGTGGAGATCGTTGGCCTGTACTGGGCGCGGGACCAGCTGGCGATCACGGAAAGCGAGCGGAAGTACGGTGCCCTCTGCGGAAGCATCGCCATGAATATTCTGCACAACCGGGAGGACTCGGAGGAGTGTGTCAACGATACCTGGGGCCGGGCCTGGAACAACATACCGCCCCAGAGGCCGGACCGCCTGGGGGCCTACCTGGGGAAGATCGTCCGGAACCTCTCCCTGAACCGGTGGCGGATGCGCCGGGCGGAAAAGCGGGGCAGCGGCGGGGCGGAGGTCCTCCTCTCCGAGCTGGGGGAGTGCCTGCCGGAGGAGGGGAGCGGGCTCCTCTGTGAAGAGGAACAGCTTTCCGGCGTCATCGCCCGGTGGCTGCTGACCCTGCAGGCGGAGGACCGGGTGGTATTCCTGCGGCGGTACTGGTACGGGGACAGCCTGGAGGCCATCGCCAAAGCCAGGGGCACCGGGGCGAACCACCTGGCCGTGCGGATGCACCGCTTGCGGGGAAGGCTGCGGGCCTACTTGGAAAAGGAGGGGATCGCCGTATGAGCGGGATCGCGAGAGAAGAAAAGCTGTTTCTTGCCATCGGCGGGGTGCCGGAGGACCTGGTGGAGGAGGCTATGGATCCAAGGGCGTCCCTCCGCCGGAAGCCCTCTCCCCTCCGCTGGGCCGCCGTGGCCGCCGCCTTTGCGGTGGTGGCTGGGGTGAGCCTTTACAGCCTCCTGCCCCGGATGGGGGGCGCAAATGGCGGTGTGGGGGACGGCATCAGAGGGGACCACGCAGACCCCGGCAGCAGCATCACCTTTATGTCCTACGCCGGGCCGGCGCTGCCCCTGACGGTGGTGGACGGGCCGGAGGGACTGCCCGCCCGGCGGGAGGTGACCTGGGACTTCGGACTTACAGTGGATGCCGAGAAACACAGCCTCTACCGGGCGGAGGTCACCGATACCACCGTCATCACCAATGACCGGGCAGAGGACCTGACCATCACCGTGGGCTACCCGGTCACCGCCAGCCTGGATGAGGATAAGGAGCTGCTGCCCACCCTGACGGTAAACGGCCAGGCCCTGGAGACGGAGCTGCTGTGGGGGGATACCGGCCGCGGCGCCCTCTGGGAAAATCCCCGCCTGGAGAGCTGGGAGAGCTGCAAAGAAATACTGGAGGACGGCAGCTATCTGGCGGAGGCCCAAAAGGAGGCCCCCGCCCTGGAACAGACCGTTACGGTCTGGGAATTGACAGACAGCACCGCCCCGGCGGTGGATACCAGCCGGATGGCCCCCACCCTGGCCATCCGCTTCCGGATCGATGAGGAAAAGACCCAGGTCTTCACCCTTGGCTTCAACGGAGCCAGCTTTGGGGAGAACGGGGAGCGGCAGTACGATTACTTTGTCCCGCAGCAAAACGAGCGGGGGAGCCGGAGGCTGCTGGTCTTCCTGGGGGAGGTGCCGGAGGAATACACCATGGCGGGGTATGAGAACGGCGCCTGTGAGAAGCCGCTGGAGGGGGTCTCCGCCCGGATGACCGCCTTCACCACCACCCTGGGGACGCTGCTGGACCAGTTGGTGGAGGAGGACCTGGCCCAATGGCGGGAGGGAGTCCTGGACCGCCTGGAGGAGGTCAGGGCGGCGGTGCGCAGGCTGGTGGCCCGGATCCTGCTCCCCATGGAGGAACCGCGGTACGACAACTATATGCTGGAGGATGTGCTTTCCTATGCCGCTGTAGCCACGCGGGTGGTGTGGACCACCGGGGAGGTGACCATCCCCGCCGGCGGGGATGCCACCGTCACCGTCCGATACCAGAAGAAGCCCAGCTACGACTTCGCCTGCGGCAATACCCAGCGCCAGGGCCTGCGGGGCTGGGACCTGGGGACCGGGCTGGGGAGCAACCTGGAGTTCCGGGAGATCACTGCCCGCCTGGAGAACACCGAGTATCTGGTCCTGGAGGGACAGAACTTCGGCTTTGACCTGCCGGGGGGCGTCACTCAGGTGGAGCTGGACCCGAAAACGGAGTACTACTATATGGAGGTCCGGCTGAAAGAGGAGTGAAGGGTAGGCTCATATCTCATCTTCTTTTTTCTCACTGGTGAGAAAAAAGAAGCAAAAAAGAACCACCGGGGTGCCCCCGGTGTCACGCCCTACACGGAGCGGGGATAAACCCCGCTCCTTACCTTTGTATGAGACGCCAGCGACTGCCTGGAGCCTTAGCTGGCAGAGCGGCGGCTTCGCCGCCGCAAGCCCGCCGCCGCAGGCCGCAGGCCGGAGGGGGTGGCGCAGGGACCTTCTGCGGAAGGTCCGGGAGCCCTAACGGGCCGCCACGTGCCCGACCGTAGGGAGGGATCCCGAAGGGCGGAGGGGTTCCCCCCGCGGGGCCCCGTTCTTGGAATCTGCTTTTTGGCTGCGCTACCGCCGTTCGCCTCCCCGGCGGGAAAACCCCTCAGACATTTCCCTTCGGGAAATGCCAGCATCCCTCCCTTTGGTCGGGAACGTGGCCTACGGCCACCCTTTCAGGGGAGCCCTTGGCAGAACGGATAACTTTGCGCTCCGCCAGGGCCTCCCCTGAAAGGGGAGGTGTCTGGCCGACAGGCCAGACGGAGGGGTTCTCCGTGGAGGAACTCCCTCCGTCACGGCTTCGCCGTGCCACCTCCCTCGGAGAGGGAGGCCCATCGCCGCCGGGTAGGCGCATGAGCCTGCCCCTGTTTTTCGCTGCCCCTTGACAAAGCTGGTCTAATCGTGTTAAACTAGATTATAGTCTAATGGCATTAAACCAACGGGAGGCAGAGCGATGGATTGGACACTGGGAAAAATGGAGACCCGCTTTGCGGAGCTGATCTGGGAAAACGCCCCCATCCCCTCCGGGGAGCTGGTGAAGCTGTGCAGACAGGAGCTGGAGTGGAAGAAGTCCACCACCTACACCATGCTGCGCCGCCTCTGCCAGCGGGGCATCTTTGAAAACCGGGACGGAGTGGTGCACACCGTCCTGACACGGGAGGAGGTCCGCTCCCGCCAGAGCGAGGAGTTCCTGGAGGAGAACTTCCAGGGCTCCATCCCCCGGTTCCTGCTGGCGGCCTTTTCCTCCCGCAGCCCCCTCAGCGAGGAGGAGATCCGGGAGCTGGAGCAGCTCATCCGCCAGAACGGGGAAGGGAGGGAGCAGCCGTGAGGGATCTCTTTTCGGTGATCCTCACCACAAGCTGGCGGGCCTGCCCCGCCCTCCTGGTGGTGCTGGCGGCCAGGGGCCTGCTCCGCCGGGCCCCGGCGGGCTTCTGGCGGGTGCTGTGGTGGGGGGCCTTCTTCCGCCTGGCCTGTCCCTTCGCCCTCTTCGTCCCCATCCCGGTGGACAAGCAGGGGCTGCCGGGGCCCCTGGTGGTCCTGGGGGCCGGAGCGGGCCCGCTGATCCCCCAGAACCCGGACCCCATCCTTCTGCCGGGCACCGGCATCGAGGTGGCCCCGGCGGTATCGGGTATCTCCCCTGGGGTCCTGCTGGCGGCGGTCTGGGGGGCAGGCTGCCTGCTGATGCTGGTCTGGGGCCTCATCTCCCTTCTGCGCTTTTCCCGGTGCCTCACCGGGGCGGTGCGCCTGCGGGAGAACATCTGGCAGGGGGACCGGGTCCCCGGCCCGGTGACGGTGGGCTTGCTGCGCCCTCGCATCTATCTCCCCTCCACCCTGGAGGGCCGGGAGCAGGAATACGTCATCCTCCACGAGCGGGCCCATATCCGCTGGGGGGACCCGGCCTTCAAGGTGCTGTCCTACCTCCTGCTCTGCTTCCACTGGTTCAATCCCCTGGCCTGGGCCGTTTTCCTGTGGGCCTGCCGGGATATGGAGACCGCCAGCGACGAGGGAGTGACCAAAAAAATGGAGCGGGAGGACCGCCAGGGATACGCCGCCGCCCTGCTGCGCATCTCCACCGGCCGCCGGGTGCTGGCCGGCGGGCTCCCCGCATTTGGGGAGGGGGACGTGGGGAGCCGCATCCGCCGGGTGATGAACTACAAACGGCCCGCCCCCTGGGCCGCTGCCGCCGCCGGCGCCGTGGCGCTGGGGGTGGCGGTCCTCTCCCTCCTGGGGCTGGTGCCCCAGGTCTACGCCGCGGAAAAGCCCCTGGGGTATACCCCCTACGACAGCTTTTTCTTTGTCCTGCGCCCAGGGGAGGCGGAATATTACCGGGAGGACATCGTCCTCACCGAGACGGCAGACCTCCGCTACACCGCCACCTGGAATCCCACCGGCCTGAATATCGAGGTGGTGCTGGGGGCGGACTCCGGGGCCAGGACGGGGAACGGGCCCTCCTACCTGGAGGACGGCTACGGGGGGAGCCTGAATGGCGTTTTCCGGGAGGTGCCTCCGGGGGAGTACACCCTCATCGTCCGCAGCGGCGCCGTGGATGAGCCCTCCGCCACGAATCGGGAGGACCTGGAGATCGCCGGGGCGATCGCCTTCGGCTGGCAGGAGGGCGGCGTGTGGAAGCAGCCGGAAAGCCCCAGCCAGGGGACCCTCACCTTCCCCGCCTACCAGGAGGGCCGGGAGGACTACAACGCCGCAGTCTATGATATAGAGCCCTTCCGGGTGGCCCTCTCCCTGCCGGAGGGCTGGTCGGTGCGGGTGCCGCCCCCGGAGGAGCGGAGGACCTCCTACGCCTTCACCCCCCTCTGGCTCTACCAGGGGGAGGAGTACGCCGGGAGCATCGCCTACAATACCTTTGAGATCTATCCGGACGTCCCGGAGGAAGGCTTTTACCGCATGGTCTACAATCAGCTGATGCTGGGCTCGGTGCTGAACTGGGACAACGAGTATCGGGTGGTGCGGGACCTTGGCTCCGGAGAGGTCGCCACCGTCCAGATCATGGAGAGCCAGGGGGCGGCGGGCCCGATGGAGAAGCGCCCCGGCATCCTGGCCTACCACCGGGACCGCCTGGTGTATGTGGCCATCGACCTCCAGAACGGCCGCCTCTCCGGTCAGGAGGTCTGGGAGCTGGCGGAGAGCATCCAAATCCTGCCGTAAAGAGTAGGTTCCGGACAAACATCATAATTGACAAATCCGAAAAATCTGGTAAAATAAAATTAGCCGTTTTCACGGCATAAGCTGACGGGCCGCGGGGCTACTCCATCACTATAGCCCCCGGTACTGAAAAAAGGAGGATTTACTTACCGCTGCGGTTTGCGGTGCGGCAGTGTGGAGACCTGCCGTAATGCCCTGGGGGACGCTCCCCCGGCGGCGAGGTGGGACCGGCGGAGGCCCTTCCACCAAAACCATGTGCCATGGCAAGTCTGAGCCTCAAGCAGATCACCAAGATCTACCCCCACAGCGAGAAGAAGAAAAAGCCCAAGAAGGGCGCCGAGGAAAAGAAGAGCAATCTTCAGATCACCGATGAGGGCGTCGTGGCGGTCCAGAAGTTCAACCTGGACATCGCGGACAAGGAGTTTATCGTGCTGGTGGGGCCTTCCGGCTGCGGCAAGTCCACCACCCTGCGGATGGTGGCCGGCCTGGAGGAGATCTCCGGCGGCGAGCTGTACATCGATGGGCAGCTGATGAACAACGTGGAGCCCAAGGACCGGGACATCGCCATGGTGTTCCAGAGCTATGCCCTCTACCCCAACATGACGGTGTATGAGAACATGGCCTTCCCCCTGAAGCTGAAAAAGACCCCCAAGGACGAGATCGACCGCCGCGTCAAGGAGGCCGCCGAGATCCTGGACATCACCCAGTACCTGGATAGAAAACCCAAGGCCCTTTCCGGCGGCCAGCGGCAGCGTGTCGCCATCGGCCGGGCCATCGTCCGGGAGCCCAAGGTGCTGCTGATGGATGAGCCCCTCAGTAACCTGGACGCCAAGCTGCGCAACCAGATGCGCGCCGAGATCATCAAGCTGCGCCAGCGCATCAACACCACCTTTATGTACGTCACCCACGACCAGACCGAGGCTATGACCCTGGGCGACCGCATCGTCATCATGAAGGATGGCTTCATCCAGCAGATCGGCACCCCCCAGGAGGTCTTTGACCATCCCGCCAACCTCTTTGTGGCCGGATTTATCGGCACCCCCCAGATGAACCTCTTCGACGCCAAGCTGGTGAAGGAGCAGGATCAGTACATGGTGGAGGTGGGCACCCTGCGGGTGGCCCTCTCCGAGCCCAAGCAGAAGGCCCTGGCCGCCAAGAACGTGGCTCCCCAGGACATCACCCTGGGCGTCCGTCCTCCTCACATCGTCCTCAGCAGCGCGGACAACGCCATCGAAGCCACGGTGGAGGTCTCCGAGATGATGGGCAGCGAGGTCTATCTCCACGCCAACGCCAGCGGCAAGGACGTGGTCATCATCGTCCCCACCATGGACCTTTCCGGCAACCACCGGGATACCTTCGGCATCGGGGCGAAAATCTGCTTTACCTTCGGCGGCAACGTCTGCCATGTCTTTGGCAAGGACGGCAACAATCTGGAGATGTGATCCGAATACCAAGACCATACAGCAGGGGCGCCGGGATTTTCCGGCGCCCTTTCCTTGGAAGGAGAAGCCATGGTTGATATTACCCGATGGATGAAAGACTTTGAGGCCGCCCTGGAGGAGACCTTCCCTGGGCGGCTGGAATTTTTGGGCCTCCAGGGCAGCTATGCCAGAGGGGAGGCCGCCGAGAGCAGTGACATCGATGTGGTGGTGATTTTGGACACCCTGTCCCCGGAGGACATCCGGCGGTACCGGGAGATGCTGAAGCCCCTCCCCCACCGGGAGCTGGTTTGCGGCTTCCTTTCCGGCAGGGCGGAGCTCTACGCCTGGGAGCCCGCGGAGCTGTTCCAGTTCTGCCGGGACACCCTGCCGGTGCGGGGAAGCCTGGAGCCGCTGCTGGAGAGGCTGGGGGATGACGCGGCGGCCGCCGCGGTGCGGACGGGGGCCTGCGGAGTGTACCACGCCTGCGTCCACAACCTGGTCCACGAGCGGGACCCGGAGATGGTGAAGGGGCTGTTGAAATCCGCTGTCTTCACCATTCAGGCGGCCTGCTTCCGGCGGACCGGGAAGTACCTGCGGCTGCAAAAGGAGCTGCTGGAGGCGGCAGAGCCCCAGGAGCGGGAGCTCATCACCCTCTGCCAAAGGGCGAAGGCGGGGGAGCTCCCGGACCTGGACGGCGCTTCGGCGCTGCTCTTTGCCTGGGCCCAGCGGCTTATCCAAGAAGGATGACCATAAAAAGAAAAGCGTCCCTGACGGAAAAAGGTTTCCGCCGGGGGCGCTTTTTTTTGCGTTACGGGCTCAGTAGGCCACCAGGATGCCGGTCTCCTCGGCGTAGTAGGAGGTGAGGCCCTGGGTCTCCATCACCGTCACCGGGACACCGGGGAAGGTCTTTTCGATCTGCTCCCGGAGGTAACGGACCCCCAGGGGGTTGTTGCAGTGGGAGATCACCACGCCACCCTCGCCGGGCTCCGGCTTCTGGCGCTTCATCTCCGTCACCAGGGCGTCCAGGGCGCGGCTCTGGCCCCGGATCTTGTAGAGGACCTGGATCTTCCCTTCGCGGGAGGCCTCCGCCACGATGCGGATGCCCAGCTTGCTGGCGACCACCCCCACCAGCTTGTTCATCCGGCCGTTCTTCACCAGGTTATCGAAGGAGGAGAGGGTGAACAAAAGCCGCAGGGTGCGGTTGTAAGCCACCGCCTGGCGGGCCACGTCCTCAAAGGGGAGTCCCTGGGCGATGAGCCCCCGAATGTACCGGATGAGCAGCACCATCTGGCCGCCGGTGGACTTGGTATCCAGCACCAGGATCTTTTTGTTCGGGTCCTTTTCCAGGGCCATCCGCCGCCCCACCACGGCGCTGTTGAAGGTGCCGCTGAGGGCGCTGGTCAGGGTGATGGCGATGGAGCAGTCCGCCTGGGCAAATTCCGCCGCCCAGCGGTCCGGGCTGGGGCAGGCGGAGGAGGTGGGACCGTCGAAGGAGGCCAGGGCCTTTTTCAGATCGGCGAGGTCCAACTGGCTGTCGTCGATAAATTCCTGGACTCCCACCCGGATCTTCAGGGGGACGATGGAAAAGCTGAGGCCGGGAAGGGGCTCGATCCCTTCCCGCAGGTCGCAGGAGCTGTCGGCAGCGATCTTCCAGGTGGTCATAGGCAATACCTCTTTCTGGGCCGCCCCGAAAAGCGGGCCTCTGGAATGTGGTTTTTAAAATTATATTTGTATTTATCATACACGAAAAGTCATCCCAGGTCAAGCCGTCCGGACTTCGTCCAGGGAGTAAATAAACGAGGAGTTAAAGCCGATCTGGGCGGCAGCCCAGATTGGCATAAAGAGTGCGGTCTGGATATTCCCGCGAAAAAAAGGGGTTGACAACCGGCCAGGGATGTGATACTGTATATATACGATATATACAGTTAAACGGAGGCGATGGGTTGGATGTCATCTTGAACAACAGCAGCGGCCAGCCCTTTTATGAGCAGATCGCGGAGCAGGTGAAGCGGCTGATCCAGACCGGGCAATTACAGGAGGGAGACCCTCTCCCCTCCATGCGCCAGCTGGCCAAGGACCTGCGGGTGAGCGTCATCACCACCAAGCGGGCGTATGAGGAGCTGGAGCAGGCGGGATACCTCTGCTCGGTGGCCGGAAAAGGGAGCTTCGCCGCCCACCCCGGCCGGGAAGAGGTGCGCCGGGAGCAGGACCAGCGGCTGGAGGAGCATCTGCGGGCCGCCGCTGTCATCGCCCAGGAGGCGGGGCTGCCCAAGGTGGAGCTGCTGGAACGGCTGGGAAATTTGTACGAGGAGGCGCAATAAATTGGATATTTTGCAGAAAAATATACTGGAAGTAAAAAATCTGGTGAAGGATTACCCAGGTTTCCGCCTGAATATGGACCTGACCCTCCCGGCGGGAAGCATCATGGGGCTGGTGGGGGCCAACGGGGCGGGGAAGTCCACCACCCTCCGGCTGATCCTGGGCCTGGCCCGGCCGGACAGCGGCTCCATCCGGGTGCTGGGGTGCGATGACCTGAACAAGGCCCCGGCCCTGCGGGAGGAGATCGGGGTGGTGTTTGACGAGTGCTCCTTCCCGGAGATGCTGGACGCCGGACAGCTGGGGAAGGTGCTGGAACGGGCCCATCCCCGGTGGGACAGCGCCCTCTACGGACGGCTCCTGAAGCGGCTGGAGCTGCCCTGGGGGAAGAAGATCAAGGACTTTTCCCGCGGGATGAAGATGAAGCTCTCCATCGCGGCGGCCATGGCCCACAGCCCCCGCCTGCTGCTGATGGATGAGCCCACCAGCGGCCTGGACCCCATGGTGCGGGGGGAGGTGCTGGAGCTGTTCCAGGAGTTTATCCAGGACGAGGAGCGGGGCATCCTCCTCTCCTCCCACATCACCAGCGACCTGGAGAAGGTGGCGGATCACATCACCTTTGTGGACCGGGGCCGGGCCCTCCTCACCGAGGAAAAGGACACCCTGGTGGAGGTGTACGGGGTCCTCAAGGGCCCTGCCGCCCGGATAGGGGAGGTGGAGCCGGGGGACGCCATCGGCCTCACCCAGACGAAGTACGGATTTGAGGGCCTGGTGCGGGACAAGGCCGCCATGGCCCGGAAGTACCCGGACCTTCTGGTGGACCGGGCCAACCTGGAGGAGATCATCCTCTACCTTGTGCGGGAAAACCGGGAAGGGAGCGAAGAAAAATGACCGGACTGATCCTCAAGGACCTTATGATGATGAAGAAGAACGCCCTGTATCTCGCCCTGGTGGTGCTGTTTTTTGCCGGGCTCTACGGCGCCATGGGCAACGAGTACTTTATATCCTTCTTTTTCTCGGTGATGGTGGTGAGCATCCTCATCTCCACCATGAGCTACGACGAATTTTACCACTGGGACCGGTACGCCGCCATCCTGCCCCTCTCCCGCCAACAGATCGTAGGGGCCAAGTACCTGGCGGCCCTCATCTTCTTTGCCATGGGGGGACTTTACACCATCGCCATCGATATGGTGAGCCTGCTGCTGCGGGGCGGGTCCCTTACTGGGGAGAGCTTCCTGGTGGAGGCCATGGGCCCCCTGGTGGGGATGATCGGCGCGGCGGTGACGCTGCCCTGCTACTACCGCTTCGGCGTCCAGCGCAGCCGCATCCTGATGCTGGCCTTCTACGGCATCCCCAGCCTGCTGCTGGTGCTGGTGGCAAAGATGGCCCCGGAGTTCCTGGAGGGGGCCGGCGGGGGAGTCCATATCAGCCCCGCCGGGATATTGGCGGTGTGCGCCGTGGTCACCGCCGCGGCCCTGGCCCTCTCCTTCCTCCTCTCGGTGCGCATCCTGGAGAAAAAGGAGCTGTAGGACTATCTTCTTTTTTCTCACTTTTTGGCCGCTCCTCACCCTTGCCCCGCCCTTGAAAAGGCGGGGCCTTCATAGTATAATAGGTGCATCCAATAAGGAAGGAAGGGACGAGTATGTTTGCGGACATGATGGATACCATCGGCTTTGTGAGCCGGACCGACCCGGAGGTGGGGGGCGCCATGGAGCGGGAGCTCCAGCGCCAGCGGAGGAACCTGGAGCTCATCGCCTCGGAAAATATCGTCTCCCCGGCGGTGCTGGCCGCCATGGGGACGGTGCTCACCAATAAATACGCCGAGGGCTACCCCGGCAAGCGGTACTACGGCGGCTGCCAGCGGGTGGACGAGGTGGAGGATCTGGCCAGGGAGCGGGCCAAGAAGCTCTTCGGGGCCCAGCACGCCAATGTCCAGCCCCACTCCGGCGCCCAGGCCAACCTGGCGGTCTACTTCGGCCTTTTGGAGACCGGGGACACCATCATGGGGATGAGCCTGGCGGAGGGGGGACACCTGACCCACGGCAGCCCGGTGAATATGTCCGGCAAGCTCTACAACTTCGTCCCCTACGGCGTTTCCGCCCGGACGGGGCGCATCGATTACGACGCCATGCGGGCCCAGGCCAGGGAAGTGAGACCCAAGATGATCGTGGCCGGGGCCTCCGCCTACCCCAGGGAGATCGACTTTAAGACCATCGGGGAGATCGCGAAGGAGGTGGGGGCCATCTTCATGGTGGATATGGCCCACATCGCCGGGCTGGTGGCGGCGGGCTGCCATATGAGCCCCGTCCCCTACGCCGATGTGGTCACCACCACCACCCACAAGACCCTCCGGGGCCCCAGAGGCGGCCTGATCCTCTGCCGGGAGGAGTACGCCAAGGCCATCGATAAGGCCATCTTCCCCGGCACCCAGGGCGGCCCCCTGGAGCACATCATCGCCGCCAAGGCGGTCTGCTTCGGGGAGGCGCTGCGGCCGGAGTTCAAAGCCTATCAGCAGCAGATCGTGAAGAACGCCGCCGCCCTGGCCCAGGGCCTCCTGGACCGGGGGCTGGACCTGGTCTCCGGCGGCACCGATAACCACCTGATGCTCCTGGACCTGCGCCGCACCGGCGTCACCGGCAAGGAGCTGGAGCGCCGCCTGGATGAGGTGTACATCACCGTCAACAAAAACGCCATCCCCAACGACCCGGAGAAGCCCTTTGTCACCAGCGGCATCCGGGTGGGCACCCCCGCCGTCACCACCAGGGGCCTTGTGGAGGAGGATATGGCGGTCATCGCCCAGTGCATCGCTCAGGCGGCCACCGACTTTGACGCCAAGGCGGAGAGCATCCGGGAGGCGGTGGACGCCCTCTGCGCCCGCTACCCCCTGTACCAGTAAGGAGGCGCCATGGACCAGCAGCCGAAAAAAGAAAAACGCCCCTGGGGGAGGATCTACCTGCTGGGGGTGCGCATCCTCTGCCTGGGGGTGCTGGCAGGGGCGGTGTGGCTGATGCTTTCCGGCCACTACATCGCCGCGGTGGTGCTGGGCATCTCCAGCCCCATGCTGGAGCAGGGCATCTACCGCTGCCCCTACTGCCGCACCCGCCTGAACCCCCGCCAGAGAAAACTGCCGCCCCACTGCGTCTGCCCGGAGTGCAAGCGGGAGCTTTAGGCGCTGCGCTGGGCCTTTTCGCCTGACCGGCGGGAAAACCCCTCAGACATTTCCCTTCGGGAAATGCCAGCTCCCCTTTCAGGGGAGCCCTTGGCAGAATGGATAGCTTTGCGCTCCGCCAGGGCCTCC
The DNA here is from genome assembly GCA_021769525.1 of Oscillospiraceae bacterium. Classification (GTDB taxonomy): domain Bacteria; phylum Bacillota; class Clostridia; order Oscillospirales; family Ruminococcaceae; genus Angelakisella. The sequence continues at coordinate 62,352 of JAETSQ010000002.1, forward strand.
CCTGAATGGGGAGGTGTCGAGCGAAGCGAGACGGAGGGGTTCTCCCCGCAGGGACTAAGCCTCCCTCGCCGAGGGAGGTGTCGAGCGAAGCGAGACGGAGGGAGTTTTTCCACGGGAGACTGCCCGACTACTCGGCTTTACTTTTATCGCAGCGGGCGGCACCCACTGAATCAACCTGCGCCTATCCGGCGGGGCCCCCCTTTCTGTGCCGACAGAAAGGGGGGAAAGAACGGCTCAAGGGCTTTGCCCTTGAGAATCCCACCGGGGGGTTCCCATCTCGGCCTAAGAGCCAGCCCTGCGGGCTGGTTGGCCTCGAAACGCGCCTGCTGGCGCAGCCTGGACCCTCCCAAAGGGTGGGGCAAACGCCCCACACCTTCTTATCCCTGCGGGGCTATTGATGATCCCCTCCGGGGATAGTACCCCCTACGGCCCTTCGGGCCTCCGGGGCCGCCGCCTGCGGCGGCGGTCTTGCGGCGGCTTTGCCGCCGCTCTGCCATCTAAGGCTCCAGGCAGTCGCTTGTGTCCTGCGTAAAGGTAAGGAGCGGGGCCTGCCCCCGCTCCGGGTAGGGCGAAAACCGGACGAAGTCCGGACGTTCTTTTTTGCTTCTTTTTTCTCACGGGTGAGAAAAAAGAAGTGGGGTTTGGGGCAAGGCCCCAAAATCACACCTATAAAGGAGGCACGACCATGTCCGCACCACTGGCCGACCGCGTTCGGCCCCGCGCCCTTTCCGAGATGGTGGGGCAGGAGCACCTCCTGGGGGAAGGGGCCCTTCTGCGGCGCATCGCCCAGGGGGGGAGCATCCCCAACATGATCTTCTACGGGCCCTCCGGGGTGGGCAAGACCACCGCCGCCCGGATCATCGCCGCCTCGGCGGGGAAGAAGCTGGAGCGCCTCAACGGCACCACCGCCTCCACCGGGGACATCAAGGCCATCATCGCGGGCCTCAGCGGCTTTGACGCCCTGGGCGGGGTGATCCTCTACCTGGACGAGATCCAGTACCTGAACAAGAAGCAGCAGCAGACCCTCCTGGAGTTTATCGAGGACGGGTCCATCACCCTCATCGCCTCCACCACCGAAAACCCCTACTTCTACGTCTACAACGCCATCCTCAGCCGCAGCACCGTCTTTGAATTCAAGCCGGTCTCCGCCTCGGAGATCCAGCGGGGGCTCCGGCGGGTGGCGGAGGTCCTCCGGGAGGAGGACCCGGACCTGGAGGTGGAGGAGGGGGTGCTCCCCCACATCGCCGCCACCTGCGGCGGGGATGTGCGCAAGGCGGTGAACGCTCTGGAGCTGGCCTGGCTGGGAACCTCCGCGGGGGAGGGGCCCCGGCGGATCACCCTGGCGGACGCCCAGGCGGTGAGCCAGCGCAGCGCCATGCGGTACGACCGGGAGGGGGACGAGCACTACGACCTCCTTTCCGCCCTCCAGAAGTCCATCCGGGGCAGCGACCCGGACGCGGGGCTCCACTACCTGGGGCGGCTGCTGGAGGCGGGGGACCTCCTTTCCCCCTGCCGCCGCCTGCTGGTCATCGCCGCGGAGGACGTGGGCCTCGCCTATCCCATGGCCATGGCTATCGTCAAGGCCTGCGTGGATTCGGCCCTCCAGCTGGGCCTGCCGGAAGCCCGCATCCCTCTGGCGGAGGCGGTGATCCTCATGGCTACCGCCCCCAAGTCCAATTCCGCCATCCTGGGGATAGACGCCGCCATGGGGGACATCCGCCGGGGCAAGGCGGGCCCCATCCCCCGGTGCCTCCAGAATAAGCACTACGACGGGGCGGACGCCAAGGTAAAAGGCCAGTTCTACCAGTATCCCCACGATTTCCCCGGCCACTGGGTCCCCCAGCAGTACCTGCCGGATATTCTGGCGGGCACCGTCTACTACCGCCACGGCGACAACAAGACGGAGCAGGCCGCCCGCGCCTACTGGGAGGCCGTCAAGGGCCGGCCGCAGGGATCCGGCTAAAAAAGGGACTTTGTTCCGGCAGCATCTGCCGAAACAAAGTCCCTTTGTTTCGCTCAGGGCAGGCTCGCGATGGGCACGGCCACTTGGGTGATATAATCCGCGCTGTTTGCTCCGCGATTGGGCGGGCCCTCCAAATAGATGGAGCGGAACGGCCCCGTGACCTGGAAATTGTGCTTTTGCACATACTCCTCCAGGGCCCGGATCGCGGTCCCGGTCCCCTCGTAGGGGCCCCGGTAGTAGATACATAGGGCATCGGTGGCCGCAAAGTCCATCCGCTCCGGTCCGTCAAAGCTGTCGTGCATCGGGATGCAGCACTTAAACTCCAGCACACCGGAGTCCTGGGGCATACGCATGGTGAACATCTTCCCGCTTCTGGCCATCATTCCGGTCCGGGCGGCGGCGATGTAGGTATCCCGCAGATGGTCGGAGGCCTCGGAAACAGTCCCGTACAGATACTGCCGGCAGAAGCACACCTGCCGGGGAAGGAAGGCTCTGCGGATGGTCAGGTCGCCCTGCTTTGCGGAGCGCACCTGAAGCATCTGGATGTTGTTGTCCAGGGTCCCGCGGAGCTCCAGCAGGCGCTGCAAATGGAGGTCCATATTCCTCGCGTTGGAGTAATATTCCGAGACCTCCTTCAGCGACAGCCCCAGGGTCTGCAGGCCGCGGATGGAGCTGATCTGCGTCATATTATCCGCCGAATAATACCGGAAGCCGCTTTCCTCGTCCTTTACGGCGGGGGTCAGCAGGCCCATGTCCTCATAGACCAGGAGCGCTTTGCGGGTCACGCCGAGGATCTTTGTCACCTCGCCGATGCGGAACAGCCCATCTCTGTGTTTTTTCATTAGCAGCATCCCGTCTTTCGTGGAAAATCTCTTGATTCGTCCCCTGGGGGACGATTTATAATTTAAGTATATCAGATGAAAAAACGGATTTCAATACGGCAGACCGTGCAGATGTGTCCGCGGTTTTGCAGGGGCCTTGCCCCGTGGAGGGAGGGAGCTGACTGTGATCCGAGTGGCGATTTGTGACGATGACCGGTCCGTGCTGCAGGAGCTCCAGGGCTTTATGGAGCGGTATCGCGAAAGACAGGAGCTGGTGCACACCTCCTTTTGCAGTTCGCTGGAGCTGCTGGCCGGGATCGAGCGGGGGGGCCGGTTCGATATTCTGTTTCTGGACATCCTGATGCCCGGCCAGAACGGGATCGAGGCCGCGGTGGAGATCCGCCGCCATGACAGCAATGTCAAGATCGTTTTTCTCACGGATTCCAGCGAATTCGCCATCCAGTCCTATGAGGTGGACGCGTTTTTTTACCAGCTCAAGCCGCTGCGGTGGGAGGATTTTTCCCGCGTGATGGATTCCGCCCTGGAGCAGTGCTGCCAGGAGCAGGAGAACAGCCTGATCCTGCAGTGCAGGGAGGGGATCACCCGGATGGAGCTGCGGCGGCTGGAATTCTGCGAGGTGATCCACCGCACGCTGCTCTTCCACCTCACCTCCGGGAAGGTGCTGGAGAGCACCGGAAGCATGGAGGAGCTGGCAAAGAAGCTGCTCCCCTATGGCAGCTTTTTCCGGGTCCACCGTTCCTATATCGTCAACCTGGACTATGTGCAGTCCATTTCCTACCGGGCTGTCACCATGGCCAGCCTGGCGGAGATCCCCATCCCAAGGGGAAAGTACACCGAGGTAAAGAAAGCCTTCTTTGCCTACGCATTCCGGAACGGGCAGGTGAGATTATGAACGGGACCGCAACGCTGCTTTCCCTGGTGAACGATGCCGCGGTGAGCGTCTTTGGCGGGCTGCTGTCCGCCGCCTTCTGCGGCGCCCTGGATACCCGCAGGAACCGCTGCATCTTTTGGCTGGGCATGGCGCTGATGCTCGTTCCCCAGGGGGCGGTGTACCTCCTTTGGAGCGCGGAGTTCCGGCTCCAGGTCTATCCTCTCATCGTGCATCTGCCGCTGCTCATCCTGCTCTACGCCCTCACCAAAAAGTGGCTGTGGCCGGCCGTCAGCATCCTGTCCGCCTACCTCTTCTGCCAGATGCGCCGCTGGCTGGCGCTCTTGGCGGCGGCGGTGCTGCCGGGGGAGGAGATGACCCAGAAGCTGGCGGAGCTCATCTTCACCCTGCCGCTGCTGCTGATCTTTCTGCGCTTTGCCGCCCCCGCCGTCCGGCAGCTTATGGAGCACCCGCCAAAGACCCAGTGCCAATTCGGCCTGGTGCCGGCCCTCTACTATGCCTTTGACTATCTGACGCGGATCTACACCGACCTTTTATCCAGCGGTTCCCCTGTGGTGGTGGAGTTTATGCCCACCGTCTGCTGCGGGGCCTACCTGGTGTTCCTGCTGTATAACTTCCAGGAGGAGCGCCAGCGGCAGCAGATGCAGCAGATACAGAGCAACCTGGACCTCCAGCTTTCCCAAGCCGTCCGGGAGATCCGTGACCTGCGGGAATCCCAGTCCCAGGCGGCCTGTTACCGGCACGACCTGCGCCACCATCTGCAATACCTGCTCTCCTGCATCGAAAATGACCAAACGGAGCGGGCGAAGGACTATATCAGCGGGATCAGCTCGGAGATCGAGACGCAGCAGGTGCAGCGCTACTGCGAAAACGAAGTGGTGAACCTGATCCTTTCCGCCTTTGTCAAGCGGGCGGAAGAAACGGGGATCCGGATGGAGATACAGGGGGCGGTCCCCGGCTTTCTGGCCGTTCCGGATAACGATCTGTGCGTCATCCTTTCCAACGCCCTGGAAAACGCGATCCATGCCTGTCTGCCCTTTGCGTTGGAGGAAGGGCCCTGTGTGATCCGTGTGGAGTTCCGTTTTCAGGAAAAGACGGGGAGGCTGTTTTTGCAGATCAGCAATCCCTGCGGGGAGGAGATCCGGTTTGAAAAGGGCCTCCCGGTGTCCGACCGGCCGGGCCACGGGATCGGTGTGCAGAGTATCCGCGCCGTAGTGGAGCGGCACGGCGGGGACTGCACCTTTCTGGCGGAGAACGGACGATTTGTCCTGCGGCTCTTCCTGTGATCCTCCCCGGCCGCCGCCTGCGTTTGGGGACGTTTTTGGTTCGATTCATACACGGCCTCCCATTTCCTCCCGGTTTGCGTGTATAGTGTAAAGAGCAAGCTGCGGAGTGTGGGGGCTGTTGTTTTTTGGCTTCCGCCCTCCGGATGCAGACAGAAACAGGAGGAACGATCATGAAACTGAACAAGGTATTTGCCGTTTTGCTGGCACTGACCCTCTGCCTGACCCTGGCCGCCTGCGGCGGCGATGAGCCCGCCCCGGCCCCCGGCAGCGCAGGCGCTCCCGCAGGGAGCGGCAGCGTGGACGCCTCCGGGGCCATTGCCACCCTGAACGATGCCATCAACGCCCTCAACGAGATCGCCGATGTGATAAACGCCAACCTGGACGTGGTACCCCAGGAGATGGTGGACGTGATGAACAACATCGGGGCGGAGCTGGAGGGCTACAAGACCGAACTGCAAAGCTCCTCCCTCACCCAGGCCCGCCTGGATGAGATCGCCGCCGACCTGGAGGGCGCCCCCGATTCCATCGCCTCGCTGAAGTCCGATGTGGAGGAGATCATCGGGGGACTCCGGGACCTGGCGGAGGTGGATTCCTACACCGAGATCCCCGTCCTGAACTACATCGCGGATAAGCTGATCCCCGTCCCCGCCGACCTGGTGGGGAGCTGGTGGAACTTTGCCGGCGGCTTCCTGGAAGGCAGAGACATGACCCAGGAGGAGGCCGATGCCGTAAGTGCGGCTTATGGCGGGTACCTGGCCTGTAACTTTGAAGCGGAAAACGCCTCCATCACAAAGGAACCCTACATCCAGTACGGCCCCTACGAGGTGCAGGAGGACGGCTACACCGTTGTCCTGGCGCTGACAGACATGGAGACCCAGACGGACTGCACCTATGTCGGCGTTTTTGCCGACATCGACGGTACGCGGGTCATGGTGATGCTCTCCGCCGCGGACCCCAACACCGCCCTTTACATGGCTGAGCTGGGCGAAGACGCCGGTTAATAAAAAGAAACAGGAACACTGCCCAATGAAAACGGCGGATGCGGAAAGGTCCGCGTCTGCCGTTTTCTGCTTTACCATCCAAAGAAAGGAACTATGACTATGGGAATCGTCATCCTTGCCATCCTTGTGGTCCTCCTGATCCTGTGGGCCGTCTCCACCCAGCGCAGGCTGACGGTGATGGATGAGAACATCAACAACGCCATGGCCCAGATCGGCGTGCAGCTCTCCTCCCGCTTCGATGCCCTCACCGCCCTGCTGGACCTCACCAAGGGCTACGCCGCCCACGAATCCCAGACCCTCATCGAGACCATCAAATCCCGCCGCAGCGTCATCACCGCCACCTCCACCCCGGACGATGTCCTGAAGCAGGAGGGGGTCATCGCCGAGGCCCTGGGGCGCATCTCCATGGTGGCGGAAAAGTACCCGGAGCTGAAGGCCAACGAGAACTACATGAAGTGCATGAACGCCGTGGACAGCTACGAGAAGATGGTCCGCACCAGCCGCCTCATCTACAACGACAGCGTCACCAAGCTGAACCGGGAGATCCGGATGTTCCCCGCCTCCCTGGTGGCCGGGGTCTTCGGCTTCCGCCAGCGGGATTACCTGGAGGCGGTGGAAGAGAAGGCGGATATGCCCAGCATGAAGTGAGCCGATGAAAAAGAAGATCATCGCCCTTCTGCTGGCCTGCCTCTGCGCCGCCCTCTGCTCCGTCACCGCCTTCGCGGCCAACCGGGTGCCGGAGATGGAGATCGATGTTGCCCTGCGCCGGGACGGCTCCGCGGTCATCACCCAGGTGTGGACGGCCCGGACCGAGGAGGGCACCGAGTTTTACTTAGCCTGCCGGGACAACGGGTACCTGAGCATCACCGGCCTTTCCGTTTCCGACGAGGCGGGGCCCTACACCTTTGTGGAGGACTGGGACGTGGACGCCTCCTTTGAGGAAAAGGCCGGAAAATGCGGCATCCACCCCACGGACGAGGGGGTGGAGCTCTGCTGGGGCATCAGCCAATACGGCTCCCGGCGGTACACCCTCACCTATCTCCTCCACGATTTGGTGGGGAGCTACACCGACGCCGACGGCTTCAACCACCGCTTTGTGGACGAGATGACTACCTTCCCCACGGGTGTCTCCCTGACCATCCGCCGGGAGGACGGCGCCCCCCTCGCCGAAGAAAACTGCGGCATCTGGGCCTTTGGCTACGACGGGTCCATCTGGTTTGAGGACGGGGCCGTCCGCGCCCGGACCGATTCCCCCCTGGAGGGCAGCGAGCACATGACCGTTATGCTCTCGCTGCAAAAGGGCGTCCTCTCCCCCCTGCGGGCGGTGGAGGACAGCTTTGAGACGGTGAAGGAGCGGGCCTTTGCAGGCAGCGACTACGACACCGAGGCGGAGGAAGAGGAGGAGCTCACCGCCGGCGACTGGGCCCTGGGGCTGTCGGTCATCTGCGGCGGCATCGGCCTTGTCGCCCTGGGCGGGGTGGCCGCGGCCAAACACCGGAAGAAAAAGCTGAAAAAACGGATGGAGAGCGTTCCCTACTTCCGGGAGGCCCCCAACGGCGGCAACCTCAACGTGACCCACCGCCTGGGCTCCGCCTGCGAGCTGTGCCGGGAGGACTCCCTGCTGGGGGCCTACCTGCTGCGGCTCATCAGCGACGGCGCCCTGGAGCCGGAGGAGAAGGCGGACGGCTCGGTCCAGGTGGACCTGCGCCTGGTCCGCCCGCCCCAAAGCGCCAGCCCCTACGACGATGCCTTCTATACCATCCTGGAGGCGGCGGCGGGGCCGGACCGGCTCCTCCAGGCCAAGGAACTGGAGCGGTTCTGCAATCAGAATGCAAAGCCCCTGGCCGGCTTCGGGGAATCCTGCCGCCAGGACGCCGACCGCACCCTCATCCGGGGCGGCTGCTACCGGGGGGCGGTGTGCGAAGGCGTCAAGAGCCTGACCCCCCAGGGGAAGAAGCAGCTGGACGAGATCCTGGGGCTGAAGCGGTACCTGCTGGATTTCTCCCTCATCTACGAGCGGGGGGTCCGGGAAACGGTGATCTGGCAGGACCTCCTCATCTATGCCCACCTGCTGGGCATCGCCGATAAGGTGGTCCCCCAGATCCGCAAGCTCTACCCGGATGCCCTGCCCCAGGTGGAGCGGTTTGAACGGTACATCGGCTACGCCGGGTACTACAACGGCTATATGTACAACGCCTATGCCATGGAACGGCAGCGGCAGCAGTCGGCCCGCAGCAGCGGAAGCGGCGGCATGGCCTCCTGCGGCGGGGGCGGCGGCTTTTCCGGCGGCGGAGGCGGCGGGACCCGGTAAACATTACGATACGAAGCGCAATGCCGCGTAAAGACCACATCCGGACTTTGCGCGGCACTGCCGAGGATGCGATCAGAAGGAGGGTGTTATATACGATGGGACTGTTTTCCAAAAAGGAAGCCTGCCCGGTCTGCGGCGGAGAGGTGAAAGGGCTGTTCCTCATCAAGATCGGGGATAAAAAGACCCTGTGCAAGGGCTGCTCCAAGCAGGTATCCATGCAGAAGGAGCAGCTGGAAAAAGCCACCCCGGAGTTCATCAGGGAGCACCTGGCCTACCGGCAGAAAAACGCGGAGGCCTTTGCCACCCACACCTGGACCGAAAAATATACCGCCATCCCCGGCTTCACCATGGGGCTGGATGAGGCGGGGCAGGCCGTCTACTTTATCCACGACGCGCTGGGAGATGTGGAGGAGAATCCGGTGGTCTTTTCCTTCGACCGGCTCACCGGGTACGAGCTGTACCGCCGCAAGACCAAGCTGGACGGCATGGAGGACACCGGCGCCATCCCCCTGGAGACCGGCCTCAGCGCCCTGGGGGCTATCGCCCGGCTGGCAAACGGCGACCAGTCCAAGAACTATGATACCTTCCATCTGAAGCTCACCACCACCGACCCCTATTGGCCGGCCATCGATTTTAAGATCGACTTCGCCGACACGCAGCTCCACGGCTTCGGCGGCTTTGCCGGGGAGATGCAGAGGGTCTGCCAGATCCTCAAGACCATCGCCCGCAGGGAGTCCCTTACCTGCGTCCATTAAACTAGGAGGAGATTTTTATGGGTCTGTTTACCACAAAGAAAAACCCCTGCGCCATCTGCGGCGGCCCTACCCCCCGGCTTTTCCCCACCACGGTGGAGGATCAGCCCATCTGCGGGGACTGCAAAGATAAGCTCGACCTGCCGGAGGGGGCTTTTTACGAAATGTCCCTGGCGGATGTCCGGGCGTGCGTCGCCTACTACGACGAGAATGCGGCCCTGCGGGACGCTTATACCGAAACCTTCGCCCTCATCTGCGACCGCTGGAACGAGCAGGTGTCGGTGGATATGGACCACCGGCTCTTCCGCCTCAACCAGAAGGGGAATTCCCTGGTCTTTGAGGCTTCCAGCCTCAAGGGGTTCCGGATCCTGGAGGACGACCGGGTGCTGTACGAAAGCAGCCCCGAAGGCCTGCTGTACCACCCCTCCAATGTCCCCTCGCGGGCCGAGGACCTGGCCCCCGCCGTCGCCCAGTTCAAAATGCAGTACCAGCAGTACGAGCATATGCGGGAGATGGAGAAGATGATGCAGGAGCAGAGCGGCGGCAAAACCAGCTCCACCACCTTTTCCCGCCTGGATGAGCCCCGGTTCACCCAGCAGGTCATCGACAAAATTTATATTGAGCTGACTCTGGAACACCCCTACTGGGGCGGGACCCTCAAGAGGGAGTACCCCAAGGCGCCTCACTTCAGCGAGACCTACCCCGACGTCAGCAACTTCCTAAAGAGCTACAATAAGCAGGTCGAGCTGCTGCACACCCTGGCCCTGGACCTGATGAGCTTCATCGATCCCAATGCCCAGGAGATCCAGGTGGGGGATGCCCCCCAGCCCATCCTGATGGACCGCTCCGCCCCCCAGACGCCGGCGGTGGTCACCGACCCGGTGCGGGAGATCCAGAAGTACAAGGGGCTGCTGGATTCCGGCGCCATCACCGAGGAGGAATTTGCCGCCAAGAAGAAGCAGCTCTTGGGACTTTAAGAGTCCCGCCGGATCCGGAGGGACGGCCGCGGGGGAGAGGGATACTCCTAAAAACGACCGCTTCACAGCGGCCGGGAACGTTTTGCAAAAAGCCGGGAAACTCTGCCGGACGGCGGGGCCCCGGTTTTTTTGTGCTTTGCTCCCGGCCGGACCGGGAAAATAAAAAACTTTGGGAAGGGCCCACAGGCTGATATAATGGAAGCAGGTGGTGCGCGGGGAGATTTTGTAAAATGTATTGTAAGGAGGAGCTGTCTTATGGAAAAAATGCCGGAGGTCATCGCGCGCTACCTGGAGGACTGTGAATTTGGGCGGAAACTTTCCGCCGGCACCGTCAAGGCCTACCGCATCGACCTTGCGCAGTTCGCCCGCTTCACCGGAGGGGAGTGGGGGGACCGGGAGGTGCTGAAGGGATACGTGAAGCACCTGAACCAAACCTTTGCCCCCCGGTCGGTAAAGCGGAAGATCGCCAGCGTCCGGGCCTTCTACCGGGAGCAGGAAGTGAATGGGCTGCTGGAGGAAAATCCCTTTGAAAAGCTCCATCTGCGCATCCAGTCCCCCCGGCAGATCCCCAGGGTGATCCCTGGGCAGGTGGTGCAAAACATCCTCCAGGCCGCCTACAATGCCTACGGCGCCGCCCGCCGGCAGACGCTGCTCCTGGCGGAGAAGCATCCGCGGGCGGGGATGACCTTTGCCCTGCCAAACGAGAGATAATATACCATTATCCTTCGTTTGTCAACGGGTTTCGGCAGCTTTTTTGACTTTTGTAGAGACTTTTTTATGAGAAAGAGACCTCTTGCTATAGGCATCGGCTTGCTCCCCATCAGATAATGGTATATTATGGAACTACAACCGGATATTGGGAGGGAAAAGACGATGCAGAACACCCTGGGAACGCTGATAGAGGCACTCCAGCAGGCGGTAGACCGGGCTCAGGAACAGCTCCAGTCCTATCAGCTGCGGATGCTCAGCGAATACTTTGACCCGGAGAACCAGCCCCTCTATATCAAGCTGCGCCTGCCCCGGATGCCGGAGACCGGGGGACCCTTGGAGCATACGGAGGTGGAGGTCCCGCGCCTCTCCCTGGTGCAGATGGGGACCATCGCCCTGGACGAGGTGGAGATCGACTTTCCCCTGCGCCTCCACGGGGTGGAGGAGGAGGCCGGACGGCTGCTGGTGGAATTTCCCGGCGCCTCCACGGTGGATGAAAGCTGCGCCAGGGTGCGGGTGCGCTTCAAGGGGGGCGATCCGCCGGAGGCGGTGATGAAGATCAACGATACCCTGATGAACATCATCCCGTAAAGGCAAACGCCTTGCGGGGGAGGATAGAGTGACAGAAAAGGAGGAACCATTATGGCTGACATCATCAACATGGCGGACCAATTCAGCGGCCTTCCCATGGAGTCCCTCATCGGCGGACCTCTCCAGGCCGCCTGTAAGGCGGAGGTCATGCTGGCCGCCGCCACCACCAACTTCATCGAGCAGGTGGGCTTCCAGGACGCCGACAGCAGCGGCGGCCCCCGCAAGGCCAAGACGGTGGCCTTCAGCTTCCAGCGCCCCGCCACCGACCCGAATGGGAAGACCATCGGCAGCGAGACCGTCTCCCTGGAGGTGCCGGTGCTGAGCATCATCAACATCCCCAACCTCATGGTCCAGAGCGTGGACGTCACCTTCGATATGGAGGTGAAGTCCTCGGTGGCCTCCCAGCAGACCACCGACAAGAGCGGCAACCTGGATGCCCACACCAAGCTGGGCTGGGGCATCTTCTCCCTGGATGTCTCCATCAAGGGCTCGGTCTCCAGCCACGAGTCCAACACCCGCTCCAGCGATAACTCCGCCAAGTACCACGTTTCGGTCCAGGCGCGCCAGGGCGGGACGCCGGAGGGCCTCAGCCGGGTGCTGGATATTCTCAGCACCGCTGTACAGCCCAAGGCCATTACACGGGACGGCGGACAGAAGCCCGACCCCAACCCGCCTGTGGAGCACTTCCAGGCCCCGGATCCCCAGCCCGCCCTTTCCCAGCCTCCCGCGCAGCTGAGCGCCGAGGCCGGCAGCCGGAGGTAAGGCGGTTTGAGCGAGGGATGCTTTGATCTATCCGATGTGGGCTACGTCCGGCGGGTGGTGGTGGGCAACTGCGACCCGGAGCATATGCTGCCGGAGGAGGAGATCCAAAAACAGCAGGAGTTCCTCAACCGATGCCTTTCCGGCACCCCCCGCGGGCGGATCATCGGGCAGGAGTACAATTTTTATCTTCTGAACATCGGCCAGCACCAGGTGGTGGTGCAGTACGTTTGTTACCATGTGGGATTTCCCCGCCGGCCTTTCTGGCTCTGAGGATGGGGAGGAAGGGAGAGACGTATGAAGACCTTAAGCGCCCTGGCAAGCGTTACCCCGCGGCTGCCTGCCAGTGACGGGCACTGGAGCGGCACGCGGGGCGGCAGCGCCTGGATCTTTGACCTCACCGCAGCGAAGTGGGATATTTACGCCCCCATCGTGCCGGGACAGCCCCTCCCGACGCGGCCCTGGGGGCAGATCATCGGCGATTGTTATTACCCCAATGCGGACCGGGTCGTCTTCCGGAACAGCTTCCCGGTATTTGACCCATACATCGTTGATATTACCGACAACACCGGGGGGAGGCAGCGGGGCGAATACCACACCCCCGCCGGGCAGACCATCAGCGGGGACCGCCCCACAAACTTCCGCGCGGTGGACGGGTGGGTAGCCCAGCAGCTGGGCTGCCGGAACTACCAGGTGCAGCAGCTGCGCTCCCAGAAGCACCTCACCTGGCACGAGCGGGAGGACACGACCACCATCATCCTGGTGCCGCAGGCCATCCATGGCTTTGTCCCCCACAGCGGCGGCATCGAGGTGGTGAACCGCGGCGGCATCGGCAGCGAAAGGGAGGAGGCTCTCCCCATGGAGCAGCGGAACATAAACGGCGAGGAGCTGGTCCGGGTGGGGGACCTGGACCTCTGGCGCCGGGTGAAGAGGGCCGACGGATACGCGGCCGGGGCTGGGGAGGAGTTCACCGTCAGCTACGTCTGCGACGACCCGAACGCCGGTCCTACCCCGAATCAGCAGGCCAAAGCCCAGGAGCTGCTGAGCGCTTGGCCGGAGCTCTTTGGAGCGGCCCAGAAGCTGCTGGCCGAATATGTCCGGCAGGAATGGCACCCGGAGGGCGGCGACTGGCAGGCCTGGGCCACGGAGCTGATCATTTACCAGGAGGTGCTTTGGGAGCAGATGACCGCCGGCATCCTCTGCGGATTCTCCCTGGACCCGGAGCACGGGCTGGGCGTCCGCATCCTGGGGAACGGCTCCATGATGGCGGGCCCGCAGGACATCGCCCTGTAATTTTTCCACACCATACAACCATAAAAGACAGCCGGGGCTTTGCTGCCTCGGCCGTCTTTTTTGTATAAATAGGTTTTGCTATCAGGCGCCGCCGTCAAACACCGTTTCCACCATCCGGGGGGACTGGGGGGTGCTGTACTGCCACCGGTCCATGTGCGTTCCCTGGAAGAAGTACCGCAGGGGGGCGGGGGACCAGGGGGCGTCAAAGGCATCCACGATGATGAGCTTGATCTTCATCTTGCCGGGGAGGATGCTCTTGATGTAGACGCTGGCCTGCTGCCCCGGAGACACCCCGGCGCAGGGCTCCGCCAGGCCCGCCAGGTTGGGGGCCAGCTCCACAAAGACGCCGTATTCCTCCACCGAGCGGATGATCCCTGCCACCGTTTCCCCAGGGGAAAAGCGGGCAGCGTTTTCCTCCCAGCTCCCCAGCAGCTCCTTGTGGGTGAGGCAGATGCGCCCCCCCGCCTCCGGGTCCAGGCAGCGCACCACCGCCCGGATGTCCTCCCCGGTGCGGAACCGGTCGCGGGGGTGGGAGATGCGGGAGACGGAGATCTGGTCGATGGGGATAAGGGAGGGCAGGCCGCAGCCGATGTCCACAAAGCAGCCGAAGGGTTCCAGGTGGGTGACCCGGCCGGGGATGACGTCCCCCGGCACTAGGCGGGAGAGATACTCCTCCCGGCACCGCTCCTGGGCCAGCCTGCGGCTGAGGACCGGCAGGAGCCTCCCCTGGGGGAGCTCCCGCAGCTCCTGCACCACAAAGGACACCGGCTTGTTGACGCGGGAGATGATGGCGATGTCCCGCGTGGACCCTTCGGCGATGCCCAGCGCCCCCTCGGTCCGGGGGATCAGCCCCCGGCACCAGCCCAGGTCCACCAGGAGGTCGTGTCCGTGGTCGCAGAGGACCGCCCGCCCCTCCAGGATGGTCCCCTGGGCCATGGCCTGGGCCAGCCCCGCCGGGCTCCCTGTCAGGCGGATATTTTCCGGGGTATCCAGAAGGAGCCCCTCCGGCAGATAAACGGACATGATGTTCGGCCTCCCTTTTTCACGGCGTTCCCGGCAGCAGGCGCGGGCCGCGCCGCCGGGGATCATTCCATTATATTCCGGGGAGAGCAGGGCTAGACCCGCGGCAGGGGAGAAATGTCCGGCGGGGTGGGGGAGGGGTTCCCCCGCAGGGAAAAGCCTCCCTCGCCGAGGGAGGTTGGGCGTAGCCCACGTGCCCGACCGTAGGGAGGGATCCCGAAGGGCGGAGGGAGTTTTCCCGCCCAGCGGGGAAACCCCTCAGACATTTCCCTTCGGGAAATGCCAGCTCCCCTTTCAGGGGAGCCTTTGGCATAGCGGACAGCTTTGCGCTTCGCCAGGGCCTCCCCTGAAAGGGGAGGATGTCACCGAAGGTGACAGGAGGGGTTCCCCCGCAGGGAAAAGCCTCCCTCGCCGAGGGAGGTTGGGCGTAGCCCACGTGCCCGAAGGGATGCGAAGCGGCCCGTTAGGGCTGGCGGCGAAGCCGTGACGGAGGGAGTTTTCGGCGCAAGGCCTTTGTCGAAACTCCCTCAGTCAGCCTGCGGCTGACAGCTCCCTCTGGGAGGGAGCCTCCAGCCTGTCGCTCCCGCCAGGGCCTCCCCTGAAAGGGGAGGATGTCACCGAAGGTGACAGGAGGGGTTCCCCCCGCTGGGGCCAGACGGAGGGAGTCCACCCAAAACTCCAGGCAGTCACTTGCGCCTTTTGCCAAGGTAAGGCCGAAGGCCGTGTAGGGCGTGACACCGGCGGCACGCCGGACGTTCTTTTTTGCTTCTTTTTTCTCACGGGTGAGAAAAAAGAAGGCGGAGCAGCGACACGCCGGCCGGGCTTGCCAGGAGGGGCCTTCTGTGTTAAACTGGAACAAAACAGGGGAAGGGAACGATGGCTATGAAAATTCGGGATTTCGGCGTGGAGATCTGGATGAACGCCTACGAAAACGACTGTAAATACAATCTGGCGGAGACCTGCGTCCGGTCCCTCTCGGTGGGGGAGCTGCTGGAGCTTTCCGGCCGGCGGGAGGCCGTGCTGGAGGAGCTGGCCGCCACCCGCCTCACCTATGGGGACATCGAGGGGAGCCCCCGGCTGCGCCGGGCCGTCGCCGGGCTGTACCGGACCATTGCCCCGGAGCAGATCACCGTCACCAACGGGGCCATCGGGGCCAACGCCCTCACCATGCTCACCCTGGTGGAGCCGGGGGACCGGGTGATCTCCGTCCTGCCCACCTACCAGCAGCACTACTCCATCCCGGAGTCCATCGGGGCGCGGGTGAGCATCCTGCGGCTGCGGGAGGAAAACGGCTGGCTCCCGGACCCGGACGAGCTGCGCAGCCTGGTGAAGGCCGCCGGGGGCCGGGTGAAGCTCATGAACATCAATAACCCCAATAACCCCACCGGTTCGGTGATGGAGGAGCCGCTCCTGCGGGAGGTGGTGGAGATCGCCCGCTCCGCCGGGGCCTGGCTCCTCTGCGACGAGGTGTACCGGGGCCTCTGCCACCAGGGGGAGCCCTACACCGCCTCGGTGGCAGACCTGTACGAAAAGGGCATCTCCACCGGCAGTATGTCCAAGACCTACTCCCTGGCGGGGCTGCGCCTGGGGTGGATCGCCGGGCCGGCGGAGCTGTGGGAGCCCCTGAGCCGCCACCGGGATTACCACATCATCAGCGTGGGGCGGCTGGACGACCTGCTGGCTGCCACCGCTCTGGAGAGCCGGGAGGCCATCTCCGCCCGGAACCTGGCCATCTGCCGGGAAGGGGGGCGGCTGCTGGAGGAATTTGTGGCAACCCAGCCCCGTATCTCCTATGTGAAGCCCAAGGGGGGCACCACCGCCTTCCTCAAATATGACCTGCCTATGGAGAGCGCGGACCTTTGCCGGAGATTGCAGACAGAGACCGGGGTGATGCTCCTCCCCGGCTCCGCCCTGGACGTGGAGGGCTACCTGCGCATCGGCTACTGCAACGACCCCGCCATTACGGCGAAGGGGCTGGAGCTCTTTGACCGGTGGCTCCGGGAGCAGTGATATGAAGGTCGCCGCCGTCGTCGCCGAGTACAACCCCTACCACAACGGCCACCGGCTGCTGGTCCGGGCGGCCCGCGCCGCCGGGGCGGAGGCGGTGGTTGCCGTGATGGGGGGGAACTGGCTCCAGCGGGGGGAGCCCGCCCTCTTCCCCAAGGGGGTGCGGGCTAAGGCCGCCCTCACCTGCGGGGTGGACCTGGTGCTGGAGCTCCCCCTCCCCTACGCCGCCGCCACCGCGGAGCGGTTCGCCTGGGGGGCGGTATTTACTTTAGCCGCCCTGGGGTGTGTGGACACCCTGGCCTTTGGCAGCGAATGCGGGGACCTCGCCCTGCTGGAGCGGTGCGCCGCCGCCCTGGCGGATCCCCGGCTGGATGAGGAGCTCCGCCGCCGGATGGCCTCCGGGCTCCCCTACGCCGCCGCCCGGCAGCAGGGGGTGGAGGCCCTCTATGGCCCGGAGACCGCGGCCCCCCTCTCCCGCCCCAACGACACTTTGGCGGTGCAGTACCTGGCGGCGCTGGCGCAGATAGGAGGGAACATACGGCCCTTCACTGTTCCCCGCCGGGGGGCGGGGCACGACAGCGCCGCCCCCTGCCCAGGGGACGAAGAAGATCCCCCCACCGCCTCCGCCTCCTGGCTGCGGCAGCGCCTGATGGCGGGGGAGTGGGCGGCGGCGGAGCCTTACCTCCCCGCCCCGGCCTGGGAGCTGTACCGGGAGGCGATGGAGGCGGGCCGGTGGGCGGACCCCGCCCGGCTGGAGCTGCCCCTGCTGGCGGTGCTGCGGCGGATGTCCCAGGAGGACTTCGCCGCCCTGCCGGACCTCTCCGAGGGGCTGGAGCACCGGCTGTGGACAGCGGCGCGCCGGGGGAGGAGCCTCCGGGAGGTGCTGGAGCTGGCTAAGACCCGGCGGTACACCCATGCCCGGCTGCGGAGGATCCTCCTGGCGGCCTATTTGGGGATCCCGGCGGGGGCCTGCCGGGAGGCGCCCCCCTACATCCGGGTGCTGGGGATGAACGCCGCGGGGGCGGAGGTGCTGTCCGGGGCCAAGGGGCGGGCCGCCCTGCCGGTCTCCCATTCTCTGGCCCGCCTGGAGCGGCTGGGGGGCAGGGCTGCGGCCTTCGCCGCCCTGGAGGCGCGGGCCACCGACCTCTACGGACTGCTCTGCCCGGAGGTGCCGCCCTGCGGCACGGATTATACGAATAGTATTATAGTACTGTGATTATCCGCGAAAAAGGGGACAACTCTGTGAAAGAAAGCCTTTTTTCAAGATTTGTTCTTCGTTTTTTCATTCTTTTCTGGTAAAATAGAAGGAGAATATTTGACAACGTTATGAAAGGGAGGCGTATCCTCTATGTCCATGGGGAAGATCATGGTTGCCGATGACGATTCCAACATCTGTGAGCTGCTGCGGCTCTACCTGGAGAAGGAGGGCTTTACCGTGACCCTGGCCCACGACGGGGAGGCGGCGGTGGAGCAGTTCTTTGCCGATACCCCGGACCTGGTGCTGCTGGACATTATGATGCCCAAGCTGGACGGCTGGCAGGTCTGCCGGGAGATCCGCAAAAAGTCCAACACCCCCATCATCATGCTCACCGCCAAGGGGGAGACCTTCGATAAGGTGCTGGGCCTGGAGCTGGGGGCGGATGACTACGTGGTGAAGCCCTTTGACACCAAGGAGATCGTGGCCCGCATCAAGGCGGTGCTCCGGCGCAGCGCCGCCTCCGGCAGCCCCGCCGCCGAGGTGAAGGAGGTCTCCTACGACAAGCTGGCGGTGAATATGACCCGGTACGAGCTGAAGGTGGACGGCAAGGTGGTGGATACCCCCCCCAAGGAGCTGGAGCTCCTCTTCCACCTGGCCAGCAACCCCAACCGGGTGTACACCCGCGACCAGCTGCTGGACGAGGTTTGGGGCTTTGAGTACTACGGGGACAGCCGGACGGTGGATGTGCACATCAAGCGCCTGCGGGAGAAGCTGGAAGGGGTCTCCGACCAGTGGAGCCTCAAGACCGTCTGGGGCGTGGGCTACAAGTTCGAGCTGAAGGAATAAGGAGGCGCGCCCCGTGCGCAAGACACTGTTCAGCAAATACTTTTACATCTGCTCCTCCATCATCCTTATCAGTACTACCTTCCTGGGGGTGGTGCTGCTGGTCTTTTCGGTCCAGTACTTTAAGGATGACCAGTATAAGCAGCTGGCGCGCAACGTCAAGCAGTCGGTGGTCCTCACCAACCTGAACTACAGCGCCAACGGCTACCAATATGTGGACCCCGCCTACCTCCAGCCCTTTTACCAGCTCCAGGGCCAGGCCATCGATGCGGACATCTTCCTGGTGGACCTGGAGGGGCGGACCCTCCTGTGCTCCAACACCACCTCCTGCACCCACACCGACCACCTCATCCCCGCCGGGGTGATGGAACGGCTGAAGACCGGGGGGGACTACCGGGAGACCGGCCGGCTGGGGGGCATCTACAAGACCTCCTACTATACGGTGGCCATGCCGGTGGTGGGCGGGGATGACCAGATGGTGGGGGCGGTGTTCGCCTCCACCTCCTCGGCGGCTCTCTCCCTCTTCCTGGTGGACATCTTCCAGATGTATGTCATCAGCGCCGCTCTGGTGATGCTCTTCGCCTTTATCGTCATCTACTTTGTCACCTCCAACATGGTGCGGCCCCTCCAGGAGATGCTGGCCGCCACCCAGAGCTTTTCCAAGGGGGAGTTCTCCATCCGGGTGCCGGTGGAGGGGGACGACGAGATCGCCATGCTGGCGGCGGCCTTCAACTCCATGGCCTCCTCCCTGGCGGTGATGGAGTCCACCCGCCGCAGCTTTACCGCTAATGTCTCCCATGAGCTGAAGACCCCCATGACCACCATCGGGGGATTCATCGACGGCATCCTGGACGGCACCATCCCCCCGGAAAAGCAGGGGTACTACCTGCGCATCGTCTCCGGGGAGGTGCAGCGCCTCTCCCGGATGGTGCAGTCGATGCTGGCCATCGCCCGCATCGAGGCCGGGGAGCTGACCATCTCCCCGGTGCCGGTGGAGATCACCGACATCGTCACCCGCACCGTCTTCACCTTCGAGCAGCGCATCGAGGAAAAGCAGATCGAGGTGCGGGGGCTGGACGCCGAAAAGCACCTGGTGGAGGCGGATGCCGACCTGATCCATCAGGTGGTCTACAACCTGGTGGATAACGCCGTCAAGTTTGTGGAGCAGGGGGGATACCTGGAATTTGGCTACCGCACCGAGGGGAACATGACCTTTGTCAGCGTCAAAAACTCCGGCGCGGGGGTGGCCCCGGAGGAGATCCCCAAGCTCTTTGACCGTTTCTACAAGAGCGATAAATCCCGCAGCCTGGATAAAAACGGGGTGGGGCTGGGCCTTTCCATCGTCAAGACCATTATGAACCTGCACAACGGGGATATTTACATCCGCAGCGAGCCGGGGCAGTACACCGAGTTCGTTTTCAGCCTGCCCACCTCGGCGCAGAAGAAGAGCCTCTTCCGCAAGCACGAAAAGCCAAAGGAAGAGCGGCCAAAGTCCCTAAAGGACGGCGCGGACAGCGGGCAGCCGGGGGGCGCGAACCCGGACCGGAGCCTGTAAAGGCGGTGTGCATTACCCATTCCCGGACCGGGAGATACAGCAGTATAAGGGGGAAGCGAAGATGAACGAAGAACTGGGAAGAAGGGACCTGGAGCCGGAGGAAGGCCGCGCTCCGGAAGAAACGGCGGCGGAGGCTCTCCCTGGAGAGAATGCCCCCCAGGGGGAGGGGACCGCTGCAAAGGCAGAGCCCCCCCGGCCGGAGGAGACCGCGGCGGAGCCCGCCCCGCTGGCCGGCCCGTCCTTTTCGGCGGGGAGCGCGCCGCCGCAGCCGGACGCCCCCGCGCCCCGGCAGCCGTCTTATTACCAGGGGAATGGCTACTACGCTCCACCCCAGCAGCCCTATTACCCGCCGCAGCCGGGCCCCGGAGGCCCTTACACCACCGGGTGGCAGCAGCCCCCCTATCCCCAGGGGCAGCCCTACGGCGGCGCCCCAGGCTGGCAGCAGCCCAGGAACGGCCCCTACACCACCGGCTGGCAGCCGCCGCCCCGGCAGTCCTGGCCCGCCCAGGGGGGATACGACCCCGCCGGCGGCTGGAATCCCCAGCCGTCCTATCAGCCGCCGCGGCAGCAGTACCAGCCCCAGAACCCCACCCCCGGCCGGTGGGAGCAGCCCGCCGCCGCGGCCCCTTCCGCCGCCCCGCCTAAGAAGAAAAAGCGCCGGGTGCTGCGGGTCCTCCTGGCCCTCCTGCTGATCCTCATCGGCCTGGCGGTGCTGGGAGCGGCCGGGTACGGCATCTACGCCGCCGTCAGCGGGGAGAACCCCCTGGGAGGGGACCGCACCGAGGTGACCACCCCCGGCGGCCTGCCGGACGTGGGCCTCAACGATAAGCCGGAAAATGCCAAGGACGATTACAGCGGCGCGGTTGCCGGAAGCCTTTCCAACACAGAGATTTTCCAGAAGGTTTCCCCTTCGGTGGTGGCGATTATTGCCCGCAGCGGCGCCAGCGTCTACGGCGGACAAAGCCAGGGCACCGGCATCATCATGTCGGAGGACGGGTACATCATCACCAACGCCCATCTGGTCACCGACCGGGATAACTTTGAGGTGATTCTTACCGACGGGGAATCCCACCGGGCGGAGGTGGTGGGGAGCGACCGCAACAACGACCTGGCGGTGCTGAAGGTGAACGCCACCGGCCTTACCGCCGCGGAGTTTGGCAACAGCGACCAGACCGAGGTGGGGGAGCGGGTCTGTGTCATCGGCAACCCCGGCGGCCTGCGGTTCCAGAACAGCCTGACGGTGGGGTACGTTTCCGCCCTCAACCGCGCGGTGTACATCGGTAATTATACCATCAACTGCATCCAGACCGACGCCGCCATCAACCCCGGCAATTCCGGCGGGCCCCTCATCAATGCCTACGGCCAGGTCATCGGCATCAGCTCCGCCAAGATCGCCCTGGAGGAATACGAGGGCATCTGCTTTGCCATCCCTATTAGCGAGGCCATGCCCATCCTCCAGCAGCTCATCAGCGACGGCAAGGTCACCGGCCGGGCTATGCTGGGCATCACTGCCACCCCGGTGAAGGCCACCGAGGCGGAGTTTTACGAGATCCCCCTGGGTCTGTGGGTGAAAGGGGTCACCCCCGGTTCGGACATCGCCCGCAAGGGGGTTCGGGAGGGGGACATCATCACCCACCTGGCAGGCCAGCCCATCTATACCCTGGATGCCTGCGCCGGCGTCCTGCGGGACTACGCCCCCGGTGACACCATCCAGGTCACCGTCTTCCGCCGGGAAGGCAGCATAACCGATAATACCTTTACAGTGGATGTGATTCTGGAGGCCTCCTGACAAATTAGACAAAACAAAAGAACCGGGGATGCCCCCGGTTTTTTTGCACCTTTTTTGATTGCATATCAGTCGCAAATCTGGTAGAATAAAAACAAAAGGCGGGGTGTTTTGTATGCCGGTGTTGAGCGTATTTTTCGGAATTATCGTCCGTATGTACCGTGAGGAAGGCGGCAAGCACAATGTGCCGCATATCCACGCTGAGTATTCAGGCGAAGAGATCGTGGTGGCTCTGGACGGGACGATCCTGGAAGGCGAGAAGGATTTTCCGAGAAACAAGCGTAAGATGTTGGAGGTCTGGATGGAGATACATCGTGAAGACCTCGAAGCGAACTGGAAGCTGCTGTCCAACGGCGAGCAGTTCTTCCGCATCGACCCGTTGAAGTAAGGGAGGTATCGCTTATGTTGCAGCCGAGACTGGTAAATGTGGAGCCGATAAGCCATTTGAAGCTCAGGCTCACATACGAGACCGGCGAGGTCAGGCTGTTTGACGTTTCCCCGTATGCCAACGGTTCGTGGTTTGGGGAGCTGAGGGAGGATGCCTACTTCCGGACGGTGCGTATGCTGCCGGACGGAACGGGCATTGAATGGAACAACGGGCAGGACATCGCACCGCATGAGCTGTATGAGTGTAGTGTTCCTGCGTAACAAGCCCCCAAAAGGCCTCCCACACGGGCCTTTTTTGCTGAGACGATACTTTTCCCATCCGAAGGCGTTGAACAGCATCCTGCGGCTCTCAGGGGCTTTTAAGGGCTGATCCCGGCACTTTTCACGGGAGCTTGCCAGGGTGGTATCTGGTCTCCTGTGGTCATTAAAGGCGAAATATGTCGAAAAAAGGGGAGAGACATCGTGAAGAGGATAACAGCGCTGGCGCTGGCGGCGGCCCTGGCACTCTCCTTTGGGGCCTGCCGGGGGAGCAGCCCGGTCCCCCTGCCGGAGGCGGAGGAGACCTTTCTTGATTCCCGCAGGGAGGAGCCGCCCCAGGAGGCGGAGGGCATGGAGGCCGTCCAGGAGGCCCCTTCCATAGAAGTTTCTCCGGTCTGGGAGGAGATGAGCGTTCCCGCGCCGGACCGGACGGTGGATTCGGGGACGCCCTCCACCCTGGCCATGGCCAAAAACTCTGTCCCTCCCCGGACAGCGGAGGAGCGGCAGCGGGCGGGGGAGCTGCTGGCGCCCCAGGTGGAAAAGATCTGCCGCAGCTACGGCACCACCGGGATGACGCTGGTGGTTTTTGACGAGCAGGGCCCCTTTTACAGCCAGAGCTGGGGCTGGGCGGTGAAGGAGACCGGCCAGCCGGCGGCAGCCGACACCATCTACCGGATCGCTTCCATCTCCAAGGCGGTGAGCGGCCTTCTGGCCCTGGACCTGGCCGAAGAAGGAAAACTAGATCTCCATGGAGATCTCGCCGGGATCCTGGGGATCCCGGTGAACAATCCCGGTTATCCGGAGAAGAAGGTCACCCCCTGGCACCTGCTCACCCACACCTCCGGCATCGTGGACAGCCAGGCCTACCTGGAGGCCATCACCTCCAACGCCCTGCCGCCCCTGGAGCCGGTGCTGTCCCGGAGCTTTTCCGGCGTTGCTCCGGGGAGCTGCTACTGCTACAGCAACCTGGGGATGGGGCTGATGACCGGCGTGATCGAATCCTCCGCCGGGGAGCGGTTCCTGGAGTACACCGGGGAGAAGGTCTTCCGGCCCATGGGGATCGATGCCGCGTATTCCTATACGGATATTCGGCAGAAGGAAAAGGTCGCCAATATCTACGCGGACGGGGTGCTTTCGGCGAATATGCCCACCTGGAAGAATATGAGCGATAAATACACCTGCCTGCCCATGGGGCAGATCTACGCGCTGGCGCACGGGGACCTGTTTATCTCCGCCCCGGACCTCTGCCGCTTTGCCCGGATCCTGGCGGGATGCCCCCAGGAGGGGGAGGTGGTCTCCCTTTCCCCGGAATACCTGCGGCTGGCCCAGGAGGTGCAGTACCGGGAAGGAGAAGGCGTCGGGACGGTCCTGCGGGGGCTGGGCACCCAGATCACCGATCGGCTCATTGAGGGCCGCCGGATGGTGGGCCACCAGGGCAACGCCTACGGTTCCATCTGCGGGATGTTCGTGGACCCGGAGGACCACACCGGATTCGTGTTCCTCACCAACGGGGTCTGGGGCGGCAAGGATGAGGCCGGCATCTACTACGTCAACCGGGAGATCGCCCAGGCGGTGTACGGGGCCTTCTTTGGGGGAAAGCCTGTGGAGTGACCGAAGGGCCGCGCAAGGGAACAGAGGTACATATTACTTCCTCCCCTTTCCCGATAGACACGCAGCGGCTGAAAAAGCTCTGCAAAAAGCCGGGGAGCTCTGTCAAATGACAGGGCCCTCGGTTTTTTCTGTTGCTTATCCCAAAGGTGTCTTACGTTTGCCCGGCAACTGCCATTTTGCCGGAGTTCCCCTTCCGAGCCGCTGTCTTTCTGCCTCCTTTTGCGCTTGCGTTGCAAATTCGCCCCGACAGAAAGTCACCCCCGCCGGACAGGTGTGTGACCCGGAAAAATCTACCGATCGAACAAAATTCTCCGATCCCCCTTGACAAGGACAAAAAATAGTGCATTATTGTATTAGATGCTTAGTACAATAATACGAAGGGAGGCGGGGGAATGACCTGGAATCTTGCGGGGGACCGCCCCATCTGGCTCCAGCTCACCGAGCAGATCCAGCTGCGGATCCTCACCGGGGAGTACCAGGCGGGGGAGCGGCTCCCCAGTGTCCGGGAGCTGGCGGCTCAGGCCGCGGTGAACCCCAACACCATGCAGAAGGCCCTCACCGAGCTGGAGCGGAGCGGCCTGCTCTACGCCCAGCGCACCAGCGGCCGCTTCATCACCCAGGACGGGGAGCGGATCCGGGAGATGCGCTGCCGGATGGCCCAGGGAGAGACCCGGCAGTTCCTGGCCCGGATGGAAGAGCTGGGCTTTTCCGCCGGGGAGATCCTGGAGCTGGTCCGCCGCCAGGTGGAGGCCGAGGAAGGAAAGGCAGAGGAGGATTCGGATGATGGAACGGAGTGAAGCAAGACGGGAGGGGCCGGTGCTGGAGTGCCGGCAGCTCTCCAAGATCTACGGGGCAGTCCGTGCTTTGGACCAGGTGGACCTGGCGGTGCAGCGGGGGCGGATCGTGGGCCTGCTGGGGCCCAACGGCAGCGGAAAGACCACCCTCATCAAGACGGCGGCCGGCCTGCTGACCCCCTCGGCGGGGGAGATGCTGGTGTGCGGCCGGCAGCCCGGCGCCGCCACCAAGGGGTTGGTGTCCTACCTGCCGGAGCGCACCTACCTCAGCGACTGGATGCGGGTGGAGGACATCCTCTGCCTGTTCCGGGATTTTTACAGCGATTTTGACCTCCAAAAGGCGGAGGAGATGCTTTTCCGCCTGGACATCCACCGCATGGACCGCCTCCGGACCATGTCCAAGGGCACCAGGGAGAAGGTGCAGCTCATCCTGGTGATGAGCCGCAGGGCGGAGCTGTACCTCCTGGATGAGCCCATCGGCGGGGTGGACCCGGCGGCCAGGGAGTTTATCCTTGGCACCATCATCGGCAACTACAGCGAGGACGCCGCGGTGGTGATCTCCACCCACCTCATCCGGGATGTGGAGCAGGTGCTGGACGACGTCATCTTCCTGGCCTACGGCCATGTGGGGCTGTCCGCTCCGGTGGAGGAGCTGCGGGAGGAGAAGGGCAAGTCCATCGATGAATTGTTCCGGGAGATGTACAGGTGTTGAAGAGGATGGAGTTGTGGGCAAAAACCGCCCTGGGAGGGAATGCTGAATTATGAATAAGCTGTTAAAATACGAGTTTCGGGCCACTTTGCGCCTCTATCTGCCCCTTTACCTGGTGATGCTGGGCTTTGCGGTTTTGGGGCGGTTCTCCCTCTGGGGGGTCCCCTGGCAGGTCACAGTGGGGGAGGACCTGGTGGGCTGGACCAACCTCAGCGTCTCGGTGACCGGGGAGGGGATCGGCAGCGAGATCCTGGCCTTCCTCCTCTCCATGGTGCTGGTGGGCAACGTGCTGGTGCTGCTGGGGGCCCTGGTGGTCCACTTTGTCATCACCCTCCAGCGGTTCTGGAAGAACCTCATGGGGGACGAGGGCTACCTGATGTTCACCCTGCCGGTCTCCACCGGGGAGCTCCTTTGGTCCAAGGCCCTCTGTGCCTTCTTCTGGGGCATCGCCACCTCCCTGATGGTGCTCCTCTCGGTGCTGATATTGGCCTGGCATCCCCTGCTGGTGCAGGGGGTGAAGCAGGAGCTTTCCACCATCCCCCCGGAGGACTGGCAGCTGATCCTTCGGATGCTGCAGAACGTCCTGCCGCCGGTGGCGTGGCCCATCCTGGCGGTGGAGTTTGTGGCAAACAACATAGGGAGCCTCTTCCTCCTTTACAGCGCCATGGCCATCGGCCACACGGTGAAGAACCACAAGGTGCTGGCCTCGGTGGGAGCCTACGCCGTCCTGACCATGATCGTAGGCACCGTGGCCTCCACCATCATAAGCCTTGTGCTCCCGCTGATGGCCGGTGTGCCCCAGGACATCCAGCTGAACTCCCTTTCGGAGCTGATCCTGTTCAGCTACCAGATGGGGCGGTTCATGACAGGGGTGTGGGCGGTGGCGCTGGTCATCGACCTGCTGTGTGCCGTGGGGGCCTTTTTCCTGGCCCGGTATCTGCTGACCACCCAGCTGAACCTGGAGTAGGCCGGGCCTCATAAAAAAAGACCTCCCGCGGGGGGCCTTTTTTGTATACAGAAAACCACTCGCTGGGTGAGTGGTTCCAAAGAAGGCTTGTGCCGATGATGTGGACAGAAAAATTCCTTTTGTTTTAGAATAGGGGGTGCGGTCTGGCAACTGCACGAAAAACAAAAGGAGGACATTCAAGACGGCCTTTCTTTTTTGCGCGGGATGAAGCGGCAGGCCGGTGGCCCATGGCGGAGCGGCAAAGAAAGCCTACGCGATTTGTGCAGATCATACAGAATTATTTAGTAAAAGTCGGATCTTGTGGAAAAGGATTGACAAGAAAGTGTGCAAAAAGGTAAACTTAAACTGTACCGATGCAAGGTGTTCAAGGGCTTACGGAAAGCCCGGTGGAATGAGCAGGCGGAGGAATGGAGCATGAAGAAGCGATGGGGCTTTTTTGCGGCGGCGCTGGCGGTCCTGCTGCTGGCGGGATGCCAGTGCAAGCACGAGTATGACCAGGGAGTGACCACCAGGGAGGCCACCTGCAAGGAGGAGGGCATCTGCACCTACACCTGCCAGAAGTGCAAAGAGAGCTACGAGGAGCCCATTCCCCGGACGGACCACATATACAATGACCGGGTGACGCGGGAGCCTACCTATGAAAGGGAAGGGGAGCGGACCTACACCTGCACGATCTGTAAGGACAGCTTTACCGAGGCGATCCCGGCCCTGGAAAAGCCGGTGGAGGTGACGGTGGCCGCAAAGAACACCCGGATCGACTACTTCTTTGAATGGATACTGTTGGACTTCCGGGTGGAAAACCTGGAGGATCAGGACATCCGGGGCCTGCGGGGCAAGGTCATCGTGATGGATCTGTTCGGCAAGGAGATCGAGACCATCCCCTGCAGCTTTACCGAGACCCCCATCCCGGCGGGGGAAAAGGTGGACTTTCCGAACCGGCCCATGATCGTGGACAGCAACAGCGGCGCCGATGTCCAGTTCTTCCAAACCGATTTTTCCGAGCTCCAATTTTCCTTTGTCCTGGAGCAGGTGGTCTATCCGAAACCGGAGCCGGAGACACCCGACGGCTCCGACGCCCAGGAGGAGGAGAAGGGAGGGGTGCGGGTCACGGTGGACAGCATGACCGGCTATCCGGCGGATCTCTTCAGCGACCGGCACTCCAGCATCCGCCTGATCCTGCGGATCGAAAATGATTCGGGGAAGGAGCTGAAGGCCATCGAGGGGACCGTCACGGTGTGGAACATGTTCGGGGATGAGCTGGCTACCTACCAGTGCGACCTTCTGACCCGGAAAAACTTCCGCTCCCAGGATGGCAGGGTCCTTCAACTGGCCACCATCACCTATTACGATATGACCTCCGGCGACCTGGAGGTGCTTTACAGCGATTTTGAGGAGCTGGACTTCCTGTACACCATAGGGACCATCCTCTATGAGGACGGGAGCCAGGAGGTCCTCCGGCAAAGCGGGATCAGCGTATAAACATAACAGCGGCCCCCCGGAAAAAACGGAGGGCCGCTGTTTTTTGCATTAAGGACCGCTGCCGGAGGGTATGCCCCTACATAAAGCGGTAGACCGCGATGGCCGTAAAGAGCAGCACGGTGCACAGGGTATGCACGGACAGGGCGGTGGAGATGTACTTTCCGTCATCCCCCACGTTGGCAAACAGCGGGATGATGAAGGGCGCCGGCAGGGCGTACATCACCATCAGGGCGAGCTGCAGGGCCGGGTCATAGGGGATCAGCCGGAAGATGACAAAGCTCACCAGCGCCAGCAGGCCCCCCATCAGCACCAGACGGCTCAGGACGGTGGCGGCCACCGGCCGCAGCAGAGCCGGGTCCAGTTCCAGCTCGTAGCCGACAACGATGAGCACCAGGGCGCTGGTGGGGGCGGTAACGGCGGAGATGACCCCCCGGACGATGCCGGCCGCGGGGCCGGAGAGCACCATCCCGCCCACGCCGGTGGCCCCCAGAAGGATCCCCAGGGCCATGCCGATGCAGCATTTGTTGGTGACGATGTTGCGCAGCAGCTTCCGGGGGGAGGGCGTCTGCCCGTCCACCAGGGTGAGAGTTCCCAGGAAGACGGTGTAGGCGAAGACGGTTTGGCCCAGGTCCACCACGGCAAAGCCGGACTGCTCCCCGGTGAGCACGCCGTAAAGGGCGTAGCCCAGCATCCCCCCTTCGGCGCTGGAGACCAGGAAGGGGAAAAACTTCCCGTAGGGAGCGGCGACCCGCCGCAGGGCAAAGCCCGCCAGCAGCGCGATGCCAAAGCCCAGATAGACCGCCGCAAAGGTGATGAGCACGGCGGAGGAGTAATGGGCGGTAAAAAAGGCGTTGAACAGGACCACCGGCAGGCAGACATTGCCCACGATGGATTTGACACCCGCCAGGCCCTCCGGGGTCAGGATGCCTTTTTGGCGGCAGAGGACCCCAATGGCCAGGAGCAGCAGGATGGGGAGGACCATTTCGACAACAGAAAGAACCATGTTTTACCCCTGATGGATGGCATCGGTGTAGAATTCCAGGGCTTCCTTGTCGGTGAAGCCCTCGTGGACGATCTTGCCCACCGCCATAGCCATTTCGATGGGATGCTGGCTCTGGAAGATGTTGCGGCCCATATCCACCCCGTGGGCGCCCTTCTGCATCACGCCGTAGGCCATCTTCAGCGCCTCGTCCTCCGGCAGCTTCTTGCCGCCGGCTACCACGATGGGCACCGGGCAGGCCGCCACCACTTCCTCAAAGTTTTCGCAGTCGTAGGTCTTGACCACCTGGACCCCCATCTCGGCGATGATCCGGGTAGCCAGCTTGAAGAAGCGGTCGGTCCGGGCCATGTCCTTGCCCACGGCGCAGACGCCCATGGTGGGGATGCTGTACCGCATACCGGCGCTGATGACCCGATTCAGGTTATCCAGGCTGCTCAGCTGGCCGTCCGCGCCGATGAAGGTCTGCACCGCCATGCAGTCCGCGTTCATGCGGATGGCGTCCTCGATGTCCACCGCCACTACCTCGTGGCTCAGGTCGTCCTGGAGCATGGAGGAGCCGGAGGTGACCCGCAGGGCAACGCTCTTCGTGATCTCCGGGGGGACACAGGCGCGGAGGGCGCCTCTGGTGCCCATGAAGCAGTCCACATAGGGGGCGAGCTTGGGCAGCAGCAGGTCCAGCCGCTCCAGACCGGCGGTGGAGCCCATAAAGTAGCCGTGGTCAAAGGCAAACATAACGGTGTTGCCGCTCTTGGGGTTAAAAATATTGGCCATGTGCTTCTTCATGCCCCAGTCCAGGCTGTTGCAGCCCCTGAGGAAAAATCCGTTCTGGTTGGCAAAGGGGACATCCGTATGATAATCCTTGGAGACCTTCACACCGTCTAAATCAGCCATGTCACATTCCTCCTAAAGTTGGATAAATATTCAGAATCCAGAGTGGAACACAGCCAATGGTCATGCTCCACTCTGGAATTCCTTTTAGCGGTTTTTAAATTTCAGCGTATGCGTCGGGGGAAGGCCCCCCGGCGCATTTTAAAGTACGTGCCTTGGAACTTAGAAGTCGTAGTTGTTCATGTTCTCCGCGGTGAAGATGGCGCGCTCCGGGAGCAGCACCACGCCGTTGTTGGAATCGGCGGTAGCGTCATCGGGGTTCAGGCAGTTGTTGGCCATCACTTCGCAGGCGCCGATGCCGGGGATGTCGATCTTGTCGCCAACCTTCACGTTGTTGCCGGCGGCCAGGTAAGCGGCCACATAGCAGCCCATAGCGCCCTGGATCTTGCAATCCCACAGGCCCCAGTTGTACAGGGTGCCGTTGGTGCAGTAAGCCTTGATGGCGTTGGGGGTGGCAAAGCCGGTGATGGTGACCTTGGACTTATCCAGGCCCTTGTTCTCGGCAGCCTGGAGCTGGCCGGGCAGAGCGGTGGAGTCGTTGCAGATGATGAGGTCGATGTCGGGGTTGGCATCCAGAACAGCCTCGCCCACGGTGATGGACTTCTCAGCGTCCTGCTCGGAGTAGTAGTTATCGGGCTGAACGTTGGTCCAGTTGGGGTACTTGCTCTTGATGATCTTCTCGCCCTCTACCTGCCAGGAGTTCTGGTCGGTAACGGTGGCCTGAGAGTAGTGCCAGGCGTACTTGACGGCGTCCTTCTCAGGATCCACGCCGCGGTCCTTCAGGCCGGCCACAGCCAGGTCTACCAGCATCTGGCCCAGCACTTCGGGGGTGCCCTGGGAAACCATCAGGGCGCGGTCGGTCACGGCGGCGTCGGAGTCCCAGGTGCAGACCACGATGCCGGCATCCTGAGCGGCCTTCAGAGCGTCGGAAACACCGGCGGCGTCCACGGTGGAGATGCAGATGGCATCCACGCCCTTGGCAACGGCGTCATTGATGACGGAGACCTGGTCGGCAGCGGTGGCGTTGGGGGAACCGATGTAGTCCACGGTGATGCCCCAATCCTTGGCGTACTCCTGGGCGCCGGTGTTGGCGACCTCAAAGAAGGCGTTGCCGGTGAGCTTGGGGATGAAGGCAACGGTCTTGCCGGCGATGCTCTGGGTGCCGGCGGGAGCGGAATTATCGGGGGTGCTGGCGGGAGGAGCATCAGGGGTGCTGCTGGGAGCAGGGGCGCTGCTGGAAGGGGCCGGGGCGTTGTTTCCGCCGCAGGCGGCCAGTGCCAGGATCATAGTGATCGCTAACAGGGACGCGAGAAACTTTTTCATGTCTCAATACCTCCAAAATTTTTGTTTTGATGGCTTATATTCACAGGGGCGCGGGGCCCCAGGAATATCCGAAAGTTACCCCGCCGTTTCCTTCTTGGGGGAGAACAGCCTGGACACCTTGGCCACGACGGCGGGATTGCTGGCGATGGCCCGGCCCACCACCACGACCACCAGCAGCATACCGATAGGAATATCCAGATACTGCTTGTTGACGTTGAAGCACAGGGGCATCCCGAACCGCAGCAGGGTGATGGCCACCGCCGCAAGAGCGGTGCCGATGGCGCTACCCTTGCCGCCGGTGGAGAGGGTGCCGCCCAGCACGCAGGCGGTGATGATGGTCATGGTGAAGTTGCCCCCCAGGTCCGCCTTGGCGGTGCCCAGCTGGGAGGTCATCACCACGCCGGTGATGCTGGCAGCCAGGGCGCTGAGGATGTAGGTGGACATGATGACCCGGCGGCTGTTGACGCCGGAGTATTCGGCGGCGGAGGGGTTGACGCCCACCAGGAAGACCTTCCGGCCGTACTTGGTGCGGTGGAGCAGTATGTAGGCGGCGGCCAGCATCACGAGGAAGATCAGGATCTGGAGGGGAATGACGCCGAAGAGCTTGATCTTGGTGAGGGCCTTGAAGCTGTCCGGGAAGCCGCTGATGCCCTTGTAGGCCTCGGTGCTGGAAAGGGTGGATACCAGCAGCCCCAGCCCGGAGTAGAGGAAGCTCCCCCCCAGGGTGACCACCATGGCCTGCACGCCGCAGTAGGCCACAAAGAAGCCGCTGAGGGCCCCGCAGGCGGTGGCCGCCACAATGGCAAGGAGCGCCGCCAGCCAGATGTTCAGCCCAAAGTCCTGCCAGGCCACGCCGATGATGATGGAAGTGAGGCCCACGATGGCGCAGGACTGGATGTCGATGCCCCCGGTGATCATGACGAAGGTGACAAAGATGGAGATGTACCAGATGGGCAGATCGCTGTTGGCGGAGGTGAAGATGCGGGTGAGGGAAAGGAATTTCGGGTTGGCTATGCCGAAGATGACACACTCGGCCAGCAACAGCATGACCAAAAACAGATTCCAGCGGAAATTGGGGCCGTTCATCAGGCGGCGCAGGGAATCCCCCTTTTCGGGGCGGACCGAGTTCCGGTTCATCATTGCTTGCCCTCCTTTCCGGATGAGACCGCCGAGGTGCGGGCGGCCAGCCGGGCGTGACGGTTGCGCACCGCGGCCCGGCGCTGCATCAGGGCGTCTACCACCACGATGGTGATGAGGATGACCCCGGTGATGGCGTTATCGTAGTTGGAGGAGAAGCCCATAAACACCAGCAGGTAGCTGATGGAGGCCATGATCACCGCGCCGATGCCGGCGCCGATCACCGAGCCCACCCCGCCGGAAAGGCTGATGCCCCCCAGCACGCAGGCGGCCACCGCCTTCATCTCGTAGCCGTTGCCGCTCAGGGAGGTGACGATGCCGATGCGGCTGCAGAAGATGATGCCGGCCACCGCGCTGAGCACGCCGCAGACCACATAGGCCAGCACCTTGGTGCGGGTGGCGGGGATGCCCACCAGTTCGGCGCCCCCGGCGTTATCCCCCACGGCGATGAAGTAGCGGCCCCGCCGTGTGCGGGTGAGGAGAGCGTGGATGACGATGGTGAGGGCCACCGCGCAGCAGTAATAGGTAGTAAAGCTGCCGATAAGGGTCATGGAGGCGATGTCCTTGAAGGACTTGGGGAGCTGGTTGACCTGTTCCACCCCCACCTGGAGGTACATGAGCCCCCGAAGGATGCCGTTGGTGCCCAGAGTGAAGATGAGGGAGGGGACCTTCATCACGGCCACGCCCCAGCCGTTGATGACGCCCACCACCACGCCGATGAGGATACCCACCAGAAAGGCCAGCAGCCAGTTGGAGCCGTTTTGGATCATGGTGCCCACCACGGCGGCCACCAGGCCCATGTTGGAGCCTACGGAGACGTCGATCTCGCCCACGAAGATGGCGAAGGCCATCCCCACGGCGATGAGGGTGTAGACCACCGAGGTGTTGAAGCAGGCGCTCACGTTGGATACGGTGAGGAAAGAGGGGTTGATGATGCCCACGATGAGGAACAGCGCCACCAGGAAGAGGAAGCTGGTCATCTCACGGGCCTTGAGGATCTTTTTCACCGTGCTCATACGGCGGCCACCTCCTTTTCCAGGATCCCGAAGGCGGCTGCCGTCAGGTTATCCTGGTTGATGTCGTCCTGGCGGAACTCCGCGTTGAGCCTGCCCTGGTACATAACAACGACCCGGTCGGCCAGCTCCACCATCTCTTCCATATCGCTGGAGATGAGAAGGACCGACACGCCCTGCTCCCGCAGCTGGTGGATGATGTGGTAAACGTCGCCCCGCGCCGCCGCGTCGATGCCGCGGGTGGGCTCATCCAGGATGACGATGCCGGGGGTGGTGGAAAGGCTCCGGCCGATGACGATCTTCTGCTGATTTCCGCCCGAAAGGCTCCCCGCCAGCTGATCCTGGCCGGTGACCTTGGTGCGGAAATTTTCGATGTAGCCCTGGGTGACCTTCCGCTCAAAGCGGCGGTCCAGGAGGAAGCGCCCCATGTCCGCGCTGAAGAGGTTGGCGCTGGTGGTGTTGGCCGCCACATCGCAGATCTTAAAGAGGCCGTTGAGGTGGCGGTCCTCCGGCACGTAGTTGAGTCCCGCCCGGATCACCTGCTGGGTCTTTTTGCCGGTGATGTCCTGGCCCCGCAGGAGCACCCGGCCCCCCAGGACCTTATCCATGCCGAAGATGGTGGTGGCCATCTCGGTGCGGCCCGCCCCCACCACTCCGGCCACCCCCAGGATCTCGCCGGGGTATACCTTCATGTTGATGTCCGAAAAGCCGTAGCCGCTGAAATCCCGCAGCTCCAGCACGGGGGCCGCCGTGTAGTCCACCGGCTTGCGCTCGGTGTGCCGCTCCTTCTGGGCCGCCTCCGTGTCCGTATCGGGGGGGAGCAGGCCCTTTACCAGGTCCTCCCGGACAAAGCCGGAAACGGGGCCCTGGATGGTGATGACGCCGTCCCGCATGATGGCTACGTGGGTGGCGATCTCAAACACCTCGGAGAGGCGGTGGGTGATGTAGATGACGCCGATGCCCTTGGAGCGCAGGTCCGATACGCACCGGAAGAGGCTCTTCACTTCGTCGAAGGTGAGGGCGGAGGTGGGCTCATCCAGGATGAGGAGCTGGGCGTGGCGCAGCAGGCCCCGGAGGATCTCCACAAGCTGCTGCTCGGCGATGGAAAGGCTGTTGGCTTTACGACCCAGGTCCAGGTCCCAGCCCGCCTCCGCCATGGTGGCCACCAGTTCCTTGTGCAGCTCCGCCTTGCTCTGGGCAAAGCCGATGAGGATGTTCTCTTCCACCGTCATATTGGGGAAGAGCAGCGGCTCCTGGGGGACCATATAGATGCCGTGGGCCAGGGCGGCGGAGGTGCGGTTGAGGACCACCGGCTCCCCCCGGATGGATAATTCCCCGCTGTCGTATGTATAAAGCCCCATGATGATCTTCATCAGGGTGGACTTGCCGGCCCCGTTGCCGCCGATGAGGGCCAGGACCTCCCCCGGCATAACGTCCAGGCTGATGCCCTTGAGGACGGCGTTGAGGCCGAAGGACTTATAAATGTCTTTTACCGACAGCAGAGGTGCTGCGCTTTGCGAAGTCTCGTTCCGTTCCACGGCGGTCCCTCCGTTTCCTGTTGTATGATACTGCACAAATGTTTTTGGAATGCGCTTTTGTTTTTGCAAATATTATAAGCCCTTTGCGGAAATTTGTCAACCGCCCCAACGCGTTCCGGAGCGATTCCCTGTGGTAAAATCCGGCAGAAAATCTTAAAACCACAGCGCGGTGACCCAATGTTTTGGGCCATATAGATAAATTCTTGCCGAAAGATTTGTGGATATTACCGTTTTTGAATTTTTACCGGTCATTGCGGTGTTTTTATTTGACAAAGGAAACCCCTTGGTGCTATACTGTTTTACGATACATTTTATATTTGCGTCAACATTTGTAACGAGAGAAGGGGGCCAAAAGGATGGATCCCGGCGACGCAAAGCTGGACTACGAAAACATACTGATGATCCGCTCCGCCTGGTACTATTATATGGAAAATTACACCCAGCAGCGGATCGCCGAGCTGCTGGGCGTCAGCCGCGCCAGGGTGATCGGGCTGCTGGAGAAGGCCAGGCAGACCGGGGTCATCCAGTTCCGCATCCGGCAGGACGGGGACCGGCACATCCGGGTGGAGCAGGAGCTGATCGCCCGCTTCGGCCTCAAGGACGTCTTTACCGTCCCCAGGGCGGACAGCCTCACGAACCCCAACGAGAGCATTGCCCAGGCCGCGGCCATGTACATCATCCGCCGTTTAAAGGGAGGGGACTTCCTGAACGTCGGCTACGGCGACACCACCAGCCGGGTGCTGAACCACCTGGCCATGGCGGCGGAGGAGCCGCTGAACATGGTCAGCCTCACCGGCGGGGTGAGCTACTACCTGCCCAATACCAGCTCCAATGTCTTCAACGCCGGGCTCTACCTGATCCCCTCCCCGCTGCTCCTTTCCAGCCCGGAGCTGCTGGAGGCCATGCGCCAGGAGCCGGTGGTGGAGGAGGTCTACCGGATGATCCCCCTTTCCCGGATGAGCGTCATCGGCATCGGCAGCATGAGCCGGGAGGCCACCATCCTGAAAAACGGAGTCCTCACCGAAAACGACTTCACCATCCTGAAGCTCCAGGGGGCGGTGGGGGACCTGCTCAGCCACTTTATCGATAAGGACGGCAGGCTGATCTCGGTGGAGCAGGACCGCAGGCTGATGAGCACCAGCCTGGAGGACCTGCGGATGCTGGAAAACGTCATCGGGGTGGCCGGTGGTCTTTCCAAGGTGGACGCCATCCTGGCGGCGCTCCGGGGCGGGTACCTGGACATCCTCATCACGGACCAGGATACGGCGCAGGCCCTTTTGGACCGAAGCTGAAAATTATATATAAGAAGCCGTACCAATAGCCGTCGCACCCGTCTTGGCGGCAAATTTCCCGTCTGACTTCATCCCAAAAACTTGAAAGCCATAAAGGCTTCCTGCGTTTTTGGGACATCGTCAGCCCGAAAAATTTTCTCGCCAATTCGTGCACTTCGGCTAATGGTACAACTTCTAATTGAAGGAGGCAGCAGAGATGGCACAGTACTTGATGGCAGTGGATGCCGGGACCGGCAGCGTCCGTGCGGTGATCTTCGGGGTGGACGGCACCCAGGTGGGCTGTGTCCAGCGGGAGTGGACCCACAAGGAAGACCCCCGCTGGCCCGGAAGCATGGACTTTGACTGGGACACCAACTGGAGATTGGCCAGAGACTGTATCAAAGGGGTGCTGGAGGAGAGCGGCGTCGCGCCGGGGGAGATCGCCGCCGTATCCACCACCTGTATGCGGGAGGGCATCCTGCTCTACGACAAGGAGGGCAACGAGATCTGGGCCTGCGCCAATGTGGACGCCCGGAGCGACGCCCAGGTGGGCCAGCTCATCGCCCTGGACCCGGAGCTGGAAAAGACCATCTACAGGAAGAGCGGCCAGACCTACGCCCTGGGGGCGCTGCCCCGGCTGCTGTGGGTAAAGGACAATCTGCCGGAGGTCTACGAAAAGGCGGCGGCCATCGGGATGTTCAACGACTGGCTCATCTATAAGCTCACCGGCAAGCTGGCGGTGGAGCCCAGCAACGGCAGCACCACCGGCATGATGGACCTGCAGAGCCGGAGCTGGAACCCGGAGATCGCGGCCAAGTGCGGCCTGCGCGCCGATATTTTCCCTCCCGTTGTGGAGTGCGGCGTCAACTTCGCCGCCGTCAGCGCCAAGGGCGCGGCGGACACCGGGCTGAAGGAGGGCACCCCGGTGGTGGTGGGCGGCGGCGACTGCCAGCTGGGCACCATCGGCGTGGGGGCCTGCAAAGGCGGGCAGGCGGTGGTATTCGGCGGCAGCTTCTGGCAGTATGAGTTCAACACCGGCAGCGGCAAGACCGACCCCGACTGCCGGGTGCGGGTCAACTGCCACGCGGTGCCCGACCTGTGGCAGTACGAGGCCCTGGCCTTCAAGCCCGGCCTGGTGATGCGCTGGTTCCGGGACGGCTTCTGCCAGCAGGAGAAGGAGGAGGCGGCCCGCACCGGCCGGGACCCCTACGACCTGATGAACCGGCAGGCGGAGCAGGTCCCGCCGGGCAGCTACGGGATGGTGTGCTGCTTCAGCGACCTGATGAACTTCATCAGCTGGAAGCACGCCAGCCCCACCTTCACAAACTTCCAGCTGGAGCCGGAAAAGTTCAACAAGTACACCTTCTACCGCGCCATCCTGGAGAACACGGCCCTGCTGGTGAAGGGGCACATCCAGCTGGTGCGGGAGGCCACCGGCAACGAGCCGGAGGAGCTGATCTTTGCCGGAGGGGCGGCCAAGAGCC
The DNA here is from genome assembly GCA_021769525.1 of Oscillospiraceae bacterium. Lineage (GTDB taxonomy): Bacteria > Bacillota > Clostridia > Oscillospirales > Ruminococcaceae > Angelakisella. The sequence continues at coordinate 99,992 of JAETSQ010000002.1, forward strand.
CCCTGTGGTGCCAGATCCTGGCGGATGTCACCGGCAAGCCGGTGGCGGTGCCGGTGGTGAAGGAGGCCACGGCCCTGGGGGCTGCCATCCTGGCGGGATTCGGCGTGGGCATCTATCCCTCCATCGAGGAGGGGGCCCGCCGGACGGTGAAGTGGGACCGGCGGTTTGAACCCCGCCGGGAGAACGCCCCGGTCTACGAAGCGCTGTACCGGACCTGGCAGCAGGTCTACCGCGCGCAGATGGAGCTGTGCGACCAGAAGGTGACCCGGAATATGTGGGTCGCTCCGGGCCTATAAGAGCCTATTCAGAATCTCCCTGCATACCGCCTTGGCAGGTCTTTTTCCACCCTGCCGCGTTAAAAAATCTTGAAATGCAGCAAGTATTCGGCGTAGCCGACGTGCCCGAAGGGACGCGTAGCGGCCCGTTAGGGCTTCGAGATTTTTTGCCTTGCAGGGCGAAAAAATCCCAGCCAATTCGATATACCTGGAGATCCTAAATAGGCTCTAAGGGCTCTGGGCAGAAGGAGGAAAGAAAATGTTTATCATCAACGAGAACGAACGCGAGTACCGCTTTGGGGAGAGCGGCCCCAAATATCTGATGAAGGGGCCCCGGATGAACTTTGCCCTGGTGCGCTTTCTGCCGGGGGAGGACTTCCAGGCCCACTATCACAACGTGATGGAGGAGGACTTCTTCATCCTGGAGGGCAAGGTGGACATCATCGTGGACGGGACGAAGCACGTGCTCTCCGCCGGCGACCTGATCCACATCGAGCCGGGGGAGGTCCACTATGTGAAAAATGCCTACGACGTGCCGGTAAAGATGGTCTCCACCCTGGCGCCTTACCAGGAGGTGGATAAGGTCACGGTGGAGAATCCGGTCTACTGAGATATAGGCGTCTGCAAATCAGGCAGGTACATAAAAGGATAGGAAAACACCTGGGAGGGCCGGGGACACGGAGATTTTCCGTATCGCTGCCTTCCCAGGTGTTTTTTTGCCGTAAAGCCTTTGAGCCTTACAGCTCCTTCAGATCCGGCTGCCAGTACTTGCGGTCCAGGCTACGGTACTGCACCGCCTCCGCCACGGCGTCGGAGCCGATGACCTCCTCCCCGCCCAAGTCCGCGATGGTGCGGGAGATGCGCAGCAGGCGGTCGTAGCTGCGGCCGGAAAGCCCCAGCTTATCGTAGGCCAGCTCCAGCAGGCGCTGGGCCTCCGGGGTGAGGGGGCAGTGCTTCCGCAGAGCCGCGGGGGTGAGGCGCCCGTTGCAGGGGATGCCCAGCTCCCTGTACCGCTCCCGCTGGAGCTGCCGGGCGGCTTCCACCCTCTGTCGGATGAGGGCGGAGGGCTCCCCTGGGGCGGCGTTCAGCTCCTTGTACTCCACCGGGGGCATCTCCACATGGAGGTCCAGCCGGTCCAGAAGGGGGCCGCTGACCTTGGAAAGATAGACCGACCGCTTGGCGGGGGAGCAGCGGCAGGGCTGGGTGGGGTGGCCGAAGTAGCCGCAGGGGCAGGGGTTCATGGCCGCCACCAGGATGAACCTACAGGGGAAGCTGGCCCGGCCCGCCGAGCGGCTGATGGTGATGACGCCGTCCTCCAGGGGCTGGCGCAGCACCTCCATGGCGATGCGGGGGAACTCCGGCAGCTCGTCCAGGAAGAGGACCCCGTTGTGGGCCAGGCTGATCTCCCCCGGACGGGGGGGAGCGCCGCCCCCCGCCAGCCCCGCGGGGCTGATGGTGTGGTGGGGAGAGCGGAAAGGGGGGACCTCCACCAGGGAGGCGCCGCGGGGCAGCACCCCGGCGGCGGAGTGGACCTGGGTGGTCTCCACCGACTCCGCAAAGGAAAGGGAGGGCAGGATGGAGGGGAGGCGCCGGGCAAGCATGCTTTTGCCGGTGCCGGGAGGGCCGATGAGCAGGATATTGTGCCCCCCGGCGGCGGCGATCTCCATGGCCCGCTTGGCGTTCTCCTGGCCCCGGACCTCGGAAAAATCCGGCACCGGGGGGACCGGGGGCGGGGAGAAGGAGAGCTCCTGGGCGGTGGGCAGCTCCCGGCCCCGGAGGAAGTGGTCCAGTATTTCCTTTGCCGAGGAAACGGGATATACCCGGATGCCGGGGATGGCGCTGCCCTCCCCGCCGTTTTCCAGGGGGAGGAAGACCTTTTCCACCCCCGCCTGGCGGGCGGCCAGGATCATGGAGAGGGCCCCATTGACGGGCCGCAGGCTCCCGTCCAGGGAGAGTTCCCCGATGAAGGCGCAGCCAGAAAGATCCATCTGCCGCCCCCCGGCGGCGATGAACAGCCCCAGGAGGATGGGAAGGTCGTAGAGGGGGCCGGTCTTGCGGGTATCGGCGGGGGCCAGGTTCACCAGCACCTGGGCCTCCGGCCAGTCCAGCCCCAGGTTCCGGGCGGCGGAGCGCACCCGGTCCCTGGCCTCCTTGACGGCAGCATCGGGGAGGCCCACCAGCTCAAAGCGGGGCATCCCCCGCTGGCAGTCCACCTCCACCGTCACCATATACCCCCGGATGCCGGAGATCCCCATAGAAAGCACCGAGCAGAACATCCGCAGACCCTCCCCCGCAAAATTCGACTGTACTAAGTATAGTTGATTTGCCTAATTTTTACAAGGATTTATTGACTTATTTGTCGTGATGCTCTACAATAGAGGAGAATAGAAAATGGACATCTTGGCTTTTAGGGCCTATTCAATGAGTGGGCTCCTAGCCAGGGTGAGGACAACGGGGAAAGGAGCAACCGCTATGGACATTATGAAGGAATACCGGCGCTGGAGGGAGCAGAAGCTGGAGGATGCCGCCCTGGAGGAGGAGCTGCGGGCCATCGAGGGGCAGGAGGCGGAGATCGGCGACCGCTTCTACACCGACCTGGAGTTCGGCACCGCCGGGCTGCGGGGGGTGCTGGGGGCCGGCACCAACCGCATGAACATCTACACCGTCCGCCGGGCCACCCAGGCCTACGCCGATGTCTTAAAGGCCCGCTCCCAGCATCCCACCGCCGCCGTGGCCTACGACAGCCGCATCAACTCGGAGCTTTTTGCCAGGGAGACCGCCCGCGTCTTTGCCGCCAACGGCATCAAGACCTGGCTCTACGGCGAGCTGATGCCCACCCCCGCCCTTTCCTACGCGGTGCGGGAGCTGGGGTGCGCCGCCGGCATCAACATCACCGCCAGCCACAACCCCAGCAAATACAACGGCTACAAGGCCTATGACGAAAACGGCTGCCAGATCACCGGGGAGACGGCGAACGCCGTGATGGCGAAGATCGGGGAGACCGACCTCTTTGCCGGGGTGAAACTCTGCGACTACGATAAGGCCATCGCCGACGGGACCATCGAGATCATCGGGGAGGAGCTGATCCAGAAGTTCCTGGACCGTGTGCTGGAGGAGCAGGTGAACCCCGGCCTCTGCAAGGACGCCGGCCTGAAGCTGGTGTACACCCCCCTCAACGGGGCGGGGCGGCGCTCGGTGCTCACCGTGCTGAAGAAGATGGGCATCACCGACATCACCGTGGTGCCGGAGCAGGAGTGGCCGGACGGCAACTTCCCCACCTGTCCCTACCCCAACCCGGAGATCTTGCAGGCCATGCAGAAGGGCCTGGACCTGGTGGAGAAGCTGGGGGCCGACCTGCTGCTTGCCACCGACCCGGACTGCGACCGGGTGGGCACCGCCGTCCTCCAGAACGGCGCCCCCCGCCTCATCACCGGCAACGAGATGGGGTGCCTCCTCATCGATTACATCGCCCGCTCCCGCCAGAAAAACGGCACCATGCCCAAAAACCCGGTGGTGGTGAAGAGCATCGTCTCCACCTCCATGGCGGACGCCATCTGCCAGGAGTACGGCATCGAGGTCCGCAACACCCTCACCGGCTTTAAGTACATCGGGGAGCAGATCGCCAAGCTGGAGGAGGCCGGGGAAGAGGACCGCTACCTCCTGGGCTTTGAGGAGAGCTACGGCTACCTTTCCGGCGGATACGTCCGGGACAAGGACGCGGTGGACGGCTCCATGCTCATCTGCGAGATGGCGGCCTGGTACCGGGCCCAGGGGAAGAACCTGGGGGAGGCCCTGGACGAGATGTACCAGAAGTTCGGCCGCTACCTCAACCAAGTGGACAGCTACACCTTTGAGGGGGCCGACGGCATGGCGAAGATGGCGGGCATCATGGAGAGCCTGCGCAGTGACCCGCCCAAGGCCTTGGCGGGGACCGCGGTCTCCGGCGTCACCGACTACAAGACCGCCTGCCCCGATGTGGGCGGCGTGAAGATGCCCCCGGCCAATGTCCTCAGCTACACCCTGGGGGAGAGCAGCGTCATCGTGCGGCCCTCCGGCACCGAGCCCAAGCTGAAGGTCTACTATATGGTGAAGGCGAAGGACCTCCCGGAGGCCCAGGAGAAGAAGGCGGCCTTCCAGGCGGACATTGAGAAAATACTGGGGATAGGAAAATAGGGCTTGCTTTTCCCTGCCGTCTGTGATAAAATACCACTGTTGCATTGGTATCCATAAGGGGATGCGCATCATCATCCCCTGGTTACGAAAGAGGTGAAAAACGATGAAAGACGGAATCCATCCCAAGTATGGCCCTGCGGTGATCCGCTGCGCCTGCGGCAACGTCATCGAGACCCGCTCCACCAAGCCGGAGATCCGTGTGGAAATTTGTTCCAAGTGCCACCCCTTCTTTACCGGCAAGCAGAAGCTGGTGGACACCGGCGGCCGCGTGGACCGCTTCAACCGGCGGTTCAATCTCGGCAAGTAAATTCGCAGATAGAGCGGTTCAAGGTCCGGCCTTGGGCCGCTTTTTCTGTAGGAAGGGAGGCTCCGCCTATGGAGGGCTACCGGACCGTCGCGGCCCCGGCTCAGGATGAGTTTACCGAGAAAAAATCCCGCTTCATCGGGCAGATCGCCCCGGTGCGGAGCGAGGAAGAGGCGGTGGCCTTTGTAAACGCCGTGCGGGAACGGCACCGGGAGGCCACCCACAACGTCTATGCCTACATCCTGCGGGAAAACCAGCTCACCCGCTTTTCCGACGACGGGGAGCCCCAGGGCACCGCCGGAAAGCCGGTGCTGGAGGTGTTCCAGCGGGAGGGACTGGTGGATGTGGCGGTGGTGGTGACCCGGTACTTCGGGGGGATCCTCCTGGGGGCCGGGGGACTGGTGCGGGCCTACGCCCAGGGGGCCAAGACCGCCGTGGACGCCGCCCAGGTGCTGAATATGCAGCCCGCCGCCCTGCTGGAGGTGGACATGGGGTACGACTTCTACGGCAAGGCCACCTACATCCTGCCAAAGCACGAGGTGCAGCTATTGGAGAGCGTCTTTGAAGAAGGGGTGCGGCTGCGGCTGCTGTGCAAGAAGAGCCGTCTCCCGGCCCTTACCCAGGAGCTGCGGGAGCTTTCCTCCGGGACGGTGGCCCCCCTTATGACGGAAGAAAAATACGCCCACTTCCCGGAGGTGTGATAGGAATGGAGAGGTTACTTCTGCGGAGCTACCGCCCCTCCGACTGCCCCGCCCTGGCCCGGCTCTTCTGCGAGACGGTCCACGAGGTCTGCCGGGGGGACTACACCCCGGAGCAGCTGGCCGCCTGGGCCGCCTGGGACACGGTGGACCTGGAGGCCTGGGACCGCTCCTTCCGGGAGCACTGCACCCTGGTGGCGGAGGCCGGCGGGGGGATCGCCGGGTTTGGGGACATCCACCGGAGCGGCTATTTAGACAGATTGTATATCCACAAGGACTTTCAACGGCAAGGAATTGCCACGGCCCTCTGTGACCGGCTGGAGGGGGCCTTCCCGGTCCCCGGCATCACCACCCACGCCTCCATCACCGCCAGGGGATTTTTTCAAAAGCGGGGCTACCGGGTGGTGAAGGAGCAGCAGGTGGAGCGCCGGGGTGTTTTACTGACAAACTACGAAATGGAGAAAACATTATGAAGATCGAATATTTGCAGCAGGGGGACGGCCCCGGCATTGCGGTGGTCACCGGGGAGGAGAAGGTCATCACCGATACCCGGTCCGCCCTGGACCTGGCCATGACCGTGAAGTACGAGGCGGGGGCCGCCCGCATCGCCATCGATAAGAGGCTGATCTGCGAGGATTTCTTCATCCTCAGCACCGGCGTGGCGGGGGAAATTTTGCAGAAGTTCATCAATTACCGGCTCAAAATGGCCGTTTACGGCGATTTTTCCCGGTACACCAGCAAACCCCTCCACGACTTCATCTACGAATCCAACCAGGGGAAGGACTTCTTCTTTGTGGCGACACAGGAGGAAGCCATCCGGCGGCTGGCGGAGGCGGAATAGAGAGCAAGTACATCAAAACAAAAGGAGCGATGACATGAGCGAGATGAAAAAAGTACGGCTTGGGCGCACCGGACTGATGGTGACCAAAACTTCTTTCGGGGCGCTGCCCATCCAGCGCATCTCCTTTGAGGCGGCGGGGGAGCTGCTGCGCGCCGCCTACGAGGCGGGGGTGAACTTCTTTGATACCGCCAACGCCTACACCGATAGCGAGGAGAAGATCGGCGCCGCCCTCTCCGATGTGCGGGAGAAGATCATCATCGCCACCAAGAGCGCCTACCAGAAGGGCGACCCGGATATGGTGAAGCGGAACCTGGAGCTGAGCCTCCGGCGGATGAAGACCGACTACATCGACATCCTCCAGTTCCACAACCCGGATTTCTGTCCGGGGGAGGACGACCCGGCCTACCAGTACCTGCTGGAGATGAAGCGCCAGGGGGTGGTGCGGCACATCGGCATCACCAACCACCGGCTCTTTGTGGCCCATGAGGCCATCGACAGCGGCCTGTACGAGACCCTGCAGTTCCCCTTCTCGGTGCTGGCCGGGGAGAAGGACACCGAGGTGGTGGAGAAGTGCCAAAAGGCGGATGTGGGCTTCATCTGCATGAAGGCCATGTCCGGCGGCCTCATCCGGGAGCCCAGGGCCACCTTCGCCTTCCTCCAGAGGTACCCCAACGTGGTGCCCATCTACGGGGTGCAGCGGATGGAGGAGCTGCGCCAGTGGCTGGAGCTGGACGCCAACCCGCCTGTGTGGGACGACGAGCTGGCCGCCTGCGTGGAACGGGAGCGGAAGGAGCTGGCCGGGGACTTCTGCCGTTCCTGCGGCTACTGCCTGCCCTGCCCCAAGAATATCCCCATCCCCAACGCCGCCCGCATCCAGTTTTTGATGACCCGCTCCCCCTATAAGCCCTACCTCACCAAGGAGTGGCGGGCCGGGATGGACCGGGTGGATGAGTGCATCCACTGCAACCACTGCAAAAACCACTGCCCCTTCGGCCTGGATACCCCCAGCCTGCTGGCGAGCCAGAAGGTGTGGTACGATAAGTTCTACCGGGAGCACCTGGACGAGGCGGAGCGGTGAGCCTCTCCCGGCTTTATCGAAGGCAAAAAAACAGCGGTACAGGTTTGCCTGTACCGCTGTTTTGATGGTGGGGATTGGGTCTTATTCCAAAATCACCTGGGCGTGGGCCCGGCGATAGGTGTCGTTGTCCTTGATGCGCAGCTCGATCTTGGTCAGGGTGAGCTTCTGCTGGAGACGCTCGGCTTCCTCCCCGGTGGCGGTGCGCAGCCGCCGGGCCAGGTCCTCCGCTTCCTCCCGGAGCTCCCGGAGCTCCCGGTCCACCCGGTCGGTATTGGTGGTGGTCTTTTTGGCCTCGGATCTCTCGGTCTCCTTTTCCTCGGCAGCCTTCTCTTCCGCCGGGGCCTTTTCCTCCTCTTCAGCCTCCGCTTTCCCGGCGGCCTCCGCCTTCTCCTGGGAGGCCTTTTCCGGCCCGTCAAAGAGAAGGACGGGATTTCCCTCTCCATCCTTTGCCATCCGGTAGAGCCCGGCGGTTCCGGAGCGGTCCTCCGGGGCATAGCGGTCCCGCAGCTCCCCGCGGATGCCGCTTTCATCGGAGCCGGGGGCTCCTGCGGCGGCGGTGATGCCCGGCGCCTCATTGGGACCGGTGACGGCGTTGGCGGCGGTGCCGGTGGCTTCCGGGGCGGGGCGCAGGCGCTCCGACTCGATCTGGGCAGGGGTAGGGTGCAGTGTCTGGATATTCATGGGGATACCTCCGTGTGAGAGCTTGCCGTGTTGTCCTTACAGATCCTATTATAATGTGTTGAAGATGAGATTGCAAGAGGATTGGACGGAAAAAAGAGGGGGAAAAGCACAGAAATGGCAGGCGTTAAACCGCCAGCTCCTCATCGTAGGCAAAGCTGTTCCGGTAGAGATACTCCGGGGCGCAGTCGATCTCGCCGTTTTGCCATGTGACAACACCGTGGGATACCGTCACCTGGCGAAAGACCGCTTCATCTGCCAGCGGCGCGAAAGCGCTCCCCTCCAGGGTGGTGGCGTCAAAAAGCCGCCGCTCGCCGGTGGAAAAGGTGAGCAGGAGCATTTGGTAAGGAAGGGGCTTTGCCTCCCGCACATGAATTTCCTTCACCAGTTCCCCCGCGTAAACGATGCCGTTTTTCTGATACATCAGGGTGCTCCTTTCAAATCACATGGGGCTGATTTTATCAAAATGTTTGCCCTGAACGGCCAAATTCCACGCTTTGTAAACATCCTCCTCGTGATACAACAGCCAGCCCACCAAAATTTTATACTGCTTATTAGGCAGCGAACCGGCCAGCAGTTCGCCGTCCAGCCCGACAGAGGCCTCGTATTCGCCATAGTATACATGAACATGGGGTTTATTATGCTGTACGGTATCCATAAAGAGCATGGCGATGACCATTCCGCCAAACCGGCATAGCTCAGGCATAGTTTTCCCCTCCCCTATAGCTGGTATCATATCACATTGCGGAGGAAAAATCCAGTACGATGCACCTAAATAACAGCGGCCCGCGGAATCCGTCCTCCGCAGGCCGCTGCAATGATTTTGGCAGAGAGATTTTCCCCGCGCTTACTTCAGCGCTTCTTCCACCGCCACGGCGCAGGCCACGGTGGCCCCCACCATGGGGTTGTTGCCCATGCCGATGAGGCCCATCATTTCCACGTGGGCGGGAACGGAAGAGGAGCCGGCGAACTGGGCATCGCCGTGCATACGGCCCATGGAATCGGTGAGGCCGTAGGAGGCGGGGCCGGCAGCCATATTATCCGGGTGCAGGGTGCGGCCGGTGCCGCCGCCGGAGGCCACCGAGAAGTACTTGACGCCGTTCTCGTAGCTCCACTTCTTGTAGGTGCCGGCCACCAGATGCTGGAAGCGGGTGGGGTTGGTGGAGTTGCCGGTGATGGAAACGTCCACCTTCTCCATCTTCATGATGGCCACGCCCTCCAGGACGTCGTTGGCGCCGTAGCACCGCACCTTGGAACGCTCGCCGTCGGAGAACTTCACCTCCCGGACGATCCGGAGATCGCCGGTGGCGAAGTCGTAGTCGGTCTCCACATAGGTGAAGCCGTTGATGCGGGAGATGATGTAGGCGGCGTCCTTGCCCAGGCCGTTGAGGATGATGCGCAGGGGCTCCTTGCGGGATTTATCCGCGTTGCGGGCGATGCCGATGGCCCCCTCGGCGGCGGCGAAGGATTCGTGGCCCGCCAGGAAGCAGAAGCACTTGGTCTCGTCCCGCAGCAGCATGGCGCCCAGGTTGCCGTGGCCCAGGCCCACCTGCCGCTGCTCGGCAACCGAGCCGGGGATGCAGAAGGCCTGGAGGCCCTGGCCGATGACCTCGGCGGCGTCGGCGGCCTTCCGGCAGCCCTTCTTGAGGGCCAGAGCGACGCCCAGGGTGTAGGCCCACACGGCGTTTTCAAAGGCGATGGGCTGCACGCCCTTGACGATCTTCTCTACGTCGATGCCCTTCTGAGTGCAGAGGTCACGGGCATCCTCCAGGGTCTTAAAGCCGTTTTCCGCGAGGCAGGCCTCGATCTTCGGCATTCTTCTCTCTTGTCCTTCAAACTTTGCCATCTGTGTTACCTCCTTCTCTTACTCCTCACGGGGATCGACGTACTTGGGGGCGTCGGCGTAGCGGCCATATGTACCGATGTTCTTTTCAAAGGCGGTCTTGGGGTCCACACCGTGGCGGATGTCCTCCAGCATCTTGCCCACCTTGACGAACTTGTAGCCGATGACCTCGTTGTTCTCATCCACCGCGACGGAAAGGATGTAGCCCTCCGCCAGCTCCAGGTAACGGACGCCCTTCAGGTTGGTGGAGAAGATGGTGCCCACCTGGCTCCGCAGGCCCTTGCCCAGGTCCTCCAGCCCGGCGCCGATGGGGAGGCCCCCCTCGGAGAAGGCAGTCTGGCTGCGGCCGTAGACCAGCTGCTTAAAGATCTCCCGCATGGCTACGTTGATGGCGTCGCAGACCAGGTCGGTATTCAGGCACTCCAGCAGGGTCTTGCCGGGGAGGATCTCGCCGGCCATGGCGGCGGAGTGGGTCATGCCGGAGCAGCCCAGGGTCTCCACCAGGGCCTCCTCCACGATACCGTTTTTCACGTTGAGGGTCAGCTTGCAGGCGCCCTGCTGGGGGGCGCACCAGCCGATGCCGTGGCTGAGGCCGGAGATGTCCTTGATCTCATAGGCCTTGACCCACTGTCCCTCCTCCGGGATGGGCGCGGGGCCGTGCTTCGGACCCTTTGCCAGAGTGCACATCTTCTCTACTTCGTGGGAATAATTCATATCCTTGCTCCTTTCGGTAATGATACAATCTGCCGGCGGGGAGGAGGAAAAACCCGCTCCGGGCCCTGCCGGCCCACCTTATCCATTATATCATCCGTCAAGGATTTATCAAGAGATTCCGTCGGATTTCCGCAAAAAGTTTCCGCCCGGAGGGGAAAATTCACGGTTTCGCAATACTTTATCCCTACTTCTTGTTTGACTTTGCGGGAGGGAGGGGGTAAAATAAGAAAGTTAAAATGGGTATTTGCGCAATAATATATGAGGTGACAGACAATGGGATTTCTTGAAAAGATATTCGGCTCCTACTCGGAAAAAGAATTAAAGCGCATCCAGCCCCTGGTGGACAAGGTCCTGGCCCTGGAGGAAAGATACCGGGGAATGAGTGACGCGGAGCTGCGGGATATGACCCCCCGGTTAAAAAAGCGGCTGCAAGAGGGGGAGACCCTGGACGACATCCTGCCGGAGGCCTTTGCCGCCTGCCGGGAGGCCGCCGACCGGGTGCTTCAGATGCGCCACTTCCCGGTGCAGATCGTGGGCGGCGTCATACTCCACCAGGGGCGCATCGCGGAGATGAAGACCGGCGAGGGCAAGACCCTGGTGGCTACCCTCCCTGCCTACCTAAACGCCCTGGCGGGCAAGGGGGTCCACATCGTCACCGTCAACGACTACCTGGCCCGCCGGGACAGCGAGTGGATGGGCAAGCTCTACCGCTTTATGGGCCTCACCGTGGGGCTGGTGGTGAGCGGTATGGAGCAGGAGGACAAAAAGGCCGCCTACGACGCGGACATCACCTACGGCACAAACAACGAGTTCGGCTTTGACTACCTCCGGGACAACATGGTGGTCTACCGCCAGAACCAGGTGCAGCGGGGCTGGAACTACGCCATCGTGGACGAGGTGGACTCCATCCTCATCGACGAGGCCCGCACCCCCCTCATCATCTCCGGCAAGGGGGACAAGTCCACCGAGCTGTACCAGGTGGCGGACCGCTTTGCCCGCACCCTGCGGGCGCTGCGGGTTCGGGAGGTGGACGCCAAGGAGGACCAGGACGAGCTGGAGGCGGACTACATCGTGGACGAGAAGGCCCGCACCGCCACCATCACCCCCAGGGGCGCCAAGAAGGCGGAGGAGTACTTCCACATCGAGAGCCTCAACGACCCGGAGAACCTCACCCTGGCCCACCACATCAACCAGGCTATCAAGGCCCACGGCGTGATGCAGAAGGACGTGGACTACGTGGTGAAGGACGGTGAGGTCATCATCGTGGATGAGTTCACCGGCCGCCTGATGATCGGCAGAAGATACAATGAGGGCCTCCACCAGGCCATCGAGGCCAAGGAAGGGGTGAAGGTGGCCCACGAGAGCAAGACCCTGGCCACCATCACCTTCCAGAACTACTTTAGGATGTACGACAAGCTGGCGGGGATGACCGGCACCGCCCAGACCGAGGCGGACGAGTTCCGGGAGATCTACCACCTGGACGTGGTGGAGATCCCCACCAACCGCCCCCTGGCCCGCACCGACTACCCCGACGTGGTGTACAAGACGGAGAAGGGGAAGTTTTCCGCCGCCATCCAGCAGATATTGGAGTGCCACCAGAAGGGCCAGCCCATCCTGGTGGGCACCGTCTCCATCGAAAAGTCCGAGATCCTCTCCGCCATGCTCCGGCGGCAGGGGGTGAAGCACGAGGTCCTAAACGCCAAGTACCACGAGAAAGAGGCGGAGATCGTGGCCCAGGCCGGCAAGTACGGCGCCGTCACCATCTCCACCAACATGGCGGGCCGCGGCACCGACATCATGCTGGGGGGCAACGCCGAATACCTGGCTAAGGCCCAGCTGCGCCGGGAGGGGATGACCGAGGAGCAGATCAGCGACGCCACCGCCTTCGGGGAGACCAAGGATGAGGAGATCCTGGCCGCCCGCAGGCGCTTTGGGGAGCTGATGGCCCAGTACAAGGAGGAGATCGCCCCGGAGGCGGAGAAGGTCCGCCAGGCGGGGGGGCTCTTCATCCTGGGCACCGAGCGCCACGAGTCCCGCCGCATCGATAACCAGCTGCGGGGCCGCGCCGGCCGCCAGGGGGACCCCGGCGAGACCCGGTTCATCATCTCCCTGGAGGACGACCTGATGCGCCTCTTCGGCGGGGAGCGGGTCCAGAGCCTCATGGACACCATGGGGCTGGAAGAGGATATGCCCATCGAGAATAAGCTCCTTTCGAGCACCATCGAATCCAGCCAGCGGAAGATCGAAGGCAGGAACTTCCAGATCCGGAAAAACGTCCTCCAGTACGATGACGTGATGAACCGCCAGCGGGAGATCATCTACGGGCAGCGGCGCAAGGTGCTGGACGGGGAGGACCTGCAGGAGAGCATCCGCACCATGGCCGGGGAGCTGGTGGGGGAGGCGGTGGACCGCTTCCTCCTGGACGAGGACATCAAGGACGAGTGGAACCTGGACGGCCTGCGGGACAGCTTCCTGGGGTGGGTGACCACCGGGGAGGACCTGCGGTACGATGCCGAGGAGCTGGAGCGGATCACCAAGGAGGAGATCAAGGAGCAGCTCCGGGAGCGGGTCCGGGAGCGGATGGAAAAGCGGGAGAAGGAGCTGGGCCCCCAGCTGATGCGGGAGCTGGAGCGGATGATCCTGCTGCGCAACGTGGACCAGAAGTGGATGGACCACATCGACGATATGGAGGCCCTCAAGCAGGGCATCGGCCTGCGGGGCCTGGCCCAGCGGGACCCGGTGGTGGAGTACCGGATGGAGGGCTTCGAGATGTTCGACGCCATGATCGCCTCCATCCGGGAGGATACCATCAAGATGCTGCTGACGGTGCAGGTGCGCACCGGGGAGGAAGTGAAGCGGGAGCAGGTGGCAAAGCCCACCACCGCCTCCTCCGACGGCAGCGAGAAGCCCCAGCCGGTGCGCACCGCCGGCAAGAAGGTGGGCCGCAACGACCCCTGCCCCTGCGGCAGCGGCAAGAAGTACAAAAAGTGCTGCGGGCGGAGCGCGGACTGACCGCCCCGGCGATAGAGTACAGGTTTAGCCGATGACCGGCCGCTCTTCTTTTCGGTCCCTTTTCTTCTCCCGCGAGAAGAAAAGGGACCGGGGGCCGGGGCAGCGCCCCGGATGGGCTGTTTTGGGAAGAAGGAGCGCAGTTTATGGAAATGAAGATCTCCCCCTCCCTCCTGGCGGCGGACTTTGCCCGCCTGGGGGAGGAACTGAAAGAAATCGAGGCCGCGGGGGCCGATATGCTCCACCTGGACGTGATGGACGGGGTCTTTGTCCCCAACATCTCCTTCGGGATGCCGGTGATCGCCTCCCTGCGGAAGGTGAGCCGCCTCTTTTTCGATGTACATATCATGATCGTGGACCCCATCCGGTACATCGACGGCCTGGCAAAGGCCGGGGCGGACGGCATCACCTTCCATGTGGAGGCGGCGGAGGACGTGGGGGCGGTCATTGAGCGCATCAAGGACCACGGCCTGAAGGCCGGGCTGACCCTGCGCCCCGGCACCCCGGTGGAAAAAGTGCTGCCCTGGCTGCCCCGGCTGGACATCCTGCTGGTGATGACGGTGGAGCCGGGCTTTGGCGGCCAGTCCTTTATGGCCGGCATGATGGACAAGGTGTCCGCCATCCGCCGGGAGGCCCGGCGCCTGGGACGGGAGGACCTGCTCATCCAGGTGGACGGCGGGGTGGACCGGGATACCGCCGCCGCCTGCGGCAGGGCGGGGGCCAACTGCCTGGTGGCGGGCTCCGCCATCTTCGGCAAGGCGGATTACGCGGCCCAGGTGGCGGCCATCCGCGCCGCGGCCGCGGGGGCGTGATTTGGAGAAGGGAGGAGGCCGGGAAGGATGAAGGATGATCCCAAAGCCATGAAAGCCGCAAAGGCGAGATCCTGGCACTGGAACGGGGGCGTGATGCTGGAACAGCACAAGGACCCCATCCTTTCCCAGGAGCTGGTGCGGTTCATCGACCCGGAGCGGGTGCGCCGGATACGGGACCTGGAGCCCTGGCGGGAGGACGAGGAGATCGACGCGGAGGCCATCATCCAGGTGGCCCGCCTGGCCCGCATCGTGGACGAGCGGGACGGGGTGCCCCTGTTCCGGAAGCTCCGCAAGTGCATGGGGCGCCGCCCCTCGGTGCTGGTGGACGCCCTGGACGAGGAGCCCTACATCTCCAGCCAGCTGGGGCCGATGCTCCACCGCAACCGGGAGTGCGTCAGCGGCCTGAAGCTGGCCTGCAAGGCGGTGGAGGCCTCCGATGTCACCATCCTGGTGTACCAGGGGATCACCGACCTGGAGATGAGGATCCCCCGGTCGGTGGGGGGGTTCCCCATCCAGCGGGTGCGGGGCAAGTACCCCTCGGAGCTCCTCTCCGCCCAGAGCCTGGTGGAGGAGGACGACCACATCAGCCTGTACATCGGGGCCTGCGCCCTCATCCACCTCCACCGGGCGGTGTACGACGCCCGCATACAGACCACCGCCTTCATCACCGTGGCGGGCAACTGCGTCAGCCGCCCCTGCAACATGGAGGTGAGCCTGGATACCACCGCCACCGACGTCCTAGCCCGGTGCGGCCTGGAGGAACAGCCCACCCGTGTGGTGGTAGGCGGCTCCATCACCGGGGAATCGGTGGCGGATACCGACCTGGTGCTGGTGAAGCCCACCACCAGGGCCATCCTGGCCTTCCGGGAGGATGAGCGGGACCAGCGCTACCAGTGCATCGGCTGCGGCCGGTGCGTGGAGGCCTGCCCCATGGGCCTCAACCCCATGCTGCTGTACCGGGGCATCGGGATGAGCCTCCATGAGCGGGTGGCGAAGCTGGATTACAAGACCTGCATCGGGTGTATGTGCTGCAGCTACATCTGCCCTGCCAAGCTGGATATTGCCGGGCGCATCGCCTGGTACAAGAAGAGCCGGAAGGAGGCGCTGCCGAAATGAAACTTTTCCCCAGGAAAGCGCCCCATATCCGTTCCGATACCAGCAGCAAGACGGTGATGGGGGACGCCATCGTGACCCTGGCGGCC
This sequence comes from Oscillospiraceae bacterium, assembly GCA_021769525.1. GTDB lineage: Bacteria > Bacillota > Clostridia > Oscillospirales > Ruminococcaceae > Angelakisella. Next base: position 115,619 of record JAETSQ010000002.1, read on the forward strand.
CTCTACTTTATGTCCGCCTGCTACTACGGCCAGCGGGCGGTGCGGCTGGGGCTCCTTTCCATAGCGGTGTGCTGGGGGGCGGACGCCCTCTGCGTCTGGCTGCGGGGGCGCAAGGTGAGCCTGCGGGATTTTTCCCCGGTGGTCACCGGCATGATCATCCCCCTGATGATGCCCGCGGGCATCCCCTTCCATATCGTGGTGGTGGCGGACCTCTTTGCCATCCTGCTGGTGAAGCAGCCCTTCGGGGGGGTGGGGAACAATCTCTTCAACCCGGCGGCGGGGGGGCTGGCCTTCGCCATCGCCTGCTGGCCGGCCCAGATGTTCTCCTACCCCGTCCCCAATACCACCATGGACCTGTGGGGGGAGGTGAGCGGCAGCGTCTCCAATTCCGCCGCCTACACCCTGTACATCGGCGGGGTGCCCATGGAGGACTATACCACGGTGCTGCTGGGGCGCCAGGCGGGGCCCATGGGCACCACCTGCGTGCTGGTGATCCTGGCCTGCCTGCTGTACCTCATCTTCCGGGGGACGGTGCGCTACCAGCAGTCCCTGCTCCTGCTGCTGACGGTGGCGGCCCTCAGCTTCCTCTTCCCGCGGGGCTCCGCCGAGGGGGCGGCTTCCGCCTTCTACGAGGTGCTGGCGACGCCGGTGCTGTTCTGCGCCGCCTTTATGTTTACCGACCCGGTCACCTCCCCCTGCCGCGGCATCGCCAAGGGGGTGTATGGGGTGCTGGGGGGGATCGTGACGGTCCTGTTTGCCCGCTTTGGCGGCTATGAGCAGACGGTGGTCTTTGCCATCCTGCTGATGAACGCCCTTGCCCCCGCCCTGGACCATCTGGCGGAGGAATACATCACAAGGAAAAGGAGGATGCGCTATGGACGAAAGGTCGCCATCGACCTCTCCGGAGAGGACGACTTCGGGACCGATGAAGGAGTCCCGGCCGCCGAAGGCGCCCAGAACCCCTAAGCCCAGGCCCGCCCAGGGGGACAGCAGCCAGAGCCTTACCCGCATCCTGTCGGATAAGAGCCTCATCATCAACCTCACCTTTGCCGCCCCCTTCCTGGTGGTGGCGGCCACCAACCTGAAAAACGGGGTGGCCCTCTCCCTGGCCATGGCGGTGGTGATGGTGCCCACCGTCATCCTCAGCCTGCTGCTGCGTCAGAAGCTGCACTTCCCCTACTGGCTGGGCACCCCGGTGTGGACCATGGCCGCCATGCTGCTGGCGTCCCTCTCCTACTACGTCATCCGCTTCATCTCCCTGGAGATCACCGATTCCCTGGGCATCTACCTATATCTGCTGGCCTCCGGCACGGTGGTCTCGGCGGTCTTTACCGGCAAGCGGATCACCACCCTGCCGGCGGCAGGGGCCTGGGCCCTGCGGTACACCGGCGGCTTTGCCCTGGCGGCGGTGGTGATCTCCGCCATCCGGGAGGTGCTGGCCTACGGCACCCTTTGGGGCTTTGCCCTGCCGGAGCCCCTGCGCCTTTCCGGGGCCCAGATGCCTTTCTTTGGATTTATCATGTTCGGAGCTTTTTCCGCCGGGTACCAGTGTGTCCGGCGGGTCATCGCGGAGCTGCGCCGCCTGGGGGCCTTCCGGCCCCAGGATGAGGAAGGAGGGGAGCCGCTGCCATGAGCGTACTTTGGATCACCTTAAAGGGGATGTTCTTCACCGCCCTCACCGCCGCCATCAGCGAGAACCTGGTCTTTGTCCGGGCCTTCGGCATGGGGGAGCTGGATTACGAGGACTTCACCCCCCGCCGCGCCCTGGAAGAGGGGTACATCGTCACCCTGATGTCGGTGCTGGCTGCCGCCAGCGGCTGGATGGGCCGGTGGCTGGTGGGGGAATACCTCCACCTGCCGAACCATCTCCAGCCCCCGGTGTTTTTGGGGATCTTCACCGCCTTTTTCCTTCTCATCATGGGGGGGATCCTCATCTGGCGCAAAAAGCAGGGGAAGGTGACCAGCAAGAAGCGGTATAAGCTCCATACGGCCATCGCGTTCGGCTTCCTGCCCCTGGGGGTGCTGCTGGTCACCGGCTTTGGGACCGGGGGCATGGGGGAAGCCCTTTGGATGGCCCTGGGGGCCGGCGGAGGGTATGTCCTGGCCATGCTCCTCTGCTGGTCCATCCGGGAGCGGCTGGACCTCTGCGACATCCCCAAGGCCTTCCGGGGGGCGCCCATCCTGTTTATCTATCTGGGACTGCTGTCCCTGGCCCTTTTCGGCCTGGTGGGGCACCAACTGGCACTGTGACTTTTATCCTAGTATATAAGCGCGGCGGAATAGTTTGAAGAACATGGGGAATACTGCTGGAAAAAGGTGCCGGCTTAGAGCCTGTTTTGGATCTCCAGGTGCCCCGAATCAGCAGGGATTTTTTCGCCCTGCAAGGCAAAAAACCGCAGAAATACTTGCTGTATTTCAAGGGGTTTTAACGCAGCAGGACGGAAAAGGACCTAATGAGGCGGGGTGCAGGGAGATCCTGAATAGGCTCTTAGACCGGGCGGAAGGGAGCGAGGTGCGGCTGTGCGGGAATTTAAGATCAAGCGCTACGACCGCGAGCGGATCCAAAAGCGCAAGCAGGGGATCCGGGCGGCGGCCCTTACCGTCCTGCTGGGGGTGGCCGCGCTGACGGCGGGGTGGTTTGCCTATCCGCCGGTCTACCGGTTCGTCACCACCTGGGAGCCTCCCTCCCTCCAGCCCCAGGAGCCGGTCTCCCCGGAGCCCTCCCAGCCGGAGACCCCTGTGTCCTCCCAGCCGGAGGGACCGGAGGAGGAGCCGGCGGGAGCGGGCATCTTCCCGGTCCGAGCGGCCTACCTCCCGCCGGAGGTGATGGCGGACGACCAGCGGCTGGAGGGGGCGCTGCGCGCCCTCCAGGCCCAGGGAGTGACGGGGGTGGTCTTTGACCTGAAGGACGCCCTGGGGGTGGTGCAGTACCAGAGCGCCCTGGAGCAGGTGGCCTACAACCGGGCCCAGGGGGAGAACGCCTGGAGCCTGCCCCAGCGGCTGGCCCTCATCCGACGGGCGGGGCTGACCCCGGTGGGGCGGCTCTACGCCTTCCGGGACCGCACCTCCACCGCCCGGATGTACGAATCGGCGGTGAAGTATATGAACAGCACCGTCAACTGGATCGACGATTCCCAGGCCAACGGCGGCAAACCCTGGCTGAACCCCAATAACCGGGAGGCCCAGGACTATATCCTTTCCCTGGTGCAGGAGGCCGCAGAAAACGGGGTTGGCACCATCCTCCTGGACGGTGTGCAGTTCCCGGACGGGGTGGCCCTGAACCTGGCTACCTATGGCAACACCGGTCCCCTGGACCGCTCCGCCGTGCTGGCGGACTTTCTGACCAGGGCGCGGGCCGCGGGAGAGGCGGAGGGGAGCCATGTAGCGGTGACGGTGAATCTCATCTCCGCTGCGGGGCTGAGCACCAACCGGTACGGCGAGGACGTGGGACAGCTCCTCTCCGCCGCCGGCAGCGGCGTGTTGGAGGTGATGCCGGAGCAGTTCGGCAACGGCGTCACCAGCGAGATACTGACCCTTTCCTCCCCGGCGCTGGATCCCTACAAGACCGTTTCGGAGGGGCTGGCAGCGGCGGCGGGAGCCCTGGAGACGGGGGCGGAGAATGAGGACGAGGACGAAGGGGAGGACGGCGGCGAGAGGACCTTCCGGGTGCCCCTGGCGGCTATGGTCCAAGCCTACACCTCCACCACCCTGAGCCAGTCGGCAAACAAGCCCTACGGGAGCCAGGAGATCCGGGACCAGGCGAGAGCGGCGGAAGAGTATGGCATTGAGGCCATCCTTTATATGAATCCCCTGGGGGATTACAGCGTGCTGGCAGAATAAAAGAGGGGGGCGATGAGCCCCTCTTTTTGCGTAGAGGGAGCGTAGGGAGCGGATGACCCCGCCGATCGCGGCAGGTCGTTTCGGCTTGTCGAAAACCGAAAAGACCCAGGTCGTGAGACCCAGGCCTTTTCAGAAGATTAAAATTTTACGAGGGTTATTGAGGCTCCCCTGGAGAGTGGGGAGGGAGGATTTCTTTTGTACTTCCTTTGGTGTGTCTTTATTATACCCCAGGGGAGGCCGGCAATTCATCCTTTTTTGGTTAAGGCTTCGTGACAAACAGGTTACTTCCGGGCCGGGGCCCGGTTACAATCTGTATTTGAAGCAGGGAAATTTTTCCGTGGGATGGGGATTTTCCCAGGTGAGAGGGAGAAACCTCAGCTGATGTAATCCTCAATGAGGCGGGTGAGCTCTTCGTAGGTCTCCACCCGGATGCCCTCCCGGAGGAGCTGCTGGTCCGGCTCCGGGAGGGTGCGCAGAAAGATGTCAAAGATCATCTCCGGCTCGCGGGTGTCCGGGGAAAGGACCGAGACCCTGCCGTTGTAGGCCCCCAGCAGGTAGCCGGCGGAGGGGGAGGATGCCTCCTGGGAGGATGGGAGGCTTTCCGGGGGCTGTTCCTCTTTTTCCACCAGATGCTGGGGAGGGGCGGCCAGGGAATCGATCCGGGGGACGACGGCCAGGGCTGCGCCAAGAACGATGGCCGCCAGAATGGCTCCACCGGTGACAGCAAAGCGTTTTACCATAAAAAGGCACCTCCTACTTGCCGTAGTATTGACATCCGGGCGGGGAAACATACAAGGCAACTCCGCACAAAGACCGCCTGACGGCTTTGCACCCGTCTTGCTTGCATCTTTTCCGTCAGATTTCACAAAAATCCTCAGCAATCCACAAAGGATTGCCTGCGGTTTTTGTTTCTTCTGACGAAAAATCTGTCTGCGCAATACGGGCACAATCTTTATGCGGTATTGCCTCAAAAAAAGGTAACACTTCCGGGGAGAAATATGTTATAATAACCATAACTGGCCGCAATGCCCGGATGGGCGCGGCGCCGTATCCGGAATTTGACGCCAAAGGGTGCTTTGAATCGTTTCGTTATCACCGAGAAACGGAGGTTTAGTCATCCATGAAAGAATACAACAGAGACCGGGAGCGGTCCAGGCGGGAGGACGAAAGCCCCCCGGCCAGGGAATCCGGCCGCCGGTCCCAGAAGAAGAAAAAAAAGAAGAACCCCTGGGTGGGCCATATTTTCCGCGCCATCGGGGCGCTGATCTGCCTGGGTGTCATTGCCGGGTGCGTTCTGGCCTGCCAGCTGACCATCTACGCCTTTGATATGCTGGAGGATGACCAGTATATCCTGGACCTGGATGCCAAGCGGCTGGAATACACCACCTTTATGTACGCCCAGGACCCTCAGTCCCAGGAATGGGTGGAGATGCAGCGCCTCTCCTCCGAAAACGGCAACCGCATCTGGGTGGATTTCGACCAGCTTCCGGAGACCCTCCTGGATACCATCGTTGCGGTGGAGGATAAGCGCTTCTGGGACCACAACGGGGTGGACTGGGTCACCACCATCAAGGCCACCATCAATCTGGTGGGGCACAAGCTCCACATCCCCTTCCTCACCTTCTATGAGGGCACCCCCGGTGCCTCCACCATCACCCAGCAGGTGACTCGGAACATCACCGAGGACAAAGAGGTAGACGTGATGCGCAAGGCCCGCGAGATCGTCCGGGCCCTGAAGCTGGAGCGGAGGTATTCCAAGGACCAGATCCTGGAGACCTACCTGAACCTGGTCTCCTTCGGCAACAACGTCTACGGCATCCAGGCCGCCGCCAACCTCTACTTTGATAAGGACGTCAGCCAGCTGACGGTGGCCGAGTGCGCCTCCATCGTGGGAATCACCAAGGACCCCACCTACTACAACCCCTTTTATAATACCGAGAAGAACCACGGCCTGGAAAACAACCTGAAGCGCAAGGACGACATCCTCTTTATGATGCACGAGCAGGGGATGCTCACCGATGCGGAGTACGAGACCGAGCTGGACCGGGAACTGGTCTTTGCCAGCGAGAACAAGGACAAGATGGTGAGCTACGACCAGAGCTACTTTGTGGACTACGCCATCGAGTGCGTCATCAACGACCTGGCCACCAAGAACGGCTGTACCTACCGGGAAGCGGAAAGTATGCTCCTTTCCGGCGGATACCGGATCTACACCACCGTGGATACCCGCATCCAGGAGATCCTGGACAATGTTTACGAGACCTACGATTTCCCCACCGTAAAGAATGAGGAGAACCCCCAGTCCGCCTTCGTCATCACCGATACGGGCGGGAAGATCCTGGCCCTGCGGGGCGGCACGGGGGTAAAGGAGGGCGCCCGCATCTGGAACCGCGCCACCGATACTACCCGGCAGATCGGCTCCACCATCAAGCCCATCAGCACCTACCCCCTGGCCATCCAGCAGAACATCATCAACTATTCCACCCTCATCGAGGATAAGCCGGTGACCATCAAGATCGGGGAGGGACAGCCGGACTGGAGCCCCTCCAACGAGTACAACAGCTTCCGGGGCTATATGACCGTCACCGAGGCCCTCCAGCGGTCGGTGAACATGATCCCCACCCAGCTCATCCAGTTGGTCACCCCCAGGGCCTGCTGGAATTTCCTCCACGATACCCTCAATATCCAGAGCCTGAGCGAGGCGGACATCGCCTACGCCCCCATGACCCTGGGGGCCCTCACCAACGGCGTCACCCCCCTGGATATGGCGGGGGCCTACCAGATGTACTCCAACGGCGGGATGCGCACCCAGCCCTACTGCTATACCCGTGTTCTGGACAGCCGGGGCAACGTGGTGCTGGAGAACCGCCCCGCTCCCCAGCGGGTGATGGACTATGACACCTACACGGTGATGAACCGCCTCCTCCAGCACAACGTAAACGCTGCCCCCGGCACCGGCCGCAACGCCAGCCTGGCCTCCCTGAATATCCCGGTGGCAGGCAAGACCGGCACCACCGACGACGGCGTGGACGAGTGGTTCGTGGGCGTCACCCCATACTATGTGGGGGTCTGCTGGGTGGGTTACGACGACCAGTTCCAGCGGGACGACGAGGGGAACCTCCTCTACGATGCCTACGGGCAGAAGATCCCCAATACCGTCTATTATGGCCAGTACCCGCCGCCCCTCCTCTGGAAGGCGGTGATGGAGCCGGTCCACCAGGGGATGGAGACCAAGGAGTTCCCGTCCTCCTCCGACGTGGTGGCCCTGAACTACTGCGCCCTCACCGGCTACGCCGCCACCCCGGAGTGCGAGACCAAGATCATGGGCTGGTACAAGAACGAAAACATCCCCAGCGCCTGCCCCTACTGCACCGGCGTCAACATCGATGTCCCCATCGTGGGGCAGAAGACCCCGCCCCCGGATCAGGAACCGGTGCCGGAGGAAGACCCGGACGATTGACCGTAAAGAAAGAGCCCTCCCACTTCACAGAAGGGGGAGGGCTCTTTGCGGTCAGAATCCCCGGAGCTGGGTCAAATCATAGGGGGTGTTCTGGTAGACGTGGTTGAGCCAGTTGACGTAAAAAAGGTTGGCGTGGCCCCGCCAGAGGAAGGCGGGCTCCTGGGCGGGATCCTCCCCAGGGTAATAATTCACCGGCGGGGCGATGGGGAGGCCCTTTTCCAGGTCCCGGCGGTATTCCTGATGGAGGGTGAGCCGGTCATATTCCGAATGGCCGGTGACAAAGACCTGGCGCCCGTCCCGCCGGGCGGCGATGTACAGCCCCGCCTGGGGGGAGTCCGCCAGAATTTCCAGATGGGGGCAGCGGGCGACCTCCTCCGGGTCCACGGTGGTGTGCCGGGAGTGGGGGGCCAGAAAAACCTCGTCAAAGCCGCGGGTGAGGGGGTGGTCAGGCTGGAGGGTGCGGTGGCGGAAAACGCCGAAGAGCTTTTCCGGCAGGGGCAGCTTCCGGATGCCGTAGTGCCGCCAAAGCCCCGCCTGGGCCCCCCAGCAGATGTGCAGGGTGCAGTAGACGTGGGTCTTGCTCCAGTCCAGGATGTGGGCCAGCTCCTCCCAGTAGTCCACCTCCGGGAAGGGCAGGTGCTCCACCGGCGCGCCGGTGATGATGAGGCCGTCGAACCGCTCTGCCTCCAGCTGGGGGAAGGTGTGGTAAAAGTGCAGGAGATGCTCCGGGGCGGTGTTCCGGGACCGGTGCCCGGATACCTGCATCAGGTCGATGTCCACCTGGAGGGGGGAGTTGCCCAGCAGCCGCAGCAGCTGGGTCTCGGTCTCGATCTTTTTGGGCATCAGGTTCAGGATAGCGATGCGCAGAGGCCGGATGTCCTGGTGGAGGGCCCGGTCCTCCTGCATCAGGAAGATGTTCTCCCGCTCCAGCACCGCGGCGGCGGGGAGATCGTTGGGGATGCGGATGGGCATGAGCAGCACCGCCTTTTTAGAGCCTGTTTAGGATCTCCAGGTGTACCGAATTGGTAGGTATTTTTTCGCCCTGCAAGGCAAAAAATCGCAGACAATACTGTATGTATTGCAAGATTTTTTAACGCGGCAGGACGGAAAAAGACCTGCCAGGGCGGTGTGCAGGGGGATTCTAAACAGGCTCTTAGAATCTTTCCTTATTATAGGAAAAGAGGAAGGTAAAAGCAAGAGCCTGCCGCCCTCTTTTCTCCCGCTTGCCTGGAGCGGCGGTTTGTGCTATCATAAATATTACCTTGTTGGAACAAAAAAATCTTATATGAATAGGTGGTATACCCAATGAAGAAAAAACAGAGACTGCTGTCCCTCTGCCTCTGTGCGGCCCTTGTGGTGATGAGCGCCTGCCAGGCCGCCCCGGCGCCCTCCTCCGTCCCGGAGCCGCCGTCCCCGCCCTCCCAGGAAAGCCCCGCCCCAAAGCCTTCCTCCCCGGAGCCCTCCTCCGAAAGCCGGCCCCCGGCGGATGCTGTCCCGGAGGACACCACCCGGCTGACAGTTCCCCTCCAGATGACCGAGCCGTGGGGAGATGTCTACCCCTTTGCCGACCTGGAATACACCACCCAGGCGGAGGTGGACGCCTGCCGCCGGTGGCTGTGTGATCTGAAGGCGGAGGACATCACCGCGCTGTATGGGGTCTCCGTGCCCCTGGACCACTACTGGACTGGGGAGATGAGCTTGGAGGACAGCCGGGAGATCATCGACCTGCTGCGGTCCATCGCCCCGGACCTGGCCCCTCTGGCGGGAGGAAATCCCCCCACCGGCGGCGGCTGGAACGTGGCCATCCACATAAAGGACGAGGCGGCGGTCCTGGGCTTCAACGGCGAGTGGGTCACCTTCTGCCATCAGGGGAAAGGGTATATCTTTGACGGGACCGCCGCGCCGGTAACAGAGAGCTGCGGCCGCATCGAAGGGCTTTTGTATAAATACGCCAATTCCGATTCCCCGGTGACCGAGACCTATTTCCCTGACCATGTGCAAAGCATCTACGCCCTGGACAAGGATGCTTACATCATGGCGAAGGTGGAGGACGGCTACGCCAACAGTAAGACCATTTGGGAGGGCCTGGAAAACCGCACCCCTTCCGGCGGGGAGCCCAGCGGGTACGGCTATCTCATCTTCACCGACGAGGGCAAGGAGTATGTCTACCTGGAGGATACCGACGAGGTGGCCCTCAACAAGGCCTGCCAAGCGGCGCTGATAAACAGCCCTCTCCACCCCAGCTGGCTCATCCACATGACGCCGGAGCGGATGGTGAGCGCCGATATTATGGGAACCGGCACCATCACCGACCGAGACAAGCTGTCGGCCCTGGCCGAATTTCTCAAGGAAGAGGTGACAGTAGGGCCGCAGACCAGTATCACCTCCGGCCCGGTCAATCCGGATATGCCTGCGGGAGTGTTTGTCTTTACCATCACCTTTGACAGTGGGGTGAAATATAAGGTCATCGGTTACGATGAATTTGACGGGACCGGAAGTTTCAGCATTTACGCCAGCGACCTGGACAGGACCGTTGGCTACAGCCTGGATAAGGACGTGGCCGGCAAGATCACCGCTTTCCTTCGGGACAACAAATGATTCCTTAATGTATATTATAGATATGATTATACATATATTGATAAACGCCTGTCCCTCTTCCAGAAAATTCTTCCTATTTTTTGAAAAAAGGTGTTGACAAGGGGGTGAGAGGTGTGGTATTATAACTAAGCTGTCCGGAGCGCCTTTGGCGCGGAACAGCGTGGCACCTTGAAAATTGAACAACATTTAGCTTGAAGAAACCAAGCCCTTTTCGTTTTTGAGAGTT
>JAETSQ010000003.1 GCA_021769525.1 Oscillospiraceae bacterium
TGCGGGGAGATTCTAAATAGGCTCTAAGAAAGGGGGTTTTCCTATGGAGGACGCGGCCATCGTCAGCCTGTACTGGCAGCGGGACGAAAGCGCCATCCGGGAAACGAAGACGAAATACGGCGCCTATCTTGGCAAGGTGGCCTGGCAGATCCTGGCCAACCGGGAGGACTGCGAGGAGAGCGTCAGCGACACCTACCTGCGGGCCTGGGAGTCCATGCCGCCCCAGCGGCCCTCCCTTCTGTCCGCCTACCTGGCAAAGCTCACCCGGCAGCTCTCCATCGATCTCTTCCGCCGCAAGAACCGCCAGAAGCGCCAGGGGAGCCAGTACGCCCTCTCCCTCTCCGAGCTGGAGGACTGCATTTCCGGTGGGGATACCACCGGCCAGGAGGTGGAGCTGCGCCTCCTGGGGGAGGCCATCGGGCGGTATCTCCGGGGCCTTTCGCCGGAGGCCCGCACCGTCTTTTTGGGACGGTACTGGTTTATGGACCCGCTGCGGGAGATCGCCGCCTGCCACGGCATGAGCGAGAGCAAGGTGAAAAGCCTCTTGTACCGCACCCGGCAGGGGCTGCGGGCCTATCTGGAGAAGGAGGGATTTTCGGTATGAGAGCACAGCAGCTGAGCGACGCCTTGAACTACCTGGACGAGGACCTCATCGCCGAGACGGCGGAGATCCGCAGCCGCGGCACGGTCCGCCGCCCCTCCTGGCAGAAGTGGGGGGCCCTGGCCGCCTGCCTGGCGGTGGCGGTCTTTGCCGGCACCCGGCTGCTCCCCGGCACCCTCCCAGGGCCCGGCGAAGCTCCGCGGCCCGGCGGCTCCGGACCCAGCCAGCCCGTCCAGGGCGGGGAGCTGCCCACCCTCACCATCCGGTGGGATAACGGCGAGGGCATGGGCTTTGAGGGGTACATGGCCTTTGACATCTCGGAACTGGGGGGGAATAACCCCTGGACCGAGGAGGCGGAGCTTTCCACCCTCCCTGTCTACCAAAATCCCCTCACCTACGATGAGCAGTACCGGACCTCCGGGGCGGACGGGGAGAAGATGAAGGCCCTCCTGCTGGATGTAGCCGAAAAAATAGGTCTGGATACCCAGACCCTTCCCGTCACCGATAACACCCCGGACGAAAAGCACCAGCAGGCCATCCGGGAAAAATTCGCCGCTGTGGGGGAGACCGTGCCGGAGGGGTACTTCGACCCCACCACCCTTATCATAGAGGGGGACGGCATCCGGGTGGAGGTGGACCAGACCCTCACCGCCCGCATCGATTTTGACCCGCCGGTGGAGCTGCCGAAGGAGTACAACTTCACCCACTACGCCACCCGCGAGGAGAAGCGCAAGGCCGCCGGTTGGCTGGCCCAGGAGTATGGCGGCCTCCTCTCCGGGATGGCGGAGCCCACCCTGGACCAGGGGATGGGGGACCGGAACATCTACCAGGAGCAGAGCTTCGGGACCGAATTTTACGACGGAATGGGGACACTGGAGGAGCAGATCGTCAATTTCAACTTCAACCGGGCGGCCTTTTACTGCGACGATGACGGAAAGCTCTTCCTGGCCCGCGTCTTCGCCCCGGACCTCTCCCAGAAGCTGGGGGACTATCCCGTCATCACCCCGGAGGCGGCCAAAGAGCTGCTGCTGGCGGGGAACTACGCCACCTCCGTCCCCTACGAGATGCCGGGGGAGGAGCACATCGCCAAGGTGGAGCTGGTCTACCGCACCGGCTCCCATGAGGAGATCTGGCTCCCCTACTACCGGTTCCTGGTCTACCTGCCGGAGGAGGAGAACGTGGGGACCCAGTACGGCCTGAAGAACTACGGCGCCTACTACGTCCCGGCGGTGGAGGGGAAGTATATCGCCAATATGCCCACCTATGACGGGGGCTTCAACGGCTCGTCGCCAAAGCCGGCGGTGCCGGAGCCGGTCACGCCGCCGGAGGCCGGCCAGCCGGGCATGGTCGTGCCGGGGCAGAAATAACGCAGCATGGGCGGCCCCGCTGCGGGTGTCCGCAAAAAACTCCCCCGTCTCCGGCAAAGCGCCGGAGGCAGGGGAATTTCTTTGTGGCAGGGTGCGGGATCAGCTGGAGGTCTGGGCCTCCACCAACCGCCCGTGGCAGTATTTTTCCCGCAGGGCGGGCTTTTCGATCTTGCCGGTGGGGTTGCGGGGGACCGGGGCGAAGATGATCCGCCGGGGGCGTTTGTACCGGGGCAGCTCCTGGCAGAAGGCCTCGATCTCCTCCTGGGTGCAGCAGACCCCCTCCTTCACCTGGATGATGGCGGCGGCGATCTCCCCCAGGCGGTGGTCCGGCAGGCCGATCACCGCCACGTCGCTGATCTTGTCGTGCCGCCGCAGGAAGTCCTCGATCTGCACCGGATAGATGTTCTCCCCTCCGGTGATGATGAGGTCCTTCTTCCGGTCCACCAGGTAGAGGAAGCCCTCCTCGTCCATCCGGGCCATGTCCCCGGTGTAGAGCCATCCGTCCCGCAGGATCTCTTCGGTGGCCTGGGGATTTTTGTAGTAGCAGAGCATCACGCCGGGGCCCTTTACCGCCAGCTCCCCGATCTCCCCCTGGGGGGTCTCCACGCCGGGGGAGGAAAAGATCTTCGCCTGCCAGCCGTAGCCGGGGAGGCCGATGGCCCCCACCTTGCGGAGATTCTCCACCCCCAGGTGGACACAGCCGGGGCCGGTGGATTCGCTGAGGCCGTAGTTGGTGTCGTACCGGTGGTGGGGGAAGACGGCCATCCACCGCTTGATGAGGCTGGGGGGCACCGGCTGGGCGCCGATGTGCATCAGCCGCCACTGGTCCAAAAGGTAGCTGGAAAGCTCTACCCGGCCGGATTCGATGGCGTCCAAAAGGTCTTGGGCCCAGGGCACCAGCAGCCAGACGATGGTGCACTTTTCCTCGGTCACCGCCCGGAGGATCCACTCCGGGCTCACCCCCCGCAGCAGCACCGCCCGGCTGCCGGAAAGGAGGCTGCCGAACCAGTGCATCTTCGCGCCGGTGTGGTACAGGGGCGGGATGCAGAGGAAGACGTCCTCCCTGGTCTGGCCGTGGTGGCGCTGCTCCGTCTGGCAGGCGCTCATCAGGGCCCGGTGGCCGTGGAGGATGGCCTTGGGGAAGCCGGTGGTGCCGGAGGAGAAGTAGATGGCGGCCTCGTCCTCCGGGGTGAGGGCCACCGGCGGCGGCCCGGAGGAGCAGAAGCCCATCAGGCGCATACAGTCCTCGGCGTAGGGGGGCTTCCCCCGCCCCACAAAGAACATCATCCTCACCTGGGGCAGCTCCCCGGCCAGGGGGTCCATCCGCCCGATGAACTCCGGGCCGAAGACCAGCACCTCCACGTCCGCCAGCTCCAGGCAGTAGGCGATCTCCTCGGAGGAGTAGCGGAAGTTCAGGGGCACCGCGATGCACCCGGCCTTGAGGATGCCGAAGTAGAGCGGCAGCCATTCCAGGCAGTTCATCAGCAGGATCCCCACCTTGGCGCCCCGCTCCACCCCCCGGCTGAGCAGGAGGTTGGCGAAGCGGTTGGCCTGCCGGTCAAAGTCCTTCCAGCTTATGGCCCGGCGGTAGGGGGCGTCGGGGGAGGCGCTTTCGATGAGGCTGGCCTCCCGCCAGGTCACCGCCCGGTCCCGCTCCTCCGAGGGGTTTATCTCCACCAGCGCCGTCTCCGCCCCGTAGAGCCGGGCGTTGCGCTCCAAAAGCTCTGTGATGACCATATCCTTCCTCCACCGTTCCTCCCAAATTTTCCCCAGGGTGTTTCTGATTATATACTTTAATAGTTTTAATGGATAAAGTCAAGGGGGCGGCGGGATTTTCCGCCATCCGGGCATTCTATGGCCGGTTTCCGGCAGGGGATGACGGGCCGGGGAAGAGGAAAGGGAAAATTTGTCTTTTTTTGTCGATGTAAAGAAAAAAGCCTTGACAGATCGTCCCGGCACCGTTATAATAACAAGGTGCGTGGAATGTAAAGAGCGAATCCTTTACAAACCGCGGCCGCAAGGAGCGGCTCTAGAGGAAAATGATTTGAGGGGTGAGGGTATGGGCAAAAATCTGGAGATCTCTCTGCTTCTGGATTTTTACGGCGATATGCTCACCGATAAGCAGCGGGACGTGGTGGAGCTCTACTACAACGAGGACCTTTCCCTGGCGGAGATCGCCTCCCACAGCGGCATCACCCGGCAGGGGGTCCGGGACTCCATCAAGCGGGCGGAGGGGCAGCTTTTGGACTGCGAGGGCCGCCTGCACCTGGCGGAGCGGTTCCGCCGCATCCAGGAGCGCCTGGACGAGATCACCGACCTGGCCAGGGACATCGAGCGGGTCAACGACCGCTTCGGCGCCTCCAACGAGATCTATTCCAAGACAAAGCGGATCATCACCCTGGCGGAGGAGATCAGCGACGCCGAGTGAACCATAAGAGGGGAGGGGAGCGGCCATGGCCTTTGAGGGCCTGTCCGAAAAGCTGTCCGCGGCCTTCAAAAAGCTGAAGAACCGCGGCAAGCTCAGTGAGGCCGACGTAAGGGAGGCCATGCGGGAGGTGCGTCTCGCTCTCCTGGAGGCGGACGTCAACTACAAGGTGGCCAAGGACTTTGTAAAGAGCGTCACCGAAAAGGCGGTGGGGGAGCAGGTGCTCCAAAGCCTCACCCCCGCCCAGCAGGTCATCAAGATCGTAAACGATGAGATGACCGCCCTTATGGGCTCCACCCACACCCGCATCAACATCTCCTCCCGCCCCCCCACCATCCTGCTGATGTGCGGGCTCCAGGGCTCCGGCAAGACCACCCACAGCGCCAAGCTGGCCTATATGTTCCGCCAGCAGGGGAAGCGCCCCCTCTTGGTGGCCTGTGATGTCTACCGCCCCGCCGCCATCGACCAGCTGAAGGTGGTGGGCCAGAAGGCGGGGGTCCCCGTCTTTGAGATGGGGCAGACCGACCCTCTGCTCATCTGCAAAAAGGCCCTTTCCCACGCGAACGATTACGGCAACGACATCGTCATCATCGATACCGCCGGACGGCTGCACATCGATGAGGCGCTGATGGACGAGCTGCGGGCCATCAAGGCCCAGGTAAAGCCCAACGAGACCCTTCTGGTCATCGACTCCATGACCGGCCAGGACGCTGTAAATGTGGCCCAGAGCTTCGACAGCGGCCTGGGGGTGGACGGAGTTATCCTCACCAAGCTGGACGGCGATACGCGGGGCGGCGCGGCCCTCTCCGTCAAGGCCGCCACCGGCAAACCCATCAAGTTCGCCGGGGTGGGGGAGAAGATCGGCGACCTGGAGCCCTTCTACCCGGACCGCATGGCCTCCCGCATCCTGGGATTTGGCGACGTGATGACCCTCATCGAAAAGGCCAGCACCCAGCTGGACCAGGAAAGCGCCGCCGCCACTGCCCGGAAGATGAAGGAGGGGCAGCTGGACTTCAACGACCTTTTGGAGCAGATGGGCCAGATGAAGAAGATGGGCTCCTTTGCCAGCCTCCTGGAGATGATCCCCGGCATGGGGGGCAAGGTCACCGAGGAGGACGCCCAGCAGGGGGAGGCCCAGATGCGCCGCACCGAGGCCATCATCCAGTCCATGACCCCTGCCGAAAGGGCAAAGCCCTCCCTCCTGAGCCCCTCCCGCAAGCGGCGCATCGCCGCCGGCAGCGGCACCAGGGTGGAGGATGTGAACCGCCTCATCCGCCAGCTTGCGGATACCCAGAAGATGATGAAGCAGTTCACCGGAGGCAAGGGGAAGAAGCGCCGGGGGCGGCTGCCCTTCGGCGGCGGGATGCCCGGTCTCCCTATGTAACAGCAGACCCGCCGGAAGGCTCCGGCATCACGATATAGTTGAGTAATGATTTGGAGGTATACTTATGTCCGTCAAGATCCGTCTGCGCCGCATGGGCGCCAAGAAAGCACCTTTCTACCGCGTGGTGGTGGCCGATTCCCGTTATCCCCGCGATGGCCGCTTCATCGAGGAGGTAGGCACCTACGACCCCACCAAGAACCCTTCCGAGTTCAAGGTGGACGCGGAGAAGGCCAAGAAGTGGCTGGCCAGCGGCGCCCAGCCCACCGATACCGTGCGGGCTCTCCTGAAGCTCAACGGCATCCTGTAACGCTGTAACCCTGTTAAAACCCAAGGAGGAATCTTTACACCATGGATACCCAGACCATTTCCCAGTTGATCGTTGCCATCTCCCAGGGCCTTGTGGATGAAAAAGAAGCGGTGAACGTCGCGGTGGATGAGCCCGCCGAGGACGGGACCGTGGTGTTCCACCTTCATGTGGCCCCGGACGATATGGGCCGTGTCATCGGCAAGCAAGGGCGGATCGCCAAGGCCATCCGCACCGTCGCGCGGGCCGCTGCCAACAAGGCCGGTATGAAGGTGGCCGTAGAGATCGACTGATTATGAATCACCGACTTTTAGTCGGTGATTCATAATCAGTCCGCCGCTGCGGCGGGGCTATCCGCTCCCTTCGGTCGCTCTACGCGAACAGAGGGGCCCTCTGGGCCCCCCTTTTCACACTTTTTCCCCCGTGCAGGCGCAAAGCCCTGCTTCTGGGACAAGGTCTCCCGATGAGACTGGACGGCGCACAGCGTACGAATCACGAACTTTTAGGCGGTAATTTGTATAAGCCGTTCAAAGAACAATAAGCTGCCGGGGGCCGCGCCTGCCGCGGCCTCCGGTTTTTCGCAAAGGAGCAGCGATGAAAAAGCAGTATCTGGAATGCGGCAAGATCGTCTCGGTCCACGGCCTGCGGGGGGAGGTGAAGGTCCTCCCCTGGTGCGACGGGCCGGAGGCCCTCACCGCCTTCGCCACCCTTTACCTGGACCGGGGAGCCGCTCCCCTGGCGGTGGAGCGGGCCCGCGCCGCCAAGAACATGGTCCTGGTGAAGTTCGCCGGAGTGGACACCCCGGAGGCCGCCCAGGCCCTGCGGGGGAAGGTCCTCTACCTGGACCGGGCGGACGACACCCTGGAGGAGGGCCAGTACTACCTCCAGGACCTTATGGGGCTCACGGTGGAGGACGCGGACACCGGGGAGGTGTACGGCACCTTTGCGGATGTCTCCGAGACGGGGGCCAACAACGTCTACCACATCGCCTTCCCGGACGGGAAGGTGCAGCTGATCCCCGCCATCCCGGAGGTGGTGGTCTCCGTCGACCTGGAAGCCGGTAAAATGTACATCCGCCCCCTGGAGGGGCTCTTCCAGTGATCCCCCTCTTCGAGGTGGCCACCCTCTTTGTGGATATGTGCCAGGCGGTCACCGATGAGAGCATCATCGGCCGGGCCCAGCGGGCCGGGAAGATACAGGTCCGGTACTGGAACATCCGGGACTACGCCGGCAACAAGCACAACCGGGTGGATGACTGCGTGTACGGAGGCGGCCGTGGGATGCTGATGCAGGCCGCCCCCATCTACGACTGCTGGCAGGCCGTCTGCGAGGCCTCCGGCGGGAGGCCCTATGTGGTCTTTCCCTCCCCCCAGGGGAAGCTCTTTACCCAGCAGAAGGCGGTGGAGCTTTCCCGCCGCCCCCACCTGATGTTCCTCTGCGGCCACTACGAGGGGGTGGACCAGCGGGTGCTGGACGAGATCGTGGATGAGGAGCTTTCCCTGGGGGATTTTGTCCTCACCGGAGGGGAGATCCCCGCCCTGGCTATGCTGGACGCGGTGGCCCGCCTCTGTCCCGGCGTCCTCGCCGAGGAGAGCTGCTTCACCGAGGAGAGCCTGTATAACGGCCTGCTGGAGTACCCCCAGTACAGCCACCCGGCGGTTTGGAACGGCCGGGAGGTGCCCCCGGTGCTCCTCACCGGCCACCACGCCAACGTCGCCAAGTGGCGCCGGGAGCAGTCCCTGCTGGTGACCCTCCAAAAGCGCCCGGAGCTGCTGGAAACGGCGCCCCTCACCAAGGAGGACCGGGAGTTTTTGGAGAAGGTGAAGGGGGAGCTGGACGCAGGGACCTAGGCGCAGGCGGCGGCTTCGCCGCCGCTTTGCTACCTAAGTCTCCAGGCAGTCACTTGCGCCCTTTTGCAAGGTCAAGCCCCCGCAGGGGGCGGGTAGGGATTGGCTCCGGGGGCACCCCGGTGGTTCTTTTTTGCTTCTTTTTTCTCACCAGTGAGAAAAAAGAAGATTCTGGACAACGGAAGTGGGAAACATGACAGGAACCATCATCAATGTGATCGCGGTGCTCCTGGGCGGGTGCATCGGCCTGGGCATCAAGAAGGGCATCCCGGAGCGGATCAACCAAGCGGTGACCTATATGCTGGGGCTTTCCACCTGCGTCATCGGCCTCAACGGTCTTTTGGGCACCATGCTCACCGTGGACCCCGCCACCGGGCGGATCCATTCCTCCGGGGAGCTTCTGCTGCTGGGGAGCCTGGCGGTGGGGGCCCTCTGCGGGGAGCTTTTGCAGATCGAGGAACGGCTGGGCCGGGTGGGGGACCTGGTGGAGGCGCGGCTGGGGGCCAGCCACTTCTCCAAGGGCTTCATCAGCGCCTCGGTGCTCTTCTGCGTGGGGGCCATGACCATCATGGGGGCCATCCAGGACGGGCTGGGGCAGGGGTACTCCATCCTCCTCACCAAAAGCTCCCTGGACTTCATCGCCTCCATCATCCTGGCGGCCAGCCTGGGCATCGGGGTGCTTTGCTCCGCCGTGACGGTGCTGGTCTACCAGGGAGGGCTCGCCCTTCTGGCGGGGGTCCTCCAGGGGGTGCTGACCGGTGTGCTGCTGGACCAGCTCTGCATGGTGGGCTATGCCATCGTCCTGTGCATCGGCATCAATTTCTTCGGCGTGGTGAAGATCAAGACCGCCAGTTTGCTCCCATCCCTGCTGGTCCCGCTCCTGTATAATGTGCCTATGCTGTTGAAAACTTTGTAGTGATGATGCACAAATAAGAGAAAAAATTTTGGGAGGGAACTGGAAAACAAGCAGAAAATCCCAGAAAACCTTTGCTTCTGGGTTTTTTGGCGTTGACGGAACCGGCCGCTCCGTTTATAATTTTAGGGTACAAGGCTTTCATTATAGAATTAGCCTTTCTATCAGAATATAAGGAGTTTTTTCTATGTTTGTGAAAGAAGTTACCGTACAGAACCACGTTGGTCTCCATGCCCGCCCCGCTACCTTCTTTATCCAGAAGGCCAATGAATTCAAGTCCTCCATCTGGGTGGAAAAAGAAGAGCGCCGGGTCAACGCCAAGAGCCTTTTGGGTGTTCTGTCCCTGGGCATCGTAGGCGGTACCGCCATCAAGGTCATCGCCGATGGCGCCGATGAGCAGCAGGCCGTGGAGGCTCTCATCAAGCTGGTGGAGTCTGGCTTTGCCGAGTAATTTCCGCCATCGGACCCAAAAGATAGGCCACCCCATCCTTTTTCCCCAAGGATGAGGTGGTTTTTCGATTCCGTGTAACTGCGGTTACCCGCCACAGGAGGCAGAACGCTATGAAGCAACGGCACATCCCGGCACTGTTTTTAACGCTTGCCCTGGTCCTGGCCGCCTGCGCCCCGGTCCCCCAGCCCCTGCCCCGGCGGCAGCTCCCGTCCGCCGGGACCTCTTTGGAGCTGGCAGTGGTCACCGATCTGCACTTCCTCAGCCCCAGCCTGGTGCGGGAGGGGGAGGCCTTCACCGCCGCCTACGCCTACGGGGACGGCAAGCAGATCAACTACATATCACAGCTCTTGGAGGTCTTCCTCCAGGAGATGCTGGAAAGGCGGCCGGACGCCGTCCTCATCACCGGGGACCTGACCCTCAACGGGGAGCGGGTGAGCCACCTGGAGCTGGCGGAGCGGTTCCTGCCGCTGCGCCAGGCGGGGATACCGGTGCTGGTGATCCCCGGCAACCACGACATCGGCAACGCCTTTTCCTCCGGGTACAACCGGGACAAGCTGTACGATGTGCGCTCGGTGACCTGGCAGGACTTTGCGGAGATCTACCAGAACTGCGGCTACGGGGAGGCCGTGAGCCGGGACACCGCCAGCCTCAGCTATCTTTACCCCCTCTCGGAGGACCTGTGGCTCCTGATGGTGGATACCAACCTCTACGACCGGGAGGGGGCCAGGAGCATCCCCCAGAACGCGGGGGCCCTCTCCCAGGAGACCCTCCGGTGGCTGGAAGACCGGCTCCGGGAGGCCCAAAGGCAGGGGGTGGAGGTGGTCACCGCCACCCACCACGGTCTCCTGGATCACACCAGCCGCGGCATGGATGGTTATGTTTTGGACAACGCGGAGGAGATGCTGGCCCTTTGCGAGAAGTACGGTGTGCGGCTGAACCTCAGCGGCCATGTGCACATCCAGGACATCGCCGGGACCCGGTGGGAGGGGCAGCCCTTTTATGACATCGCCACCAGCTCTTACGCCGTCTATACCAACCAGTACGGCCTCCTGGAGTACCGTCCGGGGGAGAGCATCACCTACCGCACCCAGGAGGCGGATGTGGAGGGGTGGGCCGCCCGCACCGGCTCCGCCGACCCGCAGCTCCTGAACTTTGAGGACTACTCCTACCGGTTCTTCTACGATATTTCTTACGAGCGCTCCTATGTCAACCTGGTGATGGCCCAGCTGAACAAGGATGCCGACCTGGAATTTATGGCCCAGACCATGGCCATCCTGAACCCCGCCTATTTCAGCGGCTACGCCGCGGAACTGCGGGAGGAGGTGCGGGCCAGCGACCACTACGCCATGTGGAAAAAGCACAGCGGCTTTGCCCCCATCGGGTACATCAACAGTATGCTGGCCCCGCGGGAGCTGGACCCCCGCCGGCTCACCGTACCGCTGCAATAGCGGGGAGGTACCCGGATGGAAAGAATACTTGCAGCCATCACCTTCCGCGCCAGGGAAGAGGTGGACCGGTATTTGGAAAGCCTCGCCATGCTGTAAAAAAACCGCCCCTTCCCCACGACAAGGGGGAGAGGCGGTCCTTTTTTGTTTATCTCCGGCCGCTGGAAGAGGTCCGGCGGGGCGGACGGGCCGGTTGGGTGCCGGGCCAGTAGGTGACGTTATCCGGGGGTACGGCACCGACCCCCGGCGGCTGCCGGTACTGTTGGCGCAGGGCGGCCTGGCGGCGCCTTTTGGCGGCCAGCTGCCGGCGGCGGCGCTCCTCCCGCACCTTGCGGTAGTGCCTGCGGATGAAGAACCGGGCAGTGAAGAGCAGGAACACCAGAGCGGCCAGTACGATGCCGGCCCACTTGAGGATGAGCAGGGCCGTCTCCTTGAAGGGGTAAACAAAGGTCTGCCCCTGCCAGATGTCCTTCTGGGCGCCCGCGGCTGCCTGGAGGATGGTATAATCCATGGGGCCTTGGTAGACCTGGGCGCCGGTCTTATCCTGAATGGTGATCTCCGGGGCGATCTCCTCCCCGTTTTTGTAGCTTTCCGGGATGTTGTAGGTGAAGGTGAGATTTTTGACCGTGGTGCCCTTAGCCACCAGCAGGTGGATGTCCTCCTTGGCCTGGATCTTCACCCGGCCGATCTTTTTGCCGCTGCCGTCCAGGATGGGAACGTCGAAGTCCTGGATGTTCCCCGCCCGCAGGGAGAGGGTCCCGAAGTTTTCAAAGCAGTAGTCCAGGAGCTTGTGGGAGTCCTTGTACTTGTCGTAGGAGGAGGGGGAGTCCATGGCCACGCAGATGAGGGTCATATCCCCCCGCGTGGCGGTGGTGACGATGGTGTGCCGGGCATCGTAGGTGTAGCCCAGCTTGCCGCCGGTGGCCCCCTCGTAGTAGTACTTGGTGTTGGGGTCGATCATGTTCTGCCGGGTGGTGAAGGGGCGGGCCTGGGGCTGCATATTGGTGGGCTGCATGGTGTAGCTGAGGGCGCCGTAGTATTCGTCAAAGCCCTTCACCCCCATGGCCCATTTGGTAATGAGGCACATATCGTAGGCGGTGGTGTAGTGCCCCTCCTGGTCCAGGCCGTTGGGATTGGCAAAGTGGGAGTCCACGGCCCCCAGCTCCTGGACCTTTTGGTTCATCAGGGGGACAAAATCATCCATATCCCCGGCGCTGTACTGGGCCACCGCGTTGGCCCCGTCGTTGGCGGACATGATCATGGTTGCCATCAGGGCGTCCCGCAGGCTGATCTCCTCCCCCTCGGTGAGGGCGATATGGGTGGAACCGGCCTCCAGGGAGTGGCAGGTCTTGTAATCCAGCACAAAGGTGTCGTCCGGGTCCCCGCCGCGCTCCAAAGCAAGGCCCACCGTCAGGATCTTGGTGATGCTGGCGGGAGCCTTCTGCTTGTTTTTGTCCTTTTCGATGAGGACCTGCCCGCTGGCCGCGTCCATGACGCAGTAGGTGTCCGAGATGATCTCCAGGGGCGGGGTGAGGGCGTAGGCGGAGGGGGTCAGGGCGCAGAAGAGCAGCGCCCCCGCCGCCAGCAGGGAGAGGAACGGTTTTTTCATCGGCATAGAAACACTCCAGGCGTGTGTTTGGGAGGTGCGCGGCGAAAGGAGCTTTTTGCCCTTTCCGGATATTTTTAGGATATGCCGGGGAAGGGGATTCCTTTCCTGGAAAAGATTAGAGATATAATCATTATACCGTTTTTGCCGGCCGATGTAAACGGGTGCCGCCGCAAAAAAGGAAAAGAACCGGCCGTTTTTTGTGTCTGCGGAGGTGAGAAGCGGAGGAAAAAGGCCTCCCGGTAAGATCGGGAGGCCCTTTGGCCGCTGGATCTGGAGGGGAGAGGAACAGCTCCCCGGTTATTCCTGTACCTCGATGGAGAGGATCTGCACATCGGTGAGGGGCCTATCCTGGTCATCGGTCTTCACGGCCGCCATAGCGTCCACCACATCCATGCCGGAGATCACCTGGCCGAATACGGTGTGCTTGTAGTCCAGGTGGGGGGTGCCGCCCACCTCCCTGTACTTATCGATGGCGGGCTGGTAGGTCGCGAGCATCTCCTCCGGCAGGCCGTTCTTCTGGTAATCCCCCAGCTTGCCGTTGAGCTCCTCCATCAGGGCCATGGCCTCGCTTTCGGAGGCGTTGTTGAGCTGCCACTGGAACTGGTTCACCGTCCACTGGAACATGGTGTTTTCCGCCATGCTTTCGGCCAGGGGGTCCTTGCACTGGACGATGAAGAACTGGCTGCCGTTGGTGTTGCTGCCGCTGTTGGCCATGGAGAGGGCGCCCCGGAAGTTGTGGAGCTTATCCGAGAACTCATCGGTGAAGCTCTCCCCCCAGATGCTCTCCCCGCCCCGGCCGGTGCCGGTGGGGTCGCCGCCCTGGACCATGAAGTTATTGATGACCCGGTGGAAGATGATGCCGTCGTAGTAGCCGTCCTTGGCGTGGGTGATGAAGTTTTCCACCGCCTTGGGGGCTTCCTCCGGGTAGAGCTGCACGGTAATATCCCCGATGGTGGTCTTGATGACCGCGGTGGGGCCTTTGGCTTCGGCAAACTGGGGGTTGGGCATATCAGCGTCTCCTTCCGTATTTGAAGAACTAAAGGGGTTGGAGCTGCAGCCTGTGCCGCAGCCCACCAGGATGGCCAGGGTGAGACCGGCCGCCAGGAATTTCTTCATAGACATTTTGATGGTTCCTCCTGGGATCAAAAAAGGTTTTGCGGGCACCTGCTCCGGAACGAAGGCCGGGCGGGGTGCTCGCTGCTTTCTTTATTATACCATGGCGGGGGCCTCGAATCAACGGATCTGCGGTAATATTTTCTTTGCTTTTTGGATGGAGAAAATCTTCAGAACGGTTGACTTCCCATGCCGGAATCGGTTAAACTATAAGCAGAAGAAAACCACTCCACTACAACACAGAAATCCGGAGGACAGAACATGGAAGAGAACGAGCGCATGGAAAAGGACGTCATCAGCCTGCTGGATGAGGACGGCAAGGAGCACGAATTTGAGATCGTGGACGCTCTGGAGCTGGAGGAGAAGCAGTACCTGGCCCTGGTGCCCCTTTACGATGAGAGCCAGGCGGCGGAAGCCCTGGAGGACAGCGGGGAACTGGTGATCCTCCGGGTGAGCGAGGAAGCGGACGAGGACGGCGAGCAGTACCTGGACGCCATCGAGGATGAGGACGAATACAACCGGGTGGCGGAGCTCTTTATGGGCCGTCTGGAGGATTACTTCGACTTTGAGGACGGCGAGGCGGAGGAATGATCCCAGGCCGCCCCGCGGTCCCCTGCCTGCGGTGTGCGTGATTGCTGGCTTATATAATCCAACACTTATTTTTTGGGAGTCCCTGCTCCGAAGGACGATTGCAGACCTCCCGGCCCCCGGCCGGACGAAGGGAGCGTGAAGCCCAGGGCGGACACCCACCTGTCGCAAGACGGGTTTTATCATCCAGCGTAACGGCATTGCGGGTTTTTTGGCAAAGCATGCCGCCGGACAGGTTCGCGCCTGACCGGCGGATCTTTTTCTTCCGGCGCATTTCAAAGGAGAGAGGCGGTTGACAGAATGGATTGGACAGAGCGGTGCTGGGCCCAGGTGGATCTGCGGGCCCTGCGGAGGAACTACCGGCGGCTGCGGAGCCTCCTGGCCCCGGAGCAAAAGTACCTGGCGGTGGTGAAGGCGAACGCCTACGGGCACGGGGCGGTGCCGGTGGCCCTGGCCCTGGAGGAAGAGGGGGCGGACTGGTTCGGCGTTGCCACCCTGGAGGAAGGGGAGGAGCTGCGCCGCAGCGGGGTGCGGCGGCCCATCCTGATCTTTGGATACACGCCCCCCGGCGCCGCCCGCCGCCTGGCCGCCGGGGAGCTGACCCAGGGGGTCTTCTCCGGGGAGTACGCCGCCGCCCTGGGGGCACAGGCCGCCCAAGCGGGGGTGCGGGTGGACTTCCACCTGATGGTGGACAGCGGCATGGGCCGCCTGGGGCTGCGCCCCGGCGAGCCGGACAGCCTCCGGCAGGCGGCGGAGATACTGGAAAACCCCGCGCTGCGCTGCACCGGGGCCTTTACCCACTTCGCCGTGGCGGACGAGGAGAAGGAGGAGTCCGCCGCCTTTACCGGGGAGCAGTTCCGGCGGTTTACCGGCTTCTGCCGCTCCCTGGAGGAACAGGGGTTTACATTGGGCCTCCTCCACTGCGCCAACTCGGCGGCGGCCATCCTCTCCCCGGAAATGCGCCTGGGGATGTGCCGGTTCGGCATCGTCCAGTATGGCCTGGACCCCTCGGAGGAGGTGGGCCTGGCGGGGCTGGAGCCGGTGATGAGCCTGCGGGCCACCATCGCCATGGTGAAGGAGATCCATCCGGGGGATACGGTGAGCTACGGGCGCCTCTACACCGCGCAGGAGCCCCGGAGGATCGCCACCGTTGCCATCGGCTACGCGGATGGGTACCCCCGGTGCGGCTGGCAGGGGGGGCGGGTGATCGTCAAGGGGCGGTATGCCCCCATCGCCGGCCGGGTGTGCATGGACCAGCTGATGGTGGACGTCACCGAAGTCCCCGGCGCGGCGCCGGGGGACCCGGTCACCCTGGCAGGCAGAGCCGGGGAGGCGGAGATCACCTGGGACGAGGTGGCGGAAAAGAGCGGCACCGTCTCCTACGAGCGGATCTGTGCCGTCTCCGGCCGGGTGCCCAGGGTGTACATCGACGAAAAATAAAAGGGTCCTTCCGCCCTCCCAAACCACTCGCTTGGCGGGTGGTTTTTTCTGTGGGCAAGGAAAAGCGGAGACGTCCGAGGACGCCTCCGCTTACCGGTTTTTTGCGGTTTGCTTTTAGGATTTCTTTTCCAGTTGGTTCAGGCTCATGTCGTTGTAGTCCTTCTCGTTGAAGGTGCCCATCATCTTATCCACTACGATGGCGTTGGTGATGGAGCCGGTGACGTTGAGCATGGTACGGGGCATATCGATGATGGGATCGATAGCCAGGATGGGGCTGATGCTGGCGAACTGGGCGCCCATGCCCACGCCGGAGAGGCCGACGGAGGCCGCCATGGTGGCGGTGCCGGGGATGCCGGCGATGCCCAGGGAGCCGATGGCTACGACCACGATGGTCATGATGATCATGGTGACGTCAATGGGAGTACCGGTGACGTTGCAGACATAGATGATGAGCAGGGAGGGGAAGATACCGGCGCAGCCCTGCATACCGGCGGTGGTGCCGAAGCCGGCCACGAAGCTGGCAGTACCCTGATCGACACCCAGCTTCTTGGTGAGGGTCTCGATGGTCATAGGCAGGCAGCCCACGCTGGAACGGGAGGTGAAGGCCAGCAGCATGGTGGCGAAGGACTTCTTCATGTAGGCCATGGGGTTGAGGCCGTTGATCACCAGCAGCAGAAGCTGGATGATGAACTGCACCACGGCGGCGATGTAGAGGGCGATGATGAACTTGCCCACCTCCAGGATGGAGGACAGGCCGCGCTGAGCGATGGTGTTGGCCAGCAGAGCCATGACCGCCCAGGGCATATAGTCCAGGATCAGCAGCGCCATGTTGATCATGGCCTTGTGGAAGCAGTTGATGAAGTCATACAGGGGCTTGGCAGCCTCTTCGCTCTCGTACTTGATCCACCAGATGGCCAGGCCCAGGAAGGCGGAGAAGATGACCAGGCCGATGATGTTGCTGTTCACCATGGCGCCCACGATGTTGTTGGGGATCAGGTTGCGGATGGTGGTGGCGATGGGGGTGATCTCCTTGGCGGTGGAACCCTCGGTGACGATGGTGCCGCCCTTGCCGACGCCCAGCAGCAGGCCGATGACGATGCCGGTGACAGCGGAGAGGGCCACCATGCCCATGGTGACGATGAGGGTCTTCTTGACCAGGTTGCCCATGGTCTTGCCCTGACCCATGTTGATGACCACCTGGAGGATGGAGAACATCACCAGGGGCACAACGATCATCTGGATCATGCGGATGTAGCCGTTACCGAAGAGATTGTACCAGGTGGTGGTCTCGGCGATAAAGGCGGTCTCCATGGGGGCATCGGGGAAGCCGGCCACGAACTGCATCACCAGGCCCAGCACCAGGCCCAGGCCGGTGCCGATCATTACCACAACGGCGAAGTCCATGTGCTTCTTGTGGTACAGGACATGGATGAGATAGAACAGCGCGACGAGGATAACCAGGAAAACGATGGTCCTGATGTCGCTGATCATCAGGAAGTTTTGGAAAAATACACCTTGCATACCCAAACCTCTTTCTTTGACCTCAATATTTTTACCGCATTTCAAAAGCTGCGGCTTTTAACTGGAAGTTACAGGAAATTGTACTCGGTCAGGATCTTCTCGCGGCCGGTGGTCTTATCGGTAAAGTATTCGTACCAGCTGATGCCCAGGATGGACCCGGAGATGTTGTAGAGATTATCGAATCCCCGGCCCTGGAGGGCCATAATGGCGTTGTAGCTCCGCTGGCTGGTGCGGCAGTGGAGGTAGACCGGACGGTCCTTGGGGATCTCGTCGAGCCGCTGGCGCAGCTCCCCCAGGGGGATGTTCACCGCGCCGATGAGGTGGCCCGCCGCGAACTCTTCGGGGGTGCGCACATCGATGATGCAGGCATGGCTCTCCACCAGGCCCCGGACCTCGCTGACATGGACCTGACGGAAGACGCCGTGGAGGACGTTGAGGGCCACCAGGGCGGCCAGATTCACCACATCCCGCGCGGTGCCGAAGACAGGGGAATAGCACAGCTCCAGCTCCTTCAGGTCCTCCAGGGTGCCGCCCATGGCGATGAGGGTGGCGATGACATCGATACGCTTATCCACGTTCCCCTTGCCGATGGCCTGGGCCCCCAGGACCTTCCCGGTGGGCACCTCAAAGACCAGCTTCAGGTGGATGGGAGCGCTGCCGGGCATGATGCCCACCTTGTCCATAGCCATGGTGTAGACCGAGTCGCAGGGGATGCCGCTGGCCTTGGCGGTCTTCTCGTTCAGCCCCGTGGCGGCAGCATTGAGCCCGAAGATGCGCACCGCGCAGGAACCGATGACCCCCTTGCCGCCGCCGGGCTTGCCGTAGATGGCATCCGCCGCCGTCCGGGCCTGGCGCAGGGCGGGCCCCGCCAGGGGGAGCTTGGCCGGCTTGTGGGTCAGGCTGTTGTAGACCTCGATGGCATCCCCCACCGCGTAGATGTGGGGGTCGCTGGTGCGGAAATCCGCGTCCACCTTGATGGCTCCGGTCTCCCCCAGCTCCAGCCCCGCCGCCTTGGCCAGGGCGGTCTCAGGCACCACCCCGATGGCCAGCACCACCGCCTGGGCGGTGAGCTCCTTGCCGGAGGCCAGCGTCACCTTCTCCGGGGTGATGGCTTTGACGCCGTCCCCCACCCGCAGCTCCACGCCGTTGTCGCAGAGCTCCTTTTGGAGGATCTGGGCCATGTCGTAGTCGAAGGGGGCCATCACCTGGTCCGCGGCTTCCACCACGGAGACCTTTTTGCCGGCCTCCGCCAGGTTTTCCGCCACCTCCAGGCCGATGAAGCCGCCGCCCACCACCACGACATCCCGAACGCCGTCCCGGTTCACATACTGGTCCAGCTTTACGATGTCGTTTACATTGCGCACCGTGAACACATGGGGAAGGTCCACGCCCTGGATGGACCGCGGGCGGATGGGGCTGGAACCGGGAGAGAGCACCAGCTCGTCATAAGCCTCGTCGTACTCCCGGCCGGATGTCTCCTTGACATGGACCGTTTTCTTCTCCCGGTCGATGCCAGTGACCTCGCTGTTTGTCCGCACGTCGATGTCATAGGAGGCCTTGAAGCTCCCTGGGGTCATCATGATAAGGTAGTCCTTATCCTCCACGGTCCGGCTCAGGTAGTAGGGGAGAGAGCAGTTGGAAAAGGAGACGTGCTCCCCCCGCTCAAAGATGGTGATGGAAGCGTCCGCGTCCAGACGCCGGATCCGGGCCGCGGCGGAGGCGCCGCCGGCGACCCCTCCCACGACCAGTACACGTTTACCCATAATCTTAGCTCCTTTTATTTCTCAAGCGCTTTGATGTTGGTAATGATGCGCTCCACGGCGGTCTTGATGTTTTTGGTGTGGGTGGCCTGGTTGATGCGGATAAAGCCGTGGCCGGTGAAGCTGAACCACTCGCCCACGTCGCAGGCCAGGCGGCACTTCTTCTGGATGAACTCCTCCACCTTCTCGCCGGGGAGGTAGCCCCGCAGGTCGATCCAGGAGAGGTAGGTGCCTTCCAGGGGGGTGACAACGATCTTGGGGAGCTCCTTCGCAAAGGTCTCCTTCATGTAGTTGTAGTTGTGGCAGATGAGGGCCTTCACCTGGTCAAAGTACTCCTCGCCGCCGCGGTAAGCGGCCTCTACGGCGATGAGGCCCATGAGGTTGGCTTCGGGGGAGCCCACGGTCTTTATGTAGGCATCGTACTTCTCCATCAGCTTGTCATCAAAGATGACCACGTGGGAGTGGATGAGGCCCGCCAGGTTGAAGGTCTTGGAGGCGGCGTTGAGGATGATGAGGTTGTCCCTGTACTTGCCGTCCTTAACGTTGGCGGTGGAGATGAAGGGATGGCCCTCGTAGGTGAAGTCCTGATGGATCTCGTCGGCCAGCACCAGCACGTGGTTGCGCTTGCAGACCTCCAGGATGCCCTCCAGCTCTTCCATGGTCCAGACACGGCAGACGGGGTTGTGGGGGGTGCAGAAGATGAACATCTCCACCTTGTTCTCCTGGATGGCCTTTTCGAACTTCTCAAGATCCAGGGTGTAGTGGCCGCCGTTGTTATCCAGGTCGCAGGTGACCAGCTTGCGGCCGGTGTTCAGGATGGCGTCATAGAAGGGATAGTACACAGGGGGGGTGATGATGATGGAAGCCTCCGGGGAGGTGAAGGTCCGCACCGCGGTGTAGAGGGAGCCCACCACGCCGGTGGCGAAGCGGATATACTCCTTCTTCAGCTCCACGCCGTGGCGCTTCTTCATCCAGTTAAAGAAGGCCTCGTAGTAGTGATCCTCCACACGGCCGTAGCCGAAGACGCCGTGCTCCACGCGCTTCTGGAGCGCCTCGCGGACGGAAGGCGGAGACTGGATCTCCATGTCCGCAACCCACAGCGCAAGCAGGTCGGGGTCGCCAAAGATGTCCTGGAGGGAATCCCACTTCAGGGTCCCGGTGCCTCTGCGTTCCACGCAATTTTCCTGACAGAACTTCTCAAAATCCATTACTAAGTACCCCTTTCGTTTTATTTACCAGCGCCGCTGGAATAGTTTACCCTGTAAACCATATTGTAACCTATGCTACACCCATTGTCAATAGGATTGGTGCTGTTTTCATTCAAAAATATTTTGCTTTTTAATTTAATTATACATTTTGCACAATTGCGTCACGGATTTTTTGGTAGAATTATTTTTTGATTGAACCATTATGCCGGGAAGATCGATTTTGGTTCATCTTGCAAAGAAAACGGAGATGTGCTATGATGAAAGCTACCAAAGGAGCGGGGAGGGAACACGTATGAACCACTCTTCGGAGGCCGACATCAACCAGGCCTATCAAAAGGTGACAAAGAGGGCAAATATGCTCTACGATTTTGTCATTCTGTACCATAACTATATCTATTCCCAGCACACCTACGAGGCGGAAAACTGCAACATGATGGAGGTACACACCCTCACCTACATCGACGACAACCCCGGCGTCACGGCCACCGAGCTATCCAAATTCTGGCACAAGAGCAAAAGCGCCATCTCCCAGACCATCAAAAAACTCATTGCCGCCGGGTACGTGGAAAAACGCCATACGGACAACGATAAGAAGACCGCCTGCCTGTATGTGACCGAGAAGGGAAAGCGCCTTTCCACCGTCCACAAGGCCTACGACGTGGCGGACATCACCCAGACCGCCGCCTACCTCTCGGAGCAGTGCGGCGAGGCGGACCTGGACGCCTTCTACCGCATCATCGAGCAGTACATCAAGATTTTGAAGGAATGACGTCTTCGCAGCCTGGGACTCTCCCCGGACAAAGCAAAAAGGACCCCACCTCCCGGCGCGAACCGGGGAGCGGGGTCCCTTAATGAGCAGCAGCAAGGAAAAAGCCCCCGGCAAAACCGGGGGCCCTGACTGCGGAGAATGCTTACTTGGCGTTGCCGGCAGCCTTGGTGAGGGTGGCGAAGAAATCGCCGCAGGACATGGTGCAGGAGCTCTTCAGATCCTCGATGTCGGGAACGTTGGTGTGACCGTTGACCTCGGTGACCTTCATACCGGCGACATCAGCGGGGGTCTTGCCCACGGAATACTTTTCCAGAGCGTCGATCTGCTCGTACCACTCCTTGCCGATGGCGGAAGCGCCCTTCATGTTGTAGCCTTCCTTCAGCTCCTTCTTGGACTGGATGGAATCCGCAACAGTGACCTTGCCGGCGGCGGTGACAGCGGCCTTGCACTGCATGACATCCCAGGACACGCCCACGATCTTGCCGTTGCTGTCCAGAGTGACGGCGCAGGCGGTGACGTCCGCCTGGGTCTTGCCATCGCCGTCAGCGGAAGCATCGCCGCCGCTCATGTTGGCGACCATGCCCAGGCCCAGCTTCAGGGAAGGGGCGCTGCAGCCGGCGACCATCAGGAGTACCAGGGTCAAAGCAATCAGTTTCTTCATGTTCTTCTCCTCCAAAACTTTCTCTTTTTTTGGGGCCCGTCCCACAGCCTGGGGGGATGGAATTATGTATCCGTTTTCTCCCGAAGGAGGGAAGCCCCTTCGTGCTAAAACTTTAACACGTTGTGTCTTATTATATTGTAACGGACGGAAAATTTCAAGCCCTATTTCCTAAAAAGCCGCCGATTTATCTGTTTTGCCCAAATACCTTCCCCAAAAACAGGGAAACCGGTGTTTTTTCCGGCACTTTTTCCGTGCCGCCGGAAACGATCTGGAAAAAAGTGCCTAAAGAGGGAGACGGATTTCCTTTTTTCCCGATTTCCCCATTGCCTATAAGGAGATTTTTCTTTATAATATAGGCATGGGAACGTTTTCGAGGCAGATTTGGAAGCTGCCGACCATGCTAAGGAGGTGCTTTCCCTTATTATGAACAAGCCAGGGCAGAACCCCCGTATCCTGGTGGCCGATGACTCGGAGATGAACCGGGCTATCCTGGAAGAGATGCTGGGGGGAGAGTATGATATACTGGAGGCGGAGAACGGCGCGGAGGCGGTGGAGATGATCCGCCTCCACGAGACCGAGCTTTCCCTTGTCCTCCTGGACATCGTCATGCCGGTGAAGGACGGCTTTGGGGTGCTGGATGAGATGAACCGGAACCGGTGGATCGAAGAGATCCCGGTCATCATGATCTCGGCCGAGACCAACCCGGATAATATCGAACGGGCCTATGAGCTGGGGGTCACCGACTTTATCAGCCGGCCTTTTGACGCGCTGATCGTGCACCGGCGGGTGGTGAACACCATCCTCCTCTACGCAAAGCAGAAAAAGCTCATCAACCTGGTCACCGACCAGATCTACGAAAAAGAGCAGAGCAGCAGCCTGATGATCGACATCCTCAGCCACATCGTGGAATTCCGCAACGGGGAAAGCGGGCTGCACGTCCGGCACGTGAACCTTCTTACCGCCATGTTCCTGCGGCACCTTACCCAGCATACCGAGGAATACCGCTTTTCCCGGAGCGAGATCTCCCTCATCAGCACCGCTTCCGCCCTTCATGACATCGGCAAGATCGCTATTGACGAGAAGATCCTCAACAAACCCGGCCGCCTGACCACCGAGGAGTTTGAGATCATGAAGACCCACTCCGCCATCGGCGCCCAGATGC
The DNA here is from genome assembly GCA_021769525.1 of Oscillospiraceae bacterium. Classification (GTDB taxonomy): domain Bacteria; phylum Bacillota; class Clostridia; order Oscillospirales; family Ruminococcaceae; genus Angelakisella. Next base: position 22,569 of record JAETSQ010000003.1, read on the forward strand.
TGCAGGATCTGCCCATCCACCAGGAGGAGCCCCTGGTGAAGGTGGCCTATGAGATATGCCGCTGGCACCATGAGCGGTACGACGGGCGGGGCTATCCCGATGGGCTCAAAGGGGACGAGATCCCCATTACGGCCCAGATCGTGGCCCTGGCAGACGTTTACGACGCCCTCACCAGCGAGCGGGTGTATAAGCCCGCCTTCTCCCACGAAAAGGCGGTGGAGATGATCCTGAACGGGGAGTGCGGGACCTTTAATCCCTTGCTGATGGACAGCCTGCGGGGGCTGGCCGGCAGCATCCAGGAGGAGCTCTTGGGGGATAACCTGGTGCGGGCCAACCAGCGGGAGATGCGCAACATCGCCGAGGAGCTGCTGCGCCACAAGGAGCTCACCGCCGCGGAGCGGACCCTTCAGCTTTTGGAGCATGAGCGGATGAAGTACAGCTTCTTTGCCTCCCTCACCAAGGAGATCCAGTTTGAGTACACCGTTGCCCCCGCCATCGTCACCCTCTCTGCCTGGGGGGCCAAGCGCCTGGGGCTGCCGGACGTTATAATGGACCCTCTGCACAGCGCAGAGGCCCGCGCCCTCCTTTCGGAGGAGGACTGGAAGGGGCTTTCCGAGGCTTTGCGCCACACCACCCCGGAAGATCCGGATCTTACATACGATTGTCTCATCCACTACAGCGATGAGCCCCGGTGGGCCAGGATCGTGGCCCGCAGCACCTGGAGCCCGGAGGAACCGCCGGAGTATACCGGGGTCATAGGCAAGGCCATGGACATCCACGATTCCCGCCTGCGCCTGCGCAAGCTGGAGCAGATGGCCTCCCACGACCCGCTTACCGGCCTGCTGAACCACTCCGCCGCCCAGGAGCAGATCCGGGCCAGGATGGAGGACGCGCCGGAGCGCAAATACGCCCTGGCTATCCTGGACCTGGACCATTTCAAGGCGGCCAACGACACCTTTGGGCATCACTTTGGGGACCGGGTCCTCAGCTTCCTGTCGGATAAGATCCGCCAGGGCATCCGCAGCGGAGACATTGCCGCCCGCGTGGGGGGGGATGAGTTCCTCATCTTCCTGGAGTATAAGCAGGAGCTGGAGCCGGTGATCCAACGGATCTACTCCTCCCTGCGGGGGGAGTACAAGGGGTTCCGCCTTTCGGTCAGCATGGGGATCTCCACCAGCGAGGATGCCGGTATGGATTATGACACCCTGTTCCGCACGGCAGATTCCGCCCTCTACACCGTTAAACGGGGGGGGAGAGGCGCCTACCGCTTCTACAACCACACCATGGAACGGGCCTTTTCGGTCATTACGCCCATTGAGAACAAAGCCAGTGAGGAGGAAAGTGAAAATGACGCTAAAGGAATGCTATGAGAAGATGGAGGCCAATTACGAGGAGGTCATCGGCCGCCTGCGGAGCGAGCGCCTGGTGCAGAAATTCGCGCTGAAGTTTCTGGACGATCCCAGCTACCGGCTGCTGATCACATCCATGGAGGAAAAAAACTATGAGGAAGCCTTCCGGGCTGCCCACACCATCAAGGGGGTCTGCCAGAACCTGGGCTTCACCCGCCTTGGTCGGTCCAGCAGCGCCCTCACCGAGGCTCTGCGCGGAGGCTGGAGCCAGGAGGCGGACAGTCTCCTGGAGCAGACAAAGGCGGATTACCAAAGCACCGTCACCCCCCTCCAGGCTCTGCGGGACTCCCAACAATAAAAAGCGCGAGGTAACAGTGCCATGAAAAAAACCAGCAACCCCACCCGCTTTCTGACGCTCAGTCTGATCGCGGTGGTGGTCCTCTGCATCGTGATCTTTGGCTTTCTGGCCTTTTACATGGACAATCATAACAAGGAGACCATCAACGAGGTTGGGGCCATCTACATGAAGGGCATGAGTGAACGGATCACGATGCACTTTGACACCACCATCGATTACAACCTTTCCCAGCTCCAGGGTATTGTGGAGGCTTACCCTGCGGACAGCCTCCTCCCCCAGGAAAAACTGCGGGAACAGCTGATCTATGACGCCAAAGCCAGGGGATTTGTCTATCTGGCCTTCTATTCCCAGGAGGGGGAGCTGGAGCCTCTTTTCGGCCCGGATCTTCAGCTGAGCGATCCGGAGCCTTTTCTGGATGCCCTGAACCGGGAGGAAAACCGGATCGCGGTGGCATCCACCGCCAGCGGGAACCGGATGATGGCGCTGGGAGTCTCTGCGGAATACGATATGACCGGGGACAGGACCTGCACGGCTCTTGTAGCGGCTCTGCCCATCGAATATATCCAGAAGATCCTTTCCCTGGACTCTACGGAGCATGAAAATTCCCTGGTTTACTGCCATGTGATCCGCCGGGACGGCAGCTTTGTGATCCGCAGCGGCGATGCCTTCCGGGAAAGTTACTTTGAGCGGATCCGCGCCCTCTTTGAGGGAGTGAATGAGATCGAGGCGGAGCAGCACGTGGCCGATCTGGAGAGGGCCATGAACGCCGGCGAAAACTACACCAACATATTGAATATGGACGGTGAACGGAGACATCTTTACTGCACCCCGCTCCCGTATTCCAACTGGTACCTGGTAACGGTGCTGCCCTTTGGCAAGCTGGATCTCATCGTGAACCAGCTGAGCAGCCAGTGGATCGGTATGGTACTGGGGGGCTGCGCCATCGTCCTCTGCGCCCTGCTGCTGGTCTTCGCCAAGTATTTTGCCATTACCCGCCAGCAGATCACCGACCTGAAGGTGATGAAGGCCGAGGCGGAGCAGGCCAGCAAGGCAAAAAGCGAGTTCCTCTCCAACATGAGCCACGACATCCGCACCCCCATGAACGCCATTGTGGGAATGACCGCCATCGCCACGGCGAACCTCCAGAATCCCCAGCAGGTGCAGAACTGCCTGCGGAAGATCAGCCTTTCCAGCAAGCATCTTTTGGGGCTCATCAATGATGTGCTGGATATGTCCAAGATCGAAAGCGGCAAGCTGACCCTCAGCATGGATCTCCTCTCCCTGCGGGAGGTGATGGACAGCATCGTCAACATCGTCCAGCCCCAGGTGCGTGCCAAAAACCAGCAATTCGATGTGGCGGTCCACAACATCCTGGCGGAGAATGTCCTCTGTGACGGGGTGCGCCTCAACCAGGTCCTCATCAACCTCCTTTCCAACGCGGTAAAGTTCACCCCGGACGGAGGCTCCATCCACATCGCCCTCTATCAGGAGCCGGCTCCCCAGGGGGATGACTACATCCGTTCCCACATCATCGTAAAAGACAACGGGATCGGTATGGCGCCGGAATTCCAGAAGAAGATCTTTGAATCCTTTGTCCGGGAGGACCGCACGCGGGTCCAAAAGACCGAGGGCACCGGCCTTGGAATGGCCATCACCAAGTACATCATTGATATGATGGGCGGTACCATCCAGCTGAAGAGCGCCGTGGGAGAAGGGACCGAATTCCATGTGATCCTGGATCTGGAGAAGGCGGATACCCCGGAACTGGAGATGATCCTGCCCAACTGGCGGATGCTGGTGGTAGACGACGATGAGATCCTTTGCCAGAGCACCGCCGCCTCCCTGAAGGAGATCGGCATCAACGCCGACTGGACCCTGGACGGGGAAAGCGCCATCCGCATGGTGGAGCGCCAGCACCAGATGCGGGACGATTACCACATCATCCTGCTGGACTGGAAGCTCCCCGGCATGGACGGCATTCAAACCGCCAGGGAACTGCGCCGCCGGTGCGGGGAGGATGTCCCCATCCTGCTCATCTCCGCCTACGACTGGGGGGAGATCGAGACTCAGGCCAGGGAGGCCGGCATATCCGGATTTATCTCCAAGCCCCTCTTCAAATCCACCCTCTTCTACGGCCTGCGTCAGTTTGCCGGAAACGGGAGCGACAGCGTTCCCACGCCGGAGGCAGTCCCCCCCCAGGAGCAGGTGGACCTTTCCGGCCGCCATGTGCTGCTGGCGGAGGACAACGACCTGAACTGGGAGATCGCGGAGGAGCTGCTGGCTCAGCTGGGGCTGGTGCTGGACCGGGCAGAAAACGGCCAGATCTGCACCGATATGTTCCTCCACTCCACGGTGGGATACTACGACGCCATCCTGATGGATGTCCGGATGCCGGTGATGACCGGTATTCAGGCCACCGAGGCCATCCGGGCCCTGAGCCGTCCCGATGCCAAGGAGATCCCCATCATCGCCATGACCGCCGACGCCTTTGCCGAGGATGTGCAGCGGTGCCTGGACTGCGGGATGAACGCCCATGTGGCCAAGCCCATCGATGTGGACATGGTGGCCCGCCTGCTGGAAAAGTGCATCAGGGCGCGGGGCAAGGCCGGAGAGGCCGCCTATAGCGGGTAAATTGAACACAACAAAGCGGGAGGCTGCTGCCCCCCGCTTTTTTTCGGTTGGGAATGGGTTATTTGGCCATGGAGCTCTCGTAGCTCTCGATCATCTTCTTGACCATCTCGCCGCCGATGGACCCGGCCTGCTTGGAGGTCAGGTCGCCGTTGTAGCCCTGCTTCAGGGTGACGCCCACAGTGGAAGCGGCCTCGTTCTTGATCTGGGACAGAGCCTCTTTGGATTTCTTGTTAGCCATAATGTTTTTACACTCCTTAGAAATCATTCAAATATCATTTTGGGGGTTCTGCGTTTGCAGTATTTATTGTGAACGGCCTATGTGGATTTATCACTGGTAGGTTCTGGGGCGGATCTTGGAAAAATCGATAAAAAGCCGGCGGACCGGTCCCCTCCGGATAATGCCCGGAAAACGCCGGTTTATCCCGCGGCATAATAAAAAGCAGCCGGGCATTATCCCTAGCTGCTTTGGTTTTGTAGCACTTGGACGCTCTTCTTTTTGCTTCTTTTTCTTTAATCCTCATTTTCGATGTAAAAATACATCGAAAATACGCCCGCTTCGCGTGCTGGCCTGACATGCTCCCGTCAGGTCTGCCGAGGCCCGTTCCTTTGGGCCGAGGCTGGCGCTGCTACGCATCGCCCCGGCTCACTGAAAATTTGCAAGCAAATTTTCTGGTCCCGTGAGAAGAAAAAGAAGCGGGGATCAGGGCGGAGCCCCGGAGCGGCTCACGCCTTTTTGGGGGCGGGCAGGCGCTGGTAGACCTGCATCTCGTGGCGGAGGCGCTTGGCAAGCGCCTTGGAATAGGTCCCCGGCAGGGTGCGCCATTTCCAGTTTTCGCCGGTGGTGGAGGGGATGTTCATCCGGGCCTCGGTCCCCAGGCCCAGGAGGTCCTGGAACTGCATCACCGCCAGGTCGGCGGCGGAGGCCCAGGCGGAGCGCATCATCCCCCAGTGCCAGCCCTCGGCCTCGGTGAGGCGCAGGTACTCCTTGGCGTACTCCACATCCTTTTCCGGGGCGGAGGCCATCCACCCCTGGATGGTGTCGTTATCGTGGGTGCCGGCGTAGACCACGCAGTGGGGGGTATAGCAGTGGGGGAGGTAATCGCTGCCGGTGTCCCGGCTGTCAAAAGCGAACTCCAGCACCTTCATCCCCGGATAGCCGGTGTCCCGCAGCAGCCGGCGCACCGTGTCGGTGAGGAAGCCCAGGTCCTCCGCGATGATGTCCCTGGGGCCCAGGACCTTCTCCATGGCCCGGAAGAACTCCACCCCCGGACCGGGGCGCCAGCGGCCGTTCCGGGCCGTCTCATCCCCGGCGGGGATGGCGTAGTATTCATCGAAGCCCCGGAAATGGTCGATGCGCAGGGTGTCGTAAAGCTGGAACTGGTGGGCGATGCGGCGGATCCACCAGCGGTAGCCGTCCTGTTTCATCCTCTCCCAGTCAAAGAGATGGTTCCCCCAAAGCTGTCCGTCCGGGGCAAAGCCGTCCGGGGGACAGCCGGAGACCTCGGTGGGGCGGCGGTTCTCGTCCAGCTGGAACTGGTCCGGATCGGCCCAGACATCCACGCTGTCGTTGGCCACATAGATGGGCAGGTCCCCGATGATGGAGACGCCCCTGCGGTTGGCGTACCGCTTCAGGGCGGACCACTGGCGGAAGAAGAGGTACTGCACCCCCTGCCAGAAGTCCAGCTCCGGGGCAAGCTCCTTGCGGGCCTTCTCCAGGGCGGCGGGCTGCCGGAGACGCTCCCCGTCCGGCCACCGGTCCCAGGAGGCCCCGCCGTGGCTCATCTTCAGGGCCATGAAGAGGGCGTAGTCGGGGAGCCACTGGGCCTGCTCCCGGCAGAACTCCGGATAGTCCGGGCGCTTTTCCGCCAGCAGGCGGCCCACGGCGGTCCGCAGGACCGGGAACCGCTCCCGGTACAGCAGGCCGTAGTCCACCTTCCGGGGGTCCTCCCCCCAGGAGATACCCTGATATTCCTCCGGCAGAAGAAGTCCCTCTACTGCCAGCTCATCCAGATCGATAAAGTAGGGATTCCCGGCGTAGGAGGAAAAGGACTGATAGGGGGAATCCCCATAGCTGGTGGGTCCCACCGGCAGAAGCTGCCAGCAGGACTGGCCCCCGGCCTCCAGGAAGTCCACAAACTCCCTGGCGGCGGTCCCCAGGGTGCCGATGCCGTAGGGGGAGGGCAGGGCGGAAACAGGCATTAGGATGCCGGCTTTTCTCATGGCGCATACTCCCTTTCTTTTGTAAAAATCGCCGCGGAGGCGGGGGCGGTTTTTCCCCTTTTCCTCCGCGGCTAAGGGATGATTTTAAGGCGATTGCCAGAAACAGGAGAGCAAAGGAAAAGCTCTCTGTATTTCCTGAGGGTGCTTATTCAGAACACCCCTAAGTAAGGTCCGCGACGCTTTCCCCAGGGATCAGCCGGCAGGGGACCACATCGTGGACGGGGCTGCTGTCCGGGCGGCGGATGCTCCCCAGAAGGAGCTCCACCCCCCGCTGGGCCAGAAGTTGGGTGTCCTGGCGGACGGTGGTCAGGCGGGGCACCAGGTAATCGGAGATGGGGATCCCGTCGTACCCCACCACCGAGACATCCTCCGGCACACGGCGGCCCAGGTCCCGGATGGCGCGGATGGCCCCCATAGCCATCACGTCGCTCATGGCGAAGATGGCGGTGAGCTCCGGGCAGCGGTCCAGCAGGCGGCGGGCGGCGGCATAGGATTCCGCCATGGAATACCGGCAGGGCTCGCACTGCCGCTCCTCAAAGGGGAGGCCCAGCCGCTCCACGCTGTCCCGGCAGCCCAGGAGGCGGCGGTAGCTGATCTGGGAGCAGGCCCAGTTCCCCCCCAGCACGCCGATGTGCCGGTGGCCCTTTTCCGCCAGGAAGTCGATCACCTGGGCGGCGGCGGCCCGGTCGTCGGTGGTGAGGGAGGAAAGATTTCCGAAGCCCAGCTCCCTGGCGGTGTTGGTAAGGAGGACACAGGGGACGGTGATGGCCCCGAAGCCCTGGCGGAACCGCTCCAGGTCCCCCCCCAGGAAGAGGATGCCGGGGGGTTTCCGTTCCCGGCAGAGGCGCAGGGCATAGCCCACCTCGTCGCCGTCCTCGTCCAGGTAATGGACGCTGGCGTCCCGGTCGTTTTCGCCCAGCAGGGCCTGGAGGCGCTCCACCAGATCTGCAAAGAGCATATTCTGGGTGCCCTTTACCAGGATGAGGATGCTGCTCCCCGCCTGCTGCTTGAGGCGCTTTGCGTTGTTGTTGGGCTGGAATCCGTTTTCCTCCACCACCGCCATCACCCGCCGGCGGGTCTCCCCGCTGACGTCCGGGTGGTTATTGAGGACACGGGAGACGGTGGCCACCCCGCACCCGGAAAGCCGGGCAATATCCTTGATGGTCACGATCCATCCCCCCTTTCGGCAAGATACCCTTTTATTCTACCCCTTTACGGCGCCGGCCGCAACACCCTTGATGATATATTTCTGGCAGCTAAGGTAGAATACCACGATGGGGATGATAGCCAGCACCAGGGCCGCCATGATGGCACCCATGTCCACCCGGCCGTAGGAGCCCTGCATCCGCTGGATGACGATGGAGATGGTGCTGTATTTATTGAGGTCCAGGGTGAGGTAGGGCAGCAGGAAGTCGTTCCAGATCCACATGGTCTCCAGGATGCCCACCGAGATGTAGGTGGGCTTCATGATGGGCAGCACCACCGAGAAGAAGGTGCGCAGGGGGGAGCAGCCGTCGATCATGGCGGCCTCCTCGATCTCGATGGGGATGGACTTGACGAAGCCGCAGAACATGAACACCGCCAGCCCCGCGCCGAAGCCCAGGTAGATGATGACAAGGCCCCAGGGGGTGTTGAGGCGCAGCCGGTCGGTGACCAGGGAGAGGGTGAACATCACCATCTGGAAGGGCACCACCATGGAGAAGACACAGAGGAGGTACAGGAACTTGGTGGTGGTGCTCTTGACGCGGGTGATGTACCAGGCGAACATGGAGGTGCACAGGAGGATCACCAGCACCGAACCCACGGTGATGACCACCGTCCAGAGGACCGCCTGCAAGAAGCCGTATTTTTCCACGGCGTTGACATAGTTTTCCGGCCCGATGAAGGTCTTCTCGCTGGGGAGCTTAAAGGGTTCCAGGTTGATGAAGGCCTTCTTCTTAAAGGAGTTCATCAGCACGATGAACAGAGGGGATACGTAGAGGATGGACACCAGGGTGAAGATAACGGTGGCCGCAAGGCCTTTTTTCCGCTTGGTCATTACTGCTGCACCTCCTTGGAACGGGTCATCTGGAGCTGGAGGATACCCAGCCCCACCACCAGGACGAAGAACACCACGGCCTTGGCCTGGCCCACGCCCTGCCAGCCCACGCGGCTGTAGAAGGTGTTGAAGATATTCAGGGCCAGCATTTCGGTCTGTTTCATAGGTTCGCCGGCGGTGAGGGAGAGGTTCTGGTCAAAGAGCTTGAAGCCGTTGGTCATGGTGAGGAAGGTGCAGATGGTGATGGAAGGCATCATATTGGGGATGGTGACGTTCCAAAGGCACTGCCAGCCGTTGGCACCGTCGATGGAGGCGGCCTCGTTGAGGTCGCCGGGGATGGCCTGGAGGCCGGCGATGTAGATGATCATCATATAGCCGATCTGCTGCCAGCAGACCAGGATCACCAGGCCCCAGAAGCCGTACTTGGCGCTGATCTTCAGGGCCAGGTCGTACCGGGCCAGGATGCCGTTAAAGATGAGCTGCCAGATGTATCCCAGCACGATGCCGCCGATGAGGTTGGGCATGAAGAAGACGGTGCGGAAGATATTGGTGCCGGGGATCTCCTTGGTGAGGATCATAGCCACCGCAAAGGCCAGGACGTTGATGAGCACCACCGTTACGATGGTAAAGCCGGCAGTGAAGAAAAAGGCGTGGATAAACTCCGGGTCCTGGAAGGCCTCGACGAAGTTCCCCAGGCCGATGAATTTGGCGTCGGTGACGGTGCGGAAGCTGCAGAGGGAAAGGTAGAGACCCATGAGGAAGGGGACGATGAAGCCGATGATAAAGGCGAGGAAGGTGGGCAGAAGAAAGACGGGAAAATACCGCTTGATGGATTTTTCCACAGATGGAGCCTCCTTTCGGTGATGTCGTTCCCCGGAGAACAGGGGCAGGAGCTGTATTGCAAAACGGAATACAGCTTCCGCCTCCGGCGTCCGGGGGAAAACAAACCGGGGCAGGCGGATGACCCGCCCGCCCCGGTCCGGTCTTTGGAAACAGAGGGATCAGCTGTTGGCCTTGGCTTTAGCCTTTTCCTTTTCGGCAGCCCAGTTGTCCACAAAGGCAGTCTTGACGGTCTCCCAGTTGGCATCGGTTTGGTCGGCAGCGTAGGTGGTGAGGGCGGAGCCCAGGACGTTCTTCCACTCCTCGGAGGGCATGGTGGGGAAGCACCACTTAATGGAGGTCTTGCCGGCCGCCACGTAGTCGTTGGCGATGTTCACCAGGGCGTTCTCGGAAGGCAGGTTCTTCTTGAAGGGGATGACGAAGCCCATCTGGTCGCCGGAGCACATATACTTAAGTCCGGTATCCGAGGTGACGCACCAGTACATGAAGTCCAGGGTGGCCTGGATGTCTTCGGGAGCGGCCTTGGTGTTGACGCACCAGTAGTTCTCGGTGCCGGTGCAGAGGCCCTGGTTCTGCTCGCCGCTGGCGCCGATGTAGATGGGCAGCATACCCAGGTTATCGTCCCCCAGGTCGGAAACATCGCCGTAGGCCCAGGTGCCGTTCTGATAGAAGACGGCCTGCTCGGTGACGAACTCGGCTACCGCGTCATCGCCGGTCTTGGCGGAGAGCATAGCGGGGGCGCAGGTGGCGTTGTTGATGTACAGATCCCAGATCTGGCGGTAGTTATCCAGGTAGGTGCCCTTGATGGCATCGGTATCGCCGATCTTATCGGCCTCGAACTCGTAGTAGATAGGGAGGTTGGCCAGGTGGGTCTTGAAGCGCCAGTCGGAGGAGCCGTCCATCCCGGCGGAGGTGAAGGCGGAGAAGCCCAGCTCGCCGCTGCGGGCGGTGATGTCCTCCACCACTTTCTTGAAGGAAGCGAAGTCGGTGATGTCGGCCTCGGTGTAGCCGGCCTTCTGGAGCAGGTCCTTATTGTAGATGAGGCCGTAGGTCTCGATGACATAGGCGATGCCGGCCATCTTGCTGCCGTCCATCAGGGCGAAGTCCTGGCTGCTCAACTCCCCGGCGATCTGGGAGCCGGTGAGGTCGTAGCAGTAGTCCTTCCACTTGGCGAGACCCACAGGGCCGTTCACCTGGAAGAGGGTGGGAGCCTCGGTCTTGGCGATCTCGCTCATCAGGGTGGTCTCGTACTGGCCGGAGGCGGCGGTCTGGACCTTCACCTCAACGCCGGTCTCCTTGGTGTACTCTTTGGCCAGGGCCTGCCAGGCGGCATCGGCCTCCGGCTTGAAGTTCAGGTAGTAGACGCTGCCGCCGGTGGGGGCGGCGCTGCCGTTATTCTCCGGGGCAGGGGTGCTGCCGCCGGCCGAGGGAGCGGGGGCGCTGCTGCCGCCGCTATTGCCGCCGCAGCCGGCCATCACAGAAAGGATCATGAGGATCCCCAGGGAGAGCGCCAAGAGTTTCTTACTCATTGTCTTTTCCTCCTAATTATCTTTCCGGTACATATGTTGCTCTGATAACGGTTCCGGGAACGCTACCGGTATCGTTTCCAGACGCCTTACAGCTATTATGATAGCTGTATTTCCCCGGAAATGCAAGAGGATTTTGTTCCCTGGCAGTAAATTCGGAAAAATGCAGTAAAGATGGGAGCTGATTTTGTTGAATTTATACAGCGGAGGGATAGGCCGGAGGGCCGTCCCCAGGATCTTGGCACATCCGCCTTTTGGCGGAGGCAAAAAGGACCCACAGCCTGTAAGGCCGTGGACCCTTTCGGTTATCTTCCGCCTGCCGGCAGTTCCCTCTGGGCGGGTGCCGCCTGCCCCTCCTCTAAGAACGCCCGGATCTCCTTCACCCGCTCCAGGGCGTCGCGGCGGCCCAGGCGGTACTGGGCCAGGATGCGCCGGGTGTCCTTCTCCATCCGGGCGATGCCCAGGTCCCGGCTGGGACGGAGCACCAGGGCCTTCCCCTCCGCCTCCAGCCGGGGCAGCAGGTCCAGGGTGTCGTTATACACCCGGTAGCGGCGGGAAACGGCCCGGACAAAATGGGGGTACTCCCGGTAGCGCAGCCGGGCCATGGCGGCGCCGGAGGGCTTCTTCCGGTACTCCGCCGGGCGGGTGAGCACCACCACGATCCTTTCACACCCCCGGTCCAGGGCCGCCAAGGCGGGGATGCTGTCGCAGACGCCGCCATCCAGCAGGACCCTGCCCCCGACGGTGATGGGCCGGGAGAGGAAGGGCATGGAGGCGGAGGCCCGCAGGTACTCCATGGCCTCCCCCCGGAGGGTGGGGCAGCGGATATACTCCGCCTGGCCGGTCTCCAGGTTGCTGCACACCGCCCAGAAGGGGATGGGGTTTGCCTCAAAGGCGTCGTGGTCAAAGGGGTCCAGGGTCTCCGGGATGTCGTGGTAGCAGAACTGCTCCCCCACCACGTCCCCGGTGGTCAGCAGGGAGTAAAAGCTCATAAAGCGCTTATCCCGGCAATATTTCATGTAGTAGCGGATGCTCCGGCCCCCCTGGCCGGAGAGGAAGGAGATGCCGTGGATGGCCCCGGCGGAGACCCCTATCACCATTCCGGGGGCGATCCCCTGCTCCAGGAAAACGTCCAGCACCCCGGCGGTGTAGATGCCCCGCATGGCGCCGCCCTCCAGGACTAGTCCGGTCTTCATGGCGCTACACCCTCCGGATGATGCCCATAGGCGTCTGCTCGCTCTGCTGGCCCAGGGGGTTGTCCTTCAGGATGCGGACATACAGCTCGTCGGAAAGGTCCTTGGGCCACCGCCCCAGGATGTTCCCCCCCAGGTCGTTGATGTCGGTGATGAGGGTGGGGTGCCCGGTGCGGGCGGAGACCTCCTCCGCCACCTTGTCCGGGTCGGCGGGGCCCAGCACCACATATTCGTTGTAGGGGGGGAGGGTGAAGTCACAGGGGCCGTCGATGGCCCTGGCCTTCTCCCCGGCGATGTTGTAGAACCACCCCCGGATGCCGAAGAGCTTGCCGATGGCGGAGACCGCCGCCGCAAAGAGGATGCGCAGGGTGCCGCACTCCCGCAGGGCCATCTCCATGGTCTCCGGCATGGCGAGGCCGATGCCGTAGGGGGTCTTCAGCACGAACTTGGAGAGGAACCGGGCCAGGGGGCGGGGGTGGATGTCCTTCAGGGGGATGGCCCGCTTCTGGGTGCAGGCCACCGCTTTTTCGGTGATGAAGAGCACGTCCCCTTCCTGCATATGGGGGGCGGCGTAGGTCATGGCCGCCTCCGGGATGCTGTCCCCGTCCTTGATGACGTGGGTCTTGATGCAGAGACGGCGGTACTGCACCCCGTCCACCTCGATGATCTCGTTTTTCCCAGGATTTACCACTGGCGTGTTTTCCATGGATGCTGTCTCCTTTTCAACTGCTTATCTATCATTTTACGGCCTGCTTGGCATTGCTCACCGACCAGAGGGTGACGGTAGTCAGGACTATTATACCACCGATGAAGGCAAAAAATCCCGGAGCCTCCCCCACCACCAGAAAGACCCACACCGGGTTGAAGAGGGGTTCGATCATGCCGATGAGGGAGCAGGAGAGGGGGGAGCACCGCCGGACGGCGATGGCGTAGAGGATGTAGGGGATGCCCAGCTGGAACACCCCCAGGATGAGGATGGAGGCAACGGAGAGGGGGGTGATCTCCGGCGGGGAGAGGAGGATGAAGGGGAGGCCGGCCAGGGCTGCCCCCAGGTGTCCCACCACCAGGGCGGACATGGAACTGGAATCGTCCGGCAGGCGGCCGGAGGCGGTGTACATCAGGGCCATGGTGAGGCCGCTGAGGAGGGCCAGCAGGTTCCCCAAAAGGCCGCCGGGGGTGAGCTGGTCGAAAAAGAAGAGGGTGATGCCCGCCATGACGATGCCCACCATCACCAGCTCCCGGCGGCTGTACCGGGCCCCCAGGAAGACCGCCGCGATGATCATGATGTACAGGGGGCTGGTGGACTGGAGGACGATGGCGTTGGCGCTGGTGGTGAGCTTGTTGGCGAAGACGAAGAGGAGCATGGTGCCCATCAGCCCCAGGCCGCTGAGCCACACCAGGGGGTTTTTGAGGGCCAGATGGCAGCCGGTGACCCGCATATACACCAGGATGATGATGGCCGCGATGAGGGAGCGCAGCCCGCAGATCACCGCCGCGTGCCAGGGCAGGAGCTTGATGAACAGCCCGCCAATGCTCCAGAGAAAGGCGCAGAGGCACATGAGGAGCATCGCTTTTTTTTCGCTGATCTGCATAGGATGGATCCTTCCTTTAGCTTTAGAGATAGTGTGGATGCGGCGGTTTTGCCGTTCCGGAGGGAGTGCGTAACTTTTTAACTCCCTCAGCCAGCCTTACGGCTGACAGCTCCCTCAGCGAGGGAGCCTAGGAGAAGTGCTCTTGACAAAGGGTGTCCCATGGGGTAAAATCATCTGTAGTTTAATGTCGTTAAACCTCGAAAAATGGGAAGCTCTCCCGAACCTTGGTTATTGGGCGGGCCGCGGGAAAAGATACCCTTGTAATTCTACTAAAAAAAGGGTATCATTACAAGTGCCCGCAAAAATTTTGTCGAAAAACAGAAGGGGGCCGCAGCCTTTGGTTTTCTCCAACCTTTTCTTTCTATATATATTTCTCCCCGCCAATATCATCCTCTACTTCGCCGTCCCCTCCATCCGGATGAAGAACGCCGTCATGGTCTGCTTTTCCCTGGTCTTCTACGCCTGGGGGGAACCGGTGTGGGTCTTCCTCCTCATCGCCACCGCCCTCATCAACTGGCTGCTGGCCCTGCACATCCAAAAGCACCTGGAGGAGCCGGACCGTTTGGAGGCCCGCTGCGCCCTCATCGCGGCGGTGGTGCTGGACCTCTCCCTGCTGGTGCTCTTTAAGTACACCGGCTTTCTGTACGAGAACATCAACGCCCTCTTTGGCACCAGCTTTGTGGGGCCGGGGCTGGTGCTGCCCATCGGCATCAGCTTCTACACCTTCCAGATCATCTCCTACATGGCGGATGTGTACCGCCGGGACGTGGAGGCCCAGCCCAGCTTTGTGAAGTTCCTGATGTACGTCACCATGTACCACCAGCTTGTGGCGGGGCCCATCGTCCGCTACCGGTGGATCGCCCAGGAGATCGACCATCGGAAGAGCGACCCCGCTGAGGTTTGGGGAGGCCTCTGCCGGTTCTGTGTGGGCCTCTGCAAAAAGGTGGTGGTGGCCAACGCCGCCGGCAAGCTGGCGGGGCAGTACCTGGATGGGGACCTGGGCCGCCTCACCACCGCCGGGGCCTTCTTCGGCATCCTGATGTTCACCCTCCAGATCTACTACGACTTCTCCGCCTACTCGGATATGGCCATCGGCATGGGCCGGGTCTTCGGCTTCCACTACATGGAGAACTTCAACTACCCCTACATCGCCCGGTCGGTCACCGACTTCTGGCGGCGGTGGCACATCTCCCTCTCCTCCTTCTTCCGGGATTACGTCTACATCCCCCTGGGGGGCAGGTACCGCCACCAGCTGCGGAACATCTGCATCGTCTGGCTCCTAACCGGGCTTTGGCACGGGGCCAGTTGGAACTTCGTCCTGTGGGGGGTGTGGTACGGGTTCCTGCTCATCCTGGAAAAGACCTTCCTCCTGCGGTGGCTGGAGCGCCTCCCCGGCTTTGTGGGCTGGCTCTGGTCCACCCTGGCGGTGCTGGTGGGGTGGAGCATCTTCTATTTTGTGGATGCCCGGCGGCTCCTGGAGTTCCTGCCCATCCTCTTCGGCGGGCGGCTGGCCCCGGACCCCGGTCTTTGGGTCACCGTCCAGAACCAGATCTTCTGGCTGGCGCTCTCCCTGGCCTTCTGCGCCCCCATCCTGCCGGGGCTGAAAAATCTGGCCGCCCGGTACGCCGACGGGGAGGGGAAGCAGGCGGGGGTGGTGCTGCTCCAGGCGGTCTGCTGCCTGCTGCTGGTGATGGTCTCCACCGCCTACCTGGTGGGCCAGAGCTACAACCCCTTTTTGTACTTCCGATTCTGAGAATTTGTACCATACCGCTTCTAACGAGGTGACATATCATGGCACAGTATGAGAAGAAAAACGAAACGGAGGGAAAGTACGCGGCCCCCTCCCGCGGCATCTATCGCCGGGCCTGCCAGGGGGCGGCGGTCTTTTTGGTGACGGTGCTGGCCCTGGTGGGGGTCCTCTCCCTGGTGCTCCCCAAGCCCACCGTTTCCGTCTACGAAAAGCGGGAGCTGGCTTCCTTCCCCGCCTTCTCCCCCAAGGCCCTGTGGAGCGGGGAGTGGCTGCGGGACTTTGAGGCCTATTATGCCGATACCTTCCCCGGCCGGGACGGCTTCATCGCAGCCGCCGCCATCCTGGATGACTGGAAGGGCGTCCGGGGGGAGGATGAGATCAAGATCTATACCCAGCCCTCCGGGGGCAGCCAGTCCTCCTCTCCCGCCAGCCCTCCCCCCCCGTCCTCCCAGCCGGCGCCTTCCTCTTCCCAGCCGGCCCCCGGACCGGGGGATATAAAGGACTCCTCCCAGCCGGAGGAAAGCTCCGCCTCCTCTGTCCCGGATGCCCCCCCGGAGGTGCCGGACGGCTACCTCACCGAGGGGTACTGCATCGTGGGGGACCGGGGGATGACCCTCTTCGGCGGCTACCGCCCGGTGGCGGAGCAGTACGCCGGCATCCTGACCAAATTTGCCGACCGTCTGGGGGGGCAGGCCAAGGTCTATAATATCGTGGTGCCCTGCTCCGGGGAGTTCTATCTGCCGGAAAAATACCGGTCCCTCTCCAACTCCCAGAAGGAGAACATCCAGTACCTCTATTCCCAGATGGGGGAGAGCGTCACCACCGTGGACGCCTACAGCTGGATCGCCCAGAACACCGATAAATACCTCTACTTCCGCACCGACCACCACTGGACCGCCCTGGGGGCCTACTACGCCTATGTGGCCTTCTGCCGGGCCGCCGGGCTGGAGGAGGTGAATATCTCCCAGGTGGAAAAGCGCACCATCCAGCCCTTCCTGGGCACTGTCTACAACGCCACCAGGGACCCACGCCTGGAGGAGAATCCCGACTGGGTGGATTACTACATCACCGCGCCAAACGCCACCGCCCAGCTGTGGATGAAGGGCTACGCCCAGCCCCTGGAGGTGTTCCCGTGGTCCGAGTCCTCCGCCGGGGGCAACAGCTACGGGGTGTTCATCTGGGCGGATAACCCCCTCTTCGCCGTCCACAACCCGGATGTCCAGAACGGCAGGAAGGTCCTGGTGCTGAAGGAATCCTACGGCAACGCCTTCGTCCCCTGGCTCTTTGCCAACTTTGAGGACACCTATGTCATCGACTACCGGCACAGCGAGCAGTCGGTCTATAACTTCGTGGTGGAAAACGGCATCGATACCGTCATCTTCATCAACAATTCCTTTGCCGCCAACACCGGCTTCCATGCCCAGCGCATCGATTACCTCTGTAATCAGCTGTAGCCGATCTGGCGATTCTGGGGCGTTGCCCCAGCCCCCACTTCTTTTTCCTTTCGCGGGAAAAGAAAAAGAAGCAAAAAGAAAAGCGGCCAAAGTCCTTAAAAGAAAGGAGGCTCCCGCCATGAAGCGACGATTCCTTGCCGGCCTGCTGGCCCTCTGCCTGCTGGCGGGGTGCGGCCCCGACCTGGCCCGCTACCCCAGGGTGGAGCCCTCCTCCCGGACGGTGGAACCCCAGACCATCACCATCGATGTGCCCCAGAACGCGGACCAGGTGACCCAGAGCGCTGTCAACCAGCTGGGGGCGGCCCTGCTGGAGCTTTCCGACGGGGCCATCACCCTGGAGGTGGTCTCCTCCAACAATCCCGCCCTGGCCCTGGCCCACGGGGCCACCCAGCTGGCCCTGCTGGAAAATCAGGACCTCATCGCCGCCGACCCCTCCATGGGCTTTTTGGACTGGCCCTTCCTGATGGACGGGGTGGAATCGTACCTGGCGGTCATGGGGGCGGAGGACGGAGCGGTGCGGGGCAGCGGTTCCCTCCGGGAGGCCCTGGGAGGAGAGATCATCGGCCTGTGGTATCAGGGCCGCACCGTTCTCCTCTGCCGGGGGACCTTCTACCCGGAGATCGGCTTTGCCGGCACCTCTGTGGGGGTGCTGGAGGACCGGGAGGGCTCCGGCTACTTTGAGGGTATGCTGGAGGACCTGCGGGCGGTGAAGATGTACACCGGCAGCCCGGAGGAGCTCCGGGGCTATCTGGAAAACCGGACGGTGAAGTTCCTGGAATATCCCCTGGAGGAGCTGGACGCCGAGGACCTCCCCCAGGAGCTGAAATGCCTGGAGGACACCGCCCACCGGGTCCGGGGGATGTGGCTGGTGCTGGGGAAGGACGCGGTGGAGGAGGAGACCGCCCAGATCATCCGGGCGGCGGCGGCCTATGTGCCCCAGTCGGTCTTTACCGCCCGCACCCGCCAGGAGGAGGAACTGTTCCAGGCGCTGGAGGCCCAGGAGATACCGGTGCGCCGGGGGGACTACACGATGCTGAACCGGGCGGCGCGGGAATACTTCCGCAAAAATTACCAGGAGCTGGGGATGAGCCAGCGGGCCTGGGACCAGATCCTTCCGGTTTTGCCATAGGTATAAAGGAAAAGCAGGGTAGCCCCCTGCTTTTTTCTATTAAATTGCGATTTATCCCTTGAAATCGGAGGGAAAATCCGGGCGGTACCGGCGGATCTCCTCCAGCAGGCCGGGGAGGGAGGTGCGGGGGATGGGCAGCTCCAGGCCGCCCTCCATCCGGAGCACCGGCGGGGAGGCCTTCCGGTCCACCTCCCGCAGGTAGTCCAGGTTCACAAGCTGGGCGGCGGAGACCTGGGAAAAATTCTGGTGCAGCAGCAGATAGCGCACCACCTGGGGAAAGGGCCGCCGCAGGGTGGAGCTGCGCACCGCTTCGCCCTCCGCCGTCCGGCAGGTGATGATGTGGTCATCGTAGGAGAGGTGGACCACCGAGGAAAAGGGCAGCTCCCGCGGTCCCTCCGGGGTGGGGAAGAGGAGCATCGGCGGCGGTGTCCCCGGCTGCCGGAGGGGCTCCTCTTCGGGGGCCTCCTCCCGGATGAGCCGCTCCAGCACCCGGAAGAGAAGGTAATCATCCACCGGCTTGCAGATGCAGGCGGCCAGGCCCAGGGGGTCGCTGGGGATGGGCCGGGGGAAGGCGGCGGAGGGCAGGGCGGTGAAGCCCACCAGGTCCCCGTCTGGAAAGGACCGGCGCAGCAGGGCCTCCGGGGAGAGGTTCCCCATCCAGGGCTGGTAGCCGTGGTCCAAAAGGCAGAGGGAAAAGCGGCGTCCCGCCGCCAGGCGGTCCAGCAGGTCGTACAAGGAGTGGAACCGGCGCACCTCCATGGGGGGAGCCGGATGGGCCTGGCCGTATGCCGAAAGGAGGCCGGCCAGGTGCTCCAGCTGGGTGACGTTGTCGCTGCAAAGGGCAATGCTCGGCATAGGGGCGTTTCCTCCTATTGGTTCAGGGCCTGGTCCAGGTCCCAGAGGATGTCGTCGATGTGCTCGGTGCCGACGGAAAGGCGGATGGTGCTGGGGGAGATGCCCGCCGCGGCCTGCTCCTCCCGGCTCATCTGGCCATGGGTGGTGGTGGCGGGGTGGATGACCAGGCTCTTGACATCCGCCACATTGGCCAGGAGGGAGAAGATCTTGAGGCGGTTGCAGAAGTCCAGGGCCGCCGCCTCCCCGCCCCTTACGCAGAAGGTGAAGATGGACCCGGCCCCCTGGGGGAAGTACCGGTCGTAGAGCTCCCGGCAGCCGCATTCCGGCAGGCTGGGGTGGCTCACCGATTCCACCTGGGGGTGATCTTTCAGGAACTCCACCACCGCCAGGGCGTTTTGCACATGGCGCTCCACCCGCAGGGAGAGGGTCTCCAGCCCCTGGAGGAGGAGGAAGGCGTTCATGGGGGCAAGGCAGGCTCCCAGGTCCCGGAGGATGACCCCCCGCACGCGGGTGATGTAGGCGGCCCGGCCGGCGGCCTTTACGTAGCTGAGGCCGTGGTAAGCCGGGTCCGGCTCCACCAGGGAGGGATATTTTCCGCTTTTCTCCCAGTCGAAGGTGCCGCCGTCCACCAGCACGCCGCCGATGGTGGTGCCGTGTCCCCCCAGGAACTTGGTGGCGGAGTGGACCACAAGGTCCGCCCCGTGCTCCAGGGGCCGGAAGAGGTAGGGGGTGGCAAAGGTGTTGTCCACCATCAGGGGGATGCCGTGGCTGTGGGCGGTCCGGGCCACCGCCTCCATATCGATGAGGTCGGAATTGGGGTTGCCCAGGGTCTCCGCAAAGACCAGGCGGGTGTTTTCCCGGATGGCCTCCTCAAAGGCCCCGGCCCTGTGGGGGTCCACAAAGGTGCAGGTGATGCCGTACCGGGGCAGGGTGTTGGCAAAGACGCTGTAGGTGCCGCCGTAGATATTGGTGGCGGCCACGATGTGGTCCCCGGCCCCGCAAAGCCCCAGGACGCCCCCCACGATGGCGGCGGCCCCGCTGGCGAAGGCGGCGGCTCCTACGCCCCCCTCCATGGCGTTTACGCGGGCGGCAAAGACATCGCAGGTGGGGTTGCTGATGCGGGAGTAGACGTACCCGTCCTCCGCCAGTGCGAACCGATCCGCCGCCTGCCGGGCGTCATCAAAGACGAAGGAAGAGCTCTGGTAGATGGGCACCGCGCGGGCCCCGGTGGCGGGGTCGGCCAGCTCCTGCCCGGCGTGGAGCTGGATGGTCTCAAATTTCATCGGATGTTCGGACATGGCGATACGCTCCTTCTTAGATCATCGGATATAATTTGATTATACGGCATCGGGGCGGATTCGGCAATTGGTTTTTCAAAGAAAATCCGATTGCTTTTCCTCTCCGAACTGTGTAAAATATAAAATAAATGAATAAGAGGAAGAATCGCGCCAGGGTAAATTGGGAAAGGGGAGAGGACCATGCGGGAAATTCCAGACGTCGTTTACACCCACGCCGGGAGGTTCCACGCCGACGATGTCTTTGGAGCGGCGCTGTTAAAGATCCTGAAGCCGGAGGTGGCCGTCCGGCGGGTCTTTCAGCTTCCGGAGGGATTTGACGGGATGGCCTTTGACATCGGCTGGGGGGAGTTTGACCACCACCAGTCCGGGGCTCCGGTGCGGGAGAATGGGGTCCCCTACGCCGCCTTCGGCCTGCTGTGGCGGGAATACGGCGCCTCCATCCTGGGGGAGACGGAGGCCAGGCGCCTGGACGAGCGCTTTATCCAGGCCATCGACCTGGACGACAACACCGGCTGCGGCGGGGCCATCCCGGAGATGATCGCGGACTTCAACCCCCGGTGGGACAGCGGGGAGGACCCGGACCGGCGGTTTGCCCAGGCGGTGGAGCTGGCCCGGCAGGTGCTCCAAAACCGCCTGGACTGCATCCTGGCTACCGGCAGGGCCTACCGCCTGGTGAAGGAGGCCCTGAAGGCCATGGAGGACGGCATCGTGGTGCTGGACACCTACTGCCCCTGGAAGCCCTTTGTGTCCAAAAGCCCCGCCAAATTCGTGGTGTACCCTTCCCAGCGGGGGGGCTGGAGCGGCCAAGCCGTGCCGGCGCCGGAAAAGGACGGGACGCTGAAATGTCCCTTCCCCGCCCCCTGGACCGGCAAGAGCCCGGAGGAGCTCTCCGCCATCACCGGCATCCCCACGCTGCGCTTCTGCCACAACAACCGCTTTTTGGTGGCCGCAGAGACCATGGAGGACGCCCGCGCCGCCTGCCTGCTGGCCCTGGAAGAGGCCAAGAAGAGCAGCGGGAACCACTGACGGAACTATCGATCAAGACGCCCCGGTTTTCCCCCAAAAAAGGGAGGACCGGGGCGCAGAAACTTTCTGCGGAAGGCGGCCGGGGCTCTGCCCCTGGACCCCGCAAGCCTTTGAAAAGGCTTGAGCGAAACTTTTGGCGGCCCTTCGGGCCAGTGGGAAGAACGGGCTTTCCCCCTAATCCCCCCCGGAGGGCAGGGGGGTACACGGGGGGACTGGTCCCCCCGTGAGGCGCAGCGGAGCCCGTTAGGGCTCCCCGGACCTTCCGCAGAAGGTCCCTGCGCCGACGATCCGGGCCCCCAGGAGGTCCGCTTCCTCCCGGTGGTGGACCACCGCCGCCACCCTGGCCCCGGCGAACCGCTCCCGGAGGAAGGCCGCCGCCCGCTGCCGGTTTTCCGGGTCCAGGCCGGTGAAGGGCTCATCCAGCAGCAGCAGGGAACTGCCCAGGGCCGCCGCCCGCGCTATGGCTACCCGCCGGGCCATCCCCCCGCTGAGGGCGGAGGGGAGGCTGTCTCCCTCCGCCGCCAGCCCCAGGGGGGCGAGGAGGGCAAGGAGCTCCTCCCGGCGGGACCGGGGGGAGACCAGGGCCAGATTTTCCAGGACAGTGAGGGAGGGGACCAGGCGGTTCTCCTGGAACACCATGGAGACCCCCTCCGGGGGGATGCCGCAGACCGTGCCGGAGAGGGGCCTTTCCAGCCCCGCCATCAGCCGCAGGAGGGTGGTCTTGCCGCAGCCGGAGGGGCCCATCATCGCCACCGGCTCCCCCGGCTTGAGAGCAAGGGAAAGGTCCCGGAAGATCATCCGGCCGGGGTATCCGAAGGTCACATGGGAAAGCTCCATCAGTCTCGCTCCTTTCCGGGGAAGCGGCGGGCCAGGAAGGCCATCATACCCCGCTCCAGCAGTACCGAAAGGAGGATGATAAATCCCGTCCAGGCGAAGAGGTCCACCATTTCCAGGCCGGTTTTGGCGTCGTGGAGCCGCCGCCCGATGGAACCGGGGGCGATAGCCAGCACCTCTCCGGCGATCCCCGCCTTCCAGGCGAAGCCGAAGCCCACCCGCAGGGCGGAAAGGAGATGGGGGAGCACCGCCGGCAGATAGACCGCCCGCAGGATCGACCGGGGGGAGAGGCGGTAGACCTGGGCCATCTCCAGGAGCTGCCGGTCTGCCCCGGCGATGCCCTGGCTGACGTTCTGCCAGACCAGGGGCAGCACCATCAAAAAGGAGATGAACACCGAGAGGTTCTCGCCCCGGAGCCACACCAGGACCAGGATGACAAAGGAGGCCACCGGCGTGGCCTTTACCGCTGCCATGGCGGGGGAAAAGAAGGCCCCCACCAGGGGGAAGCGGGCGGAGAGGACCGCCAGGAGGCCGCCCAGGAGCACCCCCAGAAGAAAGCCCAGAAGGATTCGCCCCAGGGAGTGGCCGCAGGTCAGCCAGAAGTCCCCCTCCCCCAGGAGGGCCAGCATCCGCCCCAGCACCGGCAGGGGGGCGGGAAGGAGCAGCTCCTCCCCCACCAGGAGGGCCGCCCCCTGCCACAGCAGCAGCCACAGGCCGGGGATCCAGGCCCGGCGGAGGATACGGGGGATGTCCATGGCGAGGCCTCCTTTCTTTTATCAAGCTCAGGGGTTGACAAGTTGTTCCCGATGTGGTATATTCATAACATAAAGTGCGAAATATACCACGTATCGAAAGGGGAACGATTCCAAATGGTGAAACAAAGAAAGCGAAAGATCAACTGCCTGGGGTTCCTGTCCCTGCTGTCCCTCATCGCGGTCCTTGGATGGACCACCGGCAACGAAGGGTTCTACGGCTTTTTCGGCTTTGCCTACTACCTGCGCTATTTCTGGGTCTTGCCGGATGAACTGTTCCGGCAGAACCTGCAAAAGGCCGCCACCTGCGCCTTTCTGACAGAGCTGCTGGCCCTGGTGCCCCTTATGTTCCTCTGCGCTGCCTTTTCCGACGGCCGGAGGGCTGTCCCTGCCGCCTTCGGTCTCAGCTTTGCCGCCGCTATCCTGGTCTTTACCATCGCCCTGCTGGTGCTGGAATGGCGGGAGCAGAGGGGGGCGGAGCCGTGATTTATAACCGCATGAAGGAGCACCGGGCCCGGCTGGGGCTGAACCAGGAGGAGCTGGCAAGGCGGGTGGGGGTCCGGCGGGAGACCATCGGCAACCTGGAGAAGGGGAAATACAACCCCTCCCTGGTGCTGGCCTGGAACATCGCCCAGGTGTTCGGGGTGCCCATCGAGGAGGTCTTTACCGTAGAGAACGAGGAATAGAGCGGGAAAAGCCGGGGACAGCGCGCCCCGGCCCTTTTTTATCCCAGGTAATAGAGCCCGTCATCCGGCAGGGCGCCGCCTACCGAGGCGGGGTCGGCATCGTAGAGCACCTGCAAAAAGCCGGAGGCGGTCTTTTTCATCTCCTCCCCGGAGAGGAAGGTGATGCCGCACTGGGGCAGGGCGGCCTTGGCCACCGGCTCCTTGGGGAGGATGCCCGCCTTCACCACCAGGGCGGAGGCGGTATCCAGGTTCCGGGGGTCGGTGACAAAGTCCACCGAGGCCTCATATTCCGCCAGGAAGGCGGCAGCCGCGGCGGCGTTTTCCTCCAGGAAGGACCGCTGGGCGATGACGCAGCCCATGGTC
Organism: Oscillospiraceae bacterium; assembly: GCA_021769525.1. GTDB lineage: Bacteria > Bacillota > Clostridia > Oscillospirales > Ruminococcaceae > Angelakisella. The sequence continues at coordinate 46,463 of JAETSQ010000003.1, forward strand.
AGCCCGCCGGCCCCTTTGGAGACCTTGTCCCACTCCTGGGTGAGGTCCAGGGCCACCCGCAGCTTGTCGTTCTGCATGAGGGCGGTGGTGACGAAGGGCTGAGGCAGCAGGGCGACGTCCGCCTGCCCCTGGCTGAGGAGGGCGGCCAGCTCGGCGTGCTCGGTCTTATACTCCACCGCCACCTGGTCCGCCAGGCCGTTCTCCGCCAGGACATAGTTCAGGGCGAACTCCGGGGTGGAGCCCTTGCCGGTGGAATAGACCGTCTTCCCCGCCAGGTCCCCGATGGACCGGATGGTATCCCCGGCCTCCACCACGTAGAGGACCCCCAGGGTGTTGAGGGCCAGCAGCTGCACCTTCCCCTGGGTCTTGTTGTAGAGGGTGGCGGCCAGGTTGGTGGGCACCGCGGCGATGTCAAATTCCCCCTGGATGATGCTGCCCACGATCTCGTCCGGGGAGCCGGCCAGGGTGAACTCGTAGCCGTTGGCGGTGTTCCCCGCGGCGGCGTCCTCCATCAGCTTCACCATCCCCATGGCGGTGGGGCCCTTGAGAGCGGCCACCCGGAGGGTTTTGCCGGTCTTCTCCAGGGCCGCCGACGAGGAGGCGGTATCCGGAGGGCTTTCCGGCTGGGAGGAAGGGCTTTCCGGCGCCGGGGAGGCGGGGGGCAGGGTGGTGCCGGAGGTGGCAGGCGTCCCGCCGGAACATCCGGCCAGGGCCAGGATCAGGGTGAGGGCCAGGACAAGGGACATCAGCTTTTTCATAAATTTCAGACTCCTTTTTTGTGGGGTGACAAGACTTTCCCATATCATACGTCAGCAGAAATCGGCGCCGGGGCCCTCCGGCAGAAGGATGCGCTTCCCTTCCCGGCGGATGCGGCCCTCCGCCTCCAGGGCCTCCAGGGCCCGGTAGAGGGAGGCCCGGCCGATGTTCAGCGCCCTGGCCAGCTGGCTGTAGCCGCCGGCGATCTCCGCCGTGCCGTCCCGCTGGATGGCAAGCAGATGGCGGTAGAGGGTCTCCTGGGCGTTGGGGGCGGTGAAGCTGTCGATCTTCCGGTTCAAAAACCGGATGCGCTGGGACAGGAAGGCGATGTAGGCCACGGCGGCGGGGGGATGCCGGGCGAACAGGCCGGTGAGCCATTGGTCGGAGAGGAACACCAGCGCCGCGGAGGTCTTTGCCGCCACCGTGGTGACGTAATCCTCCGCCGGGCAGAAGATGGCCGCCGCCCCGAAGCACTGCCCCGGTCCCAGGGTGTTCAGCAGCAGCTCCTTCCCCTTGAGCACCGAGAGGTTCCCCTCCAGCACCACCCCCATGGCCCGCCGGAACTCCTGCCGGCTGTAGATCACCTGGCCGGGGTCGTACCGCTCCGCCGAAAGGCCGGCGGTGAGGGCCGCCAGCTCCTCCGGCGGAAGGTCTTGGAAAAGGAAGAACCGGGACAATAGGCGCAGGTGCGCAGGGGAAAGGGACATGGGGACCGCCTCATTTCTGTATTATTTGAGACAGTTTTATTATAATCGGCCTGGGAGGAGCTGTCAAGGGGAAAGAAAAAGAAGCGGCCACTGGCCTTTTCCCAAGATCTGTAGTAAAATAAAGACCGGCGGAGCTTTGGCCGCCGGAAGGGGGAGTATGGATATGGCAAGGGGAAAACGCCTCCTGCCCTGGGGAGGGGCGGTGCTGGCCGCCCTGGCGCTGCCGGGGCTGTACAACGGCCTTACAGTCCGCCGGTATACGGTGCGCACCGGGCGCTTTACCGGCCCGCTCCGCATCGCCCTGGTCTCCGACCTCCACTGCTGCCGGCACGGACGGGGGGAGCGGCGGCTCATCGAGGCCATCCACCGGGAACAGCCGGACCTCCTGCTGATGGCCGGGGACATCTTTGACCACCGGCGGGATATACGCAACGCGGACCTCTTCCTGCGGGGGGTGGCGGGGAAGTACCCCTGCTACTACGTCACCGGCAACCACGAATACTGGCACAAAGGGAAGGTTCTCCCCGGCGATATGGCGCTGCTGGCGATGCGCGGGGTGAAAAGGCTTTCCGGGGAGATGGAGACGGTGACGCTCCGTGGGCAGACCCTCAACCTCTGCGGTGTGGATGACCCGGACGCCTCCACCGTCCACCCCTTCTACAACGGCGGAGATTCCGGGAGCTTTTTGCAGCAGCTTGCCCGCCTGCGGGAGCAGTCCCGCAACGGGCACTACACCGTCCTGCTGTCCCACCGCCCGGAGTGGTTCCGCTTCTACGCCTACCATGGCTTTGACCTGGCCCTCTGTGGCCATGCCCACGGGGGCCAATGGCGGATCCCCGGCCTGCTCAACGGCCTGTACGCCCCAGACCAGGGGCTCTTCCCCCCATACGCCGGGGGGAAATACCAAAGGGGCAGTACCACCATGATCGTCGGCCGGGGGCTGGCGCGGGAAAACACCCGCGTCCCCCGCTTTTACGATCCCCCGGAGCTGGTGATGGTGGAGCTGATATAGAACGGGGGGAGATGAGGATGGAGGAGCTGCTTGCCTGTGTTTTCCTCTACCGGGAGGGGCTGATGTCCGGAGCGGCCTGCCGGGAAAAGCTGGATCAGCTCTTCCTGGAAGACCCGGAGGATGAGCTCCTGCTGGAGCTGGAATGGAACTTCCGGGATATGAAGGAGATGGCGGTCCGGGTCTGGGAATACTGGGGGGCCCACACGAACAGCTTTTCTAACGAGGTTTTCGGCCGTTTCCTCATGGCCCGCCTGAAGGAGCTCTACCAGCGGGAGGAGCTGAATATCCACAGCTTTGCCGGGCGGATGTACAGCCTGTGGGAGGGGCTTCCCCCCTGGCTCCAGGATGTTCAGCCCTTTTGGACCCTCAGCTACGCCGACGACCCCCTCTCCTGGGGGGATGAGGCCCAGACCAGGGAGATTTACCGGGGGATGCTGGATTACTACGAGAAAGAGGACCCCGCCCCCATGGAATGAGAAGCCGTACCAATAGCCGCCGCACCCGTCTTGGCGGCAAATTTCCCGTCTGACTTTATCCCAAAAACTTGAAAGCCATAAAGGATTTCGGCGTTTTTGGGACTTCGTCAGCCAAACTGCGCCCGCAGGCGCGTCCATAGCGCAACCGCCGCAGGCGGCTTTTAGCGCGGAGGAAAATTTTCTCGCCAATCCGTACACTTCGGCTAATGGTACAACTTCTGAGAAAGGAGCCTTTATCATGGAAAAATTTGTCCCCTATGAAAAACTCTCCAAGCGGAAAAAGCGGGAGCTGAACGCCAAGGGGCGGAAGGGCTGGAACGGGCTGAACCCCGTCACCCGCAGGCCCCCGGACCCCAAGGCCTATGACCGCAGAAAAGCGCCCCGGTGGCAGGAGGAGCCGCCGGAGCGTTTTTTTGTTGGTGCAGGCCGGGCTAGATGAGCAGCCGCACCGTGATGATGCGATCCCAGGTGTTGCGGCCGATGATGCCGTCCGCCGGGAGGTCGAAGAGGTTCTGGAAGGCCACCACCGCCCGCCGTGTGGAAGGGCCGAAGATGCCGTCTATGGCCACGGAGGGGATGTCGTACCGCTGGCTGATGGTCTGCAAATACTCCTGCATCAGGCGGACGTTGTCCCCCCGGCTCCCCTCCCGCAGCAGCACGCCGGGGTAGGGGATCACCAGGCCGCTGGTATTGGCGATGCCCATAAAGATATCGTAAAGGCTGCTCCAGGTGGCGGGGCCGATGATGCCGTCCGGGGTGAGGCCGAATCGCTTCTGGAAGTCGATGACCGCGTTCTTGGTGGCGGGGCCGAAGATGCCGTCCGGCTGGATGGGGCGCACCGAGTAGTAGTAGTTGGAGATGACCCGGAGGAAATACTGGGCCAGCCGCACGTAGGGCCCCCGGTCCCCCTGCCGGTAGACTCCGCCGGGGCGGGTCTCCGGCAGGGGCTCGCTTTCGCCCCCCAGCTCCGCCAGGCGGGTGACCGCCACATAGATGTTGGAGATGCGGTTCCAGGTGCCCCGGCCCACGATGCCGTCCTGGGTGAGGTTGAAGATCCGCTGGAAGGCCAGCACCGCCGCCCGCGTGTTGCTGCCAAAGATGCCGTCCACCGGGGAGATGGCCGGGAGGGCCGGGTAGTTGCGGCGGATGCGGTTCAGCTGCCGCTGGATGGTGCGCACCGCCGCACCCCGGCTCCCCATCTGGAGGGGGGAGCCGGGATAGGAGCTTTCGATATTGCGCACCTGGCGGGCCTGGACCAGCTCCACGTTCCCATAGTACCGCCGGAGGATGTTGATGGGGTAATACCCCGCCTCCGCCAGGGAGACGGTGCCCCATTGGGAGAGGCCGGCACAGGTGACGGTGGTGCCGTTGCAGTACTCGGCAAAGAGGGGATTTAACGCTCCGGGCCGCCGGATGTAGGTGGTGAAGATCTCGTCCACGATGCGGCTGATGTTGGTGAAGATATTGCGGCCGGGAACGTAGTACTGGTCGTAGCCGGTGTGATTGGTGATGTTGAAGCTGTACCCCCGGCTGGGATACCATTCGGTAAAGACCCGGTTGAGAGCAAAGGAGATCTGGGCGTAGATGTTGGCCCGGATGGCGTTTTCCGGCCAGGTGGGGTAGATCTCGCTGCTGGCGACGTTTTTGATGTAATGGGCGAAGTCCACCGTCATGTTCCGGGCGGAGGAGTCGCTGGGGGCCCCCAGGTGGACGGTGATGTACCGGGGGATGTAGACGGTATCCAGCACCCGCCCGGCGGGGACGTCCTCCTCCGGGCCGATGGGCTGCTGGTCCGGGGTGGTGCGCAGGGCGTTGGGGGGGATCTCAAAGACCTCCCCAGGCTCCTGCTCCCGGTCCACCGGCTGGGGGTTCATCTCCAGGGGGACCACCGAATCCACCCCGGCAAAGACCTGGATGCCCCGGATGGTCACGGGGGAAAAGCCCTCCGCCAGCACCTGGGCATCGTACAGCCCGTAGGGGAGGGCCTGGGCTTCCGGGTCCAGGCTGAGCTCCTGGGGCGGGGCGCAGACCCGGAAGGGCGGGGTGCGCCCGGAGATATTGGTGGTAAAGGTGGTCCGCCGACCGGTGCGAGGATCGGTGAGGACTACAATGGCGCCCTGCACCGGTGTCGCCTCCCGGCCGGAATAAAGCTGGAAAACCAGCGAAGAGGATCGCTGCATGGTAACACTCCTTTCCCGGCCCCGGCAGGGGGGCCTTTCGTAACCGGTGATGGGGGCGGTTACTTTGTACCATCCTATGCAGAAAATGCCGGTTTGGTAAAAATTCCACTCCCTGGGTGGGTTGCCATTTGACAAATTTTTCAGTATAATAAAAGAAATATCGAAATGTATGCAACAAAACAGGGGTTTTTATCGTACTATATAACAGAAAGCGGATGTGGAGGTACAAAACCTATGAAGAAATTTCTCTCGGCAGTCCTGGCCATCGTGATGATGGCCTCTATGGCGGCCATGGCATTTGCGTTGGATTTTGAAACCGATAACGATGGAAACAAGGTCCTTCCCGGCCAGGAGCTGCGGATCTATACCGATAACTTTATAGACGAGAAGGACGGGGGCACCCCCGGCACCCTGGACCACGAGTACCACAGCATCTCCGCCAGCTGGAAGAGGGGCGCGAACTACATCGAGCGCACCTACTTTGAGGACGGGGACGGCTTCGTTCGGGTGCGCATCAAGCCGGGACTGAATCTCACCGCCGATGCGACCCTCACCGGCACCCTGAAGATCCGGGACCGGGGAGCCGACGAGGGCACCACCGTCTACACCCTGCGCATCGAGGAGGGGGATCTGTACATCACCTCGGTGGATAACGAGGAAAAATCCAATATGGTGCGCACCGGGGAGAAGGAGTTCAGCCTCCCCTATGACTACATGGAGAAAAAGGTCCGCTTCATCACCGATGACGAGGACGACCAGGAGCGGTACGGCACCTTCACCGCGGAGTTTAGCAACGGCTCCGGCACCGATGTGGCCAAGTATGTGGTGAAGGTGGTGGACCAGAGCCCCCTGTACCTGGGCTTTAACGAAAGCAGCAACGCCACCGTGGCGAAGAAATACCCCAATGCGGATCTGCGGTTCGTCAGCTGGAGCGCCGTCCCCACCTTCGACCTGGAGGGCAAGCTCTATATCTACATGAAACCCAGCGAGTACATCTACGGGATCGATAAGGACAACAATCTTTACCGCCTGGGGGGCAGCTACGACAGCAGCGAGGGCGCCTATGTCATCAAGACCAAGACCCTGGGCAGCTATATCGTCAGCGATACCCAGCTGGTGAACACCGGCAGTCAGACCTCCTCCGCGGCCCCGGTGTCCTCCTCCACCGCGCCGAAGCCCAGCAGCTCCACCCCACCCCCCGCCCCTTCCAGCTCCAGCGCGGCCCCCGCTCCCTCCAGCGACCCGGACACCGGCGGCGCGTCTGAGCCGGAACCCGAACCGGAGCCTGAGCCGGAGCCCGTCCCGGAGACCTCTTCCAGCCAGCCGGAACCGGAGAGCGAGCCCGCCGATACCGAGCCCGATGAGGAAAAGGGCGGCTTCCCCCTGGTGCCGGTGCTCATCGTGGCGCTGGTCATCGTGGCGGTGGTCTGCGGCGTCATCCTCATGGGCAACAAGGGCAGCCACGGCAAGGGCAAACGGAAACACTTTGACGATTGGGACGACTAAGTAAGCGGCATCCTTTCAGAGAGCAACAAGGGCCCCCGCACAGCGGGGGCCCTTTTCCGGCCGTAGGGAGGGATTAGTAAAGCGAGACGGCGGCAGTCCGGATCGGCAGAAACTTTTACCTTGCGAAACAGGGCGGAATATGCTAAACTAAGCCTGTATGATCGCCCGGCGGACCGCCGGAGCGGGACGAAAGGAGTGCGGCAAAAGTGGCTTTGAAAGCGGAGGACATCAAGAGAGTAAAGGGAGAGGGGTTCCTTCTCAACCGGGGGACCGAGTGCTTCAACGGGCGCATCATCACCGAAAACGGCACCCTCACCGCCCGGCAGATGGTGCGGGTGGGCCAGGCCGCCGAAAAATTCGGCAGTGGCACGGTGGCTTTCACCACCCGCATGACGGTGGAGGTCCCCGGCATCCCCTACGAGAGCATCCCGGATTTCCAGGCATTCCTCCGGGAGGAGGGGATGGTCACCGGCGGCACCGGGGCCAAGGTGCGTCCCGTCATCGTCTGCAAGGGCAGCACCTGCGTCTTCGGCCTCTACGACACCCAGGGCCTGGCGAAGGAGCTGCACCACCTGTACTACGAGGGCTACCATGCGGTGCCCCTGCCCCATAAGTTCAAGATCGGCGTGGGGGGCTGCCCCAACAACTGCGTAAAGCCGGATCTCAACGACATCGGCATCGTGGGTCAGCGGGTCCCGCGGTACGACCCGGAAAAGTGCCGGGCCTGCAAGGTGTGCCAGGTGGAAAAGGCCTGTCCCATAGGGGCGGCCGTGCTGCCGGAGGGGGAGAAGCTGGTCCTCTCGCCGGAGGCCTGCAACCACTGCGGCCGGTGCGCGGGGAGCTGCCCCTTCGGGGCCCTGGTGGGGGAGGAGACGATGTACAAAGTCTACCTGGGGGGCCGCTGGGGGAAGAAGGTGCGCATCGGCACCCCCCTGTCCCGGCTCTTCACCAGGGAGGAGGTCATCGCCCTGGTGGAAAAGGCCATCCTCCTCTTCAAGCGGGAGGGACGGCCTGGGGAGCGCTTTGGGCAGACGGTGGAGCGCCTGGGCCTTTCCCGGACCGAGGAGCTCCTCGGTTCCAATGAGCTGCTGGAGCAGAAGGCGGCGATCCTGGCGGGATAACGGCCTCTGCCCCGATGGAAAAAGCGACTTGAGAGGACTATGAAAAAGAAAGAAACCATCACAAAAAAGCTGTTCCGGCTGCTGTTCCACCGCATGGTCTTCGTGGGGGCCGCCCTGGTGCTCCAGCTAGCCGTCCTGCTGGTGATGCTGCTGCGCTTCAACGAGTACTTCGTCTACTTTTATGGCGTGAGCATCGCGGTGAGCATCGCGGCGGTGCTGTATATCATCAGCAACCGCAGCAACCCGGCCTATAAGATCGCCTGGATCACCCCCATTCTCCTGACCCCGGTCTTCGGGGGGATGCTTTACCTCCTCTTTGGGGGGAACCGGCTGAGCCGCCGGGAGCGCCGCCGGATGTCCCAGCTGGAAAAGGGCTTTGAGGGGGCGGCGGTCATCGCTCCCTCCTGCCAGGAGGAGCTGCGGTGGATCTCCCCCGACGCGGCCAACCAGTCGGAGTACATCCGCCAGATCGCCGGGGGCCCGCCCTACCAGAACACCCAGGCGGAGTACCTGCCCCTGGGAGAGATAAAATTCCGGCGGATGCTGGAGGAGCTGGAGAAGGCGGAGCACTACATCTTTCTGGAGTACTTCATCATCCAGGAGGGAAAGATGTGGGACCCCATCCTGGAGATCCTCACCCGGAAGGCAAAGGCCGGCCTGGATGTGCGGGTGATGTACGATGACATCGGCTGTATGCTCACCCTCCCCGCCCATTACAAGCGGGTGCTGGAGGAGCGGGGGATCAAGTGCTGCGTCTTCAATCCCTTCGTCCCGGTCCTCAGCAGCCGCTTCAACAACCGGGACCACCGGAAGATCTGCGTCATCGATGGATACATCGGCTTCACCGGCGGCATCAACCTGGCGGATGAGTACATCAACGCCTACGAAAAGCACGGCCACTGGAAGGACACCGCGGTCCTTCTGCGGGGGGATGCGGTGGCGAGCCTGACCCTTATGTTCCTGACCCTTTGGGACTTCACCACCGGCACCCAGGAAAATTACGCCGCCTACCTTCCCAGGGTCCACCATCCGGAGCCGGTGGAGAGCGACGGCTTTGTGCAGCCCTACACCGACAGCCCCCTGGATGACGAGACGGTGGGGGAGACGGTGTATATGAACCTCATCAACAAGGCAAAGCGGTATGTCTACATCACCACCCCCTACCTCATCATCAGCAACGAGATGATAACCGCCCTCACCACCGCAGCGAAGTCCGGGCTGGATGTGCGGATCATCACCCCCCATATCCCGGATAAGTGGTACGTCCACGCCCTCACCAGGGCCTACTACGAGGTGCTCATCGAGGCCGGGGTGCGGATCTTTGAGTACACCCCCGGCTTCATCCACGCCAAGACCTTCACGGTGGACGATGAATACGGGGTGGTGGGCACCATCAACCTGGATTACCGCAGCCTCTACCTCCACTTTGAATGCGCCGCCTGGCTGTACCGGTGCGGCTGCATCCGGGAGATGCGGGAGGATTTTCTGGCTACCCAGGAAAAGAGCCGGGAGATCACCCTGGAGCAGTGCCAGAGGGTACACCCCGTCACCCGGCTGGTGCGCAGCGTGCTGCGCCTCTTTGCCCCCCTTATGTAACCGCCGATATGGGCTGCCGCCCATACCCGCCTTCTTTTTCTTCTTGCGGAAGAAGAAAAAGAAGCAAAAAGAAGAACGGCAAAGCGCATTTGATAGGTATGATAAAAGAAAAGGCAGCCAGGGGAAAAATCCCCGGCTGTCTTTTGCTGTGCTGTGATTAAAAAATGCGTTTTTGTTTTTTAGAACACCGGCACCACCGCGACGCCGTATTTCTGGGTGATGAACTTCCGGGCGTCCTCGCTGGTGAGGGCTTTCACCAGGGCCTGGATGGCAGGATCGTTCTCCTTGCCGGGCTTTACCGCCACGATGTTGGCAAAGGTCTGGGCCGCCTCGGAGTTGGGGTCCTCGGAGACCAGGATGGTGTCGGACAGCTCCGAGCCCACGGCGTAGTTGCCGTTGATGACGCCGAAATCATAGTCCGGCAGGGCCATGGGCACCTGGGCGGCCTCCACCTCGGTGATCTTCACGTTTTTGGGGTTCTCGGTGATGTCCTTGACGGTGGCCGCCAGGCCCACGCCGTCCTTCAGGGTGATGATCCCCTGGGCCGCCAGCAGGTTCAGGGCGCGGGCCTCATTGGTGGGGTCGTTGGGCACCACGATGGTGGCGCCGTCCGCCAGGGAGGCCAGGTCCTTCGCCTTGCCGGGATAGATGCCCAAAGGCTCAAAGTGGACCGACACCACCGATACCAAGTCGGTCTTGTTCTTCTCGTTGAAGTCGGTGAGGTAAGGCTGGTGCTGGAAGTAGTTGGCGTCCATCTCGCCGTTAAAGACGGCGTTGTTGGGCATGATGTAGTCGGTGTACTCGGTCACCTGGAGGTCGTACCCCTCGGCGGCCATGGCGTCCTTCACCGCGTTCAGGATCTCGGCGTGGGGGGCGGGGGAAGCGGCTACCTTCAGCACGGTGAGGCCGCCGTCACCGGGGGCGGGCGCAGAGGGAGAGGCCGAATTTCCGGGGGCGGTGCCGGAAGAGGCAGGGGTGTTCCCGCATCCGGCGGCGCCCAGCACCAGGACCAGGGCAAAAATAAAAGCCAGCAGTTTTTTCATGGCAGTATTCCTCCTAAAGAACATCTTGTAATTTCACTTTCCCGCGGCCCCCAGGGAGGGGGGCAGGCTGTTTTTCCGGGGGTCCCAGGGGTTCCGCGGTGCCTCTGGGGCCCTCGTCCAAGGCGGTTTCCCGGCGGCCGGAAGGCTGCCAAAGGAGGTGGAGGGAAGCCGCCTTGGATTCTCCCCGCCCCCGGATGGGGGGGAGGGGCGGGGAGACGAAAAATAAGAAGGAAGCTATTTGTTCTTGTCCACCCTGCGGACAATGAGGTTGAAGGCCACATGGATGAGCTGCACCAGCAGGATGGTGAGGATGATGGTGACGTTCATCACCGGGCGCTCGTACCGGTAGTAGCCGTAGTTGATGGCCACGGCCCCCAGGCCGCCGCCCCCCACCATCCCCGCCATGGCGATGTAGCCGATGATGGTGATGGTGGCGATGCTCATCCCCCGCAGCAGGGAAGGGAAGGACTCCGGCAGCAGCACCTTCCGGATGATCTGGAAATTGGTGGCCCCCATGGCCTGGGCGCTTTCGATAACGCCCCGGTCCAGTTCGTTAAAGGAGCTTTCCACCATCCGGGCGATGAAGGGGGCGGAGCCGATGACCAGGGGGAAAATGACCCCCCGCGTCCCGGAGGCGGTGCCCATGATGAAGCGGGTGTAGGGGATGAGGAAGAGGATGAGGATGATGAAGGGGATGGAGCGGACGATGTTGATGACCCAGCCCACCACCGTGTTCACCACCCGGTTCTCGCTGATGGAGCCGTGATCGGTGACATAGGCCACCACCCCCAGGGGGATGCCCAGGAGATACCCGAAGCCGGTGGAAAGGACCACCATCACCAGGGTGTCCTTGATAGCCACCAGGATGATAGAGCCGTATTCGGCGAGGAATTCCGCCATCTCAGATCTCCCCCTTTCCAAAGAACAGGCTGCGGGTGATGGGGTGCATATCGCTGTCCAGCACCTCGCCGATGGGGCCGTTGTCCACCAGGGTGCCACCCTCCAGCACCGCCACCTTGTTGCAGATCTTGCGCACCACGGCGATCTCGTGGGTGATGATGAGGATGGTGACCCCCAGCTGGCGGTTGATGTCCGAAAGGAGACCCAGGATGGAATCGGTGGTGAGGCGGTCCAGGGCGGAGGTGGGCTCGTCGCAGAGGAGGAGCTTGGGGTTCGTAGCCAGGGCTCTGGCGATAGCCACCCGCTGCTTCTGCCCGCCGGAAAGCTGGCTGGGGTAGACGTCCGCCTTTTCGGTGAGGCCGGTGAGCTCCAGCAGCTCCGCCACCCGCTTTTTGGCGGCGGCTTTATCGTACCCCTTGGAGAGGGTGAGGGGGAAGATGACGTTCTGGGCCACCGTCTTCTGCATCAGCAGGTTATAGCCCTGGAAGACGGTCCCCACCGTTTTGTAGTAATCGATCTTCGCCTTGCCGGTGAGGGTGGAAAGGTCCTTTCCCTCCACCGTGATGGTGCCGGAGGTGGGGGTATCCAGCAGGCCGATGAGCCGCAGCATGGTGGATTTTCCGGCGCCGCTCATGCCGATGATGCCGTAGATGTCCCCGGCCTCCACCGTCAGGGATACGTCCCGGAGGACGCCCAGCCGGGTCTTGTCCGGGTTATCAAATTCTTTGGTGAGATGGGCTATCTCGATCATTCGCCTCTCCGCCTCCCGCGTCGTTGTATCGCCCCGCAACAAAAAGGCCTTCCGTCCCCCTCCCCCTCTTCTTGGGGAAGGACATAAGGACGAAGGCCGAAACCTGCGTGTTACCACCTTACTTCACGCCCGCCTCGCGGCAGGGCGCCTCTTCGGGTACAAATGGGATACCCTATCGCTCTAACGGGCGAACCCCGTCGCAGCCTGGGTCAGCCGCATCCGGATGGGGATGCTCTGCCGCCGTCGGTGCGCGGCTCCGAGGCCATTTTCAGCCGGTCCGGTCTCCGTCCCTTTTCAGCTACCGGGACTCTCTGGGGGAGCCAGGAAGGGCTTACTCTCCTCTTCACAGCCTTTGTTTGCTATGGGTGATATTATAGCGCGGCTTTTGCGGAATGTCAACACTTTTTTGGAGAAAAAGAGGGGACTGCACGCATACCCTACACGCTGTACTCCTCCACTTCCTTCCGGGTGGGGATGGAGGTCTGGGCCCCCTTGCGGGTCACCGAGATGGCGGCGGCCCGGTTGCCGAAGGCGATTGCCTCCGCCTCGTTCTTTCCCTCCGCCAGGGCGGTGACAAAGGCCCCGTTGAAGGTATCCCCGGCGGCGGTGGTGTCCACCGCACGCACCCGCAGGGTGGGGATCACCTGGGCGGTCTCCCCGGTCACCAGCAGGGCGCCGGCCTCCCCCAGGGTGGCCAGGACGGTGCCCACCCCCGCCTCCACCAGCTTCTTTCCGGCGGCGACGGCCTCCTCCGTGTTCCCCACCGGCAGCCCGGCGATGCGGCCCATCTCCGTCTCGTTGGGGGTGAAGTAGTCCAGGCTGGCGATGACCTCCGGCGGCAGGGAATCGGGGGCCGGGGCGGGGTTTAAGACCACCAGGCGCCCGTGCTTTTTGGCCAGCCGGATGGCCCGGAACACCCCGTCGTAGGGGATCTCCAGCTGGAGGACGATGATGTCGTGGGCGGCGATGAGGTCCTCGTTGGCTTCGATATAGGCGGCGTCACAGAGGCCGTTGGCGCCGGGGATCACCACGATGCTGTTGCTCCCGCTCTCGCTGACGTAGATCACCGCCATGCCGGTGGGGGCGTCCGGCGTCTCCTCCACATGGGAGACATCCACCCCGGCGGCGGCCAGGTTTTCCTTCAGGGCCCGGCCCATGCTGTCCCGGCCCACCTTCCCCAGCATGGTGACCGCGCCCCCCAGCTTGCCGGCGGCGCAGGCCTGGTTGGCCCCCTTCCCTCCGGGGATGTAGTCCGGGGATCCCCCCAGGATGGTCTCCCCCTTCTGGGGCAGCTCCTTCACCGGGATCACCATATCCATGTTGAGGCTGCCGATCACCAGTATCTTTTTGCGCATCCGTATCCACTCCTATCCTAAGATCATATTGGGAAGCCGCGCCGGCAGCCGGCCCAGCTTTTTACCTATAAAATAATCATACCACGTCCGGCGGGCAAATACAATTTCTTTCGGGGGGGAATGGCATCATCTCCGGCAAATTATCGAAAACAAATCGACTTGAAAAAATTTTTTTAGATATATTTCCGAGAAATGGGTTGTATCCGCAAAAGGAATCTGTTATAATAGACAAAAAGCAAGAGACAGGAGGAAAGACCCTATGGCACTGAGAGTTGAGAGAGCCACGGACGTCCAGAAGGAAGCCTTTGCGGGACTGCGGGAGAAACACCGGGAGCCCGGCGAGGTCCTGGACTGGTACTACGATGAAAAGACCACCTGCCTGATCCTGGAGGGCAAGGCCGTTGTGGACCACTACGGGGAGAAGATCCCGGTGGAGGCCGGCGATCTGGTCACCTTCCCCCAGGGCTTCCACTGCGAATGGGAGGTGCTGGAACCCCTGCGGGTGGTAGGGAAGGCGGCTGAGTAGCAGGATACATACCCGGCCCCGTGTCCCCGGCCGGAATGGGGGAGGAAAAGCTCCCAAATGAACAGTGCGCTGCGAATGTCCGGCTTTGTTTTATGCTATTTATACAAAAAATATAATAAATGATTTATAAAAATGCGCATTGAATCCATAGACGCTGTATGGTAAAATGTGATAAACTAACATACAGTGGAAAGTGTTTCGGCACTGCCAAGAGACGGTAAGAAGATTGACGCGGAGAATTGGAGCGTAAAGATCTCTGTCTGTTAGAGATTTTTGCGCTCTTTTTTTGTTTTTCTGCGCGTCCTGCGTCTCCGTCCGGCTGCCTGCCGCAAAAAACGCGTCAGGAAAAATTGGGAAAGGAGATCGCTGTGAAGAAAAGAGATTACATTGTTCTGTCTACGGTGGTGCGGGAACACTGCGCCACCCAGCGGGAGGTGGCTGCCCAGACCGGGTACCCTCTGGGCCTTGTCAGCGCCTCCCTCAAGTACCTCATGGAGGAGGGCTACCTGGCGGAGGATTACTTCCTCACCCAAAAGACCATCGAGATGTTCCGGCGCAACAGCCCCCGCCAGGCGGTGATCCTGGCCGCGGGGCCGGGGCTGCGGATGGTGCCCATCAACAGCACCCCCAAGGCGCTGCTCACCATCGGCGGCGAGTCCCTCATCGAGCGCCTCATCAACCAGCTCCACCGCACCGGCATCTACAACATCGCCGTAGTGGTGGGCTACCAGAAGGAGAAGTTCCAGTACCTCACCGGCCTGTACAACGTGGAGCTCATCGAAAATCCCCGCTGGGCCGAGGGGGACAGCCTTCACTCCCTGGCCTGCGCCGCCCATCTCCTAGATAACTGCTACGTCATCAACGGGGACGTGTGGTGCGGCGAGAGCCTCTTCAGCCGTTCGGAATACAGCTCCTGGTACGCGGTGCGCAGCTACTTTGACGAAAGCAGCATCCTCCGGGTCACCAGGGAGATGGAGCTGGTAGGAGCCCGGCAGGGGGGCGGCAACGCCATGTGCGGCATCGCCTACCTGTGCAGCGATGATTCGGTCATCGTGCGGGAGAACCTGGGCAGGCTCTGCGCCGACCCGGCCTACAAAAAGGCCTGCTGGGAGGCCGCGCTCATCAGCCGGGGCAACCGGCTGGTGGGCTATGCCAACATCATCTCCGGGATGCTGGTGATGCCGGTGAATACCTACGAGGACCTTCGCCTGCTGGACAGCGAGTCCAAACACCTGGAAAGCCGCCGGATGGCCCTCATCAGCCAGCTCTTCGGCGTTTCCGCAGGGGAGGTCACCGACATCCATGCCCTTTCCAGCGGCATGACCAACCACCTGATGCACTTCTCCTGCAAGGGGAAGGAATACCTGATGCGCTCCCCTGGGGAGGGCACCCAGAAGCTGGTGAGCCGCCAGAAGGAGAGCGCGGTGTACAAGGCCCTGGCCGGCACCGGTATGGATATTTCCGATAAAGTGATCTACTTGAACCCGGAGACCGGCTACAAGGTCACCGAGTTCTGGTCCGACGCCCGCCCCTGCGACCCGGAAGACCCGGAGGAGGTGGCGGCCTGTATGCGCCACCTGCGGCGGTTCCACCAGCAGCGGCTCCAGGTGGACTTCCGCTTTGACCTGCGGGAGCAGCTGGATTACTACGAGGACCTGCGGCAGGATTCCATGCCCTTTGCCGATTACGAGACCACCCGCCGCCATATCGACGAGCTGCTCCGGCGCATCGAGGCCTGCCCCAGGGAGGAGTGCCTGGCCCACATCGACTCGGTGTACGATAACTTCCTCATGGTCCGCCGGGAGGACGGCAGCCAGGAGGTGCGCCTCATCGACTGGGAGTACGCCGGGGTCAGCGACCCCCACGTGGACATCGCCATGTTCTGCATCTACGCCTACTACGATAAGGACCAGATCGACCGCACCATCGATTTTTACTTTGAGGGGAACTGCCCCGACCAGGTCCGCCAGAAGATCTACTGCTATGTCGCCGTGGCGGGGCTGCTGTGGACCAACTGGTGCGAGTACAAGGGCCGCATGGGGGTTAAGTACGGCGCCTACGAGATGCGCCAGTACCAGTACGCCAAGCAGTTCTACGATTACGTCACCGCCCTGTGGCCGGAGGAGGCCCCGGCTTCCTCCGGGGAGGTGCTGGTTTGAGAAGACCCGCCGGCCGGCGGGGAAACGCTGAGAAAGGAAGTGAGAAGGAATGAAAAAAGACCGCCCTTCCAAAACGGGTATCGGCGGGCTGCTGCCTCAGCTGGACCCCACCGATATGCTGGTGCCTCTCTTTGTGGTGGTGGGGCTCTGTGCCATCTTCATCCTCAGCCCGGAGCAGAGCACCCGCGTGGTGGACGCCATCCGGGGCTTTCTGGGCAACCAGCTCAGCTCCTTCTACATCCTCATCGGGGTGGGCTTTTTGGTGGTGTCCCTCTACATCGCCTTCTCCAAGTACGGGGACATCCGCCTGGGGGGACCGGAGGAAAAGCCCGCCTACAGCAACTTCCAGTGGGGGGCCATGATCTTCACCGGCACCATGGCGGCGGACATCCTCTACTACTCCTTCTGCGAGTGGGCCCTTTACGCCCAGGAGAGCCGCATCCTGGAGCTGGGCTCGGTGCAGGACTGGGCCAGCACCTACCCCCTCTTCCACTGGGGGCCGGTGCCCTGGAGCTTCTACATGGTCCTCAGCGCCTGCTTCGGCTTTATGATCCACGTAAGAAAACGCACCAAGCAGAAGTTCAGCGAGGGCTGCCGGGCGCTGCTGGGGGATAAGGTAGACGGCCCCGTCGGCCACCTCATCGACCTTATCGCTATCTTCGCCCTGCTGGCGGGGACGGCCACCACCTTCTCCCTGGCGACGCCCCTCCTCAGCTCGGTGCTGGGGGACATCTTCGGCATCCCTTCCTCCACCCTCCTGACCATCGCCCTGCTGGTGCTGGTGGCGCTGGTCTACACCGCCGATGTCATCATCGGCTACCACGCCATCATGAAGATGTCGGTGATCTGCGCCTGGCTCTTCTTCGCCCTGCTGGGGTACTTCTTCCTGGGGGGCGGGCAGGCCCAGTACATCCTGGAGACCGGCATCACCGCCATCGGCAACCTGGTGCAGAACTTCATCGGCATGGTCACATGGGCGGACCCCCTGCGCACCAGCGGCGATGGTTCCGCCGGTTTTGTCCAGAACTGGACCGTCTTCTACTGGGCCTACTGGATGGCCTGGTGCGTGGCCACCCCCTTCTTCGTGGGGGTCATCAGCAAGGGCCGCACCATCCGGAATACCATCCTCGGCGGCTACATCGCGGGGCTTTCCAGCACCTTCCTGTCCTTCATCGTCTTCGGCAACTACGGCCTGGGGCTGGAGATGCACGGGCGGCTGGACCTCTCCGGGGCCATCGCCGCCGGGGCGGACATCCCCACCGTCATCATCTCCATCTTCCACACCCTGCCCCTGCCGGTGGTGGCGCTGGGGCTGCTGTTTATCACCATGGTGCTCTTCTATGCCACCACCTTCGATTCCCTCACCATGGTGGTGGCCGCCTACTCCTACCGCCGGCTGGCGGAGGTGGAGGAGCCCCACCACGCGGTGCGCATCTTCTGGGCTTTCATCTTCATCATCTTTCCCATCGGCCTTATCAACGCCCAGAGCTCCCTCAGCAGCCTCCAGTCGGTCTCCATCGTGGCGGCTTTTCCCATCGGCATCGTCATCGTGCTGCTGGTGGCCAGCTTCCTAAAGGATGCCGGGCGGTACCTGCGGGGGGAGGACTCTCCGCCTCCCGGCGCTCCGGGGGAGGAATAGCCCCCGCCGCGCCCCGTTCCATCGGACTTCAGGGCCGCTTTCTGTGGCCCTTGCAAGTAAGTTCTGGCCGGTAAAGGTCGCACAGCCCCGCCGCCCAGGGCGAAGAAGTGTTTCAGCGTTGTACCCAAATGTAGTGAGGAGGAAAATCTATGACAAAGACCCGCGCAAGCAACAAATGGCTGACCCTGATCCTGGTAGCGTTTGCCGGAGGCATCATCACCAAGCTCCCGTACCTCCGGGAAACCTATATGGCCCCCCTGATGGAGGCCACCGGCGCCAACGCCACCCAGCTTGGCCTCATCATGTCCGCCTACGGCATCGTGAACTTTATCTGCTACTTCCCCGGCGGCATCCTGGCCGATAAGTTCAGCTGCAAATCCCTCATCGTATTCTCCTGCATCGGCACCGCTCTGGCGGGCTTCTGGTTCTGGACCATGCCCAGCTTCATCTGGCTGGTGGTGATCCACGCCATCTTCGCCATCACCACCGTGTTCACCTTCTGGGCCGCCATGGTCAAGTCCATCAACCGCCTGGGTGAGGCGGAGGAGCAGGGCCGTCTCTTCGGTCTGCTGGAGGGCGGACGCGGCCTCATCGGCACCATCGCCGCCTTCGGCTCCGTGGCCGTCTTCTCCTGGGCCACCAACAGCATCGGCGGGATGCAGAACGCCATCATGTACTACTCCATCCTGATGCTGGTAGCCGGTATCCTCTGCCTCATCTTCATGGAGAACGACAAGCCTGTTGCCAAGACCCCGGAGGAAAAGGCCGCCGAGGGCAACCCCCTGAACATGAAGGACTTCCTGGAAGTGGCCAAAATGCCCCGCGTCTGGCTGTGCGGCCTGCTGGGCATCTGCAACTACTCCGCCCTCATCTTCCACGGCTATGTCACCGCTTATCTCTCCGCCGCCTTTGAGATCCCCGATTCCACTGTCGCCACCCTTTCCGTTGTCCGTACCTACATGATGATGATGCTGGGCGCCTTCGCCGCCGGCTTCATCGCCGATAAGCTGGGCAGCCGCATCAAGTTCATCCAGTTCGGATTCATCGGCATGACCATCTTTGCCCTGGCCTATGTGGTCATCCCCGCCGGCAAGTCCTCCATCCCGCTGATCGTGGCCACCTTCGTGGTGTACGGCCTCTGCCTCTACGCCATCAAGGCCCTGTACTTCGCCACCATCGATGAGGTCATGGTCCCCAAGCGCTTGGCTGGTACCGCCTCCGGCGTTATCTCTCTGTGCACCTACGCCCCGGAAATTTTCCTGTACACCCTCTCCGGCAGCATGGTGGATAAGTACGTTGGCACCGCCACCCCCCTCAAGGGCTACATGAACTGCTTCATCGCCATGTCGGTCCTTTCCGCCATCGGCTTTGTCTCCGCCTTCGTTCTGCTGCGCCTCAACAGCAAGGCCCGGAAGGAAGCCGGTCTGGCCTGAATGATATGAGCATCTGCCGGACGGCAGAAATACAGCGGGGCCGCTTTTCGCGGCCCCGTTTGAACAGGCTCTAAGAAAGGAGTGCGCTTGCCATGATCAAAAACTACGCCCACCGGGGCTTTTGCAGCCGCTACCCGGAAAATACCCTCCTGGCCTTTGAGAAGGCCCTGGCGGAGGGTGTGGACGGCATCGAAAACGACGTCCAGCTCACAAAGGACGGCCAGATCATCATCATGCACGATGAGAGCATCGACCGCACCACCGACGGAAAAGGCTGGGTGAAGGACCTGACCCTGGCCCAGCTAAAGGAACTGAACGCCAACGAGAAGTTCGGCAGTCAGTTCCCGGTGCAGCGGGTGCCCACCCTCCGGGAGTACCTGGAGCTGGTGAAGGACGAGCCCATCCTCACCAATATTGAGATGAAGACCGGGGTCTTTGAGTACCGGGAGATGGAGCAGCTGCTGGTGGATATGCTCCGGGAGTACAAGGTGGAGGACCGCATCCTCATCACCAGCTTCAACCACTTCACCATCATGCGGATGAAGAAGCTGGCCCCGGAGCTGAAGTACGGCTTCCTGGCCTACGACTGGCGGCTGGACGCCGGGGAATACACCAAGAAGAACGGCATCCCCTGCTACCACCCGGATTACCACAACCTCACCCCGGAGGTGGTGGAGGATCTGCACAGCCACGGCATCGAGGTGAACCCCTACACCGTGGACGACCCGGAGGACATCCGGGACATGATGGCCAAGGGGGTCCACAGCGTCATCAGCAACTGCCCCGACGTGGTGAACCGCGTCCGGGCGGAGAAGTAAAGGGCCCGCCTGGCTGGTAGGCCGCAAAACAAAATGCCGCTTTCCCCGCAAAGAGCGCAAACGAAAAGGGCCCGCCGAGAGGCGGACCCTTTTGCTTAGGTCGCAGGCCCCCCGGAGGGGGCCGTTTTTTTGTTTAGGCGCTGGGCTGTTCGTTGGGGTCGGTCGTTTCTGCCGGCGTCTCCGGAGTTGGGGTTTCAGGGGTTGTTGGGTCAACGGGATTTGGATCGACAGGATTCGGGTCGACAGGATTCGGGTCAACGGGATTTGGATCGACGGGATTTGGGTTGTCAGGATTATCCGGATTCGTGGGGCCCACCGGATCCACCGGGTTGGGATTCTCTTCTTCCGCCGCGGTAACAGTCACCTCGCAGGTGACCTTGATAGTCCCCGCTTGGGCGGTAATGGTGGCTGTGCCCGCCTTAATGCCCTTCACAGTACCGCCGCTGACGGTAGCAACGCTGGAGTCGCTGCTGCTCCAGGTGATGGTGTCGGTGCTGTTTGTCGGCTCTACAGTGGCACTCAAACTTTCGCTGGCCCCTGCCTTAAGGGTGAGATTTCCGGGTACTCCTGTGATACCGGTAGCCGGAGTGGATGCGGCGTTGACCGTAACGGAGCAGGTAGCGGTAAGATTGGTTCCCGCAACCTTAGCGGTGATTGTAGCACTGCCAACCTTTACAGCGGTTACAGTGCCGCCGCTGACGGTGGCAACGCTGGAGTCGCTGCTGGACCACTCAATTGTACCGGAGGCCCCCTCCGGTGTCAAGTTAGCGGAGACGGTTCCGTTGTCGCCCACTTTAAGGGAAAGGCTGCTGGGATTGAGACTGATGCCGGTGGGCGCCACGGTGCCGGGCTTCACCGTCACCTTGCAGGTGGCGCTGACATTCCCCGCCTTGGCGGTGATGACGGCTTCGCCTGCCGCGATGCCCCGCACCGTGCCGCCGCTGACAGTGGCAATGCCCTCGTTGCTGCTGGACCAGGTGATGGTGTCGGTGCTGTCGGCCGGTTCCAGGGTGGCATGGATGGCGGCGGTCTCGCCCGCCTTCACCTCCAGGCTCCCCGGCATACTGATGCCGGTGGCAGCCACCGCGGCCTTGGTGACGGTGACGTTGCAGGTGGCGGTAAAGCCGCCCTCCGCCGTGGTGACGGTGATGACGGCGGTGCCCTCCTTCATGCCGGTCACCTTGCCGTTCGCGTCCACTGTGGCGACGTCGCCGTTGCTGGTGGTCCAGGTCACCGCCTTGTTGAAGGCGTTCTCCGGAAGCACGGTGGCCACAAGGGTCTCGCTCTTGCTGATGGCTAAGGTAAGGTCAGTCCGGTTCAGGGTCACGCCGGTGACGTTGGCCCCCTTGGCGGCCATCAGCTCCTGCACCTTGGACCACTTGCCGGCTTTCAGGAGTTCCTCTTCGGTGATGCCCAGGGCCTCCGCCGCGGCGCGGCGCTCCCTGGCGGTGCTCACCCGCTTGGAGGGGGAGAGCTCGCTCATCTCCTCCTCGGAGAGGAAGAGCCGGAACTCCAGGGTGCGCTCCTCAATAAGGTGGAGCATGGCCTCCAGGTCGTCCTCCAGATCAAAGAGCTCGTTGGAGGTGAGGTACTTCTTGGCGTCGGCCTCCCGCTGCTGGGCCAGGGCCTTCTGCTCCTCCAGGGAGAGGTTCTTCTGCTCCTCCTCGGTGAGCCACTTGGCGTTGATCTGCTTCTCGGCCTCTTCCTGCTGGCGCTTCAGCTCGGCCTCCTGCTGCTTCTTCAGGTGGGCGTACCACTCGGCGGGCATCACGGGGTTGGTGTTGATGGTGGCCCCGGCGGTATCCACGTCCAGGGACTCCCCGTCCCGCACCTTGCGGGCAAAGACCACGAACCGGGCGATGTGATCGCCGTTCTCCGCCTTGAAGGAGTAATCGCAGGTGGACATGGTGAGGAGGAGGTCATCGGTGCGGACATCCACCTTGGTGTTCAGGATGGAGCGCTCCCGGATCTTGTTGACGTACTCCGCCATCTCCTCATCGCTTTCCTTATCGATGAAGTTGTGGTAGAGGAAGTCGGGGTCGTCCTTTTTGCACACCACAACGGCGAAGATCTTGTACATCCCCTCGTAGTAGACGCTGTCGTAGCTCACCAGGGGGTGGGTGCGGTAGAAATCGATGGACTTGTACTTCAGCAGCTCGCCGAACATCTGCCCGTCGTTCATGTTGTGGGAGTAGATGATGGTATTGGTGCTGGGCTCCCGCTGGAACACCCGGTAGTCCACAAAGGCCACGCCGTGCTGGTTGCTGGCCCCGGTGAAGTCCCGGCGCTCGTAGTACAGGTTGTCGTCGGTCTGCACCACCACCATGTCCAGGTGCTCGGTGCCGTCGATCTTGATCCACCCGGCCACGTCCGGGTTCTGGGCGTAGAGGGCGGCGAATTTGGGCAGGTAGCCGCTGGGATAGCCGTCCACATCCTCCGGGCGGATGTCCGAGTTGCTGTAGGCGTCCCGCTGGTTCTGGACCAGTCCCTTGTTCTTGTGGGACTCCCCGAAGACGCTGCCGATGTAGATGATGCAGCCCACGAACACCGCCACCGAAAGGCCGAGGATGCCCAGACGGAGGCTGTCCTGCTTTGTGAGTTTTTTATAACGGATCTTCTGAATGAGATTCATGTCCTTCGCTTCCTTCTCTCCGTTGGGGTCATTGGAGGAGCCGCCCCTGGGCAGAAGGCCGGAGACGGCGGCCAGCAGCCGGTCCACCGGGCTCTGCACGCCGGGGGCCGCGTGGCTGAGGGGCACTCCGCCGGGCAGCTGGGCCGGATAGTGCTGGAGGTAGAGCCGCAGCATATTCAGCACCTGGACACAGGCGGCGGAACGGATGGCCTCCGCCGGGCAGTCCGGGGGGAGGATGAGCTTTTTGGCCCACACCTGCCGCCCGTCGGTGACGGCGGCGTAGATCTGCCCCGCCTTGGGGCCGCTGGGGTCCACCCCGCAGGTGACCGCCAGGCCCAGGCTGGCCCCGGCCTTTTTGCGCACCAGGGCGGCCATGGCGGCGGCCACCCGGCGGCTGACGCCGCCCGCCTCCTTCAGGAGCTTTTCCGGAACGCCCAGGCGCTCCACCTTCTGGCTGTCGGTGGGGACGGTCATCCCCCCCAGCAGCACCTTGTCGGTCTGGCCGCCCCCCTTGAGGAGGGAAGCCAGGTGCCCGCCGGTGCCGGATTCGGCGGTGGCGGCGGTGAGGCCGTGCTTTTGGAGGAGGCGGTCCACCTGCTGGTTCAGGGGCTCTCCCTGGGTGCTGGTGAGAAGGGCGCCCAGCCGCTCCCCGATCTCCTGGGCCATCTCATCGCACCGGGCCTGGGCATCCGCCCCGGCGGCGGTGATGTGTATCTCGCACTCCCCGCCCTGGCTCTGGAGGGCCACGCGGGGATTCTGGGAGCGGAAGTAGGGCTCCAGCTGGGAGCGGATGGAGGTCTCCCCCAGCTCCACCGCCCGCAGGGTCCGCTGGGCGGAGGAGCCGCCCCCCACCCCGGCCAGCATCTGCCGCACCGTGGAGGTGAAGCACCCCATCAGCTCGCTGGGGGTGGCGGGGAGCACCAGCATCAGCTGCTTTTTCGCGCTGAGGGCGTACCCCTGGACCATGCCGGAGGGGTTCAGGATCCGCCGGCACCCGCCGGGGGCGGCGGCAAAGGCCTCCACCTCCGCCTGGGTGTAGGGGGCCGCCTCCTGGGAGGCCCTGCGGGCCAGTTGGCGCACCAGGGCGGGGTCGATGCGGGGCTCCAGCCGCAGCCCCTGGCAGACCGCCTCGGTGACCGCGGCGGCCGCCGCCGGCTCCGGGGTGGTGAGGACCACCACCAGGTCGCCCCGCTGGGATACCTCCAGCAGCTGGGCAAAGACCTCCGCTGTCCGGCCGGGGACCAGCCGGGAGCTGCCCAGGGTGACGCCCAGGGCGGCCAGCTCCCGCTGGAGGTACTCCCGCGACGCCTCAAAGAAGCTCTGATATTTGCTTTGGTTTCCAACGCCGATGATCTCTGCTCTCATGGAATCATGACCTCCAAGGGTTTATAAAGAACCTGCATTCACAACCGTCTAACGCCGTCAGGCCGGGCCTTTTTTCGCCCTGCTGCGTTAAAAATCCTTGTAATACACCAAGTATTCCTGCGGATTTTTGCCTTGCAGGACGGAAAAATTCCTCGGCCTGCCTGCATCATCCGGTCATGAATACAGGTTCAAACTTCCCACACATTCGGGTTCTTTATCTATTATAGCTATTATAGTGCAGCCGGCTTTCCGGCGGATGCGCAGCGCCTCAGACGGGCTGGCTGTGGTGGTGGAGGGAGAGGACGATAAGTTCCGCCTCCCGGACCGCTTCTTCAAAGAGTTCCGGGGGCAGGGCGGCCTCCTCCTCGATGCGGGCCACCTCGGCGGGCTTCGGCCGGGTGCGGGGGTGGCGGGGGGTGAAGACGGTGCAGCAGTCCTCGTAGGGGAGGATGGAGGTCTCGAAGGTGTCGATCTTCCGGGCGATGGCCACGATCTCGCTCTTATCCAGGCCGATGGCGGGACGCAGCACCGGCAGGCCGGTGACGCAGTCGGTGACGCCGATGGCCTGGATGGTCTGGCTGGCCACCTGGCCCACGCTCTCCCCGGTGATGAGCCCCTGGCAGTCCTCCCCCAGGGCGATGGTCTCGGCGATGCGCATCATGGCCCGGCGCATCAGCAGGGTGAAGTATTCCTCCGGGCAGCGGTCCCGCAGCTGCTCCTGGATCCGGGTGAAGGGCACCACAAAGAGGCGGATGCGCCCGGTG
Source organism: Oscillospiraceae bacterium (assembly GCA_021769525.1). GTDB lineage: Bacteria > Bacillota > Clostridia > Oscillospirales > Ruminococcaceae > Angelakisella. Next base: position 71,202 of record JAETSQ010000003.1, read on the forward strand.
TAGGGCAGCAGCTTTTCCCCCAGGGAGATGACCTTCTGGCGGGCCCGTTCGCTGGTGTAGGGGGGGCTGGCGAAGTGTACGGCGATAAGCTCCAGCCCCCTTTTCGCCATCATGTACCCGGCCACCGGGCTGTCGATGCCGCCGGAAAGGAGCAGGGCCGCCCGGCCCCCGGTGCCCACCGGGATGCCCCCGGCGCCGGGGAGCTGGTCTTTGTGTATGTAGGCGTCCTTTTCCCGGACCTCCACCGTCACCGTCACTTCCGGGTCGTTTACATCCACCCGCAGGTGGGGGAAGCGGGAGAGGAGCAGCCCCCCCAGCTCCCGGCAGATCTCCGGGGACTTCATGGGGAAGGATTTATCGCTGCGCTTGGCGTTCACCTTAAAGGTCTTGGCCGCCGTAAGGCTGGCGGCAAGATAATCCGGGGCGGCGGCGCAGATGGCCTCCCAGTCCTTGGGGACCACCAGGGCGGGGCAGAGGGCGGCGATGCCGAATACCGTTTGGAGCCGCTCCACCGCCTCCTCCATCCGGATCCCCTGGGTGAGGGGTTCCACGTAGACGGTGGACTGGCTCTTCCAGATGTGGAACTTCCCCAGGTCCTCCAGCCTCCGGCGGGCGTTTTTTATCATGGTATCCTCAAAGGAAGTGCGGTTGAGGCCCTTGAGGACCAGCTCCCCGCATTTTAAGAGTACGATCTCCTTCATGCTCTCTCCTTCTTTATCTGACATGGGCCAGTTCCTCGCTCCCTTTTTGGAGCCACCGGCAAAATTCATCGATCTCATCAAGGGTGTTGTCCCGGCAGAAGCTGGCCCGGATGGCGCTGTCGATCCGCCGGGGCAGAAGGCCCATGGCGGTGAGGACGTGGCTCTTTGCCCCTTTGGAGCAGGCGGAGCCGCTGGAGACCGAGATACCCTGGCGCTCCAGGTAGTGGATCATCACCTCGGAGCGGATGCCGGGAACCGAAAAGTTCACTATATAAGGTGCAGCATCCGGGGGGGAATTGATGCACACCCCGGAGATTTTTTCAAGATTTTCTAAGAGGCGGCTCCGCAGGGCGTGGAAATGAGCCATATTTTCCTCCCGCTTTTCCCACATCTCCCCGGCGGCATAGGCGAAGGCGCAGGCGCCGGGGGTGTTCTCGGTGCCCGGATGATGCCCCCCCTCCTGTCCCGCGCCGTAGTACAGGGGCCGCAGGCGGGTGCCCTTCTTGAGCCAGATGGCCCCGATGCCCTTGGGGGCGTGGATCTTGTGGCCGCTGACGGTGACGGCGTCCACATCCCAGAGGGCGGGCCGCACCAGGAGCTTTCCGAAGCCCTGAACACAGTCGCAGTGGATGAGGATGCGGGGGTTTTTCCGCCGGGCGGCCTGGGCGATGGAGCGGATGTCGTTGACGGCCCCCGTCTCGCTGTTCACCAGCATGACGGAAAGGAGCACCGTCTTTTCGTCCACCGCCGCCTCCGCCGCCTGGGGGGTGACGATCCCCTCCGGGGTGGGGGAGAGCAGGACCGTATCGAAGCCTTCCTCCGCCAGGTGCCGCACCGGGGCCAGCACCGATTCGTGCTCCACGGCAGTGGCGATCACCTTGTTTCCCCTCCGGCGGGCAGCCAAAGCGCCCCCCAGTACGGCCAGGTTGTTCCCCTCGCTGCCGCAGGAGGTGAAGAACACCTCCTCGCTGCGGACTCCCAGCACCTCCGCCAGTTCCCGGCGGGCGCCGGCAAGGGCCTGCTCCGCCAAAAACCCCCGGTGATGGAGGGAGGAGGGGTTCCCGTATTCCCCGGTCATCAGTTCCAGGGCCCTGCCGGCCGCCCCAGGGCTGACCCTGGTGGTGGCGCTGTTATCCAGGTAGATCTCCAAAGGGGCACCCCTTCCTGCCAGTTTTTTTGAGACGGGTATACAAACAGATACAGTATAGCGCAAACGGGAAAAAAGTTCAATCTTTTCCCGTGAAATTGGCACAGAAAACAGGGCGTACTTTATAGTAAAACGCTGAAAAAGGGAAAATATTGCATTCCGGAGGAAATTTTTTTCGGACAGGGCTTTCCAAATGCCTCATGTTTGGTTAAAATAAATAAGTCGTAATCTCTCCAAGCGATCCCATCCGATCGGTGAACCCATGTTAGGAGGAATTCCCAATGAAGCGTTTCCTTGCCGCCCTCACCGCCGGGCTGATGCTCCTGGCCGCCTGCTCCGCCCCGGAGCCGGGATCCGCCCCGGAGCCGGAGCTGCCCGGCACCGGCCACACCGCCGAGGGCGCCCTTACCCTGAACATCCACCTGGGGGGAGAGCCCACCGCCCTGGACCCGGCCTACGCCACCGCCGATGACGGCGGCAGCTATGTCCTGCACCTCTTTGAGGGCCTCACCGCCCTGGGGCCGGACGGCAAGGCCCAGCCCGCCGCCGCGGAAAGCTGGACCCTGGAGGAGGAGGACGGCCTGCCGGTGTACACCTTCACCCTGCGGGAGGGGGCGGAGTGGAGCGACGGGGAACCGGTAAAGGCGGAGGATTTCGTCTACGCCTGGCAGCGGGTGCTGGACTACGAGGACCCCACCCCCAACGCCTACCTGCTCTACCCCATCCACAACGCCCAGAGGTACCGGGAGGGGGTGCCGGTGCAGGGGGATGACGGCACGTCCTCCTACCAGAACACCCTGGAGCCGGGGGACCTGGGGCTGGAGGCGGTGGATGAGACCACCCTGAAGGTGACCCTGGAAGGGCCCTGCCCCGACTTCCTGGAGCTGCTGGCCCAGCCCGCCTTCTGTCCCGTCCGGAAGGACGTGGTGGAGGAGAACCCGGAGAGCTGGAGCCAGTCCGCCGCCACCTGCGTGGGCAACGGCCGCTTCATCCTCCGGGAGTGGAACCACGACCAGAACCTCACCATGGTCTGGAACGACCAGGAAGGGGAGGAGCCGGGTTCGGTGGTCTTTTTGAACTTTGTCCTCTCGGAGGACGCCCAGGCCGTCTACAACGACTTTAAGGCCGGGCGGCTCCAGTACGCCAGCGCCATCCCCACCCTGGACCGCCCCGCCGAGGCGGAGGCCGGGACCCTCACCCTGGAGGACCGGGCGGGGGTGTACTCCTATCTCTTCAACACCACAAAGGCCCCCTTTGACGACGCGCGGGTGCGCCGGGCCATCTCCCTAGCCATCGACCGGGAGGCCCTGACCGCCGCCGTGGGGGTGGACCTGGTCCCCGCCTACGGCCTGGTGCCGGACGGCATCCCCGATTCCCTCACCGGGGGGGATTTCTCCAAGGCCCTGCCCCCCCTGAAGCACCGGCCCGCCGGCAACACCGAGGACGCCCAGAAGCTCTTAAAGGAAGCGGGCTACCCCGGCGGGGAAGGATTCCCCCAGCTGCGCTTCATCACCAATGACAGCCCTGCCCACCTGGCTGCCGCGGAGAACATCCGCCAGCAGCTGGCGGAAAAGCTGGGCATCGATATGGCCATCTCCGCCCTCTCTACCCAGGATTTTGCCGCCGCCCGCCAGGGGGACGGCTGGGACCTGGCCCGGAGCGGCATGGTGGGGACGCGGATGGACCCCGCCACCTATCTGATCGGCTGGGGCACCGATGCCGCCGCCAACTACGGGAAGTTTGCCAGCGAGGATTACGATACCCTGCTGGAGGCCTCTTACGCCGCCCCGGAAGAGCCCCCGGAGGAGGATGATGAAGAGGAAGAGGAAAAGACGGAGGAAACGGCCCCCGCCGCCGATGACAGCGGGGAAGAGGGGGAGGATCATCCCCTGGTGATCCCGGATACCCGGATGGAGATCCTCCACTCTATGGAGCTGCTGCTGGTGGCGGAGGAAGCTGCCGTCATCCCCCTGTGGCAGTACCGGGAGCCCACCCTCACCGCCCAGGGCCTCACCGGGGTGGTAGCCAGCCCCCTGGGCTACCGCCTGTTCCACTGGGCGGACTGGGCCCCGCCGGTAGTGGACCCGGATCCCCAGGAGCAGCAGGGGGAATAGCGGGACAGAAAAAACGCGCCGGGGGATCGAAACATCCTCCGGCGCGTTTTGCGAAGAAAGGGGCCCCCCGGTCAGTTGCCAAAGACCCGGACCGCCTGGGCCATCTTTTCCACCACCGGCACCGCGAAGGGGCAGCGGCCCTCGCAGGCGCGGCAGGCGACACATTGGGAGGCCCTGTGGGGCAGCAGGCCGTAGTGCTCCCGCACCGTCTCCGGCACCGCCCCCTGGGCCTGGGCCAGGCTGAGGAACTTCATCACCGCTGCCACGTCGATACCCGCCGGGCAAGGGGCGCAGTGGCCGCAGTACATACAGTGGCCCTCCCAACTGATGCGGGGGAAGGAGGCCAGGGCGGCGGCGTAGTCGGTCTCCTCCTCCGGGGCGTCCCCGTAGGCCATGGCGCTGCGCACCTCGTCTACGGTCCGAGCCCCCGCCAGCACCGAGGCGACGGCCGGCCGGTCCAGGGCGTAGCGGATGCACTGGTAGGGGGTGAGGGCCGCCCCCGCCGGGGAGTATTCCGCGTGGAGCAGGTCCCCGCCGCCGAAGGCCTTCATCACCGTGATGCCCACCCCCAGCCGCTGGCAGGTCTCATAGAGGCTCTCCCGGAGGGGCTCCATGTTCAGGAGCTGCTTTTGGTAGTTCTTGGGGGCCCACAGCTCCTCCAGGTCCTCCCCGGCGGGCTGGAGGTCGTAGCAGGGGTTGACGCTGAACATCAGCACATCGATGTCCCCGGTCTTTATGGCCGCCAGCGCCGCCTCCGGGTTGTGGCTGGAAAGGCCGATGGCCCGGATGGTCCCGGCGGCCTTCAGCTCCTTGGCGTAGGCCAGCACCCCGTCCTTGCAAACCTCCCAGTCCGCCAGGCTGTCCACATAGTGGATCATCCCCACGTCCAGGTAGTCGGTGCCCAGCAGGCGCAGCTGCTCCGCAAAGCCCGCCCGGACCTCGTCCATCCGGCGGGTGCGGCGGTACTGCCCCTTGTCCCAGATGGAGCAGAGGTGCCCCTGGAGGACAAATTTTTCCCGCCGTCCCCGGACGGCCTCCCCTACGGCGGCGCGCATCTCCGGGTTGGAGGCGTAGAGGTCCACGCAGTTGCCGCCCCCCGCCAGGAGAGCGTCCAGCATCTCCCGGACCGTCTCCCTGGGCTTCTCCAAAAAGCCCTCGCAGCCAATGCCTACCTCGCCCACCCGGATGCCGGTGCGGCCCAATTCTCTCGTCCTCATGATGTGATCGTCTCCTTTCCGGTCGTTCTGATCACCAGTATACAGCATGGAGTGGACTCCAAGTCAAGAGGGAACGCCGTATGACGGCCGGGTGACAGAAAAAAGTCACCCCCGCCGGGGAGGCGAACGGCGTTAGTGCAGTAGAAAAGCAAATTCCAGAAACGAGGCCCAGTGCTTAAAACTCCCTCCGTCAGCCTACGGCTGATCCCTCCCTACGGTCGGGAACGTGGGCTACGCCCAAAGCCTCCCTCGGCGAGGGAGGCTTTGGGGAACCCCTCCGTCTCGCTTCGCTCGACACCTCCCCTTTCAGGGGAGGCTCTGGCGGTTTCCGCCAGCGTTCTGTTAGCCCGGCGGCCCTTTGTTTTCCACTCTGTATCAAGGACTTTGGTCGCTTTTCTTTTTGCTTCTTTTTCTTTTCCCGTGAAAAGAAAAAGAAGTGGGGGCTGGGGCAACGCCCCAGATTGGCAAAGATACCCCCTTGACCTGGAGGCGGGTCCAGGTGGTATGATAGGGCTGTAGCCCATTTCTTCTCTGGGAGGTGCCCGTTTATGCCGTATCCGATTCAAAGGGCCGCCGCTCTGCTGGCGGCTGCCGCGCTGCTGCTCTCCGCCAGCGGGACAGGCTCCCCGCCCGCCCCTTCTCCCGCTCCCGCGCCGGAGACCTCCATCGCGGAGCCGGCCCCCGCCCCGGACCAGCCTGCTCCGGAGGACCGGTCCGCGCCGGAAGAGGCCCCTGCCCCGGAGGCTCTGGGCATCGGGACCGCCGTCTTTCTGGATCCGGGGGAGCTGACCCCCGGCCAGCAGGAGCTCATCCTGGCCCTGGTGACCCGCCTGTACGGTTCCCTGGCGGTGCTGGAGGTGCAGGACCCGGAGGACCTCTTCGCCCCGGAGGCCGAGGGACAGCTGTGGGGGAACAAGGCGGTGTGGGCCTACAGCTGCGGGGTGCGCCTGATGCAGCCCGCCGACCTTTCCCTCACCGGCTGGAGGGCCGAGCTGACCTTTCAGGAGATGGAGGAGGAAGAGGACGGCAGCATCCACGTCCAGGTCACCGAGGACAGCGTCCAGAACTTCCGGGCCGCGCCGGGGGTGGATTCCCGGCAGCTGGGGGTGCGCCGCCACTTTTACCTGCGTCCGGCGGAGGGGGAGGACCGGTGGCTCCTCACCGCCCACAGCCAGCGGGATACCCTGTACTGGATGGTGATGGGCCGGTACGCCTGGGGCTCCTCCGGCTATGGCAGCGGGGCGCCGGGGCACTACTACGGTGTGCTGGATCGGCTGCTGAATACCGCCTGGGAGGACACCCAGGCCCGCCTCACCCAGGGGGAGGGACGGGAGGCCGCCGCCCGGAACCCCTACGACCGGCAGGGGGCGGTGGACTACGCCCGCCGGTGGGTGGGGACCCGCAGCGGGGACTGGCCGGACTACAGCCGCAACGGCGGCAACTGCCAGAACTTTGTCTCCCAGTGCCTGCTGGCCGGCGGGGTCCCCATGGATACCCAGGGCCCCGCTGTCTGGAAGTGGTACGGCGGCACCCCGGATAACCTCCCCCGGATGACCGGGCGCTCCGCTTCCTGGTCCTCGGTGCGGGACTTCCTGGACTATGCCCAGGAAAACAGCGGCTGCGGCCTGGCCGCCTCGGTGGATGTTCCCTATTACTCCGGCTCGCCGGGGGATGTCATCCACCTGGGCACCGGCGACCGGTGGCGGCACACGGTGCTCATCTCCCAGGTGCTGGCCGGTGAGGACGGGGAGCCTGTGGACTACCTGATCTGCTCCAACACCGCCGATCTGCTGGATTTCCCGGTGGGGGCCTACTGCTACACCCGGCAGATGCTCATCCGCATCGACGGCTGGAACCCGTAACGAATGGGGGCCTGCCCCGAAAGATCTTTTGGAAAGGAGGCGAAGGGCTTGCGCCAAAAAAAGAGATGGACCGCCCTGCTGCTGGCGCTGGTCCTCTGCGTCCTCTCCGGAGGAAGGACCGCCTGGGCCGTCCAGGAGCCGGTGGTCCGGGCCGAGGCGGCGGTCCTCATCAGCGCGGACACCGGGCAGGTGCTCTTTGAGAAGAACGCCCGCCGGCGGATGGAGCCCGCCAGCCTCACCAAGATCATGACCTGCCTTTTGGCCATGGAGAGGGCGGCGCCGGAGGAACCGGTGACCGTCACCGCCGAGGCCCTGCGGATGATGGAGGACGCCACCGCCATCGGCCTGCTGGAGGGGGAGACGCTGACCATGGCCCAGCTGCTGTACGCCACCATGCTCCCCTCCGCCAACGACGCGGCGGCGGCCATCGGCATCCACCTGGAGGGTTCCACCGCCGCCTTTGCGGAGGCCATGAACCGCCGGGCCCAGGAGCTGGGGCTCACCGGCACCCACTTTTCCAACGCCCACGGCCTCCCCGCGGCGGACCACTACTCCACCGCCTGGGACCTGGCCCAGATCACCCGCGAGGCCCTCGGTCACCCGGAGTTTTTGTCCTATGCCGGCCGCCCCGGCTACACCATCCCCGCCTCCCCCACCAACCGGGCCTACAGCTTTAGCCACCTGAACCACGCCCTGACCCTGGGCAGCGGCTCCTTTGACCGCCGGGCCATCGCCGGCAAGACCGGCTGGACCCGCTCCGCCGGCAGCTGCCTGATGACGGTGGCGGAGCAGGACGGGGTCCGGCTCATCGCGGTGATACTCAAGGAGGACAGCCAGGCCAGCGGGGCGAATATCTACCAGGATACCAAGGCGCTGTTCGATTACGGCTTTTCCGCCTTCCGGCCGGTGACCATCCCCCTGGCAGGGAGGGACCTGCCGGTTTTCCTGGGGGAGGACAGCCGGGAATACAGCCTCACCCTCCCCGGCGGGACCTGGCAGGTGCTGCTGCCCGGCTCCCTGGCGGCGGAGGACCTGGCCCTGGAGGTCGACCTCCCGGCGGCGGGGGGTGCCCAGGTGGGGCTCTGGGGGGATGTCCTCGTCCTGGACCGGGCCGGCGGCAGGACGCTCCTGAAGGCGGGGCGGGTGCCCCTCACCGGGCAGCTCCTGGCCCCGGAGCCGCTGGGCCCTTCGGCGGCGGCGCTGGAGGTGGTGCGGGACGGGGAAAGGGACCGGGGGGACATCCCCCTGGCCATGGGGGGCTCGCTGCTGCTGGTGCTGCTGCTGGCCGCCGCCAACCGGGAGAACCGGCGGATCGAGCCTCCCGCCGGCCCCTTTTCCCAGTGGGAGAAGGCGCAGGAGGAGCCGCGGGAGCCACAGACCCCAAGGGAAGAGGCGGAGCTCCGCCGTCCGATCCGGCAGAAGAGATGAGGGAGGGAAGGGGAAGTGAAGGATTTGGCTGCGAAGCTGGGAGCGATTTTTGTTTTTGGCATCGCCTTCGCAGTGATGCTGGCGGGAGTGGGGGCGGGCTTTTGGCTGCTGGTGAAGCTGGTGTCCGCCCTGGGGCGGCTGCGCCTGTCCCCGGAGGAACGGGAGAGGCAGGCGGCCGCCGCCCGGCATCCCTTTGCCAGGGTCTCGCTGCGGGGCAAGGAGGCCTGGCTGGTCTGCTGCCTGGAGCAGGCCCTAATTGCCTGCGGCCTGGACGCCGAAGAGGATGAGCCGGGGAGCTGGCACCCTATCCTGGCCCTGCTGTGGGAGTTCCCGGAGCTGCCGGAGGAGGAGATGGAGGACTGGCTGGACCGGACCGCGGACATCCTCCCCAGCACCGTCCTCTTCTGCGGACCCGGAGGGCCTGGGGAGCTGTCCCAGGGGGAGAGGGAGCGGTTTGCAGCCGCCTCTGCCCTCTACAGTCAGGCCGGGGCGAAAATGGCCCTGCTGGGGCCTCTGGCGGAGCTGCCGGTCCGCCTGGTGCGGGAAAACCGGGAGGCCCCCCGTTTCCGCCCGGAGCTGGCCCTGGCCCTCCTGGATGAGGCGGGGGAACTGCTGGAGAGCTACGGCGTCCCCCAGCCCCCGGCGGATGTCCGGGACTTCCTGCTGGGCCGGCGCTCTCCCGGCATGGGGGAGCGTTTTGTGGGGCGGCAGTGCTCTTAAGGATTTGTGGGGCGGTGAATCGCCCTCATCCCCCTGTTCTTTTCCCGCGGGATATGCTATACTAGACCCGTAACTACTACGAAACGAGAGGGAAGCGCCTTGCAGATCGCACTGGAAAACATCGGGAAGTCCTTTGGCAGCGACCTTATCTTCCGGGAGGTCACCGCCCGCATCGAGGACCGGGACCGCATCGGCCTGGTGGGCATCAACGGGGCGGGGAAGACCACCCTGCTGAACATCATCACCGGGGATCTGGCGCCGGACGAGGGGACGGTGACCAGGGGAAGCGGCCTTTCCATCGGCTACCAGCGGCAGAACGCCGGCCTCCAGAAGGGGAACACCATCCTGGCGGAGATGCGCTCCGTCTTCGCCGATGTCTACGAGCTGGAAGAGAAGATGCGGGAAACGGCGGAAAAAATGTCGGCGGAGCCGAAGAATACCGCCCTGGGGGATCGTTATAGAGAATTGGAGGACCGCTTCCTGGCGCGGGACGGCTACCAGACCCAGGTGAAGATCAATACCGTCCTCACCGGCATGGGCTTTGCGGAGCACGGCTTTGATAAGCAGATCGACAAGCTCAGCGGCGGGGAGCAGACCCGCCTCGCCATCGCCAAGCTCCTGCTGGAGCAGCCCAGCCTCCTCATCCTGGATGAGCCCACCAACCACCTGGATTTTAAGACCCTGGGCTGGCTGGAGGAATACCTGGGCTCCTACAAGGGGGCGCTGCTGGTGGTCTCCCACGACCGGTACTTTCTGGACCGCCTCTGCGGCAAGATCTGGGAGATGGAGTACGGGGAGCTGACCGTTTTTCCGGGGAACTACACCCGGTACACCCAGCTGCGGGACGAGCGCAACGCCCGGCAGCAGAAGCTCTACGAGGCCCAGCAAGCGGAGATCGCAAAGCTCCAGGAGTATGTGGATAAAAACCTGGTGCGGGCCTCCACCACCAAGATGGCCCAGAGCCGCCGCCGGATGATCCAGCGGCTGGAGGAGGAGCCCGCCGAAAAGCCCAAGGCCCGGATGAAGCCCCCCATCATCCACCTGAACGAATACGCCGCCGAGCCGGTGAAGGATGTCCTGCTGGCGGAGGACCTGACCGTGGCAGTGGGGGAGGGGGAAAAGCGCCGGGTCCTCCTCAGCGGGGTGGAGCTGGCGGTGCAGCGGGGGGATAAGATCGCTATTATCGGCGGCAACGGCACCGGCAAGAGCACCCTCTTAAAGTGCCTGCTGGGCAGGCACCCGGTGAATCCGGAGGCCCGCATCACCTGGGGCCGGGGGGTGCGCAGCTCCTACTACGACCAGGGGAGCAACCACCTGGACGGCAGCCTCACCGTGCTGGATACCCTGTGGGAGGCCTACCCCCGCAGCTACGAGACCCCCCTGCGGAATATGCTGGGGGCCATGGGCCTCAAGGGGGAGGATGTCTTCAAGCGGGTGAGCCAGCTTTCCGGCGGGGAAAAGGCCCGGCTGAAGCTGGCCGTCATCTGCCTTGCAAAGTCCAACCTGCTGATCCTGGACGAGCCCACCAACCACCTGGACCTGGCCACCAAGGAGGTACTGGAACAGGCCCTTTCGGAGTTTACCGGCACCCTCATCATGGTCTCCCACGACCGGTATCTGCTGGACCGCATCCCCACCCGCGTCATCGAGCTGGAGGGGGGAACGCTGCACCAGTACAAGGGCCGGTACAGCGATTACCTCCGCCAGGCGGCGGGCAAGCCGGAGCCTGCGTCCAAAAAGGCGGAGGCGGGGGAAGCCCCGAAGCCCGCCCAGACCGGCTACGCCAAAGGCAAGGAGCAGCGCCGGGCCGACGCCCAGAGGCGCAAGGAATACGCCGAGGCAGAAAAGCTCGTCACCCAGCTGGAGCGGGAGGTGTGGCAGCTGGAGCAGCAGATCGCCTCCCCGGAGGCGGCAGCGGATTACCTGCTGCTCCAGGACCTCTGCGCCCAGGTGGAGGAAAAGCGGGACGCCCTCAGTAAGGCGGAGAACCGCTGGCTGGAGCTCTCCGAGGAATAGGCACTGGAAACCGGAATCGGGGAAAGGAGAGTGGGAAAGGTGCAAAGGAAAAAGCTCTGTGCCGCAGCGGTTTTGGCGGTGCTGCTGGCCGGTCTGATCCTCTACCTTCTGCCAAGGCCCTTATCGGATCTCTTGGGGGAAAGCAGCCGGATCGATACCGTAAGAACCTATGAATTTGAAATCCGGGAGGGCCAGCCGTTTATCGATTCCGCCACCTACCCGGAGCTCACAGAGGAGCAGAAAGCCCGCGTTTTTGCCCTGTGCCGCCAGTACTCCTACCGGAGGACCCTTGGCACACCCTTCTCGGACGGCTCCATCTCCGGGCTGGGGAACAGGCTGCTGGATATTTTTGTGACCGGCGGGGATGCGGCCCCGCAATCGGTTACGGTATCCTCAACCGGAAAGCTCGCCATCGCGAACAGGGTATATAAAATGAACCACGCGGAGCGGTTTTTGGAGCAAATGGAGGAGGTCCTGGGGGAACCGCCCTCCGCGTAGGGCGCGCAAACTGGAAGTTAAGGAGATGAGCCATAGTTGAAGAAGATCGATTGGAACAACAAGTATACCACCATCGCCGTTTATGTCTTTCTGGTGGTGGCGGCCTGCCTGCTTTTCGGGGCGGCGGTGGATCAGTTTGATGTGATCTGGATGTGGATCCGCAAGATCATCGGGTTTTTGTTTCCCTTTATCTATGGCTTTGTGCTGGCCTATATCCTCTCCCCCCTGGTGCGGCGGATGGAGACCCCCCTCCGCAAAAGCGGCCGCCTTTCCCCCAAGGCCTGCCGGGGGCTGGCGATGGCGGGGAGCTACCTGCTGGTGGCGGCAGCCCTGAGCGCCTTCGGGATGGTGGTGCTGCCGGTGCTGGTGGAAAGCGCCGCCCAGCTGGTGGGGAACGTCCGGTTCTACACCGAGCGCCTCAACGAGCTGGTGAACCAGCTCATCACCTACATCCCCGATGAGACCATCTCCAAAGAGGTGCAGACCGCCCTCACCCAGGTCTTTAACCTTCTGTATGACTTCATCGCCAACTTCCTCACCCAGGTGGTGTCCATCGCCACCAGGGTGGCCAGCTCGGTCATCGAGGTGGTGATGGGCGTCATCATCTCGGTCTATATGCTCACGGATAAGGAAAAGCTCATCGCCCAGTTAAAGAAGATACTCTCCGCCTTCCTGCCGGGGCGGGTGATGGACGAGGTGCTGCGGGTGGCCCACGACAGCAACCAGAAGTTCAGCGGCTTCATCACCGGCAAGATCATCGATTCCACCATCATCGGCATCATCTGCGCGGTGGGGATGCTGCTCTTCAAGATGCCCTTTGTGGCCCTGGTGAGCCTCATCGTGGGCATCACCAACGTCATCCCCTACTTCGGGCCCATCATCGGGGCGGTGCCGGGGGTGATCTTGGTCCTCATCGGCGGGGATCTCACCCAGGCCATCCTCTTCGGGGTCTTTATCCTGGGGCTCCAGCAGTTTGACGGCAACATCCTGGGCCCCGCCATCCTGGGGCAGTCCACCGGGCTTTCCGCCATGTGGGTGGTGTTCGCCATCCTCCTCTTCGGCGGGCTGTACGGCTTTGTGGGGATGCTCATCGGGGTGCCCCTGCTGGCGGTGATCTTCGGGGTGCTGCGGAGCATCGTCAATGCGCTGCTGCGCCGCAAGGGGATGTCCACCGACGCGCGGGACTACGCCTCCGACCAGCACCCCATCCCGTAGCGGTATGGATATTCCCCGCTATCTGCGGCAGAGCCGCGGCATCACCCTTTCGGACCAGCAGAGGGCGGCGGTGGAGGCGGCTTTTGGCGATGTCCTCCTCCTGGCGGTGCCGGGGGCGGGGAAGACCACCGTCCTCACGGCGCGCATCGCGAACCTGATGGCGAACCACAACGCGGACCCCCGCAGGATCCTCACCCTCACCTTCAGCCGGGAAGGGGCCAGGGACATGGCCCGGAGGTGGGAGCGGCTCTTTGGGGGTCTGTTTCCCTGCGCGCCGGCCTTTTCCACCATCCACAGCTTCTGCCTGCGGCTGCTGGAGGAATACGCGGCGGGGCGGGGGAGCCGCCTCCCGGAGCTGCTGGAAGGCGGGGAGAGCCGGGGTGGAAAGGAAAGGCTCCTGGGGGAGGTGTACCGGGAGGTCACCGGGGAGTACGCCTCGGACGAGGTCTTGAGCCGGGCGGCCGCCGCCGTGGGCTACTGCGTCAATATGCGCCTCACCGGCCGGGAGGAGGAGGGCCTGCCGGAGGGGGTCCCCCACCTGGACCGGCTGCTGGAGCGGTACACCGCCCGCAAGCGGGAGCGGGGACTGATGGACTTTGACGATATGCTCCTCTTTGCCGATACCGCCCTGGAGCGGAGCGCCGTCCTCCGGGAGCGGGCCGCCGGGCGGTACGACTACATCCTGGTGGACGAGGCCCAGGATACCTCCCGCCTCCAGCACAGCATCCTGCACAGGCTGGAGCGGGGGAACCTCTTCCTGGTGGGGGACGAGGACCAGAGCATCTACGGCTTCCGGGGGGCCTGGCCCCAGGGACTGCTGCGGTTCTCCCAGGACCGCCCCCAGGGGCGGCTGCTGAAGCTGGAAGAAAACTACCGCAGCACCGGCGCGGTGGTGGCCGCCGCCGGCCGCCTCATCGCCCAGAACCGCCAGCGGTACCCCAAGGCGGCGTTTACCCGCCGGCCACAAGGGGAGCCGGTGGGCATCCTCCGGGAGCTGGACCACGGGGAGGAGTACGGCCGCATCGCGGACCTGCTGGAACAGATGCCGCCGGAGCGCACCTGCGCCGTCCTCTACCGCACCGGCTACACCGGCATCGGCCTGGGGTGGACGCTGCGCCGCCGGGGCATCCCCTTCTTCTCGCGGGAGAGCCGCCTGGGCTACCGGTCCGATACCATCACGCGGGAGGTGACGAACCTCATCCGCCTGGCCCAGGACCCAGGGGACGAAGAGGCCTTCCGCCGCAGTTGGTTCCTCCTCCCCTGCCGCATCCCCAAGGCGGCGGCGGAGCGGGCCCTGGCTGTCCATCCGAGGGACCTCCTCCGGGAGGTGCTGGAGGAGGAGTTCACCCAGCGAAACAGCGGCCGCATCCTTTGGGTCCGCCGGGTGCTGGCCGGGATGGCAAAGGAGCCGCCCCTGGGGCAGCTGGAGACCATCCTGGGGGAGCTGGAGTACCTCCGGGCGCTGGACCGCCGCTGCCAGAACAATTACGACCGGGGCAGCTATCTCCAGAAGCTCTCGGTGCTGCGGGACTTCGCGGCGGCCGCCCCGGATACCGCCGCCTTCCTGGAGAGCCTCCGGGAGGCGGAGCGGGTGCTGGACAGCCCCCAGCGGAGGAACATCATCCTTTCGTCGGTCCACTCCGCCAAGGGGCAGGAGTTCGACGAGGTCATCATCGCCGACGCCATCGAGGGGGTGTTCCCCATGGCGGACGCCCTCAGCTTCCGGGCCGCCGGGGACACAAGGCCCCTGGAGGAGGAGCGGAGGCTCTTCTACACCGCCATGACCAGGGCGCGGGACCGCCTCACTATCTTTGCCCCCTCCGGCTGCCTGGGCCAGCCGCTGCTGCCCTCCCGCTTCCTGTACAGCGCCGGCGGCGGGGAGGCGCCGGAGCTGGACGGCGTGCCCCTGGTCCCCGGCCTGCGGGTGGCCCACGCCTTCTACGGGGTAGGGGTGCTGGAGCGGGCGGATACGGTCCGGGGAGAGGTGGTGGTGGACTTCCGCCGCCAGGGAAAGAAACGGTTCACCCTGGAGGAGCTGCGCAACCCCATGGTGTTCCGGCTGTATTAGGGCAAAAATTTTTTCCGGGGGATTGACAAATTCCTGTCTTGCCGGAATAATTAGAAGGGAGAAAGGGGCCTGCTCGGCGTTCGGGCGGGCTGTCCCCCCCAGGAAGGAGAAAAGCATATGCGTGGGATGCAAACATCTGTACAGGACATCCGCCGCCGGATCTTTACCGAGGTGGCGAGAATGGGATACGAGGGAGGGGACTACTCCCGCATCGAGGAACTGCCCTATAAGATCGTCCCTGGGGAGGTGGCCCAGTACCGGGAGTCCATCTTCCTGGAGCGGGCCATCGTGGGGGAACGGCTGCGCCTTGCCATGGGCCTGCCCCTGCGCCCCATGGACGAGCACGCCCCCCTTTCCATGGGGGTGAACGAGAGCGCCATCGCGGAGAAGTACTACGATCCGCCCCTCATCAACCTTATCAAGTTCGCCTGCCACGGCTGCCCGGAAAAGCAGTACCGGGTCACCGACTGCTGCCAGGGGTGCCTGGCTCACCCTTGCAGTGAGAGCTGCCCCAAGGACGCCATCACCGTCCATAAGAACGGCCAGTCGGTCATCGATCCGGAAAAGTGCATCCGCTGCGGCCGGTGCGCCGCCGCCTGCCCCTACGGGGCCATCATCAAGCTGGAGCGCCCCTGCGCCGCCGCCTGCGGCATGGACGCCATCGGCACCGACGAGCAGGGGAAGGCCTCCATCGACCAGGATAAGTGCGTCTCCTGCGGGATGTGCCTGGTGAACTGCCCCTTCGGCGCCATCTCGGATAAGGGGCAGATCTTCCAGCTCATCCAGTCCATCAAGCGGGGGGACCGGGTCATCGCCATCGTGGCCCCCGCCTTCATCGGGCAGTTCGGCCCCGCCCTCCCGCCGGAAAAATTCGAGGCCGCCATGAAGCAGCTGGGCTTTGACCAGGTGGTGGAAGTGGCGGTGGGCGCCGACCTCTGCACCATCGAGGAGGCCAAGGACTTCCTGCGGGCGGTGCCGGCGGAGCAGCCCTTTATGGCCACCTCCTGCTGCCCCTCCTGGTCGGTGATGGCGAAGAAGCTCTTCCCCACCATCTCCCACTGTATCTCCATGGCCATGACCCCCATGGTCCTCACCGCCCGCCTCCAGAAGAAGGAGCACAAGGGCTGCAAGATCGCCTTCATCGGTCCCTGCGCCTCCAAGAAGCTGGAGGCCAGCCGCCGCACCATCCGCAGCGACGTGGACTTTGTCCTCACCTTTGAGGAGCTGATGGGGATGTTTGAGGCCAAGGAGGTGGATTTCAGCCTCATCACCGAGGAGAAGCCCATGGAGGAGGGCACCGGCGCGGGCCGGGGCTTCGCCGTGGGCGGCGGCGTCGCCAAGGCGGTGGCCGATGTCATCCGGGAGATGGATCCGGAGCGGGAGGTGAAGATCGCCAGCGCCCAGGGCCTGGCGGAATGCAAAAAGCTGCTGGCGATGGCTAAAGCCGGCAAATACAACGGCTACCTCCTGGAGGGGATGGCCTGCCCCGGCGGATGCGTGGCCGGAGCCGGGACCCTCCAGCCCATCAACAAATCCTCCGCCACGGTGATCCAGTACGCCAAGAGCGCCAAGCTCCAAAGGGCCAGCGAATCCAAGTACGACATCACCCTGAGCCTCCTGAGCGACTGACCGGCGGAGCGGGAAAATTTTTTGGCGGGGGCGTGAAGTAATTTCCTTCCCTTTATCGTACTTATAGGCAGAAGGGAAAGACCAAAAGGTTCTATTTGCCGAAAGGTACGGTTCTCACAGGAATGGAGGGACTCCCCCATGCGGGATATTTACATCGTCACCAGCCAAACGGGGACAAGGTTTTCCCGGTTTCTGCATATCTTCAACCGCGCCCCCTATAACCACGCCTCCATCGCCCTGGACGGGGAGCTGGGGGAGCTCTACAGTTTTGGCCGGCAGTGCCTTTGGATGCCCATTGCCAGCGGCTTTGTGCGGGAGGCTCCGGGCCGGGGCATCTACCGCCGCTACCAGGACACCCAGTGTGCCGTCTACCGGGTGCGGGTGAGCGGGGAGCAGTACCGCCGCCTGGAGGAGGCCATCCGCCGCTTTGAGGAGGAAGAGTGGGCCTACCGGTACAATTTCCTGGGGCTCCTTACCATGATGGCAGGCATCCCCTTCCGCCGCCGGCATCACTTTGTCTGCTCCCAGTTTGTGGCCTATGTGCTGTGGGAGAGCGGCATCTGGACCCTGGAGAAGGACATCTCCCTGGCCCGTCCCCAGGACTTTGCCCTCCTTCCCGGCGCCCGGCTGGTTTACCAGGGCCGCCTCAATGACTGCGGGGACCTCCGCCCCCGGCTGCTGCCTCTGCCAAAGATCCCGGCGTAGAGGGGGGAGCGGCCGAATGGAATAGATTAAGATACACTAGATGATAAGAGATATTTGAAGTAGAGATCGTGCTGCTACACACCCTTCGGGTCAAAAGAAATGCGGGAAGGGGCACACCCGCCAAATATCTCTTGTTTTTTGAGCAATGAAAAAGCATCGCACTGAAAATGCACGGTGCTTTTTTCATACACAGATTACCGCCCGCCGCAGCGGCCCACCAAATAGAAGGACCAGTCCGTAGACTGGTCCTTCTATTTGTCTTGTCCCAAGACTTTAGATGTTTTGCGGCTTTAAGATTATGGCAGCCGTTTTCCCTGAAGCGGGGGAAAAAGTGTGAAAAGGGGGGGCCGAAAGGCCCCTCTTTTCGCGTAGAGCGAAGCGGATAACCCCGCCGCAGCGGCCCACCAAATAAAAAAGGACCGGAAACCGGTCCTCTTTTATTTGGTGGGCGGTAAGGGACTTGAACCCCTGACCCCCTGCACGTCAAGCAGGTGCTCTTCCAGCTGAGCTAACCGCCCGTTTCCCTGCCTGTCACTGCTGACAGCTTTTATATTATACATGACGAAAAATAAAAAATCAAGCCCTATTTTTTATTTTCGCCTCCTCCTGTGGATATTTTATAAATGCCAAGAATAATCCTTGTAAAATACTGACAAAGGAGGAGCCTTGTGCTATAATAAAATAGATTATGGCCTCCCCTGCGCGGGCCGGGCCGGGAAGGAGGCGGCGGACCGTGCGGGTGTTTGGCATCGATCCCGGATATGCCATTGTGGGCTGCGGTGTGGTGGACTGCGCCAAGGGAAAGTACCGGATGGTGGACTATGGGGCCATCACCACCCCGGCGGGGATGGAGATGGGCCAGCGCCTTCTCACCATCTATGACCAGCTCACCGTCGCTCTGGAAAAATACCGGCCGGAGGCGGTGGCCATCGAGCAGCTCTTCGCCACCCACAACCAAACCACGGTGATGGGTGTGGCCCAGGCGCGGGGCGTGATCCTCCTGTGCTGCCAGCAGCACGGCCTGCCGGTGTTTGAGTACACCCCCATGCAGGTGAAGATGGCGGTGGTGGGCTACGGGGTGGCGGAGAAAAGGCAGGTGATGGAGATGACCAAAAACCTCCTGAACCTCCGGGAGATCCCCAAGCCGGACGATGCCGCCGATGCCCTGGCCATCGCCATCTGCCACGGCAATGTGGGGGGCTCGGTCCTCTTCCAAAAAAAACTGAAGCTGAGGTAACAAAAACATGATCTACAGCGTCACCGGAAAACTGATCGCTATGGAACCGGGCTTTGCGGTGGTGGAGGCCGGCGGGGTGGGCTACCGCTGCTCCACCACCAGCAGCACCCTGGCGAAGCTCCCCGGCCGGGGGAGGGAGGTCACCCTCCTCACCCACCTCTACCTCCGGGAGGATGTGCTGGAGCTCTTCGGCTTCTATACCGAGGAGGAGCTGCGGTGCTTCCGCCTGCTCATCGGGGTGAGCGGGGTGGGGCCCAAGGTGGCGCTGGCCATCCTCTCTGCCCTCACCCCCCAGAAGCTGATGCTGGCCATCGCCGCCGGGGACGCCAAGGCGGTGAAGGTCCCCGGCGTGGGGCCCAAGATCAGCCAGCGCATCATCCTGGAGCTGCGGGACAAGTTCTCCGCCGAGGACCTGGCCGGGGGCATCTCCGCCGGGGGCGGGAGCGATTTCTCCTTCCTGGCCGGCAGCGATGCTCCCTCCGCCCAGGGGGAGGCGGTGGCCGCCCTGGTCTCCCTGGGGTACAGCCAGACCGAGGCCGCCTCCGCCATCGCCAAGCTGGATCCGGAGCTGCCGGTGGATGAGCTGATAAAGGGGGCGCTGAAGCGCCTTTCCAGGGGGGTGTAAAAAATGGGGATGTTCGATAAGGACAGCGATTTTGAAAACCGCATCGTCACCGCCGAATACACAAGGGACGACAGCGAGGCGGAAAATTCCCTCCGCCCCAGGACCCTGGAAGAATATGTGGGCCAGGAGAAAGCCAAGGAGCTGCTGCGGGTCTACATCGAGGCCGCGAGGCTCCGGGGGGAGCCCCTGGACCACGTCCTCCTCTACGGCCCGCCGGGGCTGGGGAAGACCACCCTCTCCGGCATCATCGCCAACGAGATGGGGGTGAACCTGCGCACCACCTCCGGTCCCGCCATCGAAAAGCCGGGGGACCTGGCCGCCCTTCTCACCAACCTGGAGGAGGGGGACATCCTCTTTATCGACGAGATACACCGCCTCAACCGCAGCGTGGAGGAGGTCCTCTACCCCGCCATGGAGGACTACGCCCTGGACATCATCCTGGGCAAGGGGCCCTCCGCCCGCTCCATCCGCATCGACCTGCCCAAATTCACCCTGGTGGGGGCTACCACCAGGGCGGGGCAGCTCACCGGCCCCCTCCGGGACCGCTTCGGGGTCATCTTCCGCCTGGAGCTCTACACCCCGGAGGAGCTGACCCGGATCATCACCCGCAGCGCCGGCATCCTGGGCATCTCCTGCGATCCAACCGGCGCCGGCGAGCTGGCCCGGCGCAGCCGGGGCACCCCCCGCATCGCCAACCGCTTCCTCAAGCGGGTGCGGGACTTCGCCCAGGTGATGGGGAACGGGGACATCACGGCGGAGCTGGCCGCCGCCGCCCTGGACCGTCTGGAGGTGGACTATCTGGGCCTGGACGCCATCGACCGGCGTATCCTGTCCACCATCATCCAGTCCTACGCCGGGGGCCCGGTGGGTCTGGACACCCTGGCTGCCGCGGTGGGGGAGGAATCGGTGACCATCGAGGACGTCTACGAGCCCTACCTGATGCAGGAGGGATTCCTCTCCCGCACCGCCCGCGGCCGCTGCGTCACCCAGAAGGCCTACCGGCACCTGGGGCTGCCCATGCCCGGCGGAGGCGGTCCTTTGCAGATGAGCCTGTGACAGGGCAGGGGCTCCGCCCCCTGCACCCCCGCTTCTTTTTCTTCTCACGGGAGAAGAAAAAGAAGCAAAAAGAAGCAAAAAGAAGAGCGGCCAAAGGAATTTATAGATCGGTACAAGGCGAAAGGCGCTTGGGGAAATGGGACGGCGGCCCGCCCCATATCCTCGCCACCCTGCCCAGCGGCGAAATCCTGTTTTTAGCGCATTGACAGCCTGGTTTTTAGCAAAAACTTCGGTTCTACCATAAACTACGAAGGAAGCAAAACGGCAGCGACAAGAAAGAGAGGCTTTACTTATGGGAAGATTATTTGGCACCGACGGCATCCGGGGCATCGCCAACCGGGACCTGTCCATTCAGCGCAGCGCCCAGGTGGGCCAGGCCCTGGCCACCGTCCTGCGGGAGCGTCTGGGGGGAGGGAAGAAGCCCAGGGTCTTTATCGGCAAGGATACCCGCCTCTCCTCGGATATGATCGAGGCCGCCCTGGCGGCGGGGCTCTGCGCCGGGGGGGCGGACTGCGTTTCCCTGGGGGTGGTGCCCACCCCGGCGGTGGCCTGCCTCACCGTCGCCCACCGGATGGACGCCGGGGTGATGATCTCCGCCAGCCACAACCCCTTCCACTTCAACGGCATCAAGATTTTCGGGCCCAGGGGGTATAAGCTCACCGATGAGGAGGAGGCGGAGATCGAGGACATGATCCTGGATGACGCCATCCCCATGCACAAGGCGGAGGCCGCCGACATCGGCCGGTACAGCCACCGGGAGGACCTGGCCGGGGAGTATATCCGGCACATCGCCGCCACCCTGCCGGGGGAAAAGCCCCTTGCCGGGATGAAGGTGCTGGTGGACTGCGCCAACGGCAGCGCCAGCCGCACCGCCGGGGAGCTCTTTGACCTGCTGGGAGCGGATGCCGAGATCCTCTGCCGGGAGCCGGACGGGGTGAATGTCAACCGGGACTGCGGCTCCACCCACATCGAGGCCCTGCGGGAGCGGGTGAAGGCCGGGGACTACGCCCTGGGGGTGGCCTTCGACGGGGACGCCGACCGGTGCCTGGCGGTGGATGAGAAGGGGAACCTGGTGGACGGCGACCAGATGATCGCCATCTTCGCCACCGAGATGAAGCGCAAAGGGACCCTCCGCCGCGATACCGCCGTGGTCACCGTCATGAGCAACTACGGCTTTATGAACTTCGCGAGAGAGAGCGGCATCACCGTCAGGACCACCAAGGTGGGGGATCGGTACGTGCTGGAGACCATGCTGGCGGAGGGGTACAACATCGGCGGCGAGCAGTCGGGGCACATCATCTTCACCGACCACATGACCACCGGGGACGGGCAGCTTTCCGCGGTGCAGCTTATGGCGGCCATGAAGGAGACCGGTAAGCCCCTGTCCGAGCTCACCAAGGTCATCACCATCCTGCCCCAGGTGCTGGTGAATATGGAGGCCACCGTGGATATGAAAGCGGGCCTTGCCGAAAGCCTGGAGATCTCCGCCGCCGTCCGGGCCTGCGAGGAGGAGCTGGCGGGGGAGGGCCGGGTGCTCATCCGCCCCTCCGGCACCGAGCCCCTCATCCGGGTGATGGTGGAGGGCCCCGACCAGGGGCAGATCGAGGACATTGCGAACCGCATCGTAAAGGCCATCCGGGAGACCCTCAGCTGATGCGCACGGCGGCGGGCTGGCGGGATTTTGCCGTCCTGGATGCCGGCAGCGGGGAGAAGCTGGAGCGGTGGGGGGATGTCACCCTCATCCGCCCCGACCCCCAGGTGATCTGGAACACCCCCAGGGGCCCGGCCTGGGGGCAGGCGGACGCCTGCTACCACCGGTCCGAGAAGGGGGGCGGAAGCTGGGAGTTCCGGCGGCCCATCCGGGAGTTCTGGACCATCGGCTATGGGGAGGGGCTGCGCTTTAAGATCAGCCCCACCGGCTTTAAGCACACCGGGCTCTTCCCGGAGCAGGCGGTGAACTGGGAGCTCTTCGGGGAGATGATCCGGGGGGCGGGGAGGCCGGTGCGGGTGCTGAACCTCTTCGCCTACACCGGCGGGGCCACCCTGGCCTGCGCCGCGGCGGGGGCTTCGGTCTGCCACGTGGACGCCAGCAAGGGGATGGTGGCCTGGGCCAGGGAGAACCAGGCCCTTTCCGGCCTTTCGGACAAGCCCATCCGCTGGATCGTGGATGACTGCCGGAAGTTCGTGGAGCGGGAGATACGCCGAAACAGCCGGTACGATGCGGTCATCATGGACCCGCCCTCCTACGGCCGGGGGCCGGGGGGCGAAATATGGAAGCTGGAGGACAGCGTCTATGACCTGGTGTCCCTCTGCGCCGGGGTGCTCACCGAAGAGCCGCTGTTCTTCGCCGTCAATTCCTACACCACCGGCCTTTCCCCCTCGGTGATGGAGTACATCCTGGGGGTGACGGTGGGAAGGAAATACCCCGGCGGGCGGCTTTCCGCCGACGAGATCGGCCTGCCGGTGGAGGAGACCGGGTTCACGCTCCCCTGCGGGGCGACGGCGCTGTGGAGCCGGAACGGATAGAAAGGGGATGACCTTATGGCTCTGTCCTGGACCTTTATAGGGAGTGCGGGAGCTTTGCTCCTCTGCTGTGGCATCATGATCCCGGTATGGTTTTTTACCCGCAGGCTTTCCGACGAGGAGGATTGGCGGTACGCCCCGGCAGGCCCGGAGGCCAGGGGCCGGAAAATGTCCCAGCGGACCAGGATCCGGCTGCTGGTGGCTCTGCCGGTGTTCATCACCGCAGCCATATGGGTTTTTACAGGCGTGATGGCAGATTCGATCCTGCGCAGTGCCCCTTCCCTCGCGTATAACAGCAAGGTGGACTTTGAGGATGACCAGTGGGCGGCAGGATGCAGCAGCTACAAGAGTGTCAACAGCTACCGGTTCCGTTCCGGTTCTACCCTGGAGCTGCGTTACGGCAGCTTTACCGGGGCAAAGACCCTGTGGCGCCTCTACGCCGGCGAAGAGGAGGAGCGGGAAGTCATCCTCCGGTATCAGGCGGAGGTGGAGAAAGGACAGGCCGACCTGGTGCTGGTCCATCCGGATGGGACCGTCACCCGTCTTTCGGAGCAAAGCTCCCCCTATACCTTTACCGCCGGGGCGGGGGAGACCCGTCTCCGGCTCATCGGGAACAAGGGAAAGCTGGCGCTGGAGCTGACCGTCCAGGATCAGAATGGCCGGTGGGTGGACTGAACAGGCCGTGCCGTCCGCCTTCCCCGAAAGCGGCCCGCCCGTGCCTCCGGCCGCCGGCATATCGATCATGAAGAAATCCCCTGCCGATCGGTGCACTCCGGCGGCCGGCGCAACTTCTGACCTTTTTTAGGAGGAACAAAACAATGGATACGATCATGGAAGCCACCAAGGTCTCCTTCTCCTACGACGAGGCCCCGGAGGCCCCGCTGGTTCTGGATGACATCAGCCTGACCGTCCGCCAGGGGGAGTTTTTGGCGGTGCTGGGGCACAACGGCAGCGGCAAATCCACCCTGGCCAAGCACTTCAACGCCATCCTGCTGCCCCAAAAGGGGCGGGTGGTGGTGGGGGGGATGGACACCGCCGACGAGGAAAAGCTCTACGACATCCGCCAGACGGTGGGGATGGTCTTCCAGAACCCGGATAACCAGATCGTTGCCACCATTGTGGAGGAGGACGTGGCCTTCGCCCTGGAGAACATGGGGGTGCCCCCGGCGGAGATACGCCGGCGGGTGGATGACGCCTTAAGATCGGTGGGGATGTACGAGTACCGGGAGCACGCCCCCCACCAGCTTTCCGGCGGGCAGAAGCAGCGCATCGCCATCGCCGGCATCATCGCCATGCGCCCCCGGTGCATCGTCCTGGACGAGCCCACCGCCATGCTGGATCCCCGCGGCCGGGCGGAGGTGATGAAGACCCTCCGGGAGCTGAACCGGGAGCACGGCATCACCATCGCCCTCATCACCCACTATATGGACGAGGCCGCCCAGTGCGACCGTGTGGTGGTGGTGGACCGGGGGAAGCTCCTGATGGACGGCCTTCCGCGGGAGGTCTTCTCCCGCGTGGAGGAGCTGAAGGCGGTGGGGCTGGACGTGCCCCAGGTCACCGAGCTGATGCACAGCCTGCGCCGGGCGGGGCTCCCCGTCCGGGAGGACATCATCACCGAGGAGGAGTGCGCCGAAGAGCTCTGCCGCCTCCTGGGAAAAGGAGGAACGGCCTGATGCAGACGGTATTTCTGGCGGTCTACTTTGTGGGCATTGCCGCCCTTAGCACCTTCACCCTCTACAAATTCGCCCAGGACTGGCTCTGGACCTCCCCCATCATCGCCACCCTGGCGGGCACGGCGATGATGACCGTCTACCTGGGGGGGATGCCCAGCCCGGCGGACGAGCGGTGGATGACCCTCTGGGCGGTTTTTATGCCCTTCCAGCAGCTCATCGCCATCTCCATCTGCCTGGGGACACTGTCGGGGCTGCGCTGGGGCGGCTCCCTGGGCCTCGCCGTAGGCGGCAGCGGGGTGGTGCTGGGGCTGATGATCGTGGCGGTCACCGATATGGCCTTCCTCCTCTACCCCATCTGCCTGATGCTCTACGGGGCGGTGCTGATTCTCAGCTTTACCGGCAAGGACAAAAAGGACTGGGACGAACTTTGCCAGGGGAACGAGCCGGAGAAATGTAATCTATAAATTATACGATCCGTATTTATCTTAACGTCATCCCGAAGCGGCGGCCAGCCGATTCACAGGGCGGCCGACCAAACCCCATCAGGAGGTCAAGCTATGACAGCCATCAGAACGGAACATCTCACCCACACCTACTCGCCGAACACCCCCTTCCAAAAGGTGGCGGTGGAGGACGTCTCCATCGCCATCGAGGAGGGGGAATATGTGGGGGTCATCGGACACACCGGCAGCGGCAAGTCCACCCTCATCCAGCACCTGAACGGCCTGCTGGCCCCCACCTCCGGCAAGGTGTTCATCGGGGAGGAGGACCTGTGGGCGGATAAGGCGAAGCTCCGGTCCTTCCGCTTTGCGGTGGGGCTGGTGTTCCAGTACCCGGAGTACCAGCTCTTTGGGGAGACAGTGTACAGCGACATCGCCTTCGGCCCCACCAATATGGGCCTCACCCCCGATGAAGTGGACAGCCGGGTGCGCCAGGCGGCCCGGTTCGTGGGCCTCACCGAGGAAAAGCTGCAAAAGAGCCCCTTTGAGCTCTCCGGCGGCCAGAAGCGCCGGGTGGCCATCGCCGGGGTGCTGGCCATGGACCCCAGGGTGCTCATCCTGGACGAGCCCACCGCCGGCCTGGACCCCAAGGGCCGGGACAAGATCCTGGGGGAGATCCGGGAGTACCACCAGGAGAAGAAGAACACCATCCTCTTGGTGAGCCACAGCATGGAGGACATCGCCAAAAACGCCACTATGGCCCTGGTGATGAACCAGGCAAGGCTCTTCTGCTACGACCGGGTGGAGGAGGTCTTCGGGCGGGGGGAGGAGCTCTCCCGGATGGGCCTCGCTGTTCCCCAGGTCTCGCGGGTCTTTCTCTCCCTGGCAAAGCGGGGCATCCCCATCGACCCCAGGGTTTATACAGTTGAGGCTGCCAGGGACGAAATTATACGCTGTGTAAAAGAAGGGAGGCAGGGGAAATGATCAAGGACATCACCATCGGACAGTATTTTCCCGGCCGGTCCCCGGTCCACCGCCTGGACCCCCGTGTGAAGATCCTCCTGGCCCTGGGGTATATCGTCCTGCTTTTCATCGCCCAGAACGCCTGGGGCC
This sequence comes from Oscillospiraceae bacterium, assembly GCA_021769525.1. Lineage (GTDB taxonomy): Bacteria > Bacillota > Clostridia > Oscillospirales > Ruminococcaceae > Angelakisella. The sequence goes on from JAETSQ010000003.1 coordinate 97,189, forward strand.
TAGCCCTGGGGGTAGTGCTGGGCTTCGGGGCCTATGTCATCAGCCAGATCCCCCTGGTGATGATCTTAAAGAGCCTGAAGCCGGTGGTGCCCATCATCATCTTCACCGCGGTGCTGAACATGCTCTTTGTGGACGGGGAGGCGCTGTGGCAGTGGTGGATCATCAAGATCACCAGGGAGGGGATACACACCGCCGTCTTTATGGCGGTGCGGATCATCTGCCTCATCGCCGGGACCTCTCTCCTCACCTACACCACCTCCCCCATCGCCCTCACTGACGGCATCGAGCGGCTGATGAACCCCCTCAAGCGATTCCATTTTCCGGTCCACGAGCTGGCTATGATGATGACCATCGCCCTGCGGTTCATCCCCACCCTCATTGAGGAGACGGACAAGATCATGTCCGCCCAGAAGGCCCGCGGGGCGGACCTGGAGACCGGCGGCCTGATGCAGCGGGCCAGGGCCCTCATCCCCATCCTTATCCCCCTCTTTGTCTCCTCCTTCCGCCGGGCGGATGAGCTGGCCCTGGCGATGGAGTGCCGCTGCTACCGGGGCGGGGAGGGCCGCACCCGTATGAAGCAGCTGCACATGGGGCCGGGGGACTTTGCGGCCTGCGGCATCATCCTGGCCTGCATCGCCGGGGTCGTCGCCCTGAACCTTCTGCTGCCATGAGGAACATCCGCATGACCCTGGCCTACCGGGGCACCGCCTACCACGGCTGGCAGGTGCAGCAGAACGCCCGCAGCGTCTGCACCGTCTTCCAGGACGCCATGGAGGGGGTACTGGGGCGGCGGTACGATGTAAAGGGCTGCTCCCGCACCGATGCGGGGGTCCACGCCAACCGCTTCGTCCTTGCAGTCCGCTGCCCGGAGGATGTGCCCCCCGCCATCCCCTGCGGTGCCCTCCAGAAGGCGCTGAACGACCGCCTGCCCAGAGACATCGCTGTGCTGGACTGCGCCGACGCCCCGGAGGGCTTCCATCCCCGGTACGACTGTGTGGGGAAGCGGTATCTCTATAAAATTTGGAACAGCCCGGTGAAGAACCCCTTTTTGGAGGATCTGGCCTGGCAATATCGTTACCCAATTGACGGGGAGCTGGCGGATGAGGCGGCCCGGCGGTTTACGGGGCGCCACGACTTCACCTCCCTCTGTGCCGCCGGCGGGAGCGTGGAGGACAAGGTCCGCACCGTCTTCCGGTGCAGCGTCCGGCGGGAGGGGGAGCTGGTGACCCTCTCGGTGACCGGGGACGGCTTCCTCTACAACATGGTGCGCATCCTTACCGGGACGGTGCTGGAGGTGTGCAGCGGAAAGCTCCGCCCGGAGGACATCCCGGCCCTCCTGGAGGCACGGGACCGCCGCAGGGCGGGCCCCACGCTGCCCCCCCAGGGCCTCTACCTGGACCAGGTTTTTTATCCCGGCGACGAAATTCTTTAAGAAGCCGTACCAATAGCCGCCGCACCCGTCTTGGCGGCAAATTTCCCGTCTGACTCTATCCCAAAAACTTGAAAGCCATAAAGGCTTCCTGCGTTTTTGGGACTTCATCAGCCCGAAAAATTTTCTCGCCAATTCGTGCACTTCGGCTAATGGTACAACTTCTAAAATTCGACATCTATTATTGTTATTATATATCTGTAATCTGCATCACAAAACGGCGGAAAGGGGGGCGGGCGGAATGGGAAAGGCCAGCCAGTTTGACAAGCTGCGCCGGAGCCGCAAGCGCAAGCGGTTCTTCCGGCGGACCGTGGCGGCCATTGCCGGAACGGCACTGACGCTGGCCTGCCTGGCGGCCTTCGCGGTGGTGTACCAGCTGGACCTGCGCAGCGCCCTGGAAAATTCCGTCGCTTCCCTCAAGGGGGGCGGGGGCTTTCCGGTGCCCCTCACCGAGGTGAACGTTCAGCAGCTCCTCCCCATGGGCGGGGATGTGGCGGTGGTCACCGGCGCGGGGACCTACATCTACAACGGCAACGGCGCCCTGCTGAACAGCTGCCTGAGCAGCTACCGCACCCCCCAGACCAAGACGGCGGGGGGCAAGCTCCTCACCTACGACCTGGGGGGCAGCGGCCTGCGGGTGGATAACAAGGCCAAGAACCTTTACACCACCACCGTCAGCGGCACCCTGCTGGCGGCGGACATTGCCCCCACCGGGGCCATCGCCGCCGTCCAGTCGGTCCCCGGCGCCTACGCCCAGGTCTCCGCCTACAATCCCCGGTTTGAGCTGATGTACGCCTGGACGGTGCAGGACAGCTACATCACCGGGGTGTCCCTCTCCCCGCGGGGGGAGCGGATGTCCTGCGCCGGCCTCACCATGGAGGGGCAGCACCTGGTTTCCCTCCTGCGCATCCACCATTTTGACCGGGACCAGGAGGCGGCCCGCGTCTCCCTCCCGGATCAGCTCATCGTCTCCATGGTCTGGAACGATGAGGACGAGATCCAGGTGGTCACCAACCGGAATCTTTACCTCTTCAGCAGCGAGGGGGAGCAGCTGGCTATGACCGCCCTTCCGGGGGAGCTGATCACCTACGAGAATGTCCCCGGAGCGATATACATAGCCTACGGCGACTACCGGGACCCGGCAGGGGTCACCGTCCTCAGCTATTCCGGCGACCTGGAGCGGGAGGGCTCCGTCAGCCTGGACCGGCGGCTCATCTCCATCACCTCGGACGGGAACCATGTCCTGGTGCTGGCGGAGGGTCAGCTTTACCTGGGGGATCCCTCCCTCCGGGAGCTGAAGCAGCGCGGCCACAGCGATCTCTATATGGTCTGTCCGGCGGGGAGCTACATCTACGGCGTCTCCCCCGACGGCCTCATCCACGCCCCGCTGTAGAACAGGGGTAGAATAGCGGAAAAACGGGACCGGGCGCCCTTCGTCCGGGAAAGGAGCGAACCGAAACTATGGACCTGCCAATGAACATCATTCTGGATGTGGCCCTGGGCCTCATCCTTCTTTCCATCCTGCACACCTCCTGGCGGCGGGGATTTGTGGCCTCCTTTGTCCGCCTGGTGGGGACGGCGGCGGGATTTCTCCTGGCCTCCTTCCTCAGCCGGCCGGCGGCGGAGCGCATCTACACCGGATTTTTGGAGGAGCGGGTGGAAGACTATGTTTCCAGCGCCCTTTTGGGCCAGGGGAGCCCCCTGGCGGAGGTGCTGGCGGGGTTGGACCAGGCGGGGACGGCGGCGGCCCAGGCCATCTCCGGCTTCCTTGCGGAGCAGGGGCTGGATTTCTATTCCTCCAGCGATGCCGGCCAGATGAGCCGGGAGATCCTTGCCCTCATCGGGGAGAAGGGATCCGACCCCGCCGGGGCCATCGCCCACGTGGCGGTAAAGCCCATGGTGCTCACCGTTTTGCAGACCGCTGTTTTTTTCCTGATCCTGTTCCTCTCCGGCATCGTGGTGCGGCTCATCGTCCGGATGGGCCAGGGGGTGAACCATATCCCCCTGGTGGGGGGCGTCAACCGTGTGGCGGGGCTCCTCTGCGGGGCGGTGTACGCCCTGCTGCTGGGGTATGTCATCTCGGCGGGGCTGGTGCTGCTGGCGGGCCTGGGCGGAAACCGCTGGGAATGGCTCAACAGCGGCATCCTCCAGGATACCGTTCTCATCCGCCGCTTTCTGAGCCTGCGGGGCGTTTTGCCGTAAACATTCCGTCACAGGGCATTCATAGCCTGTTCACAGGCGGGTATTATAATTTAGTTTGCACCGTATTCGGTCGAAAATGTGTTTTGGAAAGAAAACACCCCTTCCATTAAGGAGTGATGAGAAGATGAATTTGGAAAACATGATGTGCAGCCGCTGCCACAAGCGGATGGCTGTCATTTATATGACCCGCATCGAGGACGGCAAGGTCATCAACGAGGGCCTCTGTCCCAAATGCGCCAAGGAGCTGGGCCTCAAGCCGGTGGATGACATCATGAGCAAGATGGGCATCACCGACGACGAGCTGGACGCCTTTACCGACCAGCTCACCGAGACGCTGGAGAACACCGACGAGGGGGAGCTGTTCCGCCAGGTGAGCTCCATGCCCATCCCCTTTATGCAGAACTTTATGAACCCCGGCGCGGGGAGCGATGTGACCCCGCCCCGCCCGGCGGGGGAAAAGCCCCCGGAGCGCCCGGCCCCCGCCCCGGAAAAGAAGCCCGCCTACAAGTTCCTGGATAACTTCTGCGAGAACCTGACCCAGCGGGCCAGGGACGGCAAGCTGGACGCCATCGTGGGCCGGGACCAGGAGATCTACCGGGTGATCCAGATCCTCAACCGCCGCACCAAGAATAACCCCTGCCTCATCGGGGAGCCCGGCGTGGGCAAGACCGCCATCGCCGAGGGCATCGCCCAGCGCATCGCGGACCGGAAGGTCCCCGCCAAGCTCCAGCGCAAGGAGGTCTACCTGCTGGATCTCACCGGCCTGGTGGCGGGCACCCAGTTCCGGGGGCAGTTTGAGAGCCGGGTGAAGGGCCTTTTGGCCGACGTGAAAAAGCACGGCAACGTCATCCTCTTTATCGATGAGGTCCACACCCTGGTGGGGGTGGGGGACAGCGAGGGGAGCATGAACGCCGCCAACATCCTCAAGCCCGCCCTCTCCCGCGGGGAGATCCAGCTCATCGGCGCCACCACCTTTACCGAGTACCGCAAGCACATCGAAAAGGACGCCGCCCTGGAGCGCCGCTTCCAGCCGGTGAAGGTGGGGGAGCCCACCATCGAGGAGGCGGTAAAGGTCCTGATGGGGGTGCGCAAATACTACGAGACCTTCCACCGGGTGAAGATGAGCGACGAGATCGTCCGGCGCACCGTCACCCTGGCGGAGCGGTACATCAACGACCGGTTCCTGCCGGATAAGGCCATCGACCTGATGGACGAGGCCTGCTCCTGCGCCAGCCTGGAAAATCTGGAATTGGCGGAGTACGACCGCCTGATGGCGGAAAACGGCGCCCTGGAAAACGAGATCGAGGACATTTCCAGGGGGGACGCCGTGGACTACGAGCGCCTGGCGGAGAAGAAATCCCAGGCCGCCAAGCTCCAGGAGGAGATCGCGAAGATCGCCCCCGCCGCCCTGGAAAAGCCGGTGGAGGAGGAGCACCTGGCAAAGGTCATCGAGCTTTGGACCGGCATCCCCGCCAGCAAGATCCAGGAGACCGAGCTGCGCCGGGTGGCCGACCTGGAAAAGAACCTGTCCAAAAAGATCATCGGCCAGCAGGAGGCCATCGACCAGGTGGCCGCAGCGGTCCGCCGCAGCCGGGTGCGGGTCAGCCCCCGCAAGCGTCCCGCCTCCTTTATCTTTGTGGGGCCCACCGGCGTGGGCAAGACGGAGCTGGTAAAGGTCCTCAGCCAGGAGCTCTTTGACAACGTGGAGCCCCTCATCCGCCTGGATATGTCCGAGTATATGGAGAAGCACAGCGTCAGCCGCATCATCGGCTCCCCGCCGGGGTATGTGGGGTACGACGAGGCGGGCCAGCTCACCGAGAAGGTGCGCCGCCGCCCCTATTCCATCGTCCTGCTGGACGAGATCGAAAAGGCCCACCCCGATGTGCTCAATATCCTCCTCCAGATCCTGGACGAGGGGAAGATCACCGACGCCCAGGGCCGGGTGGTCTCCTTCGAGAATACCATCATCATCATGACCTCCAACGCCGGTAGCCAGCTGAAGGAAAGTTCCCTGGGCTTCACCAAGTCCGGGGTGCAGATGGCCAGGGAGAAGGCGGAAAAGGCCCTCTCCGATTTCCTGCGGCCGGAATTTCTGGCCCGCGTGGATGAGGTCATCATCTTCCGGCCCCTCACCCAGGAGGACTTTGCGGGCATCGCGGCCCTGATGATCGACGAGCTGAAACCCTCCCTCCTGGAGAAGGGCATCCGCTTCGACTGCCAGCCCCAGGTGCTGGAGCAGATCGCCAAGGAGGCCTTCGGCCACAAGAGCGGGGCGCGGGACATAAGAAAACTCATCCGCCAGCGCATCGAGGACCCCATCTGCGTGATGCTGGCCTCCGGCCAAAATCCCGCCCTGATGATGGCGGTGCTGACGGAGGACGGCAAGGTGGCCCTCCAGACCGCATAAAAACAAAGGCGAAAAGAGAAAAGACCGGGACTGTTTTGCGGCAGCCCCGGTTTTTAACTTTATACGCCGTTACAGCACAGGGGCGTCTTCATCCCCCGGCGGGGGGATGGGTTCCGCCTGGGCCGCCAGCCCCTCCATGTACTGGGCATATTGGGCGAGGATGGCCCCTTCCAGCTCCTGGCGGGCGGAGGAGGTGATGGGGTGGGCGATGTCCCGGAAGGTGCCGTTTTCGTCCTTCCGGCTGGGCATGGCCACAAAGAGCCGCTCCGGTCCCTCAATGACCTTGATGTCGTGTACCGCCAGGTCTCCGTCGATGGTGACCGATACCAGCGCCTTCAGGCGGGCGTCGTGGTAGATCTTGCGAATGCGAATATCGGTGATGTTCATGGTGTTTTCCAGCCTCCTGCTCTGTCTTCTTACCGTTAGATTTGGCAGGGGGCGGGGAATTTATGCAGGAGGCCCAAGAAATTCCGGGAGCGGCCCGGCGGGGGCACCCTCCCGCCAGACCCCCTTCTCGGTGACCACCAGGGGGATGGGGATGTCCAGGGGCCCCATGGGTATTTGTTCCGCCAGCAGGGCGGAAAAGCAGACCACGGCGGCGGTCATGTCCGGCGGGGCCCAGGTGAGGAACCGGTCGTAGTACCCGCCCCCGTGGCCCAGCCGTCCCCCCCGGCGGTCGGCGGCGACACAGGGGAGGATGGCGAAGGAGAGGGCCCCCCAGGGGATGAGGGGGCGGTCCGGCCCCGGCTCCGGGATGCCGTAGGCCCCAGGGGAAAGACCGTCCAGGCGCTCCGCCTGCCGGGCCTCCATCACCCCGGCGGAAAGGCACCGGGGAAGGGCCAGTTCTTTCCCCTGGGCCAGCAGAGCCTCCAGCGCCGGCAGGATGTCCGGTTCCCCAGGGGTGGGGAAGAAGCCGAAGACCACCGGGGCCGCCAAAAGCTCCGGCAGGGCCAGGAGATTTTCGCAGATGGCCGCCGAGGCCCGCCGCCGGTAGTCGGGGGAGAGCTCCGCCGCCCTCCGGCGCATCGTTTGGCGCAGGGCTGCCTTTTCTCCGGCGATGTCCACAGCAATCCCTCCTTTACAAGACCCATTATACGGCGGCCCGAAGATTTTTACAAGACCGGGCCGGGCGCTTCCAAAATCTGGGGATGTATTGCCAGGGGAGGCGGGGCGTGGTACAATGGGAGCATAAGCGGACAGGCCGCCGCCAAAACTGGAGGGGGGAAGACCATCCGTCTGCCGAAGGGAAGGGATGCTGTGGATAAAAAGCTGCACGAGCTGCTGAAGGCGGCGCGGTTCGCCGTTGTGGGGGTGGGGAACACCCTGGTGGACCTGGGGGTATTCACCCTCCTGGCCCAGGTGCTGGGGACGAATGTCTACCTGGCCCAGGTGCTGGGGTACAGCGCTGGGACCCTTAACAGCTACATCCTGAATCGCAGCTGGACCTTCCGGGCCGGGGGGCGGTTTTTCAGCCCCACCCTGGTGAAGTTCCTGGTGCTGAACCTCTGCATGCTGGGGTTTTCCACCGCGGTCCTTTACCTGGCCTACGACCGGGGAGGACTGCCGAAGCTGCCGGCCAAAGTTGTGGCCACCGGCGTCACCATGGTGGTGAGCTTCCTTCTCAACCGCTTCTGGGTCTTTGGCGGAGGGGACAAGCCGGACACTTGATTTTGCCGGCGAAAAAAGCTATAATTGATTCATAGAAAATGAAATATTCTGCCTGTCTGTTTCGTTCTTTCTAGATGAAAGGAGAGTGAACGATATGAAAAAAGAGCTGTGCCGCCGGGGGGCAAGACGCCTCCTGGGGCTGGTCCTGGCTGTGAGCCTGGCGCTGGGGGGCACTGTCACCGCCTGGGCCGATGCCGTTTCCACCTACAGCATCTCCATGGGGCAGGGGGTGATGTCCGTCCTGAAGGGCGGGCGGGTCACCAACAGCTTCAAGGTGGCCAATAACGATGTCACCGCCACCACCGACTGGGAGGGGGACCTGATGGTCTGCTTCAACAACGCCCAGGGGGATTACGTGGGGGTGGCTCTGGGGGACCAGCAGATCATCAACTTCTACGGCACCATCGGCACCCTGCTGCTGGATGAATCCCTGGACCGGCCGGTGGTCATCGGCCCCTCCGCCAGGGTGACTAAGTTGAAGGTAAAGGCCCCTGTGAAGGTATCCATCTGGGGCCGGGTGGACAACGGCATCGTGGATGCCGCCGCCAGCCTGGTGACAGCCAAAGGCTCCCAGACCAGCAACATCTCCTTTGAGGATTCCAGCGCCCGCATCTATATCAATGAAGGCTCGGTGGTGGACGGCACCACCATCCGCAGCAGCGAGGACCTGGGGGGGAGCAGCTACGGAAACTCCGGCAGCAGCTCCAGTAAAACAGTCTCCGGCATCACCCTGAAGACGAGCACCATCTATGCCGATTACGACGACACCCTGGCCAGCCTCCAGGATGACCTGGAGAGCAATGTGACCGCCTACAACCGCAGCGGCCGGCGGCTCTACGGCGAGGTGGAGTGGGAGGACCGCGACAGCCTCAAGGTGGGGGACAGCGGCCGGTTCCGGTTCCGCTTCATCCCGGAGGATGACGACTACGACACCGTCACCAGCACCATCCGCATTGTGGTGGATGATGACGATGATGACGAGGACCTGGAGCTCCAAGTGGAGGACATAAATGTTACCCTCACCAGCAATCCCAAGCGCCTTGCCACCTACCTCAATAAGCTGAACGATGCCGTGGAGGCCTACAACGAGGACGGCCGCCGGGTGTACGGGGAGGCCAAGTGGACCAGCAACAAGAAGGTGGAGGCGAGCGGGGACTTCAAGTTCGTCTTTGTGCCCTACAGCTCCAAATACCGCACCAAGAAAGGCACGATCCACATCAACGTAAACTAATCTTTTCCCCGCATACAAACGATAAGGCCCGCGTTTTCCGGGGGTTCTCCGGAGAGCGCGGGCCTTCTGTTTGCCTTTTGGGCGGTCACATCTCCCAGATGAGGTCCGGCAGGTGCTGGGGCATAACGGCCCTCTGGGCCAGCCTGCGCAGCAGCCTTTCCGCCTCCCGGCGGCTGGCGCAGAGGTCGGCCACCTCCGCGGCGGCGTGGGGGTGGCGGGTCCGGTCCACCCCCTCCAGGTAGCAGAGGACGCCGTACCGGCCCCGGCGGCACAGGAGCTTGTATGTAAGCCACAGGGGTCGGCCCTCCTCGGTGCGGGCCAGGGTATGCAGGGACACCAGTTCCATAGTTCAACCACCACTCCTTATCGACTCCCCCGACGGGGGCCTGATGCAAATTTATGCTTCCATTATACTTCTTTGGCGGGGGGAATGCCATGCAAAGTTCCTGCCTGTTTTTCTGCCAGTTTCTGGCGGGGGGCAGGGACTTTCCGGTACGCCGGTTTCAAAATCTAAAGGCCCCCTGGTTTTTATCGCCAAAATGTGGTATCCTAAGTAAAACAGCGAAAAGGGAGGACAGGCTATGGAGCTTGCGAGGCCCCGGCGGGTACACCTGATGGACGAGCTGCGGGGAGTGCTGATCATCGGGGTGGTGCTGTACCACCTGCTTTACGACCTGGCGGTGCTGTTCCCGGTGGGCATCCCCTGGATGTTCTCCTCCTGGATGAACGGCGCCCGGAACGTCTGCACCGGCACCCTCATCGCCATCTCCGGCATCTCCTGCCACTACACCCGCAGCAACCTGCGGCGGGGGCTGCGCACCTTCGGCCTGGGGATGCTCCTGACGGTGGTGACCGCCCTCTTTATGCCCTCCCAGCTCATCATCTTCGGGATCCTCCATTTCTTTGGGGCGATGATGCTGCTGTACGCCCTTCTCCAGCCCCTGCTGGAGAAGATCCCCGCCATGGCGGGGATCATAGGGTGTGTCCTGCTCTTCCTCCTCACCTGGACGGTTTTTTCCGGATTCATCCGCCTGCCGGGGATGACGGTCTATCTTCCGGATTTCCTCTACAATAAGCCCCTGCTTTTCCCCCTGGGCTTTGCCTGCCAGGGGATCGCCTCCGCCGATTACTACCCCCTGATGCCCTGGGGCTTTTTGTTCCTGGCGGGGAGCTTCTTCGGGCGGTATGTCCGGGGGGACCGGCTGCCGGAGTTCTGCTACCGGAGCCACCTTCCCCGCCTGGCCTGGGTGGGCAGCCACACCATGGCTATCTACCTCATCCACCAGCCGGTGATCTACGGCCTGCTGACCCTCATCTTTCACTGACCGCAAAAGAGAACGACTTGCAAATTTAGGAGGACAACATGGACTACAAGGCAGAATTTTTGGAGATCTTCCGCAGGGAGGTAGAACGGGAGGGGGCCGAGCCCTTTTTAAAGTGGCTGGAGGGCACCGATTTCTTCACCGCCCCGGCCAGCACCCGCTACCACTGCGCCTGCCCCTCCGGGCTGGTGATGCACAGCCTCAGCGTTTACCGGGTGATGATGGAAAAGCACTTTGCGGAAGGGGAGGACAGCCGGGAGAGCTTTGCCCTCTGCGCCCTGCTCCATGACCTGTGCAAGGCCCAGTATTACAAGGTCTCCACCCGGAACGTGAAGAACGAGCAGACCGGCCAGTGGGAGAAGGCAAACTATTACGCGGTGGAGGACAGCTTCCCCTACGGCCATGGGGAGAAGAGCGTCTTTCTCATCGAGAGGTTCATCCGGCTGAAGCCGGCGGAAGCCACCGCCATCCGGTGGCATATGGGGGGCTTTGACGATGCCGCCCGCGGGGGATGCTTTGCCATCAGCCAGGCCTACGAAAAGTACCCCCTGGCGGTAAAGCTCCATTTGGCCGACCTGGAGTCCACCTATCTGCGGGAAAAAGGCACTTCCCAGACAAGATAAAATAGAAGGAGGATCCTGACCATGCTGGAATACCGCTTTGACACACAACTGCTCATTGAGGGCACCGACCTGGACGAGGACGCGATCCATGACTACCTGATGGAGAACATCCCCGGCGACTGTCTCCTGGTGGTGGGGGATGAAGAACTCATCAAGCTCCATTACCACACCAACATCCCCTGGAAGGTGCTGGAATACTGCGCCTCCCTGGGGGACATCCACGACATCATCGTGGAGAACATGGACCGCCAGGCCGGCGGCCTGCACGGATAAAACCAAAGAAACTGCCCCGGTCCCTCCGGTTTGGGAGAGGCCGGGATGTTGTTTTGCCCGGAAAGAGCTGCGCATAAATGTATGAATGGATGTATAATTATTCTGCAATTTCTTTATAATTAGGCAAAGCATACAGAAAAAGCACGGCGTGTTTAGAGATTACCTATGGAAAATTAGCTAAAATGGGGTTTACAAAAGGGGGGTGGCGATGTATAATAATGCACAGAAAAAGAAAAAACATTCACCCCCGCAAAAAGGAGGACATTGCCGTGAAGCAGCCGTGTTTCCCTTCGGTCCTGTTCCAGCGACGACGATAGCCGTCCCCCTGATGAAGAGCAGAGACCCGAAGGACGAATTTTGAATAAAAGTGAGAAAAAGGAGACTGTACCATGATGAAGAAGCTGTTTGCCAGCCTGCTGGCTGTTCTGATGATCGCGTCCCTGGCCGCCTGCGGCGGCGCCCCCGCCAACTCTCCGGCGCCTTCCGCCCCCGCTTCCCCTTCGGCGCCCGCCTCCTCCGATGCCCCCTCCTCCCAGCCGGAGAGCTCCGCCCCTCCCGCCGCTGAGGTCACGATGCCCACCTACCCCGACGCCGCCACCGTAGACCTGGCCGCCGTGGAAGCCGAGATCAAGGAGCTGGCCCCCAAGGTGAAGACCGTCACCGAGGGCAAGCTGGTGCTGGCCACCTCCGCCGACTATTCCCCCTATGAGTTCCACATCATGAAGGACGGGGTGGATACCATCGTGGGCTTCGACGTCGCCCTGGCCCAGGCCATCGCCAACGAGCTGGGGGTGGAGCTGGAGATCAAGGACATCCCCTTCGATTCCATCCTGCTGGAAGTGAACCTGGGCTCCGTGGACGTAGCCATCGCCGGCTTTACCCCCACCCCCGCCCGGCTGGAGGCCGTGGATATGAGCCACCTCTACGAGCTCCAGAGCCAGTCCCTGCTGGTGCGGAAGGAGGACGTCGGCAAGTACAAGAGCATTGAGGACTTCGGCGCCGGCACCAAGGTAGGCGCCCAGACCAGCTCCATCCAGGAAGAGCTTGCCTTTGCCAAGGCCCCCAACGCCGACCATGTTTCCATCCAGGCCATCCCCACCCTGGTGGTGGACCTCCAGGGCAAGAACGTTGATGCCGTGGTGATGGAGACCGCCGTGGCCGAGGGCTATGTCAAGGCCCAGGACGACCTGGCTATCCTCTGCGAGGTGCCCTACGAATCCAACGGCAAGGGCGTGGTGGTCAAGAAGGGCAACACCGATATGCTGAACTTTGTAAACGCCGTGGTCACCAAGGTGGTCGCGAACGGCGATATGCAGAAGTTCATCGATGAAGCCAACGCCATCTCCGACCAGTCCATCAGCGGCTGATAAACGAAGAAGGACCCCCGCTCCTCTCCCACCCCTTGGGGGAGGAGCTTCCCTTGTTGGATACCCACTTTTGAGGAGGACATCCATGGAACTGCATTTTGAGAAGATGCTCCAATACGCCCCTTACTTTGAAAAAGGCGTTATTTACACCATCGTCCTGTCGGCCTGCTCGGTGGCCATCGGCTTCGCCCTGGCCCTGATGGTGGCCCTCATCCGGCTTTCCAAGCCGGGAAGATCCACCCTCAGCAAGGCGGTGAACAAAGCCCTGCACCTCATCACCGGCCTTTACATCGAGGTGGTGCGGGGCACCCCCATGCTGGTGCAGGTGATGATCGTCAACTACGTCGTCTTTAACCCCGCCCTGATCCCCAAGCCGAAATTCACCCTCTTCGGCATCATCACCGGGGACCTGTTCGTTCCCGCCCTGGTGGCCATCTCCCTCAACAGCGGGGCCTACGTGGCGGAGATCGTCCGGGGCGGCATCCAGGGGGTGGACTACGGCCAGACCGAGGCCTGCCGGAGCCTGGGGATGAGCAAATTCCAGAATATGTGGTATATCGTCCTCCCCCAGGGCATCAAGAACATCCTGCCGGCCATCGCCAATGAGTTTGTCACCATCATCAAGGAATCCTCCGTCTGCTCGGTCATCGGGGTGCAGGAGCTGATGAAAAACGCCCAGATGGTCCAGGGGGCCAGCTTCATGCCGGCGGAGCCGCTGCTCATCGCGGCGGGCCTCTACCTCTGCATGACGATACCCACCTCCAAGATCATTGCCTACTTTGAAAGGAGGATGCGCCGTGGCGACCAGCGGTAACCTCATCCAGGTCAAAGACCTGGTCAAGACCTTCGATAGCAGGATCCACGCCCTGGACCATGTGAGCCTCACCATCAACCAGGGGGATGTGGTGGTCATCGTGGGGCCCTCCGGCTCCGGCAAGTCCACCTTTCTGCGCTCCCTCAACCTCCTGGAGGAGCCCACCTCCGGGGAGGTGATCTTTGAGGGGGTGAACATCGCCGGCAAAGGGGTGAACATCGACGCCCACCGCCAGAAGATGGGGATGGTCTTCCAGCACTTCAATCTCTTCCCCCACCTGACGATTTTGCAGAACATGACCCTGGCCCCCATGAAGGTGAAGAAGATGCCCCAGAAGGAGGCGGAGGAAAAGGCCCTCGCCCTCCTGGAGCGGGTGGGCCTTCGGGACCGGGCCGGCGCCTATCCCATCCAGCTTTCCGGCGGCCAGAAGCAGCGGGTGGCTATCGTCCGGGCCCTCTGCATGGAACCGGAAGTGATGCTCTTTGACGAGCCCACCTCCGCCCTGGATCCGGAGATGGTGGGCGAGGTGCTGGAAGTGATGAGATCCCTGGCGCGGGAGGGGATGACCATGGTGGTGGTCACCCACGAGATGGGCTTTGCCAGGGAGGTAGCCACCAGGGTGATCTTTATGGACACCGGCAAAGTGGTGGAGGAGGCCCCCCCGGAGGAGTTCTTCCAGAACCCCAAGAGCGACCGCCTCAAGGACTTTTTGGCAAAGGTACTGTGAAAAAAAGACCCGTTCCCGGCCGGGAACGGGTCCCAGGCTGCCGGGAAACCTTATCCCCGGAGTAGTAGCTTGCGCACTTACGGGGGAAAAAGTGTGAAAAGGGGGGCGATGAGCCCCTCTTTTCGCGTAGAGCGACCGTAGGGAGCGGATAACCCCGCCGCAGCGGCGGGTCTCAGCTTGTCGAAAAGATTTTTTCGACAAGCTGAGACCCGTTCCCGGCCGACTGGCCGGGAACGGGTCCGTTTTTTCTTACCGGGTCTCTGGCAACATCCCCCGGAAGATGTCCTCCAGGGCGATCTCGAAATCATCGAAGAGACTGCACCGGAAGTGGGTGACCACCGCCTCCCGCTCCTCCTGGGTCATCTTCTCCAGGGTGTAGTCGGGGAAGATGACGTAGACGGCTGCCAGCTCCAGCGTGCCCTCCCGCAGGAGGTATTGCTCCACCCACCGGTTGGCCGGGTCCACGATCCAGTACTCCCGGACACCGCAGCGCTCGTAGGCGTTTTTCTTGGGGCCCCGGTCATATTTGGCGGTGCCGGGGGAGAGGACCTCCACCACCAGGTCCGGCGCGCCGTAGACGCCGTTGGGCTTTATCTTATCCGGGTCGCAGACCACCATCATATCGGGGATGAAGTTGTTCTCTTCGGAAAGGAAAAGGTCAGTGCCATCGGAAATAGCCGTGCAGCGCTTTCCCTTCAAATAGTTTTCAAAAAGAACAACGATATTTAGAGCGATGCGATTGTGGTTAAAGGTAGGCCGGGGGGACATAGCCACCACCCTCCCGCCGATGTGCTCAACGCGAAGATCCTCTTTGCAGGCAAGATTACCGTTCATGACAGTCTCCTTTCTGAACCTGAATTGTTCTGCCCTTAGTATAACATGGCGGTGGAAAAATAGCAACAAAGAAACCGGGCGGAGGGCGGCAGGGTGTTGTAATTTTTGCCCAAAGCGTGTATAATAAAATTACGAAGGGAGGAAAAGGCCATGAAGGAAAATCTGATCGTCACCATCAGCAGACAGTATGGCAGCGGCGGCCGGGAGATCGGCAAGAAGCTGGCGGACCGCCTGGGCATTCCCTACTATGACAAAGAGCTGATCATCCTGGCGGCGGAAAAAAGCGGCTACGCCCGCAGCCTCTTTGAGGAGGCCGACCAGAAAGCCGGCAACAGCATGATCTTCTCCCTGATGCGGGCGGGCTCCATGGTGAACAACTACGATATGCCCCTGAACGACAAGATCTATCTCATCCAGTCCGGGGTGATCCAGCAGGTGGCGCGGCAGGGGTCCTGCGTCATCGTGGGGCGGTGCGCCGACTATGTCCTTCAGGACAAGTTCCCCTGTGTCAATATCTTCATCCACGCGGACATCAAAAAGCGGATGGAGCGGGCGGTGCAGCTTTACGGCCTCTCCCCCGATGATGTCCAGAGCACCCTCTTAAAGACCGATAAGCGGCGGGAGACCTACTACAACTACTACACCGGCCGCAAGTACGGCGATGCCCGGAGCTACACCCTTGCCCTGGACAGCCTGGGGGTGGGGATCGAAAACGCCGTGGGTATCCTGGCGGACTATGTGCAGCACTGGGAGGGTTAAACCTCCGGCATCAAGAAAATCAGAAACAGAGAAAGAAAGGCGGGATCATCAATGAATATCGAGATCAACACCCTGGGCCTGAAAAACGCGGAGAAGTTCAGCTCCATCTGCCAGGACTATCCTTTCCAGATCTACCTGCGCTCCGGGCAGTTCTGCGTGGACCCCAAGTCCATGCTGGGCGTGCTGGCCATCTTCTACTCCGCGTCCGACCCGGTGGTGCTGGACACCAACGATATGGATGAGGAGACCACCCAGAAGTTCTTAAAGGACATCGGGCAGTACATCAAGAAATAACAGAAAACGAATCGTGAAATGAAATAAGAGGCCCCTCCACCGTGAGGGGCCTTTTTGCGCTCCGGCGCATAGGATGTGCCGGAGGTGATGCACGATATGGAACTGCGCGGGGGAAACATCACCCTGGGGGAACTGGCAAGGGACCCCAGGGCCAGAGCGCTGGTGGACCGGGAATTCCCCGGAATGCTGAACCACCCGATGGCGGGGATGTTTATGGGGCTGACGCTGAACCAGGCCGTGAGAAAGGCCGGGGGCCGCGTCCCCCAAAAGACGCTCCGGCGTCTGGTGGAGGAGCTGAAAGCGCTCTGAAAGATACGGAAAAACGGCAGGCCCCGGCAAGGTAGAGGTATCTTGCCGGGGCCTGCCGCATATAGATGAGGAAGGTGCCTTGTCCGCTTACTGTTTCCCCAGGGCCTCCAGAAGGCGGAATACCACCTGGAGAGCGGAAACGGAGGTCCACTGGCCGTTTTCGCTGTAGGCGCCCTCCACCTCCTCGTCGGCGTTGTCCGAGAGGGCCCGGATCACCAGCAGCGGGACCCGGAAAAACCAGCAGACCTGGGCCACGGCCGCGCTCTCCATATCCACGCACTGGGGATGGAACCTTTCGATGATGCCGTCCCGCTCCTTGGCGGTGATGAAGGTCTCGCCGGTGACGATGCGCCCAAAGCGGAGGTTGTCCCCCAGGCCCCGGCAGAGCTCCAGCAGCTCCGGGTCCCCCCGGAAATAATCGGTGGGCATTCCGGGGAACTGGTCGTTTTCCATGAGCTTCATATCCAGGTCGTGGTGGAGGACCTCCGCCCCGATGACCACATCCCCGATCTTGATGGTGTCATCCAGGCCGCCGGCCAGACCGGTAAAGAGGATCTTTTCCGCGCCGAAATCCTGGATGAGGGTCTGGGCGGTGATGGCTCCGTTCACCTTGCCCACCCCGCCGATGACGGCGGTGACGGTGAGGCCGGCGTACTCCCCGGTGACGAAGGAGCGCATCAGCCGCACCTCCTCCCGCTTGTTTTGCAGCCGGGCCAGAAGAGGCTCCAGCTCCTGCTGGGTAGCGCACATGATGCCGATCTTCATAGTTTATACATCCTTTCCGTTGTGTGGTCCATCTTCCAGGAGCTCCCCCAGGACCAGCTCACTTTCGTCCACCCGGACCGCTCCCATGTAGTAGCGGATGCCGTGGTGGTCCTTGCCAAAGGCCCCGTGGTCATCGCTGCCGGCGGTGATAAGAAGGCCGTGGTCCCCGCAGTACCGGCGGCAGAGAGCGGTCATTTCCGGGGAATTGGCGGGGTAATGGCATTCGATGCCGTCCAGGCCCATCCGCCGCAGGGCATCCAGATGGGCGAGGAGCTCCTGGGGCCTTTCGGCGTCGAACCAGTTGCAGGGGTGAGCCAGCACCGCCCTGCCCCCGGCGGCGTGGACGGCGCCGATCACCTCCCCGACGGGAGGGAAGGGGTAGGTGTCGTACCCGCAGCCGTACCGGCCGTAAAGGGACATCCCCTCCGGGAGGGAAGCAGTGACCCCCTTGGCCAGGAGATACTGGAGCCCCTGCCAGCCCCCGGCGGCGGGATCAAAGGGCCAGGCCTGGCACTCCGCCACCGAAAGATGCAGCTCCGGGTAAAGGGGGATGAGCTTTTCGATGAGGTCGTCGCTCATCTTCAGGAGGAGCCGCCGGCTTTCCGCCGCCAGGGTGATAAGGGGCGGCACCGGCGAAAAGCCGTAGGCCAGCAGATGGATGTCCCGCCCGTCGTAGAGGCAGTCCACCTCCATCCCCCGGACGGGGCGGATGCCCAGCTCCCGGCAGGCGGCGGAAAAGCGTTCCCAGCCCTGCCAGCTGTTGTGGTCGGCGGCGGCCAGGACGCCGAAGCCCAGCTCCGCTCCCCTGGCGGCGGCCTCCTCCGGGGTCATGGTGCCATCGGAAAAACAGGTGTGGATGTGAAGATCCGCCAGCAAGGAACGCTCCCTCCCTTCCATTTCTTTGCGCCTTTCCAGTATAGCACAGTTTGACAGGAAACTCCAGAGGGAAAAGGATGGGGGAAGGGGCACTTGAGTGAGTAAAGGAATTTTGGACAGAGTACCTCAAAGCCGTGTCGGAGAGAGTTTGTGCGCGGCTTTTGACTCCCTCAGTCAGCCTCACGGCTGACAGCTCCCTCGGCGAGGGAGCCTTTAGACGCCTTCTTAAATGCGATCCCTTCACAAAATCTTTACTTGTTCAACTTGTTCAAATACCATGGGATAAGAGATCGGGAAGGGCACTTCGCAGCACGCCGCAGAGAGCAAAAAAGAGCGGTTTTTCCGCCGCGAAAAAGGCCCCTGGGCGGGAATTTGGCTAGAGGGTATATTTTCCGGCAAAAAAATTGTAAATGTTAAACAAATTGAAAATAAAAATTTGGGAGCATTATGAAAAAACTATACAACAAACGCTTGAAAACCCCGGAATATAATGGTAGAATATAAAAAAAGGAACCGCGGTCCCGCCAAAACTGTCCCCAAAGCGGGCCGAAACGGCGGAGAAAGGGTTCTACGGAGGGAAGTGCAATATGGTTCGGAAAGCAAATGACAGGGAATTCCCCACCTATCTGTTCCACCAGGGCACCAACTACAAAAGCCAGGAGCTTCTGGGAGCCCATATGCTGGAGGACGGTGTCACCGAGTTCACCACCTGGGCTCCCCATGCCCAGAGCGTCTGCATCGTCGGGGAGTTTAACGACTGGGGCAAGGGAGAGCGCTGCCCTATGACGAAACTCACCGATGAGGGGCTTTGGCAGGGCCGGGTGAGCGGCCTTGCGGAGTATGACACCTACAAGTACCTCATCACCGGCCCGGACGGGATCGAGCGCTTCAAGTCCGATCCCTACGCCTTCCACACCGAGACGCGGCCCGGCAACGCCTCCAAGCTGTACCGGCTGGAGGGTTACCGGTGGGGGGACGAGAAGTGGCTGGAGCACCGGAAGAACACTGCCCCCAATTCCTCCCCCATGAACATCTACGAGGTGCACCTGGGCTCCTGGCGCACCTACCCGGACGGGACCCCCTACGACTACCGCAAGCTGGCGGAGGAGCTGGTGCCCTATGTGGCCGAGATGGGCTACACCCATGTGGAGCTGATGCCGGTCACCGAGTACCCCTACGACGGTTCCTGGGGGTATCAGGTCACCGGGTACTTTGCCCCCACCTCCCGGTACGGCACCCCCAAGGACTTTATGCACCTGGTGGACGCCTTCCATCAGGCGGGCATTGGGGTCATCATGGACTGGGTGCCCGCCCACTTCCCCAAGGACGAAAACGGCCTGTGTGAATTTGACGGCGGCTATTGCTACGAGTACGCCGATTCCCGCAAGATGGAGCACCGGGGCTGGGGCACCAGGGTCTTTGACTACGGCCGGTGCGAGGTGCAGAGCTTCCTTATCTCCAGCGCCCTCTTCTGGGTGGAGCAGTACCACATCGACGGCATCCGGGTGGACGCGGTGGCCTCCATGCTCTACCTGGATTACGACCGCCGGGACGGCCAGTGGGCTCCCAATGTCTACGGCGGGCGGGAGAACCTGGAGGCGGTGGGCTTCCTGCGGAAGCTCAATTCCGCCGTCCTTTCCATCCATCCCCAGGTGCTGATGATCGCGGAGGAATCCACCGCCTGGCCTATGGTCACCAAGCCGGACTATGTGGGGGGACTGGGCTTTAACTTTAAGTGGAATATGGGGTGGATGAACGACGTCCTCTCCTACCTCTCCACCGATCCGTTTTTCCGCAGCTACAACCACGATAAGCTCACCTTCAGCATGATGTACGCCTTCTCGGAAAACTACATCCTGCCCATCTCCCACGACGAAGTGGTCCACGGAAAGTGCTCCCTCATCGGCCGGATGCCGGGGGATTACGGACAGAAGTTCGCCGGGGCCAGGGCCTTTTTGGGGTATATGATGAGCTGCCCCGGCAAGAAACTCCTCTTTATGGGGAGCGAATTTGCCCAGTTCATCGAGTGGAACTTTGAGCAGCAGCTGGACTGGCTCCTGCTGGATTACGACGCCCACCGCCAGATGCGGGACTATGTCCGGGAGCTGAACCGCTTCTACAAGGAGAATGCCCCCTTCTGGCAGATCGAGGATAGCTGGGACGGCTACCAGTGGATCGACCCCAGCGACGGCAGCCGGAACATGATCTCCTACATCCGCCGGGACGAGGACGGCAAGGAGATCGTGGTCATCGTGAACTTTGCCCCGGTGGCCTGGGAGAACTGCGTGGTGGGGGTGCCCGACGCCGTGAGCTACAAGGCGGTCCTCTCCTCCGATGAGGCCCGCTTCGGCGGCGCGGGGAGCGACCAGGGCACCATGAAGGTGGACCGGAAGACCCCCTGCCACGGGTTCCAGCAGTCCATCACCCTGAATATCCCCCCCATGTCCGCTCTCTACCTGGTGGGCAAGCCCCGCCCCAAGCGGACCCCCAAGAAGGCCGTCCCGGAGAAGGAAAAGGCCGCTCCCGCCGCCAAGAAGACGTCCGCCAAGGCCGCCCCCGAAAAGGAGAAGGCCGCCCCCGCCGCAAAAAAGACCCCCGCAAAGAAGACAGCGGCCAAAAAGACCCCGGCGAAGAGATCTCCGGCGAAGAAGACCCCGGCCAAGGAATCATAAGCCGCAGGCGGAAGGCCGCAGGCGGATGAGACGATCTATCTATCTTTTAGGAGGGAACATTATGGCAAGCAAAAAGAAATGGGTGGCCATGCTCCTCGCCGGCGGGCAGGGGAGCAGGCTCTACACACTCACCCAGAAGCTGGCGAAGCCGGCAGTGCCCTTTGGCGGCAAGTACCGGATCATCGATTTCCCCCTTTCCAACTGTGTCAATTCCGGCATCGATACCGTGGGGGTGCTGACCCAGTACCAGCCGCTGGTCCTCAATGAATACTTAGGCAACGGCCGGCCCTGGGACCTGGACCGGCTGGACGGCGGCCTCTACACCCTGCCCCCCTACCAGAAGAGCTCCGGCTCCGACTGGTACACCGGCACCGCCAACGCCATCTATCAGAACATCAACTTCATCGAGCGCTACAACCCGGAGCACGTCCTCATCCTCTCCGGCGACCATATCTACAAGATGGACTACACCAAGATGCTGGAGCACCACGAGAAGATGGGCGCCGACTGCACCATCGCCGTCATCGAGGTGCCCATGGAGGAGGCCAGCCGCTTCGGCATCATGAACACCAAGCCGGATACCCAGATCTTTGAGTTCGAGGAGAAGCCCAAGAAGCCCAAGAGCAACCTGGCCTCCATGGGTGTCTACATCTTCCGGTGGGATAAGCTGCGCCAGTACCTTGTTGAGGATGAGGCGGACCCCAAGTCCTCCAACGACTTCGGCAAGAACATCATCCCCGCCATGCTGGCAAACCACGAGAAGATGTACGCCTACGCCTTTGACGGCTACTGGAAGGATGTGGGCACCATCGACAGCCTCTGGGAGGCCAACATGGACCTCCTGGCCCCCAGCGATCCCCTGGCCCTCTATGACCCGGCCTGGAAGATCTACTCCCGCAACCCCTGCCAGCCTCCCCACTTTGTGGCGGATACCGCCCATGTGGAGAACTCCCTCATCACCGAAGGCTGCCGGGTAGCCGGGGAGATCGATTTCTCGGTGCTCTTTGCCGGGGTGACGGTGGAGGAAGGCGCGGTGGTGAAGGATTCCATCATCATGCCCGGCTCGGTGGTGAAGTCCGGCGCCCTGGTGCAGTATGCCATCATCGCGGAGAACACCGTCATCGGGGAGAACGCCAAGGTGGGCGAGCGCCCGGAGCTGGTGGAGGACAAGGAGCAGTGGGGCGTCGCCGTGGTGGGCAATGGCGTCACCGTGGGCAAAAACGCGGTGGTGCCCCCCAAGGCGATGATCGAGACAGACGTGCAGGAGGTGGAAGGCCATGAGTGAGAGCAAGGTTCTGGGGATCGTTTTCTCCAATATGCACGATGAGAAGATGGGGGACCTGACCATGGTGCGGACCATGGGCTCGGTGCCCTTCGGCGGCCGTTACCGCCTGGTGGACTTCGCCCTTTCCAACATGGTCAATGCCGGCATCCGGGATGTGGGCATGATCACAAAATCCAACTACCACTCCCTGATGGACCATGTGGGCTCCGGCCGCGAGTGGGACCTGGCCCGGAAGATCGGGGGCCTCACCATCCTGCCGCCCTTTGCCAGGGCCGGGGCCGGGATGTACCGGGGGAACCTGGATGCCCTCAACGGCATCTACGCCTTCCTGGCCTCCGCCAAGACCCAGTATGTCCTGATGTGCGACTGCGACATCGTTGCGAATATCGATTATAAGGCCATGCTGGCGGCCCACGAGGAGAGCGGCGCCGGGGTGACCATCCTCTGCGGCCGGTACGACGTGGCCCCCCACCACGGGGAGGACCTGGTCCTCTCCATCCAGGAGGACGGATTTTTGCGGGATGCCTTCCAGTCCGCCGAGGCCAAGGGGGAGCAGGACGTTTACATGAACACCGCCATCTTTGACCGGGAGCTGCTGCTGCGGCTGGTGGTGGACGGGGTGAGCCACGGCAAGTACTCGGTGGGGGAGATCCTCCAGGAGCAGGGCCGGGCCCACAATGTCTTCTGCTACAAGCAGGAGGGGTGGTTCTACCATATGCACAACATGGTGGAATACTTCCTGGCCAATATGGCCCTGCTGGACGAGAAGGTGCGGGAGGAGCTGTTCCTGCCGGAGCGCCCCATCCTTACAAAGATCCGGGACCAGGCCCCCGCCAAATACGGCCTCAGCTCCTCGGTGAAAAATTCCCTCGTTGCCGACGGCTGCATCATCGAGGGGACGGTGGAAAACTCGGTCATCTTCCGCGGCGTCAAGATCGGCCAGGGGGCGGTGGTGAGAAATTCCATCATCATGCAGGATACCGTGGTGGACGACAAGGCCCAGCTGGACTATGTCATCCTGGATAAGGACGTCCTCATCAAGGACGGGCGGCATCTGGCGGGATACCTCACCTACCCGGTCTATGTCCCCAAAAAATCCCATATCTAAATAAGCGGCCGGTCCCTATCACACACGGAAAAGAGAAAGGTGGAAGAGATTATGAAGATCCTCTACGCGGCCAGCGAGGCCCTGCCCTTTATCGCCTCCGGGGGACTTGCCGACGTGGCGGGCTCCCTCCCCAAGGCCCTGCAGAAGGAGGGTGTGGAGTGCCGGGTGGTGCTGCCCCTCTATTCCGGCATCAATCCCGCCCTGCGGGAAAAGCTGGAGTATGTCACCCACTTCAACGTTCCCCTGTCCTGGCGCAACCAGTACTGCGGTCTCTTCACGGCGGAGGTGGACGGTGTCACCTACTACCTGCTGGATAACGAATATTACTTCAAGCGGGAAGGGGGCATCTACGGCTTCTACGATGACGCGGAGCGGTTCGTTTTCTTCTCCAAGGCGGTGCTGGAGCTGCTGACGGTGCTGGACTTTGAGCCGGACATCATCAACTGCAACGACTGGCAGACCGCTATGGTCCCGGTCTTCCTCAACGTCTTCTACCGGGGGGTGGAGAAGTTCCGGCGGATGCGCACCGTCTTTACCATCCACAACATCCAGTACCAGGGCAAGTACGGCATGGAGATCGCCACCGACATCTGCGGCCTGCCGGACTACGCGGTGAACATGGTGACCTACGACGGGGCCGTGAACATGATGAAGGGGGCCATCGAGCAGTGCGACATGATCTCCACCGTCAGCCCCTCCTACGCCCAGGAGATCCTGGATTCCTGGTTCGGCTTCGGGCTGGATAAGATCCTGCGGGAGAAGGCCTACAAACTCTGCGGCATCCTAAACGGCATCGATGTGGTGGGGTACGATCCCAAGACCGACCCGGATGTTTACGCCCACTACACCGCCAAAAAGCCCGCCGGTAAGGCGGAAAACAAGGCGAAGCTCCAGGAGCGCCTGGGGCTGGAGATCGCCCCCCAAAAGCCCCTTATCGTGGTGGTGTCCCGCCTGGTGGGGATGAAGGGACTGGACCTCATCCGCTATATCTTTGGGGAGATCCTGGAGCTGGGCTGCCAGTTCGCGGTGCTGGGCACCGGGGACTACATCTACGAGAACTTCTTCCGGGAGCAGGCGGATGCCCACCCCGGAACGGTGGCCTTCTGGCAGGGCTTTGTGCCGGAGCTGGCCCGGAAGATGTACGCCGGCGGCGACATCCTGCTGATGCCCAGTAAGAGCGAGCCCTGCGGCCTGGCCCAGATGGTGGCCCTGCGGTACGGCACCATCCCGGTGATCCGGGAGACCGGCGGCCTGCGGGATTCCATCAGCGACCTGGGGGGCGAGGACGGCAACGGCTTCACCTTCAAGACCTACAACGCCCACGATATGCTGGGCGCCATCCGCCGGGCCGTGGCCCTCTACGAGGACGAAAAGGCCTGGAAGGCGGCGGTGGTCCACGCCATGAACTGCGATTTCAGCTGGGAAAGCTCCGCCAAGAAGTACATCGAGATGTACCGGAGAGTTATCGGCTGAAAAAACAAATAAACGCAAAACAAAAGGAGGGGGAGACCCCTCCTTTTTTGTGTGATAGGTGATTTTAAATAGGCTCTTAAGGCGGTGTGGTGCCGGTGTAGGGGCTGGGGTCCTGGGCCTCGCCGCTCACGCGCAGCTCAAAGTGACAAGCACTTCCGGTGATGTTGCCGGTACGGCCGACCAAGCCGATAGTCTCCCCCCGCTTGACCGTGTCTCCGGGCTCCACCTGTACCTCCTGGCAGTGGGCGTAGCGGGTTTGGACCCCGTCGCCGTGGTCGATGAGAATGCTTTTCCCGTAGGGCCAGATGGAGTAGTTGGCGGCGTAGGTCACCACCCCGTCGGCAGCGGCGTAGATGGCGGTGCCTTTCCCGGCGCCGATGTCCATACCGGTGTGTCCGTAGTA
The DNA here is from genome assembly GCA_021769525.1 of Oscillospiraceae bacterium. Classification (GTDB taxonomy): domain Bacteria; phylum Bacillota; class Clostridia; order Oscillospirales; family Ruminococcaceae; genus Angelakisella. The sequence continues at coordinate 122,030 of JAETSQ010000003.1, forward strand.
GTCATAAAAACCGACGGAGAGATAGCCGCCGTCCACCGGCCAGATGAGGGCCTTGTCCCAGGTGAGGTCCTTGGTCAGCCGCTGGGCTTCCTCCGGGTCCAGGGCGTAGTTCTCCCAATTGTACTTGAGGTCATTGGCGGAATTCTCCTCTTCGGCATCGGGGGTGGGGGCAGGCTCATCCGGAACAAGGGCGGGGGATGATCCCGGCGGTTCGCTTTGGGCGGAGCTGCCGGAGGCAAGCGGCTGGGTCTCCTCCGGCCCCCGGTCCTGGCTGTCCGGTTCCGGAATGCTTTCCGGCGGGGGCGGTTCCGGGGTCTGGGAGGAGGACGGAGGTTCCTTCGGGGTTTCCGGGCCGTCCTCCGCGTTGGAAGCAGGGGATTCGGGGGCCGGGGCCTCCGGGCCGGGGTTGGCGGCGGCGGAGCAGGCCACTCCCGCCAGGGCCACCGTCAGGGCCAGGGCCCAGGCCAGCGCCCGGCACCAGGGGCTGGTCCTCCCGCCGGCGCGCAGCAGCTCCAGGCGGCGCTTCAGCTCATCTTTGTTCATGGCCAGGGCGGCGGCTCCGGCGGAGACCGGGATCTCCGCCTCGCTCTGCCTTTGGGCCACATCCAGCAGCATCCGGCCATACCGGAGCCGGTCTGAGGGGGTCATCTTTTTGGTGGTGCGCTGGTCGCACCGCAGCTCGCAGCAGCGGTCCAGGTCCTTTACCAGGAGGAGGACCAGGGGGTTGAACCAGTGGATGCAGGCCGCCCCCAGAGCCGCCGCTTTCAGCCACAGGTCGCGGCCCAGGTAATGGTGCAGCTCGTGGCGGAGCATCATCTCCAGCCGGTCCTCCGGGAGGTCCTCGCCGGGGAGGAATACAGTAGAGTGCCAAAGGCCCATGAGCAGGGGGCTTTCCACCCCCGGACAGATGCGCAGCGCCGCCCGCCCCTGGGGGATGTGGAGCTCATCCAGGAGCCGCGCGAAGATCTCCGCGGCCTGTCCCTCCGGCTCCGGCGGATAGGAGCATTTTCCCAGGCTCCGGGTGAGGCGGCGCTGATCCGCCAGCCGCACCGCCGCCGTCAGGAGCAGCCCCAGCAGCCACATCAGGGCCAGTGCCGGCAGCATCCGCTGCCAGAGCTCCCAAAGGTCCAAGAGAACGGGGAAGGCTCCGGTCCCCATCTCCATGCCCGGCGGAGGGGCCGTTTGTACCACCGGCGGCGCGGCCTGCACGGCGGCAGGCGGGGTGGCCGGGGCCGCTGCCCCGCCGGAGGGGGCCGCTCCCTGGGG
>JAETSQ010000030.1 GCA_021769525.1 Oscillospiraceae bacterium
GTTACCCGGAAATGAGGTGGAACATGGAGAACCAAAAACAGTCAGACACGATCCAGATCGGGAACACGACATTTTATGTAACCGCAACTTTTTCTGGAACGGTCCAGTTGCAGCATGGGCGATAGCCGCTGCCGATTCCTGTTTGGAGTCGAAATCCAGATGGGAGTAAATGTCAGCAGTTGTGGCAAAAGTAGAATGGCCCAACCAGTCTTGAATCTGCTTCATTGCAATTCCCTGGCTAAGTAATTGACACCCCCGGCGCCATGAGGTAAAATAGCAAGGACCGAAGCGCACCGCAAAAGCCTGTGATTGTAATAAAAGAAGGGACAGATCATGGAACCTTTCTCCGCCATTGAGCCCCAGCGCGCCCAAAAGCTCCGCTACGTCCTCTGCGACATTGATGACACCATCACCACCGGCGGGAAGCTCCCCGCCGAGTCCTACGCCGCCCTCTGGCGCCTCCACGACGCCGGTTACGGGGTGATCCCCGTCACCGGACGGCCCGCCGGCTGGTGCGATCTCATCGCCCGCCAGTGGCCGGTGACCGCCGTTGTGGGGGAAAACGGGGCTTTCGTCTACTATTTCCGGGAGGGGCACCGCCTCACCTTCACCCACCCCTCGGTGGCGGGCGGGGACATCCAGGGCCGCCTGGCCGATGTCCGGGACGCCTGCCTGGCGGGGGTGCCGGGGTGCCGGGTCTCCAAGGACCAGTTCTCCCGCATCTACGATGTGGCCATCGACTTCAACGAGGACCCTCCCTACCTGGGGTTTGAGGCTGCCGACAGGATCAAGGAGATCGCCGAGTCCCTGGGGGCGGTGGCGAAGGTCAGCTCCATCCATGTCAACGCCTGGTTCGGGGACTACAACAAGCTGGACATGACCCGCCTGTTTATGAAGGAGGTCCTGGGGGAGCCGGATGACAATGCTCTCCGGGAAAAGGTGATCTTCTTCGGGGATTCCCCCAACGATGAGCCGATGTTCGCCTTCTTTCCCACCAGCTGCGGCGTGGCGAACATAAAGCCCTTTGCGGCAAAGATGAAGCACCTCCCCGCCTTCGTGGCGGCGGAGGAATCCGGAAAGGGCTTTGCCGGGGCCATTGAACACCTGCTGCGCGTCTGCGGAAAATGATCCAGAAAGGAAACATCCGTTATGAACGGCTTTACAACTGTCCTTATCATCGTTTTGGTTTTCCTTGCCACCGGCTATATGTACGGCAACGGGAAAAAGGCCTCTTCCGCCGTCTACACGCCGGAGGGGATGCGGGTGCTGCAAAACCGGCGCATCGGCGTGGTGGTGCTGGTGATCTTTTGGGCCATCGCGGCGTTCTTCCTGTTCTTCGGGGTGCTGTGCTGGCAGGACATCGGCATGGGCCAGGGGGGCGTGGTGCGGCTCTTCTTTGGAATGGGCGGGTTCTTCGTCTTCCTGGGGCTGCTGGCAAGATGGCTCAGTGACCGCAACCGGGTCTGCTTTGATGAAAAGCGGGTGATCCAGTACCGGGCCCTTGGGAAGCCCGTTGAGATGGAGTGGTGGGAGGTCACCGAGTACAGCTGCAACCCCCAGCGGACCTATCTTATGGCCGCCGACCGGCGGAAGATCCGCCTGGACGCCACCTACGACGGCCTGCCGGAGCTGGTGGAGATGATCCAGGAAAAGGTAGCGGGACGATAAAAAGAGGCCCTTTCGCGGGGCCTCTTTCTTTATCGTTTTGCGACAGAGGGAAGTGTCCAAATTATGCAGATTCTAAGCCGATCTGCTGCGTTGCAAACACTTTGGCCGCTTTTCTTTTTGCTTCTTTTTCTTTTCCCGTGAAAAGAAAAAGAAGGCGGGTGCCGGGCGGCTATTTGTCCGGGAGGAATTTCCCCTCCCCGGCAAAGACCACCAGCTCCTCCGGCCTGCCCTGGTAGAGCACCGGCAGGATGGCCTCCTGGCTCTCCATCGCCAGGTCGTACTCCGCCTGGGTGATGGGAACGGCCCACAGGAGGGTCACCGGCTCCCCCATCACGGGGGCGAAGTCCGGCGCCGCCGTTCCCTCCAGCCTGCGCTGGTCCAGCAGCAGGACGGCCGGAAAGCCCGGAAAGGTCTCGCCGCAGGCGACGGTGTGCCCCTGGCCCAGGCAGGTGATCTCCCCCCAGGGGAGGTTCGTCATGCCGGAGATGCGCCCCAGGGCGGCCATCCAGCGGCCCTCCGGGATGCCCTCGCGGGCGGCAAAGGCCAGCTCGATGCGGCGGTGGCTGGCGGGGTCCTGGGACCAGTACTGCTCCACCACCGGCTGGCAGAGGGCGGAGACCCCCAGGGTAAAGCCGTAGCGCACCCCCTCCCGGCGGCCTGTCACCAGGGCTTTGGGGGGGAACTTGCCGCCGTCGATGGCGTAGTACTGCTCGTGGGGCCCGCCGAAGAAGGCCTCCAGTGCCGCCAGGCGGCTTTCCTGAAGCTCCTTCCAGTAGTCCTCCATGGCCTCCCAGTAGGCCCGGCTCTTTTCCACCCGCGGGGCCAGCGCCGCCTCCGCGTCCTGTAAGGCCCAGGCGAAGGGGGTGGTGCCCACCGCGTACCGGGCGTAGCCGGGGAAGCGTTCCTCCCGCCAGGCCCAGCCGGGGATGAGGGCCAGGATCTTCCCGTTCTCCAGCAGGGCGGCGGCGTCCCCCTCCTCCAGCCAGAGGATGGAGAGGGCCTTTTTGTCCAGGCGGATGCCGGCAGGGTCGTGGCCGCAGCCGGACCGGGGCATCCGGGGGGCCTCCCCCCGGTCCATGGCGGCCTTGTCCGGGTCATCGGGGGCGGGCTTTGTGTTGCAGACCCAGCAGCTCTTTACCTGGGCCCGGTCGCTGCCGGGGCGCCACCACAGGTAGAAGTAGACGCAGGTATCATTTTCCTCCACAAAGGCCTGGACGTCGCAGAGGGGGGACCGGCTCTCCACCAGCACCTCCGGCTGCCGGGACTTTTCCGGCTCCGCCGTCCCCTCCGGCTTGGACCAGGACTGCTCCTTGCCCTTTTTCTTGTTGAAAAAACCCATGTCGCGCCCTCCCTGCGGTTCTTAGACGTTGAAGCGGAAGAGAACGATGTCCCCGTCCTTCATCACATACTCCTTGCCCTCGCTGCGCACCAGGCCCTTTTCCTTGGCGGCGGCCATGGAGCCGCAGGCCATCAGGTCATCGTAGGCCACTACCTCCGCCCGGATGAATCCCTTCTCAAAATCGCTGTGGATCTTCCCGGCGGCCTGGGGGGCCTTGGTGCCCTTCTTGATGGTCCAGGCCCTCACCTCCGGCTTGCCGGCGGTGAGGTAGGAGATGAGCCCCAGCAGCTCATACCCCGCCTGGATGAGGCGGTCCAGGCCGGATTCCGAAAGGCCCAGGTCGGTGAGGAACATCATCTTGTCCTCCTCCGCCATCTGGGCGATCTCCTCCTCCAGCTTGCCGCAGACCGGCACCACCAGGCTGTTTTCCGCCTTGGCTACCTCCTCCACCTCCCGGTAGAGGGGGTTTTCATGGACATCCCCGGCGGAAAATTCCGCCTCGCTCATGTTGGCCACATAGATCACCGGTTTATTGGAGAGCATGGGCACGTCGGCGATGATCTCCCGCTCCTCCTCGGTGCAGGGGAAGCTCCGGGCGGTCTTTCCCTCCTCCAGGTGGGCCTTCAGGCGCTTAAAGATCTCCGCCTCCTCCAGGGGCTTTTTGTCCCCGCCCTTGCTCGCCTTGAGGCACCGGTCGATGCGCCGCTCCACCAGCTCCAGGTCGGAGAGGATCAGCTCCAGCTCGATGGTCTCGATGTCCCGCCGGGGCCCCACCGAGCCCTCCACGTGGATGATGTTATCGTCGGCGAAGCACCGCACCACGTGGATGACGGCGTCGGTCTCCCGAATATGGGAGAGGAACTTGTTCCCCAGGCCCTCCCCCTTGCTGGCCCCTTTCACCAGCCCGGCGATGTCCACGAACTCGATGACGGCGGGGGTCACCTTCTCCGGGTCGTACATCTCCCGGAGCTTTTCCAGCCGCTTATCCGGCACCGGCACCACCCCCACATTGGGGTCGATGGTGCAGAAGGGGTAGTTGGCCGCCTGGGCCCCTCCCCCCACGATGGCGTTGAACAGGGTGCTTTTGCCCACGTTGGGCAGTCCTACAATGCCTAATTTCATTTATCTCACAACTCCTCTGTTATACAGGGTTTTTGGGATCTCTCCACGCCATTTCTACGCCGGCGGGGCGTACCCCGCCATCCTCCGGCGGGGGGCCTTGCCCACTTTTCATCTATTATTATAGCATAGATCTGCCTGGGACTCCAGGCACCTGCTAAGATTTCCGGAAAATGTGAGGCCGAAGGCCGCTGGAATTTCCGGCCCCCTGAAAAGAGGGCCGGGGGCAGTGCCCGGACCTATATTTTGATCCGGGTCCACTTGCCGCTGACAAAGCGGGCGGCGCTGAGGGTGAAGCGGAGCGCCTGGTCCAGGGTGAGGCCGATCCAGGCCCCGGTGAGGCCCAGGCCGAAGCCGTAGCAGAAGAGCCACCCCAGCACCGGGCGGGCGATGGTGGCGCTGGAAAGGCCCACCAGGGCCATGTACCGGACGTCCCCGGCTCCCCGCAGGCAGCCGGAAAAGACCACCTGGGAGATCTGGAGGAAGACCACCACCGCCGCCAGCCGCATGAGCATGACCCCCTCCGCCAGCACCTCCTCTTCGTCGAAGAAGAGGGAGAAGATGAGCCGCCCCTGGGTGGAAAAGACCAGGCAGACCAGGGTGGAAAAGAGGAGGCCGATGCGCTGGCAGGCCCCGCCGTAGATGCGGGCCAGGTCGGGGCGCCCCTGCCCCAGGCTCTGCCCCACCAGGGCCACCGCCGCCACCGAAAGGCCGTCCCCCAGGGAGAAGGAGATGGTGAGAATGTTCATCCCCGCCTGGTGGGCGGCAAAAGCCTGGGTGCCCAGGCGGGCGACGATCATGGCGAAGGAGAGAAAGCCGATCCGCAGGAAGACCTGCTCCACCAGCGTGCTGCTGCTGACGCTCCAGAGGGAGCTCAGGGTGTCCCGGCGGAAGCGGAAGAGGTTCCGGGGCTCCAAGTGGAGGTATCCGTCCGGGCGGGAGACGGAATAGAGGGACATCCCCAGGGCGGCCACGGTGCCCAGGACGGTGGCCGCGGCGGCCCCTGCCACCCCCAGCCGGGGGAAGCCCATCCGCCCGCCGATGAGCAGGTAGTTGAAGCAGATGTTCACCCCGTTGGAGACCAGGTTGGTGCGCATGGCGATGCGGGTGTTGCCCGCCCCCCGCTGGGCGGCGTTGATGACCAGGGAGCAGACATTGAAGAAAAGGCCCCCCATGATGATGCGGTAGTAGAGGACGGCGTCCCCGTGTGTATCCGGGTTGGAACCGGCCAGGCGGAGGATCTGGGGGGCGAAGGCCACCGTAAGGAGGCTCACCACCGCCGCCAGCAGGATGGTGATGGCAAGGGCCTGGTTCAGCACCGAATTGGCGCTTTCCCGGTCCTCCTGGCCCTTGCGCCGGGCCACGATGGCGGAGACCGCCACATTGATGGAGAGAAAGATCGCCAGGGCGATGAATTTGGGCTGGGTGCAGAGCCCCACCGCGGCGATGGCCGCGGAGCCCAGCGTCCCCACCATGATGGTATCGATGACCCCCACCAGAGCTACCAGGAAGGATTCCAGGATGGAGGGCCAGGCGATCCGGAGGGTGTCCCGAAGGAGGACCGGCGCCGGGGGGATCTCCCCCCTGGGCTCGTCCCGCCCCAGGATGCTCCGGCCGTCAAAGAGCCGGAAGAAAAGCGATCTGAACATCGGTCACCAACTTTTTGGGAAGATCCCCGTTTTTTATGTATTACGACATTACAATATCTATTGTACCCCTTTTCCAAAGAAAAGCAAGCCGGTGCCGCCCCCCGCGGACACAGAAAAACACCCCCGTCCCGCGGGACAGAGGCGTTTTATGCGGGCACCTTCCGCTTGCGAAGCGGAGCTTCCGTTACAGGGCGCGCTGGACCTTGCCGGAACGCAAGCACCGGGTGCAGGCGTAGATGTGGCGGGGGGATCCATCAACGATGGCCTTGACACGCCGTACATTGGGCTTCCAGGTCCTGTTGGATCTTCTGTGGGAATGGGAAACCTTGATACCGAAAGTCACGCCTTTTCCGCAGATGTCGCATTTTGCCATGAGTCTGCACCTCCTTTTTACAGCCGGATTCCCTCCCCAGGGGGAGTCTGCCGGTAAAGTAACAGTAGTATTTTAGCAGATGCCGGAAGGAAAAGCAAGGCTTTTTTCAAAATACTTTCCCCGCCGGGGGGCGCGGAAAAATTTTTCTTGCGCCGCTGCTCCGGGAAAGAGCCCCACCCCACTTGTTTTTTCCGGCGGGGGACATTATAATGATAGAATAGCATGGTTCCTTATGATGGCATTATAGGGGACTTTTACCCCGTGGCAAAGGAGTTTGGCGCAATGCTTATGAAAATGCTGATGAGGGCGCTGGTCCTGGTGGCGGTGATCCCCATCCACGAGTGCGCCCACGGCCTGGCGGCCTCCTGGATGGGAGACCATACCGCCAGGGACCTGGGGAGGACCACCCTCAACCCCCTGGCCCACCTGGACCCCGTCGGCTCCCTGATGCTGGTGGTCACCGGCCTGGGGTGGGCAAAGCCGGTGCCCATCGATGCCCGGAACTTCCGCAGCCCCAAGTGGGGGATGGCCCTGACCGCCTTGGCCGGTCCCGCCGCCAACCTCCTGCTGGCTCTGGTCCTGATGCTGGCCCTCAAGGGGCTGAGCCTGGCGGGGCTGCTGGGGGTGGGGCTCTATATCGCCCTGATGATCGTGCTGCAGACCACCGTCCATCTGGCGGTCTTCAACATGATCCCCATCCCGCCCCTGGACGGCTCCCGCCTCCTCACCGCCATCCTCCCGGACCGGATGTACTACTCCCTGATGCGGTACGAGCGGGTGATCATGGCGGTGCTGCTGCTGGCCCTTTTTACCGGCATCCTGAACCTGCCACTGGGGGGGATCTCCGGGGCTATCCTCCGGGGACTGGACAAGATGACCGGTTTTCTGGGGAGCATGGGCTCCCTGGCCCTGTATTGAGATCGTGATCGGAGAAAGGAGGCCCCATGGAGGAGCCGCAGCTTTCCTTCCGGGTGAGCGACGAGTACGAAGGTCCCCTGGACCTGATCCTCGCCCTCATCACCAAGCACCAGCTGAACATTTGGGACATCGAGATCTCCAGCCTCCTGGAGCAGTATATGGCCTACATCCGGGCCCGGCAGGAGCAGGACCTGGAGGTGGCCAGCGAGTTTCTGGAGATGGCCTCCCGCCTGGTGTACATCAAGACGGTGAGCCTCCTGCCAAAATACGAGGACGAAAAGGAAAAGGCCAAGGCGGAACTGGTGGGCCAGCTGCTGGAGTACCAGGCCTGCAAGGCCGCCGCCGCCCTCCTGGGGGACCGGGCCGGGGACGGCTTCGGCGTCTTTCCCCGCCCGCCGGAGGACATCCCCATGGACCGCACCTACCAGCTGCGGCATCCCCCTGCCCTCCTGGCCCGCAGCTACTGGGAGGCCATGGGCCGGGGGAAGCGCCGCCTCCCCCCCCAGCCGGAGGTGTTCACCCCCCTGGTGGCCGCCCCGGTGGTGAGCGTCAGCTCCCGCATCGTCCATATCCTCCGCCGCCTGTACAAAAAGGCGGCCATGAGCCTCCCCGGCCTCTTCCTCCAGTCCCGCTCCCGCAGCGAGGCGGTGGCTACCTTTATGGCGGTGCTGGAGCTGATGAAGGCAAGGCGCATCCGCCTCGCCGACGGGGACAGCACCATCCTCTTTTTGGGGAGGGAGAAGGAACGGAAGGAGGCCGCCGCCCATGCAGCTAAGTGAGACGCAGAACAAGCTCTTCGCCATCCTCTTTGCCGCCGGGGAGCCCCTGGAGGCTGCCCGGATGGGGGAGGCCCTGGGCCTTGGCCGGGAGGAAGTGAGCACCTATGCCGCCGGCATTTCCGCCTGGCTCCGGGAGGCGGAGCTGCCCCTGGAGCTGCGGCGGCTGGAGGACAGCTACCAGCTCTGCACCCTCCCCGCCTACGCCGGGGAGATCCGCCGGGCGCTGGAGCTGCGCCGGAACACCCCCCTCACCTCCGCCGCCCTGGAGGTGCTGGCCATCATCGCCTACAACCAGCCGGTGACCAGGGGCTTTGTGGAGCAGGTGCGGGGCGTGGACAGCTCCTCGGTGGTCACCTCCCTGGTGGAAAAAGGGCTGGTGGAGGAGGCCGGGCGGCTGGAGCTCCCCGGACGGCCCATCGCCTACCGCACCACCCCGGTCTTTCTGCGGTGCTTCGGCCTGGAGAGCCTGGAGGAGCTGCCGGATGTCTCCGGGGAGGGAGAGGAGCCCCCGCCGGAGGATGACGGCCAGATGACGCTGGAAGGCGCCGCCGCGGAGCCCCCGGCGGCAGAGACAGCCGAATAAGCAGCTATTGCCGTCCGCAAAGGGCGGTTTGATATAGAATCGGCAGAGTTAGAAAAAGGAGAGGTGTGATCCTTATGAAAAAGAGCATCAAACGATCGGTAGGCATCCGGGTGGCGGTGGCCCTCCTGGCGGTGCTGATGTTCAGCGTCATGATGACGGTAAATATTCTGAACATCGAGGGGAGCCAGCAGCAGAGCGCTGCCGCCAGCGGGGTCCTGGACCGGGCCCAGAAGGCGGAGACCGCCCACTACAAATGGTCCAGCAACCTGAGCAACGCCCTGTACGCCGGGACGGAATTTACCGGCAGCATCGACCCCACCACCTGCGTGCTGGGCCAGTGGCTCTACGGCGAGGCCGGCACCGATAACGAAAAGATCCTTCAGCTGCGACAGGAGATGGAGCCCCTCCACAAGGAGCTGCACCAGTCGGCTACCCAGGTGCTGGGATGGCTGGAGAGCAATCCGGCCCGCGCCCAAAGCTATTACCAGACCACCATCCAGCAGAATCTTGCCACGCTGGTGGGGATGCTGGACCAGGTGGTGGAGGAGAGCACGCAGGTCAACAATGCCTGCACTGCCCAGATGCGGCGCACCACCGTGATGATGCACATCACCTCCATTGCGGGCCTTTCCATCTCCCTCATCGCCCTCATCAGCCTGGTGCTCTATGTCCTGGGACAGATCATCCGGCCCATCCTGGCCATCACCAAGGGGAGCGAGCCCCTCCAGGAGGGCAGGCTGGAGCTGAAGCTGAACTACCAGTCGAATAACGAGCTGGGAGAGCTGGCCCAGACCCTGGAGAAGTCCATGGAGCGCATCGAAAGCTACGTGGGCGACATCAACCGCATCATGGGGGAGCTTTCGGAGGGGAATTTCAATGTACACACCTCCGTTCCTTACATAGGGGACTTTAAGTCCATCGAGGAATCCATCGACAGCTTTACGGGCAATATCTCCAACGCCTTCGGATATATCCAGCAGGCGGAGCAGCGGGTGAGCGGAAACGCGGAGCAGCTTTCCAGCAGCTCCCAGTCCCTGGCCCAAGGGGCCACCGAGCAGGCCAGCGAGCTGGAGGGGGTCTACGCCACCCTGGACAAACTCTCCAAGAGCGCGGCCCAGAATGTGAAGGCCGCCTCCGAGGCCCAGGAGGGGGCCCGCCTCACCGGGGAGCAGGTGAACGTCAGCAGCGGCCAGATGGACCAGATGGTCTCCGCGATGCGGGACATCACCGAGGCCTCCCAGCAGATCGGGCGGATCATCGCCACCATCGAAAACATCGCCTTCCAGACCAACATCCTGGCCCTCAACGCCGCGGTGGAGGCCGCCCGTGCCGGGGCCGCCGGCAAGGGCTTTGCCGTGGTCTCCGATGAGGTCCGCAGCCTGGCCACCCAGTCCGACCAGGCGGCCAAGGCCACCAAGGAGCTCATCGAGAACGCCGTCAGCGCTACCGAGAAGGGGAGCCATATCGTGGACGAGGTCTCCCGCTCCCTGCGGAAGACCATGGACCTGGTGATGGAATCCAATACGGCCATCGGACAGATCGCCGAGGCGGTGCAGAGCGAGGCCGCCTCCATCGCCCAGGTCACCGAGGGCCTGGGGCAGATCTCCTCGGTGGTGCAGACCAACTCCGCCAGCAGCGAGGAGTCCGCCGCCGTCAGCGCCGAGCTCTTCGAGCAGGTGCACCTCCTTCAGGATCAGGTCAGCCGCTTCCGGCTCAAGAACTAGCGGTTTTTGGGGGGGGCGGAGGGAGTCTGCTGCGCAAGGCCTCGTTTCTGGGATTTGCTTTTTAGCTGCGCTAACAACCTTCGCCTATCCAGCGGGAGAACCCCTCAGACATTTCCCTTCGGGAAATGCCAGCTCCCCTTTCAGGGGAGCCCTTGGCAAAACGGACAGCTTTGCGCTCCGCCAGGGCCTCCCCTGAAAGGGGAGGTGCCCGAAGGGCGGAGGGGTTCTTCCAGCGCCAGCTAAGGCTCCAGGCAGTCACTTGCACCCTTTGCCTAGGTAAGGCCGAAGGCCGTGTAGGGCGAGACCACGGCGGCACGCCGGACGTTCTTTTTTGCTTCTTTTTTCTCACGGGTGAGAAAAAAGAAGTAGCGCCAGGGCGGCGCCCTGGATACAGCACAGCAAGGAGGGAGGGGGAGCCGGTGGGAAGGTACATCGCGCTGGCCCTCCCGGCCTTTTTGGCCCTGCTGCTTTTCGCCCCGGTGAAGGCGGAGTTTACCTGGCGCAAAGAGAGCCTTTCCCTGCGCCTGCGGCTGCTGTGGCTCTTCCCCCTCACCATCCTTCCGGCAAAGCCCGGCGGGAAGGAGAAGAAACCAAAAAAACCGAAGAAGCCCAAAAAAGAAGCGCCTGGGGAAGGGGCGGAGGCCCCTCCGCCCCCGAAGAAGCGGGACCCGGCGGAGCGTGCCCTGGAACTGCTCCGGACGGTGAACGACCTCCTGCCCCATCTGGCCTCCTTCATCGGGTATATCCTGAAGCGCCTCACCCTCTCCCGCTGCCGCATCGCCCTGGTGATCGCCGGGGAGGAGGCGGACCAGGTGGGCATCGGGGTGGGCAGGGCCTACGCCGTGGGCTACGGGGTGTACAGCGGCCTCTGCGGCGTCATCCGGGTGCGGGAGTTCCGCTATAACGTCCTGCCGGACTACATCTCCGGGGAGGGCGCGGCGGATGCCGAATTTACCCTGGAGCTGCGGCCCTCCACCCTGCTGGCCGGGGCGCTCATCCTCCTGGTCCGCGGGGCGGCGACTCTTCTGCGCGGGCAGCGGCCCGCTGCGACAACAAAAGTAAGGCGGTGATCCACATGGCTGTAAAGCCCATCAGCGAGCTGACCGACAGCTCCATGAAAAACCTCCAGACCCTCATCGACTCCAATTCGGTGGTGGGGAAGCCCATCACCACCCCGGACGGCACCACCATCCTGCCGGTGTCGCGGGTCTCCTTCGGCTTCGGCACCGGCGGCAGCGACCTGCCCGCCACCCAGAAGGAGCTCTTCGGCGGCGGGGCAGGGGGCGGTGTCTCCATCACCCCGGTGGCCTTTTTGGTGATCCAGAACGGCAACGTAAAGGTCCTCCAGGTCCAGAGCTTTTCCAGCACTGCCGACCGGGTGGTGGGGATGATGCCGGATGTCATCGACCGGGTCAGCGGCTTTGTCAGCGGCCTGGGCAAAAAGGACAGCGAGGCGGAGACGCCCGCTCCCCAGCCCGCGGAGGAGGTGTAGTCCGCCATGAAGAAGAACTTCTGGCGGGGGCTGCTGCCCCTATGGCTTTCGGCGGTGCTGCTGGCCGCCTGGTGCAACGCCCTGGCCCAGCCCTCCCCCGCGGACTTTGTTCCCTCCCGGTATGTGCAGGTGTCCGTCGTCTTTCTGCTGCCCCTGGGGATCTTTTTCTTCTGCTACGCCCTGCTGCGCTTTACCAATATGCTCCTCCCCTGGCGTCTCCCCTGGAAGGTCCCCCGCATTATTTTGGCGGTGCTTTCCGGGCTGGTGATCCTCCTCTACATCTACCTGGGGCTGCGGAATGTTTTGCAGCCGGACGTCACCCTCCCCTTCCCCCAGTTCCTGGAGCAGTTCAAACCCTTCCAGCTTGCCTGGCTCAATACCAAGTTCCGCACCCTGCCGGGCCTGGGGGGCATCTTCTTCTGCGCCCTGGCCTGGGAGCTGGCCTTCCCCCTAAAGTCCTCGGAGGAATAGCGGCCTTTTGGGCTTGTGATATGCCGAAAGGAGGCGCCCCATGAAAAAGCTGTGGAAAGAGGCCCTTCTCTTCTGGCTGGGGATGGCCTTCCCCCCGGCGGACTGATCCCCTGTTCCCAATAGGCTCTGCCCCCGCCGGAGCGGGGGTTTTTCTTTGCTTCCCCGCAAAAGAACTGAAATAATTCCGATACATTTGGATTTTTTGTAAAAACCGCCCGCTTTTTCCTTGACGGAAGGGGGATTTTGTGGTAAGCTAATAAAATCAAATCGACATCCCCCGGTGGAAAAGACCGGGGGGTGCTGATTTTTCGTAATTTCCGCAGAGAAGAGAGAGGTTGTTTTTATGTTTAGCTTGCAAGATCCCGGCCAGTGGCTCACCCTTGCCCGCGAGGTCAACTGGTTCTCCATTCTGCTGCGCCTCTGCCTCGCCATCCTCTGCGGCGGCATCATCGGCATCGAGCGGGGGCGCAAGGGCCGCACCGCGGGCTTCCGGACCCATGTGCTGGTCTGCATCGGCTCCACCCTCACCGTCCTCACCAACCAGTATATGATCCAGTTCTTCGGCAACGGAGACCCGGCCCGCCTGGGGGCCCAGGTCATCAACGGCATCGGCTTTTTGGGCGCCGGCACCATCATCGTCACCGGGCGCCACAAGGTGAAGGGCCTCACCACCGCCGCCGGCCTCTGGGCCTCCGCCTGCATGGGCCTTGCCATCGGCATCGGCTTCTATGAGGCCGCCATCGCCGCCTGCCTGCTGATCCTCTTTGTCAACTCCGCCCTCCACCGGATGGACAGCTACGTGGTGGCAAAGTCCAAGGTGGTGGAGCTGTACGTGGAGTTCGGCACCGTGGAGGACATCAGCGGCTTCATCGGCCGGATGCGGGATAAGGACATCCGGGTCAGCGAGCTGGAGGTGACCAAGAACACCAACTCGGTGGATTCCTCGGTGGCGGCCACCATGCTGCTGCGCTCCACCGTCAAGCGGGACCGGATGGAGATCCTGGCGGTGGCCAGCGATGTAAAGGGTGTCAAGTTCGTCGAGGCGATCTGATAACGAAGGTTTTCTCTTCTTTTTCTTCTCACGGGAGAAGAAAAAGAACCAAAAAGAAGAGCGGCCAAAGAGACCGGTAAACAGTGAGAGATCAAGTGAAAGGGGTTTTTCTGATGGCAAAGAATATCGCCCACCGCGGCTTTAGCGGCAAATACCCGGAGAACACCATGCTGGCCTTTGAGAAGGCTCTGGAGGTGGGGGCGGAGGGCATCGAGTTCGACGTCCACCTCTCCAAGGACGGGGAGCTGGTCATCATCCACGATGAGCTCCTGGACCGCACCACCAACGGCACCGGCCTGGTGGCGGAGCACACCCTGGCCCAGCTCCGGGAGCTGGACGCCTCGGCGGAGTTCGCCGGGGTATACGGCGTCAACCCCATCCCCACCCTGGAGGAATACTTCCAGCTCATCCGGGGAAAGGAGATCCTCACCAATATCGAGATCAAGACCGGGGTCATCTGGTACCCCGGCATCGAGGAAAAGGTGCTGGAGATGATCGACCGGTACGGCCGCCGGGGGGATACCCTCATCTCCTCCTTCAACCACTTTTCCATCCTGCGGATGAAGGAGCTGGCCCCGGACCTCCCCTGCGGATTCCTGGAGGAGAGCCGCATCATCGGCCCCGCCGCCTACTGCGTGAAGCACGGGGTGGAGTGCTGGCACCCCCTCTGCTACGACATGACCGAGGACGTGGTGCGGGAGCTGAAAGAGGCGGGCATCCGCATCAACGCCTGGACGGTGAACCGCCGGGAGGACATGGAGGATATGCTCCGCAAGGGGATCGACGGGGTCATCACCAACTTCCCCGACCGCTTCGCCCAGGTGCGGGCGGAGTTCCTGGGCTGACCTATGGCGGAAAAACGGACGGCCATCGTGGTGGACGATGAGCCCATCACCCGCATCGACCTGCGCCAGATGCTCACCGAGATGGGTTTTTCGGTGGTGGGGGACGCGGCGGACGGCTTCGACGCCATCGAACTCTGCCGCCGCTGCCACCCGGACGTGGTGCTGATGGACATTAAAATGCCGGTCTTTGACGGCATGACCGCCTCGGAGACCATCATCCGGGAGGAGCTCTGCGGGTGCGTGGTGATCCTCACCGCCTTCCGGGACCGGGAGCTCATCGAGCGGGCCGGGCGCATCGGCGTCACCGGATACCTGGTAAAGCCGGTGGAGGAGCGGCTGCTGCTCCCCACCCTGGAGGTAGCCATGGCCCAAGCCGCCCGCCTCCGGGAAGCCCGCCGGGAGGCGGAGGAGATGAAGCGCCGGATGGAGGAGCAGAAGATCATCGAGCGGGCCAAGGTCCTGCTGGCTAAAAGCGAGGGGACCGGCGAGGGGGAGGCCTACCGGCGCCTCCAAAAGATGGCGATGGAAAAGCGCTGCACCCTGGCGGCCCTCTGCCAGGCGGTGGTCTCCCAGCAGAGCGGCCGGGAGGCGGTGCGCCGAGCCAAGGAACAGCTGATGCGCCGGCGGGGCCTTTCCGAGCCGGAGGCCTACCGGACGGTGGCCCAGGCGGCCAAGGAGAGGGGGATCCCCCTGGAGGAGGCCGCCAGAGAGCTGCTGGAGGGGGGAGAAGAGGTATGACCCTTCGGGAGCTCTGCTGGACCTACACCGCCCTTTCCGGCGGGGATGTGGACCGGCTGGAGGAGGTGGCCGCCTCCATGCAGTACACCGCCGACCTCACCGGGGCGGACATCTTCATCGACTGCCTGGACCGGGCGGGGAAGACGGCCATCGTGGTGGCCCACGCGCGGCCCAGCGGGGTGCGCTCCGCCTACCACCGGACGGTACTGGGCCAGGAGGCCCTGCGGGAGCGGGAGCCGGCCGTCTACCACGCCCTGGGCACCGGCATGGTGGTGCGGGACCTGAAGGCGGTGACCCAGGAGGACAAAACGGTGCGCCAGGACGCCGTCCCCATCCGGGGGGAGGGGGAGCGGGTCATCGGGGTGCTCATCCGGGAGCAGGACATCAGCCAGACCGTCACCAGGGAAAAGAAGTACCGGGAGCTGGTGCGGGAGCGGGAATCCTTTACCGACTCCATGCTGGGCCTTGCGCCCGCCGGGGACAGCCACAGCGTGGCTATGAAGGAGATCCACCACCGGGTGAAGAACAATTTGCAGCTGGTGGCAAGCATCCTGAACATCCAGGCGAGGAAGACCGCCGACCCCCAGATGAAGCGGGCATTCCGGGAAAATACCGGACGGGTCTTGTCAATCGCCGCCATTCATGATATACTGACAGGTACAGACCATGGGGACCAGGTGGAGCTGCGGCCCCTTTTGGAGAAGATCCGCCGCAACCTCCAGTCCATGACCCCCCAGGGCCAGGAGATCGTCATCTCCATCCGGGGGGACAACATCGCCGTTTCCTCCCACAAGGCCACCTCCATCGCCTTGGTGGTGAACGAGCTTTTGACCAACGCCATCGAGCACGGCTACGAGGGGCGGACCGGGGGGACGGTCACCGTCACCCTCCTGCGGGGGCGGGAGACCTCCACCATCACCGTGGAGGACGACGGCGGCGGCTTTTCCCCTGGGGAAAAGCGGGAGGACAGCCTGGGGCTGGACATCATCTCCCTCACGGTGCGGGATAAGCTGGGGGGCGAATTGCAGCTCCAGTCCGGCCCCGGCGGCACCAAGGCCATGTTTGATTTCCGGTAGATTTTTTGACTTGACAGCAGGAAGGGGTACAGCCTCATGGAGAAGAAATTAGAGGTCATCACAGCCAACTGCCCCCAGGACCACAAGTGTCCTTCCGTGGACATCTGTCCGGTGGGGGCGCTGCACCAGGAGGGATTTTCGGCGCCAACGGTGGACCATGAGACCTGCATCCGGTGCGGCAAGTGTTCCAACTTCTGCCCCATGAAGGCGCTGGTGCTCCGATAAAAACAAAAACGTGAATATCTGCGCGGCCCACAACAGGGTGGGCCGGATGGCAAAGAGGCCGAGGTGCCCCGGAGAACGCGGGCGCTTTGGTCTCTTGTAGTTTATTGACAGCTTCCCAAGGGAGGTGAAGGCGGTGTCCGATCCCAAGACCATCCTCAGCGTAGGCATCGACATCGGCACCTCCACCACCCAGGTGATCTTCAGCCGCATCGCCATGGAGAACACCGCCGGGTACTTCACCATACCCAAGGTCTCCATTGTGGATAAGGAGGTAGTGTACCGCAGCGACATCTACACCACCCCCCTGCTGGACCGGACCCGCATCGACGGGGACCGGGTCCGGGACATCGTGGCGGCGGAGTTCCAAAGGGCGGGCTTCACCCCAGCGGATACCGATACCGGCGCCGTCATCATCACCGGGGAGAGCGCCCGGAAGGAAAACTCCGCTCTGGTGCTGGAAAAACTCAGCGGCTTTGCCGGGGAGTTCGTGGTCTCCACCGCCGGGCCGGACCTGGAGGCCATCATCGCCGGCAAGGGGAGCGGCGCCCAGCAGTACTCGGAGGAGATGAGCTGCACCGCCGTCAACCTGGACATCGGCGGCGGCACCACCAACATCGCCCTTTTCGACTGCGGACGCACCGCCGGGAAGGGGTGCCTGGACATCGGCGGGCGCCTCATCCGGCTGGAGCCGGACCGCACCGTTACCTACATAAGCCCCGCCGCCGCCCTGGTGGCGGAAAGCCGGAGCATCCACCTCCGGGAGGGGGAGCGGGCCGGCCTTTCGGACCTCCGGGAGGTCTGCCGGGGGATGGCCCAGCTGCTGGAGGAATGCCTGGGCCTCGCCCCCCAGAGCGCCCTCCTCCGGGCTGTCCAGACCCCCGGCTCCACCTGGCTGGACCTCACCGGCCAGAGGCCCATCCGGGCCATCTTCTTTTCCGGAGGGGTGGCGGACGGGGTCTACCGGGGCCTTTCCGCCGGGGAGGACCCCATCCCCTACGGGGACATCGGCCTGCTGCTGGGGGAGGCCATCCGGGAGGGGCGCCTCTGCTCCGCCTTCCGGCTGGAAAAGGGGAAGGAGACCATCCGGGCCACCGTGGTGGGGGCCGGGAGCTACACCACCACCCTTTCCGGCAGCACCATCACCTATACCGATGCGGGGGTCTTCCCCCTGAAGAACGTCCCGGTGCTGAAGCTCTCCCCGGAGGAGCAGGAAGCGGGCTTTGCCGGAAACGCCGCCCCTATGGCGGAACGGGTCCGCTGGTTTTTGCAGCAGAGCGACAGCAGCCGCCTGGTCATCGCCCTGGAGGGGGAGCCGGACCCGTCCTACCCCCGGCTGAAAGCCCTGGCGGCGGCAGCCGCCCAGGCGGCGGGGGAGCTCCCCCCGGAGGCGCCCCTGCTGCTGGTGGTGGAATCGGACATCGCCAAGGCCCTGGGCCAGGCGGTGGCCGCCCGGCTCACGGGCCGCCCGGTGGTCGCCCTGGACTCCATCCACGTGGACCAGAACGACTATATGGACCTGGGGCGCCCCCTCATGGACGGCCTCGTGGTCCCCGTCGTCGTCAAAACGCTCATCTTTGGATAACAGGCCAATCTGGGGCGTTGCCAGCCCTAACGGGCCGCTTCGCGTCCCTTCGGGCACGTGGGCTGCGCCCAACTTCCCTCGGCGAGGGAGGTTTTGGCCCCTGCGGCGGAACCCCTCCGTCTCGCTTCGTTCGACACCTCCCCTTTCAGGGGAGGCCTTGGCAGTTACCGCTAGCTTGCGGGGGGCGCAATCCTCCGCCCTGCGCCCGCCGCCCGTTAGGGTACTCGCCCCGAAAACAAAGAAAGGAGCCGCCCGCCCATGAGCATCGACCTGAGCTACTGGAAGACCTCCCCCGGCGCGGAGCCGGACCCCAAGGCCGTCTACCAGACCGCTTGCTGCGATGGCAAGGCGATGGAGGGCCTGGAGCCCCTGCCTATAGACGCCATCCTGGCGGAGATCGAAAACACCTTTTCCAAGTGGGAGCGGATGGATAAAGCCACCTGGGAAAAGGAGACCGGCGGGGGCTTTCAGCTCTTCACCACCCCCCAGGTGATCCGGGTGGACGGCTACGGCCTGCCCCGCGAGGAGATGGCAAAGTTCTCCGAGATGATGAAAGGCTACGGCTGCCCCCTTTACGACCCCCAGCAGGGCTGCCGCTTCGACAGCCTCACGATCTACCTCTACGGGGAGGCGGCGGACATCCGGGAGGCGGTGGAGACGGAGGCGAAGGCGATTTTTCCCGGACTGCCGGTGACCGAGGTCCGGTGCGAACCGGTGCCGGAAGGGGCCATGGTCCTCCGCAAGCCGGAGCACCCGGTGCTGGAGGTCTTCGTCCACCGGGGCAAGAGCATCACCAAGGTGACGGTGAACCTCTTCTTCGGCAGCGGCTGGACCTCTCGGCCCACCCAGTGCAAGACCGCCCTCCTCACCGAGCCGGAGGAGACCCAAAAGCGCCTGGCAAAGCTGTCCGAAACCGCCATGAAGCGGGCGGCGGAGGACCTGCGGCAGAGGAGCTATCACAGGTAGAATGAAGCCGAAAACGGATACCTTGAGATACAGACCCCCGGCAGGGAACAGAAAGGAGGGGTGACAAAAAATGGGATATAAGACCCTTCTCTCCGGCCAGATCTTCACCTTCGATTCGGTGAAGGAGGTGCTGGCCAAGGCCAACGAGGAAAAATCCGGCGACATCTTAGCCGGGGTGGCGGCAAAGAGCGGCCTGGAGCGCATCGCCGCCAAGGAGGTCCTCTCCCAGATGACCCTGGAGGAGCTGCGGCAGAACCCGGCGGTCCCCTACGAGGAGGACGAGGTGACCCGTCTCAACCAGGACAGCATCAACGAGAGCATCTACAGCTCCATCAAGGGCTGGACTGTCAGCGACCTGCGGGAGTGGCTGATGGAGTACACCACCACCGAGGAGGACATCCGCCGGGTGAGCAAGGCCCTCACCGCCGAGATGGTGGCCGCGGTGGCAAAGCTGATGACCAACCTGGACCTGGTGTACGCTGCCTCCAAGATACGGGTGCCGGCCCACTGCAACACCACCATCGGCCTGCGGGGGACCCTCTCCACCCGGCTCCAGCCCAACCACACCACCGATAACGTGGAGGGCATCACCGCCTCCCTCTTTGAGGGGTTGAGCTACGGCTGCGGCGACGCCCTCATCGGCCTCAACCCCTCCGGGGATACGGTGGCCAGCCTCACCGAGATATTAAAGCGCTTCGATGAGGTGAAGAACCGGTTCGAGATACCCACCCAGATCTGCGTCCTGGGGCACATCACCACCCAGCTGGAGGCGGTCAAAAGGGGAGCCCCGGCGGATATGATCTTCCAGTCCATCGCTGGCAGCCAGAAGGGCAACGAGGCCTTCGGCTTCACCACCGACCACATCCGGGAGGCCATGGAGCTGCTGCGGCGCCACGGGACGGGGACCGGCCCCAACGTGATGTACTTCGAGACGGGGCAGGGCTCGGAGCTCTCCTCCGACGCCCACTACGGCGCCGACCAGGTGACCATGGAGGCCCGGTGCTACGCCTACGCCAGGGAGTTTAAGCCCTTTATGGTGAACACGGTGGTGGGCTTCATCGGCCCGGAGTACCTCTACGACAGCCGCCAGGTGATCCGGGCGGGGCTGGAGGACCACTTTATGGGGAAATTATCCGGCATCCCCATGGGCTGCGACTGCTGCTACACCAACCATATGCTGGCGGAGCAGAACGACATCGAAAACCTGGCTATGCTCCTGGGGGCCGCCGGGGCCAACTACATCCTGGGGGTGCCCACCAGCGATGACGTGATGCTCAACTACCAGACCAACGCTTACCATGACGCCGCCGCCATCCGGGAGATCCTGGGCCTGCGGCCCATCCGGGAATTCGACCTGTGGCTGGAGAAAATGGGGATCAGCGAAAACGGCAAGCTGACGGGGCGCGCCGGGGACCCCACCATCTTCCTGGAGAAAGGGGGGAGGGGATAGACCATGCTGGACGCCAAGACCATCGACGCCATCGCCGAGGAGATCATCGCCAAAATGCGGGCGGGGGAAAGTGCTCCCGCCCCGGCAGCCCCCTCCCAGCCCCGGAGGGACGCCGCCGTTCCGGCCCAGCCCCCTGCCTCCCGGCCCCAGGGCGGGATCGCCCAGGGGGAGATGGAGGACATCACCAGCGCCGCCCATAAGGCGGTGCCCACCCTGCGGGACCCGGCGGATTACGATGCCCTTATCCGGATGAAGGGCCGCACCAGCGCCCGCATCGGGGTGGGGCGCTGCGGACCGCGGGTCCTCACCCAGACCATGCTCACCCTCCGGGCGGACCACGCCCTGGCAAGGGATGCGGTCTTCACCGATGTGGACCCGGCCTTTTTGGAGAAGAACGGCCTCTTCTCGGTGCAGACCAACTGCGCCGACAAGAACACCCACATCACCCGCCCCGACCTGGGGAGGCAGCTCTCCGGCGAGGCGGTGAAGACCATCGGGGAAAAATGCCAGAAGAACCCCGATGTCCAGATCATCGTCTCGGACGGACTCTCCTCCAAGGCCATCGAGGCCAATGTGGAAAACGCCCTCCCCGCCATCGTGGAGGGGCTCCGGAGCCGGGGCCTTTCCGTGGGCACTCCCTTCTTCATCCGCTTCGGGCGGGTGGCGGCGGAGGACGCCGTGGCGGAGCTCCTGGGGGCCAAGGTGGTCTGCATCCTCATCGGGGAGCGGCCGGGCCTCGGCACGGCGGAGAGCATGAGCGCCTACATCTGCTACGATGCCAAGGTGGGCCAGCCGGAGGCCCGGCGCACCGTGGTCAGCAACATCCACAAGGGGGGCATCTCCTCGGTGGAGGCAGGGGCCTACATTGCGGAGCTCATCAAAAAGATCTACGACGCCAAGGCCAGCGGCGTGGAACTGAAGCAGTAAAGGAGGGGATGAAACGATGACCGGCGACGCCCTTAGAACCACCGTACTGAGCCTGCGGATCATCCCCAACCCGGAGGACTTCCTGCTGCGGGCGCTGAACGTCCCGGAGGGGCACCGGAGCCTGGGGCTCATCACCACCGACTGCGACGATGTCTCCTATGCCGCCCTGGACGAAGCCACCAAGAAGGCGGAGGTCTCCGTCGTCTACGCCAAGAGTATGTACGCCGGCAGCGGCAACGCCTCCACCCGGCTTGCCGGGGAATTCATCGGCATTCTCTCCGCCCCCGGACCTGCCCAGGTCCGCAGCGGCCTGGAGGCGGCGGTGGCCTTCATCGAGAATGACGCCACCTTCTACAGCGCCGACGAGGGGGACACTGTCTCCTACTTTGCCCACTGCATCGCCCAGACGGGGACCTACCTTTCCAAGATGGCGGAGGTCCCGGCCGGTACCCCCATGGCCTACCTTATCGCCCCGCCCATGGAGGCCATGGTGGGGCTGGACGAGGCCCTCAAGGCGGCGCGGGTGGAGCTGAAGGTCTTCTACGGCCCCCCCACCGAGACGAACTTTGCCGGGGGGCTCCTCACCGGCAAGCAGTACGCCTGTCAGATGGCCTGCGAGGCCTTTGCCCGGACGGTGAAGGGCATCGCCGCAGACCCGCTGAAGTATTAGGAAGGGGGGAACAGAATGGACCGAGACCTGCAATCCATCCAGGAGGTCCGGGACCTCATTGCCAGGGCCAAGGCCGCCCAGCGGCAGCTGGCGGAGATGCCCCAGCAGAAGCTGGACGCCATCTGTAAGGCCATCGCCGAGGCCTGCGCCGCCAAGGCGGAGCCCCTGGCCAAAATGGCGGTGGAGGAAACGGGGTACGGCGTCTGGCAGGACAAGGTGCTGAAAAATCTCCTGGGCAGCACCATCACCTGGGAGAGCATCAAGGACATGACCGCCGTGGGCATCCTCCGGGAGGACCCCCAGAGGGGCCTCATGGAGGTGGGGGTGCCCATGGGAGTGGTGGCGGCGCTCATCCCCTCCACCAACCCCACCTCCACGGCGATGTACAAGTCCCTCATCTCCCTAAAGGCGGGGAATGCCATCGTCATCAGCCCCCACCCAGGGGCCAAGAACTGCATCGTGGAGACGGTGAAGGTCATCCAGGAGGCCGCCAAAAAGGCGGGGGCCCCGGACGGCGCCGTGGGCTGCATCACCATCACCACCATGGAGGCCACAAACGCCCTGCTGACCCACCGGGACATTGGCATCATCCTCGCCACCGGCGGGGAGGCCATGGTGCGGGCGGCCTACTCCTCCGGCAACCCCGCCATCGGGGTGGGGCCCGGCAACGGCCCGGCCTTTATCGAGCGCACCGCCGACATCCCCCTGGCGGTCAAGCACATCCTGGATTCCAAGACCTTCGATAACGGGACCATCTGCGCCTCGGAGCAGTCGGTGGTCACCGAGCGGTGCATCGAGGAAAAGGTGGTGGCGGAACTGAAGCGCCAGGGGGGATACTTCCTGGACGAGGAGCAGTCGAAGCGCCTTTCCGGCTTCCTCCTGCGGGCCAACGGCACCATGAACCCCAAGATCGTGGGCCGGTCCGCGGAGGTCATCGCCCAGATGGCCGGAATCCGGATCCCGGCGGGGACCAGGGTGCTCATCTCCCGCCAGACCGAGGTGGGTAAGGCGAACCCCTACTCGCGGGAAAAGCTCTGCCCGGTGCTGGCCTTCTACGTGGAGGACAACTGGGAGAAGGCCTGCCAGCGGTCCATCGCCATCCTCCAGAACGAGGGGGCGGGCCACACCATGACCATCCACAGCGAGGACCGGAACGTCATCCGGGAGTTCGCCCTGAAGAAACCGGTCTCCCGCCTGCTGGTGAACACCCCCGGCGCCCTTGGGGGCGTAGGGGCCACCACCAGCCTGGCCCCGGCCCTCACCCTGGGGTGCGGGGCGGTGGGGGGCAGCGCCACCAGCGATAACATCACCCCCCTGAACCTCATCAACATCCGCCGGGTGGCCTGGGGGATGCGGGAGCTGGAGGACCTGCGGGGCAAAAACCCCGCCCCGCCCAGGCCGGGGAACGCCGGGGGCAGCACCCTGGCCCAGGCGCGGCAGAAGCCGGTAGCTCCGGCGGTGTCCGTCCCCGCAGGGGGCACCTTCTCCCCGGAGGACATCGAGGCCATCACAAGGGCCGTTATGGCAAAGCTGAGGGAATAACATGAGGGGCTTTTCTTCCTTTTCTTCTTGCGAAAGAAGAAAAGGAAGCGAAAAGAAGAACGACATAAGGACAGGC
This sequence comes from Oscillospiraceae bacterium, assembly GCA_021769525.1. GTDB lineage: Bacteria > Bacillota > Clostridia > Oscillospirales > Ruminococcaceae > Angelakisella. The sequence continues at coordinate 23,264 of JAETSQ010000030.1, forward strand.
CGGAAACAGTGCTTATTTATATGATACGGAGGTAACGAAAATGGCTGAAACATTACTTGCTTTGGGCATGGTAGAGACCAAGGGGCTGGTGGGCTCCATCGAGGCGGCGGACGCCATGGTGAAGGCCGCCAATGTGAACCTCATCGGCAAGGT
>JAETSQ010000031.1 GCA_021769525.1 Oscillospiraceae bacterium
CGTTTGCCGATGTCCAAGAGTTGAACCTTAAACTCCAAACTCATCTATCCTGGTATAATCACAGACCTATGCGTTCGCTAGGTTGGTCCAGTCCTCTTCAGCGTCTAGCCTCCTTCTCTGGGTCATATCATTGACAAACGCAGAAATGTCCCAGAAAAAAGTTTCACGAAACTATTGACAAATAAGGCACTGACGGATACACTATTCATATCAAATATTTTTGATATGAGGTGGATATGTGGACCTGCACCAAAAGAATGCAAAGGTATTCAAAGCCCTATGCGACCCCAAAAGGCTTGCCATTCTGGAACAGCTGCGAAGCGGTGAAAAATGCGCCTGCGTTTTACAGGAGCCGATGGACTTAACACAGTCGGGCTTATCCTATCATATGAAAATTCTGTGCGATTCCGGACTCGTGGTCAGCCGGCAGGAAGGCAAATGGACGCATTACCGCCTGAGCAAAACGGGCAGGGATAAAGCGGTGGAGCTGCTGCTGGCCATCACCACGCCGAACGCGGACCAAGGGGGCGGAGGCCCTTCCTGGGATCAATAAACGCCATCATAGCTGGATGGCGTTTCTCTCGGTTCAATATATCAAAATATTTTGATATATTCCCGAAAAATTGAAAGCGAGGTTTCTCTATGATGGGCGTATGGCAGTTTATGCAAAACCAGGTGTTAGGGATGAAGTGGCTGAACGAATTGATCGGCAGGGGCCTTTCCATGCTGGGACTGGATGTGGAAGGACATATGGGAGGAAGCGTTCAATTCTTTCTTTATGATGTGCTGAAGATCACCGTGCTGCTCTGCTTCCTGATCTTCGTCATTTCCTACATCCAAAGCTACTTTCCACCGGAGCGAAGCAGGCGGATATTAGGCCGGTTCCACGGTGTCGGTGCAAATATCATATCCGCCCTGCTGGGTACCGTGACACCGTTCTGCTCCTGTTCCTCCATTCCTCTGTTTATCGGTTTCACCAGCGCAGGGCTTCCGCTGGGGGTGACATCTTTTACGCTTTTCATTCTACCTCAAAGCGGAGTGATAAGCAGGAAACTGGGGACTGCGAATTTTACGGGAAACAGATATTGCTGTGCAAGGGGGAGCAGCGTTTCCTCCGCACCAAACAAACGCAGCAGCTGCCGGTCGAAGAAGACTACCACTGCCCATGTCATGGCGGCTAAAATCACGACGCCGATCAATGCGGCCGAAAAATACTCATTGGACTTCTTCCGGTTATTTTCGGATTCTCCCCGCAGCATGCTGAAAAGGACAGAACCGCCGATCCCCATCAGCAGGCCTAAACTGTATATGATATTCCAGATCGGGGCAACTACCGCAAGAGCCGCCGTCCCGCTCGGTCCTTGATACTGCCCCACCATTGCCATATCCACAACGCCGTAAACGGAAGAGATCAGGGCACTTCCAAAAGCGGCAGCCAAATACTTAAAATACATAGGTCCGATTTTACTCGTGAGAAAATCCATCTTAAAATCCTCCTTGCAAAAAAATAAGCCGGATAAGAAAACGGATGTTTCAATCCGTAGCCTTATCCGGCTGCCATTTCCAGGTGAATGGTTCGCCTCCGAGCAAGCGGTATGTATTATATGGTATCCGGTTCGCTTTGTCAAGCAAGACTGCAAAAAAAGATGTGAATTTTTCTTGAACTCCCTTGATATTTATCCGGATCCGGAATATGGCATCATCTGTTTTTCCGCTCGGTCATTCATCCTGGCTGACCTCCCGCAGCACCTCCCCAATATCCCGGTTCAGGCAGACGGACCGCTCCGCGATCTCCCTGGGACAGACGGCCTCCCCCCGGTTGACGCAGGCGTAGACCGCTTGGGGATTCTCTGCGGTCATCTGCCAGAAGGGATACTTGATGATGACCGGCGTATTGCCGCCTACCCCCAGCTCCAAAAACAGGATATGCCGCCCTTCCTGCCGGCGGATAAAATCCTCGTACCGCCGGGACGCGGCGTACCAGCCCTCATCCTGCACAAAGGTGAGATCGCACCGCAGGTTCATGGTCATGGGCGCGCCGCAGACGGGACAGCGGGGGATCAGCTCCGAGGGGATGCGCATCTCCCGCTGTTCCGCCACCATCCGGCGGACGGTCTCCTCGTTGTCGTAGGTTTTATCGTGGCAGGCTTTGGAACACTGCCACAGGCCGTAATCCCCCTGGGTGTAAAAGAGCCTGGTCTTGTCAAATCCCGCCAGCTGGAACTGATGGTCCACATTGGTGGTGAGGACAAAGTAATCCTTATCCCGCACCAGCTCCAACAGGCGGGTGTAGGGTTCCCCCGGCGTCAGGTCATAGCGGTTCACATAGATATGCCGGCTCCACCAGGCCCAGAATTCCTCCAGGGTGTTGTAGGGGTAAAAGCCCCCGGAGTACATATCGGTGATGCCGTACTTCTGCCGGAAGTCCGAGAAGTGCTTCTCGAAACGGGGGCCGTCATAGGTCAGTCCGGCGGACGCGGACAGTCCCGCCCCCGCCCCGATGACGACGGCGTCGGCGGCGGCCAGCTCATACCGCAGCCGCTCCGTCTGCTCCCAATAATTCCCGGTAGATGTGCAGATCGGTCTCCTTGAAAACATTGAAGATCACCTCGATTGGATCGGCCCCTTGGGCCCGGTATTCCCGGACGGTCTGTATTGCGATCTCCGCCGCCCGGCGGTTGGGGAAATGAAACTCCCCGGTGGAGATGCAGCAGAAGGCGACGCTGGTCAGCCCGTTTTCCGCCGCCAGCTCCAGACAGGAGCGGTAGCAGGAGGCCAGCAGCATCTCGTCCTGTTTTGTTACCCTGCCCCGGACGATAGGCCCCACCGTGTGCAGCACAAACCTGCAGGGGAGGTTAAAGGCCGGGGTGAGCTTCGCGCCGCCGGTCTCCTCCTCCCGGCCCTGGCGTTCCATCAGGGCGGCGCAGGCGGCCCGCAGCCGGATGCCGGCGTAGGTGTGGATGGCGTTGTCGATGCACCCGTGGCAGGGGCAGAAGCACCCCAGCATCGCCGAATTGGCGGCGTTGACGATGGCGTCACATTCCAGGGTGGTGATGTCCCCCCGCCAAAGGTAGATGCCCTCCCGCAGCGGGGTCAGATCCGCCAGCCGGGTGATGCCCTTCCGGCGGGTCTCCTCCTGCAAATAGGCGTCCTGCACCGCCAGGAAATCGGGGGAGACCGGACCGGGCATCCGCAGGTTGAACAGAGACCGGAGGAGCTTTTTCTGCTCCTCCTCCCCCGGCGGGACCGGGATGCCGGCGTATCCCGCTTTCTCCCGGAGCAGCTCCCCGATGAGATACCGGCGTCTTTCCGCCTGCGTCATGGCTGCCCCTCCCGGACCACCGCCCCGGCGGGGCAGGCCGTCATGCAGTTGCCGCAGTGCAGGCAGTTCTCCTGACGGATGACCGCCCTGCCGCCGGCAAAGTCGATGCAGCTTTGGGGGCAGACCTTTTCACAGGCCCGGCAACCAGTACAGGCGTTGGTGACAAAGTAGCCCTCCTGCTTCCCGTCTGCCCCGCCAAAGGTAAAGGATGCCCGCCGGATGGGCTTTTGGGACAGGTCGAACCACTCGCCGCTGCCTTCGTAAAGCCGGAATACCGTGAGGGCCTGCCGGGACTGGGGGGTGGGGTAGATCTCGTTCATGTAGGGGTTCTTCTCAAACAGCCGGGGCAGGAGATCGCTTCCCAGCTCCTCCACCCGGCCCCGGATCGACACAGCCGCGCAGTGCAGGGTGTCCTCCCCCTTCATGCCGGTGAGGGCCAGGTACCCCCGGCGTTTCAGCCGGTCATAGAAGCCCTTCCCTTTGGCGGTGAGGAAGTAAAGGCCCTTTTCGTCGGCGTCCATCATGTCGATGGCGGCGGTGACCGGCAGCTCGTCATCGTCCACCGTCGCCACGACGGTGGTGTGGATCTCCTCCACAAGATAGGTGAGATGATCCAGGCTGTTCATTTTCGGTGACCTCCTTTACAGCCGGCCCTTTAACGCCGGGCGCAGGCGCTTATAGACGACCATGGTGACCCCGCTGATGACCAGCCCCTTCAGAAGGCCGGGCCGGAAAGCCTCATCCCCACCTCTCCCACTCCCGACAGCGCCGGGCTCCCTTCTTTATTTAGCTGCCAATGGGAAATATTTACCAAAATCTGCCTGCTACAAAAGTTTTTTCATACAACTTCAAAGATTTTTCTATCGTTTTTTCCCTGCCGAGCCGGTAAAATAGTAGCTGTCCAAAGGGGCGGTCTCCGCCGCTCCGGCAGGAATGAAAATGAATCTTTAGGAGGAAATCATTCATGAAGAAATTTCTTGCGCTTGCTCTGTGCGCTCTCATGATGCTGTCCGTGCTCACCGCCTGCGGCGGCGGCAATGGCGGCAGCAGCGCCGCCCCCACCCCTGCCCCCAGCAGCCAGGGCGGCACCCCCGCTCCGGAGGCCCCCGCCTCCGACCTCTATGTGGGCGTCTTCTACTACACCTTCGCCGATGCCTACATCACCACCGTCCGCACCGCCATGGACGCCAAGCTGGATGCCGCCGGCATCAAGTACCAGAACTATGACGGCGCCAACAACCAGGCCACCCAGCTGGATCAGATCAACACCGCCATCACCAACGGTGCCAACCTCCTGGTGGTGAACATCGTGGAGACCTCCTCCCCGGATGCCGCCCAGCAGGCTGCCAACGCCGCCAAGAACGCCGGTATCCCCATCGTCTTCTTCAACCGCGAGGTTGCGGACGACGTGGTGAACAGCTACGAGAACTGCGCCTTCGTGGGCACCGACGCCCCTGAGGCCGGACATATGCAGGGCGAGATGATCGGCGACTTCCTGCTGGCCAACTACGACGCCGTGGACCTCAACGGCGACGGCACCATCTCCTACGTCCTCTTTAAGGGCCAGGAAGGCAACGCCGAGGCCGAGTACCGCACCCAGTTTGCCGTGGAGGACGCCAACAAGAAGCTGACGGCCGCCGGCAAGCCGGAACTCTCCTTCTACAACGCCGGCAACTCCGATAAGTACCTGGTGGACCAGACCGGCAGCTGGAGCGCTCAGGCCGCCACCGACTACATGACCACCATCCTGGCCGAGTACTCCGAGGCCAACAAGAACATGGTGGAGCTGGTCATCGCCAACAACGATGGCATGGCCGAAGGCGCTGTCGCCGCTCTCCAGGCCGCCGGTTACAACCTGGGCAAGGATAACGCCGATTCCAAGGTCATTCCCGTCTACGGCGTTGACGCCATGGATTCCGCCGTCCAGAAGATCAACGACGGCCAGATGACCGGTACCGTCAAGCAGGACGGCGACGGCATGGCCGAGACCATCGTCACCCTGGTGAAGAACATCAAGGACGGCGCCAAGCTGATGGACAACACCTCCTCCATGAACGTGGACGACGGCGTTGCCAAGATCCGTGTCCCCTACGCCAAGATCACCGCGTAAGGTCCCCCTTCCGCGAAAATCCGGAGCGGAGCTGTCCCCCAAGGAGGCGGCTCCGCTCCCTTTGGAGCCTTTGCCTGAGTAGGCCTCCCCCCCGCTTTTAAGGGAGGCAGCCGAGGCGCGGGCTCCAATCCCAAACCATGTGCAAGGAGGAGAGCAGTATGGCAGAGCCAGCGTTGCTGGAGATGCACGGCATCTGCAAAGAGTTCCCCGGCGTCAAGGCCCTGGACAACGTGGACCTCATCGTCCGCCCCGGAACGGTCCACGCCCTGATGGGCGAAAACGGCGCGGGCAAATCCACCCTCATGAAGTGCCTCTTCGGCATCTATGCCAAAAACAGCGGCACCATCACCCTGGAGGGGAAGGAGATCGACTTCAAAAGCTCCAAGGAGGCCCTGGAAAACGGCGTCGCCATGGTGCACCAGGAGCTGAACCAGGCCCTCACCCGCAGCGTCACCGATAACCTGTGGCTGGGCCGCTACCCCAAGGTGGGGGGCATCATGGTCAGCGAGAGCATCATGCGCAAGCGCACCCAGGAGATCTTCCAGGAGCTGGACATCCATGTGGACCCCAAGGCCATCATGTCCACCCTGCCCGTCTCCCAGCGGCAGATGGTGGAGATCGCCAAGGCGGTGAGCTACGACGCCAAGATCATCGTCTTTGACGAGCCCACCTCCTCCCTCACCGAGGTGGAGGTGGAGCACCTCTTCCGCATCATCAATATGCTCCGGGACAAGGGCTGCGGCATCATCTACATAAGCCACAAGATGGAGGAGATCCTGCGCATCAGCGACGATGTGACCATCATGCGGGACGGCCAGTGGGTAGCCACCCGCCCCGCCAAGGAGCTGACCATGGATGAGATCATCCGCCTGATGGTGGGCCGGGAGCTGACCAACCGCTTCCCCCCCAAGGAGAACACCCCCGGAGAGGTCATCCTGGAGGTGGAGCATCTGGCCGGGAAGTACACCCGCCTCACCGACGCCTCCTTCCGGCTGCACCAGGGGGAGATCCTGGGCATCGCCGGCCTGGACGGCTCCGGGCGCACCGAGGTTCTGGAGAACCTCTTCGGCGCCATGACCCGCGAGGGGGGCACCATCCGCCTCCACGGCCGGGAGATCCAGAACCGCACCCCCCAGGAGTCCATCAAGAACGGCTTCGCCCTCCTCACCGAGGAGCGCCGGGCCACCGGCATCTTCGGCATCCGGGACATCCTAGACAACACCGTTATCTCCAATCTGAAAAGCTACCTCATGGGGGGCATCTGCCTCAGCGATAAGAAGATGGCGGAGGACACCGACTGGTCCATCCAGGCCATGCGGATCAAGACCCCCAGCCAAAAGACCCAGATCCGCTCCCTTTCCGGCGGCAACCAGCAGAAGGTCATCATCGGCCGCTGGCTCCTCACCAAGCCGGAGGTACTGCTCCTGGACGAGCCCACCCGCGGCATCGACGTCGGGGCCAAGTACGAGATCTACCAGCTCATCATCAACCTGGCCAAGGAGGGGAAGGGCGTCATCATGGTCTCCTCCGAGATGCCGGAGCTGCTGGGGGTCTGCGACCGGATCCTCGTCATGTCCGGCGGCCGCCTGGCCGGAGAGGTAGACGCCAAAAACACCAGCCAGGAGGAGATCCTGACCCTGGCCGCGAAATATGTGTAACCGAGGAGAGGAGAACGCGCAATGAGTAACGAATCCAAAGCCCTGCCTGCCAAGCAGCCCTGGACCAGCCAGCGGGTGCTGGACCTGCTGCTGAACAACGCCCTCATCATCATCATGGCTATCGCCGTGGTCTACATCGCCTTCAAGAACCCCAACTTCATCAAGCCCGCTTCCCTCATCAACATCCTGTCCCAGACCTGCGCCTACCTGCCGGTGGCCCTGGGTGTGGGCGGCTGCATCGTCCTCACCGGCACCGACCTGTCCGCCGGGCGCATCGTGGGCCTCACCGCCTGCATCTCCGCCTCCCTGCTCCAGGCCGTCACCACCACCAGCAAGATGTGGGAGAACATCACCCCTCCCAACGTGCTGCTGGTCCTGGCCCTGGCTATGGTCATCGGCGCGCTCTTCGGGGCCTTCAACGGCTTCTTTGTGGCTAAGTTCAAGCTCCACCCCTTCATCGTCACCCTGGCCACCCAGCTCATCGTCTACACCATCCTGCTGCTCTATGTGAAGGCCGGCAACAACAAGGGCATGGCTATCTCCGGCCTGGATAAGAGCTACAGCGACTTCATCACCGGCTCCCTGCCCTTCGCCAAGGTGGCCGGCACCCCCATCCCCAACTACGTCTGGATCGCCCTGGTCTGCACCGCCATCATGTGGTTCATCTGGAACAAGACCACCTTCGGCAAGAATATGTTCGCCCTGGGCGCCAATGAGGAGGCCGCGCGGGTCTCCGGCGTCAACGTCTTCACCACCACCATCCTGGTCTTTGCCCTGGCCGGGGCCATGTACGCCGTCACCGGCTTCATCGAGGGTGCCCGCGTGGCCTCCAACACCGCCAACACCGGCCTCAACTACGAGGCGGACGCCATCGCGGCCTGCGTCATCGGCGGCGTCTCCTTCGTCGGCGGTATCGGTAAGATTCGGGGCATCGTCATCGGCGTGGTGATGCTGCGCCTCATCTTCGTGGGCCTCAACATGGTCAACGTCCCCCAGGACCTCATCTACATGGTCAAGGGCGCCATCATCCTCTTCGCCTGCGCCCTGGATATGAGGAAGTACCTGGTCAAAAAGTGATTTCCGGCAGTCTTTTTCCAAGGGGCGCGTTTCCCGAAATGCGCCCCTTCTCTTGCTTTTTACGGGAAATATTGTCATACTGTAGAGGGGGATGACCGTGGACCTGTACCGAGTCCTGCTTGTGGACGATGAGGAGGACATCCGGGTGGGGATCAGCCGGAAGATGGACTGGGAGGGGCTGGGCTTCACCCTGGTGGGGGAAGCGGAGAACGGCCAGGAGGCCCTGGAGCTGGCCGAAGCCCTCTGCCCCGATGTGGTCCTCACCGACATCAAGATGCCCTTCCTGGACGGGCTGGAGCTCTGCCGCATCCTCACCGGGCGGCTCCCGGCGGCCAAGTTCGTGGTCTTTTCCGGCTTTGACGACTTTGAGTACGCCAAGCAGGCCATCCGGATGAACGTCTTTGAATACATCCTCAAGCCCATCAGCGCCCCGGAGCTTTCCGCCGTGCTGGAAAAGCTCCGGGAGACCCTGGACACCGAGCGCACCCAGCGGCAGAACCTGGAGCTCTTGCGCCGCCGCTACGAGGAGAGCCTGCCGGTGCTGCGGGAGCTCTTCTGCGCCCAGCTTCTGGAGGGGCGCGTCCCCCCGGAGGAGGCCGCGGAACGGGCGGCCCGGCTGGAGATGGACCTTTCCGGGGACGCCTGGGCGGCGGCCCTGGCCCGCATCGAGGGCACCGGGGACCGCCGGGAGATGCTCTCCCTGGCCCTGCGCCAGCTCCTGGAGGAGGGCCTGGAGCTGGAGGGCTGCCGCTGCCGCGCCTTCCTCTACGGGGACGGGGCCGCGGTGCTGGCCTCCTTCCAAGGCACCGGCTCCATCTACCCCTTTGTGGAGGCGCTGAACCGCATCTGTGTCCTGGCCCAAAGCTACCTGGGCCAGACCCTCACCATCGGGGTGGGGGCTCCCTGCACCCGGCTGGAGGAGCTCCCCCGGTCCGCCGAGGGGGCCCGGAGCGCCTTAGCTTACCGGGACCTGGAGGGCACCGGCCGGGTCATCTACATCGGGGACCTGGAGCCGGAGGCCGGCGCCGCCCTGCGCTTTGACGAAAACGACGAGCGGGAGCTTTCCGCCGCCGTCAAGCTGGGGGACCGGGAGGAGATCCAGCAGGTGGTGGACCGCCTCACCGGCCGCCTGCGGGGCGTGGGACCGGGGACGGGGCAGTGGAACCTCTTCTTTCTGGAGCTGCTCACCTGCCTGCTCCGCCTCGCCAGGGGGGCCAGGCTGGACCTTGCGGAGGTCTTCGGCCAGGGCTTTACCGGCACCGTCCAGGCGGGGGACTTCCCCACCCCGGAGGCCCTGGGGGAGTGGTGCCTGGAGCGCTGCCTGCGGATCCAGGGGCTCATCCGCCGCCAGCGCACCGATTCCGCCGGGCGCACCGTGGAGCGGGCCAAGGAGTTCATCCTGGAGCACTACGGGGAGAGCGGCCTCTCGGTGGAGCGGCTCTGCGACTACCTCCACCTCAGCCCGGCCTACTTTTCCACCCTCTTCAAAAAGGTCACCGGCATGAGCTTTACCGCCTGGGTCACCCAGGTGCGGATGGAGGCCGCCGCCGAGGCGCTGAAGAACAGCGAGGAAAAGACCTACCTCATCGCCCGCCGGTGCGGCTACGAGGACGCCAACTACTTCAGCTACGTCTTCAAAAAGCACTTTGGCGTCAGCCCCACCAAATACCGCGCCGCCCCGGCCGCCGGGGAGTGACGGAAAGCGCCCGGTCCCGCCCGCCCCCCGCGGCGCGGTCCGGGGCCGTCCGGAAAGGAGGAGCCAGATGGGCAAGCTGCTGTCCGCCCTGCGGGGGCGCTGGGCCGGGGTCTACCGCCGCTCCAGCATCCAGCTCATCCTTTCCCTCACCTTCACCGCGGCGGCGGTGGCGGGGATGGTCTTTTTGGGGATGACCCTCTTCCTCCGCTTCTCCTCGGTGACCAACACCCAGATGGCCCAGACCAGCCAGCGCATCCTCTCCCAGGTGAATCTGAACCTGGACGCCTACCTCCGGGGGATGATGCGGGTCTCGGACACCGCCTACTACCAGGTCATCAAGGACGCCGACCTGCAGCGGGAGGGGATCTCCCAGGAGCTGGAGCTCCTCTACCAGAGCAACCGGGACCACCTGGTTTCCATCGCCGTCTTCACCGAGGAAGGGAAGCTGGAGGCCGCCGCCCCCCTGGGACGGCTGAAGCCCGGCGTCACCCCCCAGACCGAGGGGTGGTTTTCCGCCGCGCGGGAGCGGATGGAAAACCTCCACTTCTCCACCCCCCACGTTCAGGACCTCTTTGTGGACCCGGACCACCGCTACCGGTGGGTGGTCTCCCTCAGCCGCCAGGTGGAGCTGACCCGCGGGGGCGCGGTGGAAAAAGGGGTGCTGCTGGTGGACATGAACTACGGCGGCATCGAGCAGATCTGCAAGGACGTGGACCTGGGCTCCAGCCAGGGGTACCTCTACCTGGTGGACGGGGAAGGGGAGATCATCTACCACCCCCGGCAGCAGCTCATCTACGCCCGCCTGCTGGAGGAGAACAACCAGGCCGCCGCCGGCTACCCCGACGGGAGCCACGACGAGACCTTCCGGGGGCAGCGCCGCCAGGTGACGGTGAAGACGGTGGGCTACACCGGCTGGAAGCTGGTGGGGGTGGCCCCGGTGGAAAACCTGTGGGACAACTACGGGGAGCTGCTGCTCTTCTTCCTCTTTGTGGTGCTCTTTTCCATCTATCTGCTGGTCTTTGTGAACCTCCGGCTCTCCGCCTGGATCACCGCCCCGGTGAAGAAGCTGGACCGGGCGGTGAAGGAGCTGGAGGCCGGGGCGGAGCAGGTGGACCTGGACGTGGGCGGCCCCTACGAGGTGGAGCACCTCAGCCGCTCCATCCAGTCCATGATCTCCACCCAGCGGCACCTGATGGACGACATCATCCAGCAGGAGAAGCAGAAACGGCGCAGCGAGCTGGACGTCCTCCAGTCCCAGATCAATCCCCACTTTTTGTACAACACCCTGGATTCGGTGATCTGGATGACCGAGAACGGCCGCACCGGGGACGCGGTGCGGATGCTCACCTCCCTGGCCCGGCTGTTCCGCATCTCTCTCAGCCGGGGGAGCAGCCTCATCCCCATCGCCGACGAGCTGGAGCACGCCCGGCACTACCTCACCATCCAGCAGATGCGCTACAAAAACAAGTTCTCCGCCTCCATCTCCGCCGGGGACGGGGTGGAGCGGCTCTACACCATCAAGCTCATCGTCCAGCCCATCCTGGAAAACGCCATCTACCACGGCATGGACTTTGCCGACGGGGACGGAGAGATCGCCGTGCGGGCCTGCCGGGAGGGGGAGGACGTGGTGATCCGGGTATCGGACAACGGCCCAGGGATGCCCCAGGAGGTGGTGGAGCGCCTCCTGGACCCCGCCGGGGAGTACGCCGCCCCCGGAGCCAAGGGCTCCGGCATCGGCCTGCGCAACGTCCATCTGCGGATCCAGCTCACCTTCGGCTCCCGGTACGGCCTCACCATCCAAAGCGAGCCCGACGCCGGGACCACCGTCTACATCCGCCTCCCCGCCCTGGGGGAGGAAGAAGCCCGCCGGGAAAGGAGGGAGCAGCTGTGAGCCTTCGGGAACGGGCCCTCAAGTGGGGGCTGACCCTTCTTGCCCTGGGGGTGCTCCTGCTGCTGCTGATCCTGCTCATCCGCTTTCCCCGCCGGGGCCGCCAAAAGCCGCCCCTGCTGGAGATGACGGTGATCCCCCGCGCGGAGGGGAGCAGCCCCGGCGTCTACCTCCGCCAGGGGATGGAACAGGCCGCCGCGGACCTGAACGTGGAGCTGCGCTTTCTGCTGCCCGCTTCTCCGGGGGACGGGGAGGAACAGCGGCAGCTGCTGCACTGGGAGGTGGAAAACGGCGCCGCCGCCGTCCTCCTCTTCCCCGCCGACCGGGGAGCCCTGGCGGAGGAGGTGGAGCGGGCCGGCCCCGCCGTCTTGGTGACCCTGGAGACCGATATGACCGGGGAGGGGGCCGGCGGATACATCGGGGTGGATAACGCCGCCCTGGGCCGGGAGGTGGCCCAGGCCGCCCTCAACGGCACCCGCCAGGGAGAGACGGTCCTCCTCATCCACAGCGTCCCTGGGGACAACGGCATCACGGAGCGCCTTTTGGCCGCCGAGGCCCTGCTCCTCTCCCAGGGACGGCGGACCGAGCACCTCGCCTTTGGGGCGGGGGAGCCCCCGGAGGCCCTTTCGGAGCGTCTGGAGCAGGACGGGACGGTGAAGGCGGTGCTGGTCTTTGAGTCCGCCGCCCTGGAGCAGGTCTCCGACTGGCTGGCCCTGCTGGAAACGCCGCCCCTCCTCTACGGGGCGGGCAGCACCGCCGGGGTGGCCGCCGGCCTGGAGCGGGGGAGCATCACCGCCGCCGTGGCCCAAAACGATTTTTCGGTGGGGTACCTGGCGGTGGAGCAGGCCGCCTGCCTGGCCCGGCGGAAGACACCGGCGGACCGGGGGGAGCTGACCTTCTTCACCGTGCGCAAGGAGAACCTCTACGACCCGGAATACCAAAAACTTCTGTTCCCGGTGACCCGGTGACCGCGGAAGGAAAAACGAAAGGAGGCGGAAGGACGATGGGGAAAAGACGGGGGCGGATTGCCCTTCTTCTGGCTCTTTTCCTGGCCCTGGCCCTTTCCGCCTGCGGCGGGGAGGAGGAGCCCCGGACCATCCGGGTGGGGGTGGCCCTCTACCTCCAGGACGATACCTTTATCTCCACCATCGCCCAGCACCTCCAGCAGATGGTCATGGAGGAGGAGCAGGCCAGGGGAGTGAAGATCAACCTCAGCATCGCCGACGGCCGCGGGAACCAATCGGTGCAGAACGAGCAGGTGGACCGCTTCCTGGACCGGGACTGTGACGTGATCTGTGTAAACATCGTGGACCGGACGGCGGCGGCGGTCCTCATCGACAAGGCCCAGGCCGCCGGTGTGCCCATCATCTTCTTCAACCGGGAGCCGGTGGAGGAGGACCTCAACCGCTGGGAGCGGGCCTACTACGTGGGCTCCCGCGCCGACCGGGCGGGAAGGCTCCAGGGGGAGCTGGTGCTGGATGCCTGGCGCTTCTCCCAGGAGGAGCTGGACCGCAGCGGGGACGGCGTTCTCCAGTACGTCATGCTGGAGGGGGAGCCGGGGCACCAGGACACCCTTATGCGCACCGAGTACAGCGTCCGGGCCCTGGTCTCCGCCGGGGTGCCGGTGGAAAAACTTGCCAACAACAGCGCCGACTGGCAGCGGGGCCAGGCCAAGATGCGGATGCAGCAGTGGCTGGACGAGCTGGAGGGTCCCATCGAGGTGGTCTTTGCCAACAACGACGACATGGCCCTGGGGGCCATCGACGCCTGCCTGGAGGACGGCATCCCCCCGGAGGAGATGCCCTTCATCGTGGGGGTGGACGCCACCCCTCCCGCCCTGGCGGCGATGGCGGAGGGGACCCTGAAAGGGACGGTGCAGAACGACGCCAGGGGCCAGGCGGAGCGCATCCTGGAACTCTGCTTCGATCTGGCCTCCGGGGCGGAGCCCTCCCCGGAGAAGATCACCGACGGCCACTATGTCTGGCTGTGGTACACCGCCGTGACTTCGGAAAACCTGGCGGAATTTCTGCCATGACCGCCACAAACGACAAAGGAAAGGGTGTAGCAAAGGATGGAACAGGAGCTGAAAGCCCGGCTGGACCGGGGAGAGCTGGACAGGACACTGGGCCTGCTGTACGGGGAGGACCTGGAGGGGGCCCGCGCCCGCTGCCGGCGGGTGACGGCCGCCTTTGAGGCTGCCTTCGGGAGGGCTCCGGAGGCCCTTTTCAGCGCCCCCGGACGCACCGAGATCGGGGGAAACCACACCGACCACCAGCGGGGCCGGGTGCTGGCCGCCGGGGTGGATCTGGACATCCTGGCCGCCGCCGCGGTGAACCACACCGGTGTCATCCGCTTCCGGTCAGAAGGGTACCCCATGATCGCGGTGGACCTCCGGGAGCTGGAGCCGAAGCCGGAGGAGCGGAACACCTCCGCCGCCCTCATCCGGGGGGTGGCCGCCCGGATGGCCCGGATGGGCTGCCCCCTGGGGGACCTGGGGCTGGACGCCGCCCTGGTCTCCTCCGTCCCCGGCGGCAGCGGCCTCAGCTCCTCCGCCGCCTTTGAGGTGCTGGTGGGGACGATGCTGGACCGCCTCTTCTGGGACGGGAAGCGCACCCCGGTGGAGATCGCCCAGATCGGCCAGTACGCCGAAAATGTCTACTTCGGCAAGCCCTGCGGCCTCATGGACCAGACCGCCTCCTCGGTGGGAGGGGTGGTGGCCATCGACTTTGCCGACACGGAGCACCCCGTGGTGGAGGCCATCGCCCTGGATCTGGCCGCCGCGGGCTACGCCCTCTGTATCCTGGATTCCGGGGCGGACCACGCCGACCTCACCGGCGAGTACGCCTCCATCACCCAGGAGCTGGCCGCCGTCTGCGCCTGCTTTGGCAAAAAGGTCCTCCGGGAGGTCCCGGAAGAGGAGTTCCTGGCCCGGCTCCCCAGGGTCCGGGCCGCCGCCGGGGACCGGGGGGTGCTTCGGGCCTTCCATGTCTACGCCGAGAACCGCCGGGCCGCAGAGGAGGCCCAGGCCCTCCGGGAGGGGGACCTCCCCCGCTTCCTCCGGCTGGTGCGGGAGTCGGGCCGCTCCTCCGCCCTCTACCTCCAGAACGTGGTGCCCACCGGCCGGACCGCCCGGCAGGAGCTGCTCTTTACCATCGCCCTGGCGGAGCGCCTCCTGGAGGGGGAGGGGGCCGTCCGGGTCCACGGCGGCGGCTTCGGCGGCACCGCCCAGGCCTTTGTCCCCCTGGAAAGGCTCCCGGCCTTCCGGGCCGGGACGGAAGCCGTCCTGGGGGAGGGGAGCTGCCACGTGGTCACCATCCGCCCGGTGGGCGGGGTGCAGATCGGATAAAGGAGGGGTTTTACCATGACGAGCCAAGAGCTTTCCCGCACCATCGATGCCCTGGCGGACTACGCCCTGGAAAAAAAGCTCATCGCCCCGGAGGACCGCACCTGGGCGGTGAACCGCCTGCTGGCGGCCCTAAAGGCCGATGAATACACAGAAGGGGGGCAGCCGGTCTCCGCCCCCCTGGCGGACCTTTTGGACCGCCTCACCGGCCACGCCGTGGAGCAGGGCCTCTGCGGGGAGGACATCACCAGCCGGGACCTCTTTGACACCGGCCTCATGGGGCTGCTGACCCCCCGGCCCTCCCGGATCATCGGGGAGTTCCGGGCGCGGTACGCCCTCTCCCCGGAGGAGGCCACCGACTGGTACTACGCCTTCAGCCAGGACGTGAACTACATCCGCCGGGACCGCATCGCCCGCGACCGCAAGTGGGTCGCCCCCACGGAATACGGCGACCTGGACATCACCATCAACCTCTCCAAGCCGGAAAAGGACCCCCGCGCCATCGCCGCCGCAAAAAAAGCCCCCCAGAGCGGCTACCCCAAGTGCCAGCTCTGCCGGGAGAACGAGGGCTACGCCGGGCGGCTGAACCACCCCGCCCGGCAGAATCTCCGGCTCATCCCGGTCACCATCGACGAACAGGACTGGTTCTTCCAATATTCCCCCTATGTCTACTACAACGAGCACTGCATCCTCTTGGGCCGGGAGCATATCCCCATGAAGATCGACCGCTCCACCTTCCGGAAGGAGCTGGATTTCGTCACTCAGTTCCCTCACTACTTTGTGGGGAGCAACGCCGACCTGCCCATCGTGGGGGGGTCCATCCTCAGCCACGACCACTTTCAGGGGGGGCGGTACACCTTCGCCATGGAGCGGGCCCCCCTGGAGGAGGAGCTGGCCTTCCCCGGTTTTCCGGCGATCCGGGCGGGGATCGTCCGCTGGCCCATGTCGGTGATCCGCCTCACCGGGGCGGACAGGGACCGGCTGGTGGAGCTGGCGGACCGGATCCTCACCGCCTGGCGGGGATACACCGACGAGGCTGCCGGCATCTTCGCCGAGACCGACGGGGAGCCCCACAACACCATCACCCCCATCGCCCGGCGGCGGGGGATGGACTACGAGCTGGACCTGGTGCTGCGCAACAACCTCACCACCCCGGAGTACCCCCTGGGGGTGTTCCATCCCCACCAGGAGCTGCACCACATCAAGAAAGAAAATATCGGCCTCATCGAGGTGATGGGCCTGGCGGTGCTCCCCGCCCGCCTCAAGGAGGAACTGGCCGCCCTGGCCGAGGCCCTGGTCTCCGGCGGGGACCTCCGGGCCGATGAGCGGACCGCCAAGCACGCCGACTGGGCGGAGGAATTAAAGACCCGCCGCTGCTTTACCCAGGAGAACGCCATGGCCATCCTCCAGGAGGAGGTGGGCCGGGTCTTTGCCCAGGTGCTGGAGCACGCCGGGGTCTACAAATGCACCCCGGAGGGCCGGGCGGCCTTCCGCCGCTTCGCCGCCGGCATATAAAAGGGAGGGAGAGAAAGATGGCAGTGCAAAGCGTTCCCTTCGGCCGGATGGACGGCCGGGAGATACCCCTTTTCACCCTGAAAAACGAAAGTCTCACAGTGGAGCTCCTCCCCTTTGGGGCGGCGGTCCGGAGCCTTTGGGTCCCGGATAAAAACGGCTCCCCGGTGGATGTGGTGCTGGGGTACGAGAGCCTGGAGGAGTACCGGGAGCTGGACGGCTGCCTGGGGGGCACCCTGGGCCGGTGCGCCAACCGCGTCGGCGGGGCCCGGTTCTCCATCGGCGGCCGGGAATACCGCCTCACCCCCAACGAGGGGAAAAACACCCTCCACGGCGGGGCGGTGGGCTTCCACAAGCGCCTCTGGGACTGGGAGGCCGGGGAGGATCGCGTCACCTTCACCCTCCTCTCCCCGGACGGGGAGGAGGGCTTCCCCGGAAATCTTCGGGTCCAGGTGACCTACACCCTGGCGGAAAACGCCCTGGTGATGGACTACCGGGCCAAAAGCGACCGGGACACCGTGGTGAATCTCAGCGGCCACAGCTACTTCAACCTGGCGGGGCAGGCCGGGGGCCCGGTGGAGGACCACCGCCTCACCCTCCACGCCGAAAGCTACACCCCCGCCGGGCCGGATAACATCCCTCTGGGGGTCCTGGCTCCGGTGGCGGGCACCCCTCTGGACTTCCGGACCGGCGCCTCCCTGGGGGAGCGGCTGGGGGACCTCTTCCTTGCCCCCACCCAAGGCTTTGACCACAACCTTGCTCTGGAGGGCAGGCACACCAGGGAGCCCAAGCCCGCGGCGGAGGTCCGGTGCCCCCGCACCGGCATCGCCCTGGAGGTCCGGACCACCCTGCCGGGGGTGCAGCTCTACACGGCGGGGTTCCTCACCTCCCGCAGGGGAAAGGCGGGAGCCGTCTACGCCGCGGGCCACGCCCTCTGCCTGGAGGCCCAGCACTTCCCCGACGCCGTGAACCATCCCGCCTTCCCCTCCCCCGTCCTGCGGGCCGGGGAGGAGTACCGGGAGCGGACCGAGTACCGCTTCACCATCCGATAAACGGCGGGGGCATCCCTCCTTTGGGGGTGCCCCCCGCTTTAAAACGGAAAAAGGCCGGATCCCCCGCTTTTGGAGATGCTCCCCGATCTTTACCGTAAAATTCGGCAATATCCGGGTTGAAGATCCCAGCGGGATGGCGTATAATATAGGTATAAAATCTTGTACAGGGGGGCTGAGCTATGCCCAGCGAAAATCAAATCCAATTGGCTAAGCACCGCCTGGAAAAAGCCCGGCAATGCGCGGCTACCGCCAAGAACATCCTCTTTGACGGGGACTACAACGCCAGTATCGACCGCTCCTGTTTTGCCATCTTCCACGGAATGCGGGCGGTGCTGATCCTGGACGATCTGGACCTCAAGGACGGTTCTGCCGTTACCTCCAAATTTAAGGAGCTCTATATCAAAACCCGGATCTTCGGCGAGAATTTTTCCCGGAAGATCCGGAAAGCCTTTGACCTGCGCACCTCCTGCGATTACGACGACTTCTTTGTGGTCTCCAGGCCGGAGGCGGAGCAGCAGGGGAAAAACGCCTGTGCCTTTCTGGACGAGGTGGAATGCTACATAAATAAGCGGATCTCCTGCTGACCGGGGCGAGCCGCGGAGAGCCGCCCCAGGCTGCCGGCTGTCCGGACCATATAGGGGCTTGGAAAAGGCCCGGCGCTTCTGAGCGCCGGGCCTTTTTTACTCCTGCTCCTCCTTGCGGATCTTGAAGAGGAACCGCAGGATCCCCGCCAAAAAACGGGGGCTTTTTACCACAACGACCTTCATCCACTGTCACCATCCTTATTTCCAGATTCAGCACTCTGCGGCCAGGATGCCCAGCACCACCAGGAACACCGCGGCCAGGGCCAGGACCAGCTTGAGGGAGCAGAGGAGGGCCAGGAACACCCCCAGTCCGAAGGCGGCGCAGATCAGCGAAAAAAGCGGCGGCGGTCCTTTCTTCCGGGGCTTTTTGCAGCAGCCCATCTTCCCTCACCCCAAACTCTCCCTATGTAGACGGCGGCTGCCGTCCCACTACCAGCATATGCAAAGGGCCAAAATGGGTGAGAAGGTCCCTTTTCCACTTTTTCCACCGTGCCTGTTGAAAACTCCGTTGAAAGTGTGGAAAGCCGGAATCAAACCCACAAAAAATACGGCAGGTATAACCGCCTCCCCTCCGGTGTATAATAACCCCAAAATTAAGAAGCTGTATTCCTAACTGGGATGCCGGTTGCGAATACAGGTTCCAAGCGAAGGGATGCGAACGCCTTGTCACTTACGCCAAAGGACTACGACCGCATGACCAAAAAGGCCAGCCCCAATACCAAGAGCTGGCGCAATATCCCCCTTGCCTTCCTCATCGGGGGGCTCATCTGCACCCTGGGGCAGGGGCTTACGGAGTTTTACCGCAGCCAGGGCCTGCCCAAAGACGAGGCCTCCACCTGGGCCTCGGTGTCCCTGGTCTTTCTCTCCGCCCTTCTCACCGGGATGAAGGTCTACGACAACATCGCCAAATACGGCGGGGCGGGGACCCTGGTGCCCATCACCGGCTTTGCCAACGCGGTGGTCAGCCCCGCCATGGAGTTTAAAAGCGAGGGCTTCGTCCTGGGGCTGGGGGCCAAGATGTTCGTCATCGCCGGGCCGGTGATCGTCTACGGCATCACCGCGGCGGTGATCTATGGGCTGATCCTGTTCTTTATGGGCGCTTTTTAGGGGAGGGAGTAAAGATGGCAGTACGCAAGGGAAACACCTTATTTCTGGAGACCGCCCCCTCGGTCATCTCCTACGGGGCGGTGGGCTCCAAAAAGGAGAGCGAGGGCCCTCTGGCCGCCGCCTTCGACCGGCTGTGGGAGGACAGCACCCTGGGGGAGGACACCTGGGAAAAGGCGGAGTGCCGCCTCCAGAAGGAGGCCATCCGCATCGCCCTGGAGAAGGGGGAGCTTTCCCCCAAGGACCTCCAGGTCATCTTTGCCGGGGACCTGCTGAACCAGTGTTCCAGCTCCATCTACGGCCTGCGGGAGCTGGGGGTCCCCTTTGTAGGGCTGTACGGGGCCTGCTCCACCATGGCGGAATCCCTGGCCATGGCCGCCCTCTTCATCGAGGGGGGATTCGGGGAGCGGGCCGCCGCCATCACCTCCTCCCACTTCTGCTCGGCGGAGCGGCAGTTCCGCTTCCCACTGGAGTACGGCGGCCAGCGCACCCCCACCTCCCAGTGGACGGTCACCGGCTCCGGCGCCGCCATCCTGGGGCGGAAGGCCGCCCCGCCCTATGTCCGGGCGGTGACCATCGGCAGCATCATCGATATGGGCATCACCGACGCCAACAACATGGGGGCCGCCATGGCCCCGGCAGCGGCGGACACCCTCCGGCGCTTCTTCCGGGACAGCGGCATGGCCCCCGCCGACTTTGACCTCATCGCCACCGGGGACCTGGGGCAGGTGGGGAGCGACCTCCTCCGGGAGGTGATGGAGAAGGAGGGCTGTCCCCTGGAGGGCCGCCACAACGACTGCGGCCTGATGATCTACGACCGGGAACGCCAGCAGGTGGAGGCCGGGGGCTCCGGCTGCGGCTGCTCCGCCTCGGTCCTCTGCGCCTACCTGCTCCCTGCCCTCCAGCGGGGGGAGCTGAAAAACCTCCTCTTTATGGCCACCGGCGCCCTGATGTCCACCACCGCCGTCCAGCAGGGGGAGTCCATCCCCGGCATCGCCCACCTGGTGTGGCTCTCCCAAGAGCCGGGGGGAAAATAGGCCGATATGGGGCTGCCGCCCCATACCCCGCCTTCTTTTTCTTCTTGCGAAAGAAGAAAAAGAAGCAAAAAGAAGAACGGCCAAAATCCCCCATACAAAAGTGGAGGGGGAAAGGCCGCAGGAGCTGTGAAACAAAGGAGGTCATTTAATGGAAATGCTTCTGCCATATCTCAAGGCCTTTGCCGTGGGGGGCGCTTTCTGCGCCCTGGGGCAGGTCTTCATTGATTACACCAAGCTCACCCCCGCCCGCATCCTGGTGGCCTATGTGGTGGCCGGCGTGGTGCTGGGGGGACTGGGGATCTACCAGCCCATCATCGACTTTGCCGGGGCCGGGGCCACGGTCCCCCTCACCGGCTTCGGGGCCCTGCTGGCAAAGGGCACCCGCGAGGCCCTGGGGGAAAAGGGGCTCCTGGGGGCCCTCACCGGGGGGTTCACCGCCTCTGCCGCCGGTATCGCCGCCGCCATCTTCTTCGGCCTCATCGCGGCGCTCCTGTTCCGGTCGGGGGATAAATCCTAGAGGTAAACTCCCTCCGTCTCGCTTCGCTCGACACCTCCCTCATTGAGGGAGGCTTTTTTCTTGCGGGGGAACCCCTCCACCGCCTTCGGCGGTCCCCCTCCCCTTTCAGGGGAGGCCCTGGCGGAGCGCAAAGCTGCCCGCCTTGCCAAAGGCTCCCTCCCAGAGGGAGCTGTTAGCCGCAGGCTGACTGAGGGAGTTAAAAGCTGCACGTAAAAACCCCCGCCCGGTGGAGAAACGGGCGGGGGTGCTTTTCAGCCTTTCGGCTTAGTTCCTTGTGGAAAGTAAGTCAGGGTGTGACTTATTTCTTCAGGGAGATAGCGGCGGCGGAAACCAGAGCCACAGCGGCCAGAGCGGTAGCGATACCAACGACGTCGTTAGCACCGGTATCGGGGTTGGCAGGGGTGGTGTCGGTGTTGTCCGCAGCGTCAACAGCCAGGGCGACATCGGAGAAGACATAGGTGGGGGCCAGCTGGCGAGTCTTCAGAACATAGCAGCCCTCGTCCTCGTCCCACTTCACGCGGCCAGCGGTCTGACCGGCGGCGCCGGCATTGGCATCGGGAGCGGTGACAGCGGACAGCTTGCCATCCTTCCAGGAGTAGATATAGGTGCCCTCTTCCTTATAGAAGCGGACGGTGGCGGTGGAGCTGAATTCGGGCTCGCCGGGGAAGTTCAGGAAGGTGATGTCGGCATCGTTGTCGGCAAACTTCTTCAGAACATCGGTCTTAGCATCGGTGTCGTTGTACAGGTACAGCTTGTCGCCATCGTACACGCGGACTTCGATGTCGGTGTCGCCGTCCTTAGCGGTGAACTCCAGGGTGCCATAACCACTGCCGCCAACCTCAAAGAGGATCTTCTTATTGTCGAGCAGAGTATCAAAATCGTTGGACAGAATGGCCTCATCGTTACCGGAGTCAACGGTGATAGCGGTCTTATTCAGGGTGTAGCCAATAGAGTAGTTGACACGGATGTCGATGTCATCGGGCTTGGAGCTCTTGCCGACCTTCTTGCCCTTCAGGGTGAAGGTGACGTTCAGGGTCTTCTCCTTGGTGTTGGTGTAGTCCTGCTTCAGCACGATGTCAACGCGGTCGTTGGCATCGTTGAACTTGATGCCATCCACCAGGTTCTTGCCATCATCATACTTGATGCTGGTGATGGAGTAGTTGGTGCTGTTCAGGTCCTTGATCAGCTTGGTAGCAGGGGCAGTGGGCTTGTTGGTACCACTGTCAACGAAACCATAGCTGGGATCCTTGGCAATAATGCCCTTAGCGGTGATCTTGATGGTATCGCCGGGACGCCAATCACCGGCATAGGTCTGATCTCCAGCACCAGGGTTATTGACCGTGTTGGCAAAGGCAACGGTGGCCAGCATCATGACAGCCAGCACGAGTGCGAGTACCTTTTTCATGTGTGTTTCCTCCATAAAAATTTTAATCTTTGGGGAAGGGCTCTCCACTTCCCTTTCCCTGTGTCCATTCTATTACAACCTGTAACAAATTGCAAGCATAAAATTACGAGTTTGTAATAAATTAGAATTTGCTATAGGAAAGTATGGTGTTTTTACGAATTTTACATAGGATTAGTAGATTTTTACTAATTTCTGGGGGATCTTCCAGCACACAAAGCTGTGTGAAAGGCAAAAAAATCCCCCCGGAATACCGGGGGGGCGTGGCGCAGTCGCCGGGCCATGCGGGTTTTCTTTCAGGTGCCTGGTACGGTCGGCCAGCAGGGAGAAATCTTGAAAGAAGCACCTGTAGATATTGAAAAGGCTCTAGTCCCGCTTTTCCTCCTGGAGTTTCTCGATGTCCG
The DNA here is from genome assembly GCA_021769525.1 of Oscillospiraceae bacterium. GTDB lineage: Bacteria > Bacillota > Clostridia > Oscillospirales > Ruminococcaceae > Angelakisella. The sequence continues at coordinate 22,707 of JAETSQ010000031.1, forward strand.
CCAAAGAAAGGCAGACGATGTCCATAATTTCTTCCAAAGAATATTTTCCGGTAGCTAGCATTTTGCGGGCGCACTCCTCCGCCACTTCTCGTCTTGCTTCTTCGCGGGCTTCGTTTACTATCTCTTCCACGATTTTGCACATCTCAATCTGCTCCTTCGGCCTGGAGTTTTCTCACCTCTTCCAAGGGCAGCTTGGCATACTCTGCAATTTTCTCAAGAGGCAAAATGTTATCCTTCAGCATCCGGAGCACGGTCAGCTTCTTCTCTTCTACTTTTCCCTCTTCCACCATCTCTTCCACGATCTTGCACATTTCGCTCGCTCCTTTCGGGTTTTCTTTCAGGTGCCTGGTACGGTCGGCCAGCAGGGGGTAGTTCATCTCGTCGGCGCTGGTACAGCCAAAGTCGTGCATCAGCCTGCCGATGTCGGAATCCCCCCGGTACTGGCCGTTTACGTAAAGAATATGTTCCCCATCCTCAAAGGGTTTACCCGTGGCCAGGTTCATCCGCTCGATGGGATAGACAGCCTTCCCCTGGCCGTAAAAATCTTCTTCGATGATAAAAATGGTGTAGGTATCCGGCAGCTCCGAAAAATC
>JAETSQ010000032.1 GCA_021769525.1 Oscillospiraceae bacterium
GGGGCCTCCAAGGCCACGTTGCCGACCAACGGGAGGCTGGCCGGTCGCGAAGCGAAGCGAACGCGATGGAGGCCCCATCGGGGCCTCCAAGGCCACGTTGCCGACCAACGGGAGGCATCCGAAACCGGCCACCGAGCCGGCGGGCGCGGACGGCGGGCTCCAGCCTGGGTGGGAGGTTCTGTCTTTCCCTCACCACCGGCCAGCCGTAAACCTTCCAATCGAGGTGGGGAGGTCAGCCATCGGTGCGTCTTACATCCCCTGGTGCCTGCTGCCCGGCGACTGCACAGGCGGCGTTCGGGGGGCACCCCTCACAGCGTCCGACGCCTGTGTGCCGGAGCGGGGATACCGAAGGGGCGGCCAGCCCCTTCGGCCGCTCTTTCCCCCCTTTCTGTCGGCACAGAAAGGGGGTCCCCGCCGGATAGGCGAACGACGTTAGCGCAGCTAAAAAGCAAAAGTTAGGAACGGGCCCTGCGGGGAGAACCCCTCCGTCACGGCTTCGCCGCGACACCTCCCCTTTCAGGGGAGGCCCTGGCGGAAGCCGCCAGTTGCAGGAAGGGCAAAATCCTGCTCCAAGAACTCCCTTCGTCTGGCCTATCAGCCAGACACCTCCCTCGATGAGGGAGGCTTGCCCCCGCCGGATAGGCGAAAAAAAGCCCAGCCCAGCGCCCCCCCGCCGCAAAAACAGAAAACACCCGGAAGGCTGCCCTCCCAGGTGCTCCTGCCAAATCCGCCTACCGGCTCTGGTTCTTTTTGTTCAGGCGGATCTTGTCCGCGATCATGGCGATAAACTCGCTGTTGGTGGGCTTTCCCCGCAAATTGTGGATGGTGTAGCCAAAGTAGGAGTTCAGCACGTCCACGTCGCCCCGGTCCCAAGCCACCTCAATGGCGTGGCGGATGGCCCGCTCCACCCGCGAGGCGGTGGTGCCGTTCTTTTTGGCTACAGTGGGGTACAGCACCTTGGTGACGCCGTTGATGACATCCGGCTCCTCCACCGCCAGCATGATGGAATCCCGCAGATACTGGTAGCCCTTGATGTGGGCGGGGACGCCGATCTCCAGGATGATGGCGGTGACCACCGATTCCAGATTGTAGGAGCTGCGGCGGCTCTCCGTCAGGATGGGCTCCCGCGGATTGAAGCCGGCAAAGGCTTCGATGCGCTCCGCCATCATCTCCGGGTCCAGGGGCCGGGTGAAGTGGTAGGCGGCCCCCGCCCGGATCAGCTCGTCGGTGATGGCGGCGTGGTCCACCGAGGAGATGGTGAAGAGCCGGGGCCGGTCCTCCCCCTCCTCCTTCAGCACCTCCCGGATGACCCCCAGGGCGTCCAGCTCCGGCATAAAGACCTCCATCAGCACCGCCGCGGGCTTCTCCTCCCGGATCTTCCCCAGCAGCTCCCTGCCGTTCCTGGGGGCGTATTCCACCTCAAAGCCCTTTTCCTCCAGGCAGGCCTTGCACCTTTCGCCAAATTCCTTTTCTTCTTCTGTGATAAGGGCAATTTTCCTGTTATTCATTGCGGGTACTCCTTTTTCATCTGGAATTTTGTCTTGCCTCACTTATAATAACATATTCCCGCAAAATGCGCAACATTTTTTTAGAAAAATAAACCCTATTTAATCACTATTATTTTACATTTTTCGCCATCCGATTGTGATTACGCGATATTTTTCTGATTAAAATTCATATTTTTCATATTATTCTGGATATTTTCCGCGAAAATTCCGAAGCCCCGTGTAGGGTCCTTCACGAAGACGTGGGTCACCGAACCCACCAGCATCCCGTTCTGGACGATGGGGCTCCCGCTCATCCCCTGGAGGATCCCCCCGGTCTTTGCCAGCAGGTCGGGGTCGGTGACATGGATGACCATGTTCTGGCCCTTCTCCTCCTCGCTCATCACCAGCTTTTCGATCTCGATCTCATACTTCTTGGGGCGGCTGCCCTCGGTGGTGGTATAGATGTAGGCCTTCCCCGTCTCCACCTCGTGCTTCATGGCCAGGGGCATCTCCTCCCCCAGGTAGACGCCGCGGCTGCGCAGCAGGCCGTACACCCCGGTGGAGGTGTTGGCGGAGAGGCTGCCCAGGGGCGGTTCCTCGGTAAAGCGGCCCTTCAGCTCCCCAGGGGAGCCCGCCTCCCCCCGCTTCACGCCGGTGATGCGTGCGGGGACCACCTCCCCGCTTTGCAGGGGCATGATGTCCCCGGTGTCCACATCGCAGACGGCGTGGCCAAGGCCGGTGAAGACACCGCTGTTCTGGTCAAAGTAGGTCATGGTGCCGATGCCGGCGGAGCTGTCCCGCACCCAGACCCCCAGGCGGTACTGCTCGTCCCCGGAGGAGCGCACCGGCTCCACCTCCGCCCGGAAGGTGGAATTGCCCCGCTTCACCTCCAAACGGATAAGGCCGCCGGCGTTTTCCTGCATCAGTTCCGCCAGCTGCTCGTTGGTGGTAAGGGGGACCTCATTGAAGGTCTTGAGGATGTCCCCCACCTCCACCCCCGCCGCGCGGGCGGGGTTCAGCCGTCCCCCGGCGGTGGGGATGTCGCTCATCCCCACCACCATCAGGCCGTCGGTGAACATCTTGATGCCAAAGGGAGCGCCGGATACCGTCACCAGCTTCCGGTCCACCACCTGGACCTCCACCGTCTTTACCGGGATGGTGCCCAAGAGCTTCAGGTCCATCTGGTAGCTTTCCCCGGCGCTGCTGTAGGCCGCCTGCACCTCCCCCGGCACCGAGGTCCGCACCATCTGGACAGGATAGGGGCAGGTAAAGGTGATCTGCTCCCCGGCCACCACCGAGTAGCGGTCGGGGAGCTGCTTCTGTATATATGTGGTCAGGATCAGGATCGCCAGCAGGCAGCAGTTCACCGCCGTGGCGATCCCTTTCGCCATCTTTCTCAAAAAAATCATCTCCTTCTAAGAAGCCGCAGAAGCCCCGCGGCTTCTCCGTTTTAATTTACGCCCGGAGAGGATCTTTATTTACGGCCAAATCCACCAGGGATTTTGGACATCTTTCCTTTGGGAGCCTCCTTGCAGAAGTTTTTCCGGCAGAAGAATTTTTCGGCTCCGCCGGAAAAATTTCAGCCCCGGCGGTCGATCCGCTTTTTATCCCGCAGCAGGACGCTGCCCCGCAGCTCCACGGGAATTTCCGGCAGCCGCTCCTCCCAGTCGCTGCCGATCTTCTGCCAGGTTTTCCGCTCCGTCAGCTCCAGATGTTTCCCCAGGGAGAAGAGGTCGTTGCCCGATGCCCTGGATATTTTTTCCAATACAAAGGCGTATTCCTCCAGGAGCTGCCGGCAGATGTCCTCCTGGGCCCGGTGCAGGAGCCTGTCCCCCCCCAGCTCCCCCCGGCCGGAAAGGAGGTACCCCTCCACCTTCGCCTCCAGGAGGAAAGACACCTCCCCGTTTTCCACCCTGGGGCGCAGCTTTAAGGAATTTTTTTCCAGCACCCAGTCGGCGGAGTATCCCTCCCCGGTGACGGTATAGACCCGCTCCGTTTCCGGCTCTGCAAAGGGCAGGAGCCGCCCCGCCGCCGCCGGGACCCTCAGGAGGCCGGTGCTGCCGGGGGAAAGATATCCGCTCACCTGGGCCTCCCCCTCCTTCTCCTCCACCACCGGGATGAGGAGCCCCCGGCCCGGAGTCTCCAAAAGGTTCAGGCAGTCCTTCAGGTTCACCTGGGAGAGCTCCCCCCCGGTGAGGAGAGAGAAGATGGCCTCACCGGCGCTTTCCTCCTGTTCTTCCCCCGACCGCAGGGCGGAGAGCTCCGGACTTACGGCCACCAGGGTCAGGGGCCGGATGCCCCCGTGGGAATCCACCTCCTCCAGGAGGCTTTTCAGCTCCTCCCGGTCCGAAAAGCCGTCCAGGAGCAGCACCCTGCACCCGTCCAGGTAGAGGCTCTTGCCGGCGGCAAGCTCCAGGCCGGTCACCGCCTGGGCAAAGGTGTCCCCCGTCCCGGCGCGGCTCTCCCAGCTTTTTTCCTCGCTCCCCAGGCGGGAGAGGGACTCCGCCCGGACCCTGTACCTTCCGTCCTCCTCCAGAGACACTGCCACCGCCGTCACGATGGCCCGCTTGCTCAGGTCCTCCCGGCGGGAGCATCCCCCCAGGGAAAGAAACGCCAGCAGCAGAGCCGGCAGGACGCTCCGTCCTTTCATTCCTTGGCCCTCCCTCCATCCATGAGCTTCCCCCACAGGGGCAGGAGCAGGACACCCAGCAGGGTGACCGCCCCGGTGGAAACGGCGGTGTGGAAGCCCTCCATCCACCCCTCCGGGCCCCTCCAGAGGGCCAGGGAGGCCGCCAGCACCACCGCCGCGTTGCCCCAGATCCATTTGATATTCCGGGGACGGAAGAACAGACCGGCGGAAAGGCCGGAGGCCAGGAAAAGAAAGACCGCCAGCTTCACGAGCCCCAGCACCACCCAGATGACCAGAAAGACCGAATCCAGCCGCTGGAAGGCCCGGAATCCCGCGGAGGTCACCGCCGTAAAGACGGGAAAGGCCTTCCGGCCGCCGTAGGCCCCCAGGGTGAGCATGGTCATCAGCTGCACCGCCGCCGAGGCCAGGGCCAGCCCCGCCGTCCACACGGCGCAGGAGACCGCCTTCGGCCTGCCCCGCAGGCAGGGCAGGAGCAGCAGGAGGGCGAAGAGCTCCCCGTTCCGGGCAAAGCCCTGCCATACCCCCCGGAGGGTATCCCCAGGGGAAAGGAGGCGGAAGGTGAAGTTCAGCCAGTCGTACTGGCGCCACAGCCCCAGGGCGATGACGGCGCAGCCCAGGCCCAGCAGCACCGTGAGGATCCCGGCCCCTCTGGCCAGCCCCTCCAGCCCCTGGGAGGCCGCCAGCGCCCCGGCGGCAGCCAGGGTGACGGCCACCAGCCCGCCGTACCGGTAGTCGTAGACGGCGGCGGTGACAAAGGAGATGAAATTCACCGCCGTGTAGACGCACACCACCATGGCAAAGAGCCAGTACAGTCCCCCCAGCACCCGGTAGGGGCCGCCGGTGGGGACGATGAGGGGGGAATTGCCGGTGCGGCGGCGGCAGAGGAACACCCCCGCCACCAGGAGCAGGGCCTGGAGCCCCCCGGAAAGGAGGGTGGTGATGAGGGTGATCTTCTCCCCGCCCCCCTGGAAGGAGGGGGAGTAGGCCACCAGGGAAAAGGCACGGGACAGAAAGAGCAGCAAAAAGAGCTGGCTCACCGAGATCTTGCCGGATCCTTCCATGGTCTATTTCTCCTTCCCCTCCGCTCCGGGGAGATCTTCCACCGAGAGGTCTTCCTTTTGGAGCAGCTTCCAGCCGGAGCGGATGAACATATCCCGGAAGCTGTAGCCGTCCGCCGGGGAGATGGGGGCGGTCACCGGCACCCCCATGGACTGCACCGAGCAGAGATTGAACACCAGCAGGGCGAAGGCCAGATAGACCCCGTAGAGCCCCAGAAGGCCCCCCACCACAATGAAGCCGAAGCGCAGCACCGTCACCGGCTCATAGAGGCTGGGCACCACAAAGGAGCTCACCGCCGTCAGGGCGATGATGATGACCATGGGCAGGCCGATGAGCCCCGCCGACACCGCCGCGTCCCCGATGACGATGCCCCCCACGATGCCAATGGCGTGGCCGATGGGGCTGGGGATGCGCAGCCCCGCCTCCCGCAGCAGCTCGTAGAGGAAGAAGACTACCAAAGCCTCCAGCACCACCGGCAGGGGGGTATCCAGGGCGGAGCCCACGAACTGGGAGAGGAGGGCCTGGGGGATCAGCTCCGGGTGGAAGGACACCACCGCCACATAGTACCCCGGCAGCAGGATGGTGACAAAGAAGGAGAGGAGCTTCAGGATGCGGATAAAGGAGGCGAAGTAGGGGCGGTGGATGTAGTCATCCAGGCTCTGGAAGTGCTCGATAAAGAGGTAGGGCAGGATGAGGGCGAAGGGGGTCCCTTCCACCATCACCGCTACCCGGCCCTCGCTGAGCTTGGCGCAGAGGGTATCCGGACGCTCCGTCACCCCCACCCCGGAAAAGAGGGAGAGTCGCCTGCTGTCCAAAAAGGGCTGGAGATACCCGGAATCCAGCACAACGCTGATCTCCACCTTGCCGATGCGCTCCTTCACCTCCCGCACCAGCCGCTCCGAGGCCACCCCCCGCAGGTAGAAGATCTTCACGGCGGTGTGGCTCACCTTCCCCGCCGTGGTCCCCTCGATGGTGAGCAGGGGGCTGCGGACCCGGCGGCGCACCATCCCCATATTGGAGTTGATGGACTCGGTAAACCCCTCCCTGGAGCCCCGGAGGTTCCGCTCCCCGGAGGGCTCGTCCACCCCGCGGGTCTTGAAGCCCTGGTACCCCAGGGCCAGCCCCGCCGGGACCCCCTCCACCAGCACCACCGCAAAGCCGCTCATGGTGATGACCATCAGCTCCCCGAAGGTGCGCACCTCCTTCTGCTCCCCCGCCATCAGCACGCCGCCGCCGCTCAGGTAGGCGTAGACCCTGGGGCCGGTGTCAATATCCTGGGGGATGCGGGTGATGGGGCGCAGCAGAAAGTCGCTCACCTGGGTGTTGGACACCAGGCCGTCAAACATCACCACCGCCACCTCGGTCTTACCGGTTTTGTGGCGGTGGATCAGGAGGTCATCCGAATTGTTCAGCTGCCGCCGGATCTCCAGAAGGTCCTCCTCCAGGCTGCCGGAAAGGCGCTTGTCCGCCTCCTCCCCCTGGGGCTTTTTGTAAGCCGGGTGCCTCTCGTTCCCCATCTTCCTCACCTCATTTTTTTCGATACTTTCAATATCTCCAGCGGCGCGGGGAAATATGTATCCGGCCTGCGGGGATAAACGCCTGCCATCCGTGGGATACTAGAGCACAACAAAAATCGTCCGGGAGGTATGACAGGATGCTGGTTACATTTTTCCGCACCCTGATCCTTTATGTGGTCATCGTCTTCGGGGTGCGGCTGATGGGCAAGCGGCAGCTGGGGGAGCTCCAGCCCTCCGAGCTGGTGGTGACCATCCTTATCTCCAACATCGCCACCCTGCCCATCGAGGAGGTGGAGACGCCCCTTTTTTCCGGCCTGCTCCCCATCCTCAGCCTGGTCACCTTTGAGGTCATCATCTCCGCCGTAAATCTCCACAGCCGGTGGATGCGGCGGGTCTTCAGCGGCAGCCCGGTGGTGGTGATAAAAAACGGGGAGATCGACCAAAAGAAGCTCCGGGAGCTGCGCTTTTCGGTGGACGACCTGATGGCCCAGCTGCGGCAGGACCAGATCTTCGCGGTGGATGAGGTGGACTTCGCGGTGGTGGAGACCACCGGGAAGCTCTCGGTGTACCAGAAGTACGGCGCCCGCACCCTCACCCCCAAGACGCTGGAGATGCCGGACCAGCCGGACCAGAACGCCCCGCCCCTGGTGGTGGTGAGCGACGGCCATGTCTACAGCGACTACCTGGCCCTCTGCGGCAAGGATATGGCCTGGCTGGAGGACATCGCCGCCTCCCGCCGCACCGCCATCGGGGACATCTTTGTGATGACACTGGACCAGGCGGGGAATTATCACATGGTAAAGCGGGAGGGTGCGGTATGAAGCGGCTTGTCATCGCCCTGATCCTTTTGGCTCTGATCTTTGGGAGCAGCTGCCTTTCTCTCCTCCTCCTGGAGCGGGACCTTGCCGAAATCGGCAGCTTCGCCGCACGGCTGCGGGAGGAGAGCCCCTCCGCGGAATTGGAGAAAGAAAGCGAGGAGCTCTTCCGCCTCTGGAACGAGAAGGAAAAGCTCCTGGTGATCTTTGTCCGCCACGATGTCCTGGACGAGGTGACCGTCCTTATGGCGGAGCTTCCAAGCCTGGCCCGCCACAGGGAATACGGACATTTTTACAGCGGCCTGGATGTCATCCTGGCCCGGCTGGATGACCTCCTGGATTCGGCCCGGCCCACCTACCGCAATCTGCTGTAACCGGGCTGCCGCCCATTTTTCTCTTCTTTTTCTTCTTGCGAAAGAAGAAAAAGAAGCAAAAAGAAGAACGGCTAAAGTTCCCATGACACGGCTGGTTTTTTCAAAAATTTGCGGGATTGGGGCACTTTCCAATGTGATAAAGGTGGTTTCTCTTCTTTTTTGACCTTCCCTTCCTTTTCTGGTATACTACCAAGTATCATATTGCAGGAAAGTGGGGAATTCGCTATGAAAGAGCCGTCCATCGCCGCCGGGGCCGTCGTCTTCCCCGGCGCCCGGATCGTAGGGGACGTGACCCTGGCCTCCGGCGCCAGCGTCTGGTACAACGCCGTTCTCCGGGGGGACGAGGCCCCCATCACCGTGGGCCGGGACAGCAACATCCAGGACGGCTGCATCCTCCACGTGGACCACGGCCGTCCCACCATCGTCGGCAACGAGGTGACGGTGGGCCACGGCTGTATCCTCCACGGCTGCACCGTCGGGGACCGCGTCCTGGTGGGGATGGGGAGCATCCTCCTCAACGGCGCGGTGCTGGAGGAGGGCTGTATGCTGGGAGCCGGTTCCCTGGTCACCGAAGGGACAGTGATCCCCTCCGGGATGCTGGCCTTCGGCCGCCCCGCAAAGCCGGTGCGGCCCCTGACGCCGGAGGAACAGGAGGGGCTCCGAGAATCTGCCCGGCGGTATGTCCGGCGGGCCAAGGAACAAGAGATATGAAAAAAGGAGCCGTAAAGGCTCCTTTTTCTGTGCGGGCGCATGAAGTCGATCCCCGCCCCCGTCAGGCGAAGGGCGCCAGGTCTCCGGTGAGGATGGCGGTGCGCACCACCTGTACATACTCCGCCTCCCTGCCCCGGTCCGCCCAGAGGGCCCCCAGCAGCAGGTTGGGGTTCAGGTTCATAGCGCCGCCGCCGGGGAGGCGCAGGTCCAGGGTGAGGCTCTCCGCCTCCACCCGGCGGCCCAACTGGGTGACGAGGGGCCGCAGGTCCATCTCCTGGATTTTATGCTTGGTCTTCTTTTCCACCGGGATGGCGGGCTTCGCCAGCAGCCGGTCCCAGTCCGCCGCCAGGGCCTCCCCTCCGGCGGGGTCCCAGAGGGTGATCCGGTAGTCCGCCCAGGTGATGGCCTCCGGCTTCCGTACCGCCGCCGCGGCCTCCAGCACCCGGATGTCCGGGGGGAGGGCGGCGTTCAACTGGTCCCGGACCCGCTCCAGGGGGTAGCCGTCCTCGCTGAGCTTAAAATCGAAGGATTCCCGCAGCCCCTCAAACCCCAGGGGGATGGGGAGAGCAAAGGTCATATAGACATGGGGGTTGAACCCCTCGGTAAACCAGGCGGGGATGTCGGTGCGGGCAAAGGCCCGTGTCATGCACCGGGTCAGGTCCAGGTGGGAGATATACTTGGCCCGGTCCCGTTTTTCAAAGAACACCCGAATGAGCCTCAAAGCAGGCACCTCCCAGCAAGTGATTGGCGCCGCATCCGGCGCATTTTTCCCGGCAGTTCTCGGTGGTGACGCTCTCCCAGGCCTTTTTGTCCTCCCGGATGAGGAAGGCCTTGGTGAGGCCGTAGTCCAGGTGGTCCCAGGGGAGCACCTCGCCGTAATCCCGGCGGCGGCAGGCGTAAAAATCCCCGGAAAGCCCTGCCGCCGAAAGAGCGTCCTCCCACCGCTGGGGGGAGAAGTGCTCGTCCCAACCCTCCAGGTTCCCCCCGGCACGCCAGACGGCCTCCACCACCGGCGCAAGGCGGCGGTCCCCCCTGGCCAGGATGGCCTCCACCCGGCTGGTGGCGGCGTCGTGGTAGTTCACCCGGATCTTTTTGCTCCGTACCGTCTCCAGGAGGTGCTTCTGCTTCTCCCGGAACTGCTCCAGGGTGTCCTGGGGCTCGAACTGGAAGGGGGTGTGGGGCTTGGGGACAAAGCAGGCCACGCTGATGGTCACCTGCACCCCGCGGCCCTTCGGTCTATTGGGCAGGCTGTCAAAGAGGTCCACCACCTTCTGGGCCAGGTCCAGCATGGCGTCCATATCCTCCATGGTCTCGGTGGGCAGGCCCATCATAAAGTAGAGCTTCATGGAGGTGCACCCCCCCTCAAAGGCGGTGCGGGCGGTGGCGAGCACCTCTTCTTCGGTGACGTTTTTATTGATGGCGTCCCGCAGGCGCTGGCTCCCTGCCTCCGGAGCGAAGGTGAGGCCGCTCCTGCGGACCTTCTGCACCAGCTCCAGCAGGCGGGGGGAGAAGTTATCCACCCGCAGGGAGGGCAGAGCGATGTTTACCTTTCTCTGCTGGGTCCAGGGGAGCATCTCCTCCATCAGCGGCTCCAGGCGGCTGTGGTCGCTGGTGGAAAGGGAGGTGAGGGAGACCTCCTCGTAGCCGGTGGCGGTGCAGAGGGTCCGGGCCTGTCCGTCCAGTACCTCCGGGTCCTTTTCCCGGAAGGGGCGGTAGATGTACCCCGCCTGGCAGAAGCGGCACCCCCGGATACACCCCCGGAGCACCTCCACCATAGCCCGGTCGTGGACCGCCTCGGTGAAGGGCACCACGAAATTTTCCGGGAAATACATGGCGGATATATCTTTTACGATGCGCTTTTGGACCTTGGCCGGGGCGCCCTCCCTGGGGGTGACGGCGGCAACGGTGCCGTCCTCCCGGTAGGCGACGTCATAGAGGGAGGGGACGTAGATGCCGGGTATCTGCGCAGCCCGGCGCAGCAGCTCCCTGCGGGAGAGGCCCTCCCGTTTGGCCTGGCGGACCAGGGCCAGGAAATCCAGCATCAGCTCCTCTCCCTCCCCCAGCTGGAAAAGGTCGAAGAAATCGGCCATGGGCTCCGGGTTGCAGGCGCAGGGCCCTCCGCCGATGATGAGGGGCCATTCCTCCCCCCGGTCGGCGGCCCGGACGGGGATGCCCGCCAGGTCCAGCATATTCAGGACGGTGGTGTAGCACATCTCGTACTGGAGGGTGAAGCCCACCACATCAAAATCCCGGATGGGGTCGAAGCTCTCCAGGCCGTAGAGGGGGATCTTTTCCCTGCGCAGGATGGTCTCAAAGTCGGTATCCGGGGCGAAGACCCGCTCACACCACATCCCCTCCTGGGCGTTGATGAGGGAGTATAAAATCTTCATCCCCAGGTGGGACATCCCCACCTCGTAGAGGTCCGGGAAGCAGAAGGCGAAGCGCAGGTCTGTCTTTTCCCGGTCCTTTTGGACGCTGCCCATCTCCCCCCCGCAGTAGCGGGCGGGCTTCTGGACCTTTAAAAGCTGACGGTCGATGTTGGCTGGTATCATGGAAAACCTCCTGGGTGACAGCGATTTTTAACAGGGATAATCATACACGATTTTGCCCCGGAATTCAACCGGCGCCGCCCTCCGCTTTTTCTTCCGCTTCCCGCTTTGCCCTCTCTTCCGCCAGCTCCTCCTCCGTCCTGGGGGCTCCCACCATCATCATGATCTCCACATCCTCCCGGATGTCCTCCAGGGGAATGGTGCCAGGGTCGAAGCCTTTCAGGACGGACAGCTCCCGGTGGTAGATGTAGGTCTTATCGGCCCGTGCCTGGAGGAGCAGGTCGCAGTCCAGCTCCGAGACGCGGCTCAGAAAGTCCTGGAGCTTTTCGGCGTAGTAGTCCGCATCCTGGCCGTCCTCCAGCCGCAGCACGATCTGAATATAGGCCCCGCTGTTCTTGAGGAAGTATTCCACGCTGTCCTCCCCTGTCCAGGTGACAGCGGTCTCCGGCATCTCCAGGGTGACCCGCTGATCCAGAACATAATCGAACTGCCGGCAGAACTCCACCACCGGCGCTTCGGCCTCCTCCTTGTAGAACCAGACGGCGTAATCGTCGATGACCTTCCGGTACCGGCTCTGGGAGACCAGGGCGGTGAACACCTGGTCCGGCTTGTCCGCCGGGGCGGCTTTGCACCGGTAGGTGGCCCCGGCCAGGGCGCCGTAGTTGTGGAGGTCCTCGTCACCGGTGACGATAAACTCCTTGCCGTATTTTTCCTTCAACTGCCCCAGCAGGTAGGTCCGGGCGGATCCTATGTTGTTCTCAAAGGGGCCGCCTTCATATTCGGCGTTTTCCAGTTCATCCAGCGCGCCGACGATCTTTCCCCCTGCCCATTCCAGCGCGCCGTTCAATTTTTCCTGGGCCTGGGATGCGGCGCCGTCTAATGCCTCCTGGGCCTGTTCCTCCGCTGACTCACAGCCGGCAAGCAGCAGGACAGCAGCCAAAAGGAAAGAGAAAAAGCGGCTTGCTCTCATCGTGCTCCTTCTCCCCTTTCCCCTTTTGTGAATTTCATTATACCACCTTTTATCCTTTGCTTCAACCTCGCTTCATTCTTTGCCATCCTGCCACAGCCCCGCCAGGAAGACCAGGAAAAAGCAGAGAGGCGCGGCACGAAGGCCCCGGCTCGCCAGCAGCCAGCCGGAGCCCCCCATCCCCGCCAGACAGAAGGTCCGCATCAGCGCGGTATGGAGCCCTGTCCCCCGCTCCCAGCCGAAGAGGAGGATCAGCAGGTCCTCCAGGGCCTGGGCGCCGTCCAGGCCGGGGATGGGCAGCAGGTTTAAAAGCCCCAGGGCGGTGTTCACCGCCGAAAAGCGCAGCGCCGCCAGACCGCCGCCGGGGATCAGGGGCAGCAGAGCGGCGGCGGCAAGGTTGGCGGCACAGCCGGAAAGATTTAATAGCAGGCTCTGTCCCCGGCCGGGATGGCAGCCGGAGCGGAGGGAGAGGATCAGTCCCAGGGGGGAAAGGCGCAGCTCCCCTATAGGCAGGCGGGCCGCCTTCATATAAAGGAGATGCCCCCCTTCGTGGAGGGCGATGGCCCAGAAGAACAGGCCGGAAAGGCCGGAGCGGTCGGCGGTGAGGAGCAGCACCGCCCCGCAGAAAAACCAGAAGCTGAGGGAGACGCGCACCCCCCGCCAAGAGAAGCTCACAGCCGGAAAAGGGCGAGGGGCTGGATGAGATCCCCATCCACCATGGCCTCAAAGTGCAGGTGAGGCCCGGTGACCATGCCGGTGCTGCCCACCTCCGCGATGCGGGCCCCCGCCGGGAGGCGCTGCCCCTCTTTGGCCAGGATGAGGCTGCAATGGCAGTACCGGGTGGAAAGGCCGCCGCCGTGGTCCAGGATGAGGAAATTGCCGTATATGTCCGACCAGCCCACCTGGGCCACGGTGCCGGGGTAGGCGGCGTAGATGTTGGCCCCCTCCGGGGCGGCGATGTCCAGGCCGGTGTGAAAGTCCCCGGCCCCGGTGACCGGATGCTCCCGCAGGCCGAAGGGAGAGGTGAGGCTCCCATAGACGGGATACCGGGCCGGAGCGGACACCAGCACACCCCCCTGATACAAATTAACCGGGATGTAGGGGCTCTGTCCCCCCATCCCCTGGGGCTCTCCCTCCCCGATCACCTGGCCCATCACCGTCCTTTCCAGCTCCCGCAGGATATTCTCCCAGTCCAGCGGCTCCCCAAAGCTGCCTACCTCCACCGCGTCCTCCCCCGCCCGGCCCATGACGGTGCGGTAGTACCGCCCCGCCAGCTGGTACCGCTCCCCGTCGATGAACTGGAGCGTGAAGGCCGCCGCCAGCACCAGCAGACACAGAAAGGTCTGGAGGGCGGTGAAGGCGGTGACATTTTCCAGCAAGGTGAGGGGCGGCTCCTCTCCCCTGCCCCGGCCCGCCGGGGCGCGCCTCCCCCGGTGCACCGTCATGGTCCTGTAGTACCGGTTTCTCACTTCCCCATACCCCCTTCCCTACAATCTATGAAAAAGAGGGACAAGAAATACCCCGCGGCTTGTTAAAAGAACAGGCCACGGGGTATACACCTCAATAGGATCATGGTGTCGGGGGCTGTGTATCCGGCGGGGTTTCTTCCGGGGGCTGGGGCGTCACCGGGGGGTCTCCCCCTTCCGGCGCCTGGGCAGCGGTGACCGTCACCGTGCAGGCGGCGGTATAGCCCCCGTCCGCAGTGGTGACGGTGATGGTAGTCGTTCCCGCTCCCACTGCCGTTACGGTGCCGCCGCTGACGGTGGCCACCGCTTCGTTACCGCTGCTCCAGGTGACCGCCTGGTTGGCGGCATCCGCCGGGGCGACGGCGGCGTTAAGAGTGACGGGGGCATCCCCCACCTTCATCTCCAGCGTATTTCGATCCAGGGTGACACCGGTCACCGAGACCGGGGGCGGGGCCTCCGCCTCCACCGTGACGGTGCAGGTGGCGGACTGTCCCCCCGCCGAGGCGGTGATGGTGGCGGTGCCTGGCGCCACCGCGGTGACCAAGCCGCTGGCATCCACCTTGGCAATGCCAACGTTATTGGTGCTCCAGGAAAGATTTTTGTTGGTGGCGTTGTCCGGGGTGACAGTGGCGGAGAGGGTGACCGTTTCTCCTACCTTCAGGGTGAGGGCGGTTTGGTCCAGGGTGACGCCCGTTACCGGAACCACCGCCGGGGGCTTCTCGTTTACCGTCACCTTGCAGGCGGCGGTCTTGTTCCCGTCCTCGGTGGCGGCGGTGACAGTGGCAGTGCCCTTCTTCACCGCGGTGACTACGCCCTTGTCGTCCACTGTAGCTACCTTGGTGTCACTGCTGGTCCACTTCACTTTTTTGTTGGTGGCGTTCTCCGGGGTGACGGTGGCGGACAGTGTCCCGGTCTCTCCCTCGGTGAGGGTCAGCTCGGTCTTATCCAGGGCGATGCCGGTCACCGGGACGCCGGCGGCGGTGACGGTGACGGCGCATTCGGCGGTCTTCTGGCCGTCGGCGGTTGTGACGGTGATCTTGACGTTCCCCTCCTTGACGGCGGTGACCTTGCCCTTGTCATCCACCGTGGCGATCTTCGGGTCGCCGGAGGTCCAGGTGACCGCCTTGTTGGGGGCGGTATCCGGGGCCACGGTGGCGGTGAGGGTCTCGCTGGCTCCCACCGCCAGGGTGAGGGTAGTCTTGTTCAGGGTGACGCCGGTGACGGCGCCGGTGACCGTCACCTTGCAGGCAGCAGTCTTGTTCCCGTCCTCGGTGGCGGCGGTGACGGTGACGGTGCCGGGGGCCACAGCGGTGACCTTGCCGGTAGCGTCCACGGTGACGATCTTCCCGTCGCTGGTGGTCCACTTCACATTTTTGTTGGTGGCGTTCTCCGGGGCGACGGTGGCCGTAAGGGTCTCGCTGGCTCCCACCGCCAGGGTCAGCTCCGCCTTGTTAAGCGTAAGGCCGGTGACCGGGATCTGGGACACCGCCCCCACCGATTCGGTGCCGTTCTCGTATCCGGTGACCCGGATGGAGGAAAAGTAATTGGCGATGGCCTTTGCCAGGTTCTGGGCCATCTCCTGCTGGGTGGCGGAATCCAGAAGCTGCTGGTATTCACTGTTGTTGCTCATAAAGCCGCACTCCGCCAGGGTGGAGGTATAATGGCTGGTGCGGGTGACGTAGTAGAGGCCGTACTTGCTGCCCCGGTTGGAGTTGCCCATGGCGGAATAGATGGCGCTGTTCACATAGTCGGTAAAAGGCTTGCAGAAGGAGTAGAAGTAGTAGGCCTCGTTCCCCTTGGCGGAGGTGCTGGCGGCGGAATTGCAGTGGATGCTGAGGAAGAGCTGGGCGTTCTGCTTTTCCGCCAGGGAGACACGGGTGGCCAGCTCCACCTTGCTGGAGCCGGTGGTATCGATGAGGTAGACATTGGAGCCATGGGTGTTCTTAAGGACGTTATACAGGCGCTTCGCGATCTGCTGATTGATCACCTTTTCCGGGTAGGCGGCCAGGTTCCCCGCCGCGCCGCCGTCCGGGCCGCTGTGGCCGGGGTCGATGACGATGCGGGCGTTTTCCATGGTGGGGACATTGTGGAACCGCAGGGTGAGGGTGCTGCCGCTGTAGGAGGCCCGGTAGCCCATGATCCCGTTACTCTTGCGGAAGGTAAGGGTCAGCTTCTGGCCGCTCCAGGTGGCGGAGGAGAAGAGGGGGTTCTTGGTGAGGCTGGGCATACTGCCGCACACCGTCTTGGTGTAGGCAAAATCGAAGCTCATGCTGCCGGAGGAATAGGAGGCGTCGTAGCTCACCGGCTGGGTCATGGTGAGGATGACATCGGTGTAGGAGGAGGTGCTGGTGACGGTCATCCCCTGGATGACGTTATCCGCCGCCTTCTGGGAGGTGGTGGAAATATCCTTGGAATAGACCCGCAGGCCGGATTCCAGCAGGTAGTAGCGGTATGTATTGCTCCCCTCCCGGTAGACGATCTCGTCCCCCAGGGTGTAGTCCAGGGCCCCGGCGGGCAGGGGGAAGCAGTAGGGGCTGGAGATGTCGTTCATGGTGTCGCTGGGGAAGGTCTCCGCCTGGGCAGCGGTGACCACCACCGCCTTGCCGGAGCCGATGACCGCCTTCTTGTTCACCGTCACCGAAGCTCCGGTGGCGGTATCGGTAAAGCCCTGGTAGGAGCCGGTAAAGGTGATGGTCCCCAGCTTCTGGGCCGAGGAGGTGGCCTCCGGCGCGGTGAAGTCCCCGGTGTATTTGACGTAGGAGGAGGTCTTATCGGTGTCGTCTCCCTCCGCCTTGGTCTCCGTCAGGGTGATGGAACTGCCCCCCAGGGAGGCGGTGACGGTGGAGCCGGCGTAGGCGTTTACCGAGACGGTGATCTTCATGCCGCCATCGATGTTGATGCTGCCGGTGGGGGCCACGCTGTCCTTATCCAGCACCTTCACCTGCCGGGTGATGTTGTAGGTCACCGTCTTGCCCTTGTGGGAAAAGACAAAGGTATTGAGCCCCGCCGCCAGGTCCTGGGAGACGGAGAAGTAGCCGTTTTTGTCGGTGGTGATCTCCTTATCATTGAGGGTCACCTTGTTGGTGGGGTCGCTGGCCCCCTGGAACATGACGGTGGCCTCGTTGGTGGTGTAGGTGGTCTGCTCCGGCCGGGTCAGCTTCAGCTCGGTGAGGATGAACTGGGCGCTGGTCTGGTCGTTCAGGTACTTGAGGATGTTATCGGTGGCGCCGCCGGGGTTCGCCAGCAGGGCCGCCAGGGAGTTGAAGATGCTGCCGCCGTAGCCCTCCACCTTGTGGGCGTTGTCCAGCTGGCGCACCATCTCCGTATTGCTGCCCCAGCCGGGGTTATTGCTCCCCAGCCGGTCGGCGGAGTGGACCACGTACATGGGGATGCCGCAGCCCTGGGCCAGCTTCCCCCACCAGGCGGTGACGGTATCAAAGGGGACGGCCCCGTCGCCGGTGGAGCCGATGGCCCGGACCGCCACAAAGTCGAACTTCCCCTCCTCCAGCAGCGCCTTCACATCGGTGTTGCCGTTGGTCAGCACCGTCCAGGAGGCGGAGGTATTGGAACCCGCCTCGTTCTGGGATTTGTTCTGCCACACCGCGTCGGTGAGGATGCCCACCTGCATTCCGGGGGCGTTTTCCTCCACCGTGGTGAGGACGGTCTCCAGGGCGGTGCGGGAGAGGGAGCGCATATAGCTCTGGTAGCCGATGCCGCCCCCCTGGCTGAGATAGGCCCCGTAGGAGGCGGAGGTCTCCTCGTTGTAATATTCATCCAGGAAGAGGCCATCCGGGTGGTAGTTCCGGACAAAGTCCCCCACCTCCTCCCGGATGAAGTTTATGGTGGCGGCATCCATGCCGGTGGCCCGGCCCATGGACTCCCCGTCCCCCACGTACATGGTGTTGTAGATGCAGTAGACATACAGCCCCTGGGCCCGCGCCTGGGAGATGGCGTAGGCCAGAGGATCAAAGAAGGTGGTGAGGGTCGGGAGATTTTTGCTGTTGTAGAGGACCCCCTTCTGCCCCGCCGTCTGGAGGATGACGGTGTTGAGCTTCATGGAGACGGCGTGGCCGATGGCGGCGTCGATCTCCGCCTTCACCGTTTCCTCCGAACTGTCCCCGGTGAGGAAGTCCTGGCCGGGGATGAGGTAGATGCCCCGCATCTCGTCCGGCTTGTTGTAGGTGTAGATCACCGGCTCGTTCCCGTCGGGGTCGGCGGGGGGATCGATGAAGCCGCCGGTATCTTCCGGCTCCTGGGCCGGGGGCGGGATCTCCTCTCCCCCCGGCTCCTGGGGCTCCTGGGGGGTGCTCTGGCTGGAGGAGCCGTCGGCGAAAAGAGGGGGATAGTCCACATCCCCCAGGAAGACAGCGATGGCCCCGGTAACGATGATGATGCCCGCAAAGAGGCTACCCATCAGGGCCACCAGTTTCCCGTTGTTGTTCAGCAGATCGCGCACGATGCTTTTCCTCCAGAATGTCTTTGGGTCACAGAATGTCTTTCAGGTTGGCGATCTCCTTCTTCACCGCCCCGGAGACGCCCCCGGCGGGGTTAAAGAGGGAATCGTACCGGTAGAGGGCAAAGCCCCCGTACCTGGAAAGGGTGCGGGCGTACTCCACCTGCCGGGCCATGATGTCGGTATTCTGGACCCACTCGGTCCCGCCCTGCTGGGCGTCCCCGATCTTATAGGCGGCAAGGCCCACATAGAGCTTCACCCCGCTCTGGGTGATCATATCGTTAAACTCCTTTGCGGTGCTCTTGTAGGGCTTCACCGAGTTGTTGAAGCCGAAGTACACCTGGGGGCATATGTAATCCACATAGCCGGGGGTGGTGAGCCACTTTTCCACATCGCAGTAGAGGGAGTTGTAGTTGTTCTGGTTGTTCCCCGCCGGGCTGATGCCGAAGACCGTCCCGGTGCCCACGGCGTTATAGACCGCCTTTACCAGGATGTCCACCTGCTCCCGCCGCCAGGCGGCCAGGCTCTTGCCGGAGCCGGAGGCCTGGTAGGTGGCCTGGTCAAAGGAGGCGGAGGCGTTGGGGGGGTAGAAATAATCGTCAAAGTGGATACCGTCCACGTTGTAATTTGCCACGATCTCCCGGACGCCGTCCACGATGAGCTCCCGCGCGGCGGCGCTGCCGGGGTTGTAGTAGATGCCCCCGTCGTACCGCAGGGCATCCCCGGTGTCCAGCATCTCGCGGGCGGGATTATCGCCGGAAAGGGGCTTATTCGAGGTGCGCACCCGGTAGGGGTTCAGCCACGCTTCGATGCGCAGGCCCCGGCTGTGGGCGGCCTGGATCATGATCTCCAGCGCGTCGTAGGGCTGGCTGCCGATCTCCCCCTCGGTCCCGGTAAACAGGTAGCTGGAGGGGAAATAATCGGAGTAATAGAGGGCGTCCCCAAAGGGGCGCACCTGGGCGTAAACGGTGTTGAGGCCCAGGTTTTTGATGTTATCCATCACTGTGCCGATGCTGGCGGTAAAGGCGCTTTCGCTCTTGCCGCTGAGCAGCGGCCCCAGGTCCAGGTAGGAGAGCCAGATGCCCCGCACCTCGTCCCCGCCGGAAGGGACAGGGGGATCGTCCTCCTCCGGTCCTTCCTCGCTGGCCGGGTCCTCCGAAACGCTGGAAGACGAGGACGGGCGGGCGGAAGCGGACCGGCTGCTGGAGGAAGCGCTGCTGGGGACCGAGGCGGTACCAGAACTGGAAGAAGCGGGTGGGACCGAGGGGGCGGAAGAACCGGACGGCGGGTAGCTGATGCTGCCGCTGGCGTAGGAGGGGACGCTGGAGCTGGGGATGGGGGCGTAAGAGGGCCCCTCCTCATCCTCCGGAACGGCAGGGGGATTTTCCGGCACCGCCGGCTCCCTGGCGGGCTCGCTGCTGGAAAAATGGATCGCCCCGCCTCCGCTCACCACCTCCTGGGGGCGGCCGGAGGGCTTATTGGCGGCGCAGGCCGCCAGCGAAAACAGAAGGGAAAGGGCGGCAAGGACAGCGATGGTTTTTTTCACACAAAAACTCCCTTCTTGTCCGGGTCAAGGCATATCGCTTTCGAAACGATTCCAACTTACATTTTACCTTTTTCTTTTCCCACGGTCAATAGATATGTGCCGTTCTTTTGCGGTTTTCCTGCATATTCCCTGCTGCAAACAGCTTTTCGCCCGTTGCGACGGGCGACCGGGGCTCTGCCCCTGGACCCCGCCACCCTTTGAAAAGGGTGGACGGAAACTTTAGCGGCCCTGCGGGGCCAGGATTTTCAGCCCAAAGCCTCCCTCTCTGAGGGAGGTGTCAGCCGTAGGCTGACGGAGGGAGTTCACCCAAGACTCCAGGCACTCCCTTGCGCTCTTCTCCTCGGTCAAGGAGCGGGGTTTATCCCCGCTCCGGGTAGGGCGAAAACCGGACGAAGTCCGGACGTTCTTTTTTGCTTCTTTTTTAATACTCATTTTCGATGAAATGCTTTCATCGAAAATACGCCCGCTTCGCGTGCTGGCGATGCTTCACATCGCCCCGTCTTATCGTTCCGGATCTCACGGGTGAGAAAAAAGAAGTGGGGACCGGGGCCTGGTGTTTTCCCCGGCGATATGCTATACTGGGAACGATCATCCTACACGAAAAGGAGGTCCTCTCAATGTTCTTCATCATCGGCAGCGATGGAAAGGTCCAGCAGGTGGGGACGGTGGAGGCCCCCTGCCCTGGGTGCGGGCGCCGGGGGACCTTTGCTCTCTGCAAGTGCTACGAATACATCCACCTGTTCTTTATCCCCGTCTTCCGCTACCACGTGCGGTACATCGCCACCTGCCCCGGCTGCGCCAGCGTCTACGAGGTGGAAAAGGAGGCGGGGAAGGCGGTGGAAAAGGGACAGCTCACCGCTCTTCCCTCCTCTGCCCTCACGCTCCTGCGCGGAAACAGCGGCGGGGGCGGAGTCTGTCCCCGGTGCGGGGCGGCCAATCCCCAGGGGAGCGTCTTCTGCAACCAGTGCGGCGGACGGCTGTAAATTAGGAGCTGTACCAATAATAAAAAGACAGTCACTTGGATAAAAGCAGTGCTTTAGGCCGGTGAAAAACGTTATCCCAGGAGCAGCGGTTCGCGCAGAAGCGGGGGAAAAAGTGTGAAAAGGGGGGCCGAGAGGCCCCTCTTTTCGCGTAGAGCGAGCACAGCGAGCGGATAATCCCGCCGTAGCGGCGGGCCTCATCTTGGCGAAAAAGTCTTTTCGCCAAGATGAGGCCCCGCAATGGTCTATTTTTACTCCTCTTCCCCTTCATCTTCCTCCGCCGGGGGCGGGGTGCTGATGCGGTCGGCGAGCATGGTGCGGCTGGTGACGCTCAGGCATTTATTCCGGTCGGGGGCGATGCCCACATTTTCGGCCGAGGGCTTCCCGCCCTGGAGCAGGACCCTGGCCAGGCGGCCCACCGTCGTGCCGGTATCTCCGCCGTTGACGCCGGTGGCAAACATGGCGGTCCCCTCCTCCACCATCTGCTGGGCGGTCTCATCGGCGGCGGTGATAAAGATGCAGCTGTTCTCAAACCGGTCGGTGGGGAATTCTTCCTCATGGAGATATTCGGAGATCTGCCGGGCAAAGCTGCTGCTGTCGCAGATGAAGATCTCCCCGCCGGCATAGAAAGCCTTATCCACCTCGGTCTTTGCGTCAAAGCCAAAGGCGCTGGTAATGCACTGGCGCCCCAGCTTCACCTCGATCCCGGCAGCGGTGAGGTAGTTTTCCAGCGTCTCCTGGTTGCCGTTTTCCTCGTAGTCATCCTTTGTAAAGACATTGTAGACCAGCCGGTCGTCGTCCTTCAGCTCCATGGCCCGCTGGTTGTTCTTCCATCCCGTGATGATGGCGTCCGCCAGCTCCCGCAGGACGTTCCCTTCGGAAGTCCCCACATAATAGAGGTTCTCCATCCGGGCCATCTGCTCCCCGGAGGGCTGCTCTCCGGTAAAGATCAGGCTGACCTCATTTTCCAGGGCCAGGTCGATATACTCATCCGCCAGGCCGGCATCGAACAGCTCCACGATGACGAGCTTGTATCCTTTTTCCACCATCTTGCGGAACATGGCGGACTGGCTGTTCTTGGCGTCATCGGTGGAAAGGGCGTGGACGGCATAGCCCTCTCCCAGCTCCTCCAGCAGGGAGTTTTTGAAGTACATATCGTCCATGCTGCTCATATTCACCTGGAGAAGCCCCACCGGTATCTCCGGGACTTCCTCCTCCCCGGCGGCCTTTACTACCATCGCCTGGGCCGCCGCAGACTCCATAGCGGAGCCGGTCTCCACCGCCGCGAACCTTCCCAGCATACTGAAGATCAGCGCCGCTGCCAGGCCATATATCAAAAAA
>JAETSQ010000033.1 GCA_021769525.1 Oscillospiraceae bacterium
TAAAAATACATCGAAAATACGCCCGCTTCGCGTGCTGGCGCTGCTACGCATCGCCCCGGCTCACTGAAAATTTGCGAGCAAATTTTCTGGTCCCGTGAAAAGAAAAAGAAGTGGGGGCTCTGCGCCCAGCCCTAGCAGGCCGCTTTGCGTCCCTTCGGGCACGTCTGCTTCGCAGAAGGCGCGTTTCGAGGCCAACCGCCGCAAAGCGGCGGCTCTTGGGCCGAGATGGGTGAAACCCCAGATTGGCTACCTCGTCACCAGCTTCATCACATCGCTGAAGGTGACGATGCCCACAAAGATCAGCAGGAGCATCATCCCGGCGGCGTTGATGTACGCCTCGTACTGCTGGGGGATGGGCCGCCGCAGCAGCGCCCCAATGAGGAGGAAGAAGAGCCTGCCCCCGTCCAGGGCGGGGATGGGCAGGAGGTTAAAGACCCCCACGTTGATGGTGATATAGGCCACCAGCATCACCAGGGAGCGCAGCCCCTGGCTGGAGGCCTGCTGGATCACCGAGGCGGTGCCCACCGGACCGGAAAGCTGGCTGAGGCCAAACCGCCCGGTGATGATGTCCAGGAAGGAGTACCACACCTGCTTGACGGTGGAGACCGTCTGCTGGAAGGTGTAATAGATGCCGTTGGACAGGGTTCTTTCCGCCCCCAGGAAGACAAAATCGATCTTCAGGACCCGCAGGCCGTCCCCGGCGTCTTCCATCTGGAATGGGATGGTGAGGGAGAGCTTTTCCCCCGGATCCTTTTCCCCCAGGCCCAGGGAGGCCAGCGTCCGCTCCCAGCGGGTCATGGAAAGGTCCCCGCCCCGCAGGACGGTGAGGTCCACCACCCCGTCCTGGTCCCGGATGAGCTGGAACACCACATCGTTGTAGCCGGGGGTGTTGTAGCCGTTCACCTGGATGATGCGGTCCCCCGGCTGGAGGCTGGAGGCCGAGGCGGCGCCCTCGGTGGTCCGGCCCACCACATTGGTGCCCAAAAGGTTCATCTGGCTGGTGGTGAAGCCCAGGAGGCAGAGCCCCAGAAGGAGGTTCATCCCCGCCCCGGCGAAGAGGATCACGAACCGCTGCCAGGCGGGCTTGTTGCAAAAAGCCCTGCCGTCGCCGCTTTCCTCATCCTCCCCCTCCATGGCCACAAAGCCGCCGATGGGGAAAAGCCGGATGGAATACTGCGTTTCTCCCCTCTTCCAGGCCAGGAGCTGGGGGCCCATGCCGAAGGAAAACTCGTGGACCCGCACCCCAAAGAGCTTGGCGAAGAGAAAGTGCCCCAGCTCATGGATGTTGATGATGACGCCGAAGATCAGGACGGTGAGCAGAATGGTTTTCAAACGATCAGACTCCTTTTTTCCGCGGATGAGGGAGCGGTCCGGCCTTTCCCGCGCCGGGCCCATCCCTTCCAGGACCTATTCTACACCGATTATATGGCGGAAATTAGGGGGCAAATGTTAAAAATAAAATAAAAAAACGGGCTGATGAAAAGAACGCTGTCAAAGCGGTCCATCGCCCCGCCGTGGCCGGGCATGATGTTGCCGAAGTCCTTGATGCCGCTCTGGCGCTTGATGATGGAAGCGGAAAGATCCCCCAGCACCCCCAGCAGGGCGGCGACGGGGGTGGCCAGCAGCACCGCCGGGATATTCACCGTGACGGCGTTGCGGATATAGCCCCAGGGCACCACCCAGTTGCAGAAGGCCTGGAAGATAAGCGCCACCAGGACATTGCAGACGGCGGCGGTAATAAGGCCCCCGATCAGGCCCTCCACCGTTTTTTTGGGGCTCACCAGGGGGCAGAGCTTACGCTTTCCGAAAAAGGTCCCGGTAAAGTAGGCCCCGCTGTCCGACCACCAGGCGCTGCCGAAGATCATCAGCAGGTAGAAGACACCCATCTGGGGGCCCACCTGCTCCTTGAGGAGGATGAGGCAGTAGAAGGACACCGCCAGCAGGATGGACATCAGGAAGCTGTAGGCCACCTGCTCCACCCGCAGGGTGCCATGGTTGCGCAGGAGCATCAGGAAAAGCAGCACCACCAGGAGGTAACTGAGGTAGGAAAAGGAGATGGCGATGGCGTTGGTGTTCAGGAAAAGGATGAGGACGCAGTACACCCCGCACACCGCCGCCAGCATCCGGAAGCGCAGCAGCTGGGCCGCCTTGAAGATCTCGTACAGGGCCAGCAGGCAGACGCAGGCAGCCAAGACGTTCACCAGGATGGTATCAAAGAAGAGCAGGACCACCGCCAGCACAGCCAGGCCAGCCCCAGCGGAAAGGATTCTCTTTTTCATGCGGTTCTCCTTTCTGAGTCAGACCCCGCCGAAGCGGCGGCTGCGGCGGGCGTACTGATGCAGGGCGTAGTTGAGGTGCTCCGGCGTAAAGTCCGGCCAGAGGACATCCATAAAGAGCAGCTCGGCGTAGGCCGTCTGCCACAGGAGGAAATTGGAGAGGCGCTGCTCCCCGCTGGGGCGGATGATGAGGTCCGGGTCGGGCTGTCCGGCGGTGTAAAGGGCCTTAGAAAACCTTTCCTCGGTGATCTCCTCCGGGAGGAGCCGCCCCTCGGCGCACTCCTGGGCCAGGAGCCGCGCCCCCCGGACGATCTCCGCCCGGCTGCCGTAGTTGAGGGCGATATTCACCGTGATGGCGGTATTCCCGGCGCTCTCCTCCTGGGCCTTCCGGATGCTCTCCCGAAGGTCCGGCGGCAGGGGGGCAGTATCCCCCAGAACGATGAGGCGGGCATTCTCTCTCCGGTACTCCTCCATATCGGAAAGATACCGCCGCAGCAGTTCCAGGAGGGCGTCTACCTCCTTCCGGGGGCGTTTCCAGTTCTCGGTGGAAAGGGCGTAGATGGTGACATGGGGGATGCCGGTTTTTTTGCAGTGGCGGATGATCTCCCCCACCACCTTGGCCCCGGCCCGATGGCCCATCTCCCTGGGGAGGCCTCTGGCCCTGGCCCAGCGCCCATTCCCATCCATAATGATACCGATATGCCTGGGCAGATATTCCCGCTCCGGCGGGCTGCTCTCTCGTTCCTTCATCGCTTTGCCCCTAACTTATTCGATCGGACATACGACCTGCGTAAGCAGTTCCTCTTTTGGTGTTTTATCAGATGGAGAGGATCTCCTTCTCCTTGGCGGCGGCCAGCTTGTCGATCTCCTCCACGAACTTATCGGTGAGCTTCTGGATCTGGGTCTCCAGGCTCTTGACGTCGTCCTCGGTGGCCTCGCCGTTCTTCTTCATGACCTTAAAGCGGTCGTTGGCATCCCGGCGGATGGAGCGGATGGCCACCTTGGAATCCTCCGCCAGGCGGGAGACCTGCTTGACGATCTCCTTGCGGCGCTCCTCGGTGAGCTGGGGGAAGGTGAGGCGCAGCACCGTGCCGTCGTTGGCGGGGTTGATGCCGATGTCGGAGGTCTGGATGGCCCGCTCGATGTTCCGCAGGGAGCCCTTATCGTAGGGCTGGATCACCAGCACCCGCGCCTCGGAGACCGATACGGAGGCCATCTCCCGGATCTTGGTGGGGGTGCCGTAGTAATCCACCAGCACCTTATCCAGGACGGCGGGGTTGGCCCGGCCCGCCCGGATGCTGGCAAATTCCGAGGTCATAACGCCGATGGTCTTGTTCATCTTCTCTTCGTAGATCTTCAGTTCGGGGCTCATGCTTTAAACCTCCTTAACAGTCGTTCCGATATGTTCACCGCACACCGCGCGGCAGATGTTCTCCGGGTCGCTGAGGTCGAAGACAAGGATGGGGACACCGTTATCCCGGCAGAGGGAGGCGGCGGTCATATCCATCACCGAAAGGTTCTGCTCCAGCACCTGGCTGAAGGAGACCGTATCGTACCGCTTGGCGTCCGGGAATTTGTGGGGGTCCTTGTCGTACACCCCGTCCACCATGGTGGCCT
The DNA here is from genome assembly GCA_021769525.1 of Oscillospiraceae bacterium. Taxonomy (GTDB): domain Bacteria; phylum Bacillota; class Clostridia; order Oscillospirales; family Ruminococcaceae; genus Angelakisella. Next base: position 3,894 of record JAETSQ010000033.1, read on the forward strand.
TTAGGACGATGTCCGCCCCCACCTCCGCGGCACGGAGGGCGGCAGCGGTATCGGTGGAAAAGAAGGGGCTGCCGGTGCCGCATCCAAAGATGACCACCCGGCCCTTTTCCATATGGCGCACCGCCCGGCTGCGGATGTAGGGCTCCGCGATGGCCTGCATGGCGATGGCGGTCTGCACCCGCACCGGCACCTCCAGCCCCTCCAGGGCATCGGCCAGGGCCAGGGAGTTGATGACGGTGGCCATCATCCCCATATGATCGGCGCGGGTGCGGTCCATCTTGCCGCTGGAACGGCCCCGCCAGAAGTTCCCGCCCCCCACGACGATCCCCACCTGAGTCCCCAGCTCCACGCATTTTTTGATGCTCCGGCAGATGGAGACCACGGTATCGTAATCGATGCCGAAGCCGTTCTTCCCTGCCAGAGCCTCTCCGCTCAGCTTTAAAACGATCCTGCGATAACTTGGCGTCATAATGAACCACCTTATTGTTTCATTCCCGCGGGAGGCAGCTCCCGCAATATCCTTGTTCTATTTTACAATAAGCCGGAGTTTCTGTAAAGTCTATTTTGGGGAAATCCTCGGCGCTCCCGTCTGCGGCGGCTATGAAAAAAGCGCCGGGAAAAGCCCTGCGGGACCTCTCTCCGGCGCACTTTTTCAGCAGATGTAATCTATTTTCCCGAAGTAGTCCAACCATTTTCTTCCAATCAGAAGGCTTTGGGTCTCGATGATCGCCAGCAGGTTTCCCAAAACATTCCGGGGGATGCCGGAATCGTTATTTTCCAGGATACAGTGTCCGCTCCTGGTGAGCCAGACCTTGGTGGAATTGGCGGAAGGACGCCCCTTCGCGATATGAACATGGATACACTCCAAAGGGACTCCTTCGTTGGACCAGAAAAACACCACGTAAGGACCGATCCTAAACAGCTGCGGCACCATCAAAGCCCCCTTCCTGGGCAAAGCGGATGATGAGATGGGCTGTGGATCCCAGCAGCTTCTGGAATTCTTCCACCTCCGCCTGGGTAAATCCAACAACATCCTCCCACCGGTATCCGGGCAGGGTACACCATGCGTGATGGAAGCCGTCTTTCTCATCCGGCCTTTCGATGTAGACACGGACCGTCCGGTCGGGCCGGTACTCGGAATGGACGATCTCCGTGCCGTCATCCAGCGTTAAAAAGGGATACATCATAAAAGCACCTCCCCTGCTGTAAAGGTACGGCCCCCATTTTGGGGGCCGTGTAGGAGCAGGCAGCTTGCGGAGCTCTGCTTTACTTGATCATGCTGGCAACTTCGTCCGCGAAGTTGTCCTCCCGCTTCTCCAGGCCCTCGCCCTTCTCAAAGCGGACAAACTCCACGATGCGGATCTTCACGCCCAGCTCCTTGGCGGTGGTCTCGGTGAACTTCTGTACCGAGATGTCGCCGTCCTTGATGAAGGGCTGCTCCACGAGGCAGACCTCCTTGTAGTACTTGTTGATGCGGCCCATCACCATCTTCTCCGCGATGTTGGCGGGCTTGCCCTCGTTGATGGCCTGGGCGGTGAGGATCTCCTTCTCCTTGGCGATGGTCTCGGCGGGGACAGCGTCCTTATCCAGGTAGGTGGGGGTGGAGGCCGCCACCTGCATGGCGATGTCCTTGGCATAAGCCTGGAAAGCCGCGGCGTCGGGGGTCCCTTCCACCTCAAAGCGCACCATAACGCCGATGCGGCCGCCGCCGTGGACGTAGGTCTCCACGTCCCCTTCGTACCGGGCAAAGCGGCGGATCTTCAGGTTCTCGCCGATGGTGAGGATCTTCTCCTGGAGGGCCTCCTGGACGGTGCCGGTGCCGCCGGAGATGGTGCAGCCCAGCAGGGCCTCCACATCGGCGGGGTCCTCGTTGAGGACGGTCTTGGCGCAGTCCTCCACGAACTGGACGAAGACGGCGTTCTTGGCCACAAAGTCGGTCTCGGAATTCACCTCGATGACCACGCCCACCTTCTTGTCCTTATCCTGGATGGCGCAGACGATGCCCTCGGCGGCGATGCGGCTGGCCTTCTTGGCGATCTTGGAGAGCCCCTTCTCCCGCAGCAGCTCGATGGCCTTTTCCATATCGCCATCGGTCTCGGTGAGGGCCTTCTTGCAGTCCATCATGCCGCAGCCGGTGGACTCCCGGAGATTCTTAACATCCTGTGTTGTAAATGCCATGGGTGGTTCCTCCTTATATTTTATCTCAAAACTTCCGGAAAAGTGCCCGAATCACGGGAATCCGGGCACCATACTTTCGCTTTTAACTTAGGCTTCCTCCGCCTCGGCGGCCTCGGCCTCGGCTTCCGCCGCGCCCTGGGCGCCCTGCCGTCCCTCGATGATGGCGTCCGCCATGGTCTGGGAGATGAGCTTTACGGCGCGGATGGCATCGTCGTTGCCGGGGATGACGTAGTCGATCTCGTCGGGATCGCAGTTGGTATCCACGATGGCCACAACGGGGATGCCCAGCTTGTGGGCCTCGGCCACGGCGATCTTCTCCTTGCGGGAATCCACGATGAAGAGGGCGCCGGGGAGCTTATCCATGTGCTTGATGCCGCCCATGAACTTTTCCAGCTTTTCGATCTCCAGGTTCAGCTTGATGACTTCCTTCTTGGGCAGGCGGTCAAAGGTGCCGTCGGCCTCCATCTTCCGCAGCTGCTCCAGGCGGGCGATGCGCTTGCGGATGGTCTTGTAGTTGGTGAGCATGCCGCCCAGCCAGCGGGAGTTGACATAGTGGGCGCCGGCCCGCTCCGCCTCTTCCCGGATGGAATCGGCCGCCTGCTTCTTGGTGCCCACAAAGAGCACCTCGCCCCCCTCGGTGGAGAGGTCGCGGACGAACATATAGGCCTCCTCCAGCTTGCGGACGGTCTTCTGCAGGTCGATGATGTAGATGCCGTTGCGCTCGGTGAAGATGTAGGGGGCCATCTTGGGGTTCCACCTTCTGGTCTGGTGGCCGAAGTGGACCCCCGCTTCCAGAAGCTGCTTCATAGATACGACTGCCATGTTGTTTTTCTCCTTTCGTTTTTGGACCGCCGCGCCCCGCGCTTCAGACCGCCACCGGCAGGACCGGCAACAGCGGCCCGATTGGGACGCGTGTGTTCTCCATTTGCCGTATTATCATACCACATCCCTGACCCGATTGCAACTGTTTTTTCCGTCGTTTTTCTCAAAAATCAGCTCATATTTTCTCCATATTCACCGAACGCCCCGGCCCCTACCCGAAGAGCCGGTCCAGGATGGACTCCCTGCGGCGGCAGGAGGCGGCGCCGGGGGGCGGGCAGTACTTCACCAGCACCGTGTCCTCCCCGATACACTGTATCTCGTCCCAGCAGATCACCGTGTCCTCCTCCCGGCCCAGGAGGCCGAAAAGGCGGCTGCGCCCGTAAATAATGATGGCGGTGACCTTGGCGCAGCAGGTGTCGATCTCCACATCGGAGACGCACCCCATACAGCTGCCGTTCGTGATATTCACCACTTCCTTGTCCCGCAGATCGCTGAGCCTGCAAAGCATCACGCTCCACCTCCCCTCCCCCATTCTATGCGGCAGGGGCTTTTCCTGAAAACCGCCGCCCGGTGTTTTTCCGGACGGCGGCACTTCCGCTACAGCTGTTTTTTGATCCGCTCCAGGGCCCCTTTCTCGATGCGGGAGACCTGGGCCTGGCTGATCCCCACCTCCTGGCTCACCTGGATCTGGGTCTTGCCGGACATAAAGCGCAGGGAGAGGATCTTCTTTTCCCGCTCCCCCAGGCTCTCAATGGCCTGGCGGAAGGAGATCTCCCCCAGCCAGTCGCTGTCGGTGCAGCTGTCCTTCACCTGGTCCATAATATAGATGGTGTCCCGGCCGTCGGAATACACCGGCTCCTGGAGGGAGGCCGGCTCCACGATGGCCTCCAGGGCCAGCACCACATCCTCCTTGGGGCAGCCCATCTCCTCCGCGATCTCCCCCACTGTGGGTTCCCGGCGGCGCTTTTTGGTGAGCTCCTCCCGGATCTGCAGGGCCTTGTAGGCGGTATCCCGGATGCTGCGGGACACCCGCACCATCCCGTGGTCCCGCAGGTACCGGCGCACCTCTCCGATGATCATGGGGCAGCTGTAGGTGCTCAGGCGCAGGCCGTATTCCGGTTTGAAGTTATCAATGGATTTGATGAGGCCGATGACCCCCACCTGGAAGAGGTCGTCCATGTTCTCCCCCCGGCCCGCAAAGCGCTGGATGACGCTGAGGACCAGACGCAGATTGCCGTTGATGAGCTTCTCCCGCGCCGCCTCGTCCCCGGCCTGGGCCTTCCGGATCAGCTCCATCTTCTCCTCCTCTCCCAGCACCGGCAGCTTTGCCGTATTGACGCCGCAGATCTCCACTCTGTTCTGGTACACCGCCCATCATCCTCTCTAATAGTTTCCTGGAAAGTATGGGCGGTCCCTTCCCGCTTTAAGCCGCCAGCCATAAACTGGCAGGGGAGAAAACCGCAAAAAAAACCGTCCGGGATCCCTTCATGCAGGGACACCGAACGGCTTTTTTATCCGCTCTATTTGTTGCTTGCGCTGCGTCGGATCAGGTCCTCAAAGAGGGGGCGGAACTCCGGGTGACGCTCCGCCATGCACTCCGGGTGCCACTGCACCGCCAGGATGGCCCCATCCGCGCTCTCGATCCCCTCGATGACGCCGTCCTTCGCCTGGGCGCAGACGGAAAAGCCGGGGGCCAGGTCCTTGACCGCCTGGTGGTGGTAGGAGTTGGTCCGCAGCTCCTCCTTCCCCAGCACCGCCGCCAGGCGGCTGCCGGGGGAAAGGCACACCGTGTGGTATGCCTCGGAGCGGCTCTCCGTCTCCTGATTGTGTCCATGGGCCTGTGGGCACTGGGTGGGGATGTCCTGCCAGAGCGTTCCCCCAAAGGCCACGTTCACCACCTGGAGCCCCCGGCAGATGGCCAGCATGGGCTTTTTGCGGGCGGCGGCCTGGCGGATCAGCTCCAGCTCAAACTCATCCTGCACCCGGTCGATGCAGGTCACCTCCTTCACCGGCTCCTCCCCGAAGAACTGGGGGGCGATGTCCACCCCGCCGGGGATGAGCAGGCCGTCCGTCAGGTCCAAAAGGCGGGGGCAGTCCTCCGGCCGGGCCGCGATGGGCAGCAGCACCGGAACGCCGCCGGCCCGGATGACGGCTTTCACATAGGTGTCGTTGGTCTTGTAAACATTCCCCTCCCCCCGGCAGGCGGTCATTCCGATGATGGGTCTCATGGTATTCCTCCCTTTCCCTTTTCCATGGTTTTTCTCATCCATTATAACCTCCATCGGGCGGGGAATCAATACACCTTCTCCAGGTCCTTGCGCAGTCCCCGGATGATCTTTTTTTCCAGGCGGGAGATGTAGGACTGGGAGATGCCGATCATATCCGCCACCTCCTTCTGGGTCTTTTCCTCCTGCCCCCCAAAGCCGAAGCGCAGCTCCATGATGGTCCGCTCCCTCCCTTCCAGGCGGCTCACCGCCTCCCGGATGATGCTGCGCTCCACATCCTGCTCGATGGCCCGGTTCACCGTGTCGTTCTCGGTGCCCAGGATGTCGGAGAGGAGCAGCTCGTTGCCGTCCCAGTCCACATTCAGGGGCTCATCGATGGAGACCTCGTTCTTTACCGTCTGGAACTTCCGCAGGTACATGAGGATCTCGTTTTCGATGCAGCGGCTGGCATAGGTGGCCAGCTTGATGTTCCGGGCGGGACAGAAGGTGTTCACCGCCTTGATGAGGCCGATGGCCCCGATGGAGATGAGGTCCTCGATCCCCACCCCGGTGGATTCAAACTTCCGGGCGATGTACACCACCAGCCGCAGGTTGTGGACGATCAGCTCCTCCCTGGCCTTGGCGGTGTCGCTTTCCAGGAGGGTGAAGACCTTCTCCTCTTCCTCCCGGCTCAGGGGCGGCGGAAGGGTCTCCGGGCCGTTTATGTAGAATACCCCGTCTTCCTCCCGGCCCACCAGCAGCTCCATCAGCCTGCGGAGAAGTCCTTTCCCCCACCAGCGCCGGTTGCGATTTTTATCCCCCATGAACAGCTCCCCCTTCCTTTTCTCCGATGCCTGCCGCCAGCTGGATCATCCTGGGGTGGAAGATCCCCTCGCACCCGGCAGGGCCCTTTCCGTCCCGCAGGAGGGCCAGGTATCCTTCGACCTCGATCCATCGCTCCCCCACCCGGACCCGCAGGCCCTGGGGGCGGAAGGCCGCCAGCAATCCGTTTCCGCTGATGGTCCGGTAGGTGACGAACCGCAGCCCCGGCGGAGGCTCCCCCGCCGTCATCCCGGTATCCAGCCAGTCCCGCTCCTCCCCGGTGAGCAGCTGGCGGCCCTTCTCCTCCTCCAGCACCACCACCGGCAGGCCGGAAAAGGGCTCGGTGAGGCGGTTGCCGGTATCCGCCAGGGCGGTGAAGGCTATGGATCGGTCCCCCCGCCTGGCGGTCATGGCGTACCGCTCCCCCATCCCCCGCCCCCAGCAGAGGATACGCTCAAACACCCGGACAAAGAGATAGGCCGCCGCCACCGAGCCGATGAGTACGGTGGGCGCGAGGTCCAGGTAGACCATGCCGTTGCGGTAGGCGTACCGCCCGCCGGGGAACAGGAACCACAGGCCGATGACCACCCCAGCCACCAGGAAGCTGACGGCGTAGAACACCCCCAGCAGCCGCAGAAATACCGAAAGGGCCTGCCTGCCGTAGGCGATGGACACCACGATAAAGGAAAACCCCAGCCGGATGAAGAGGTCCAGCCAGAGGGAGCCCGCCGGGATGAAGATAGCCATGGAGCAGAGCCCCCCCGCCGCCGCCGCCAGGTAGGGCCGCGCCCCCTGCTGGCGGATGCCGGTGAGCAGCTGGCAGAGGCGGAGGATCAGAAGATCGATGATAAAATTCACCGCCACCAGCACATCCCCATAGATGACATAGTCCATTTGCCTGCCCCCTTTTTTGCCTTCCAAAAAACAGTATAAGCCCGCCGGAAGGGGACATCTTGTCGCAGGAAGCGGAAACCATCGGATTTTTCTTTTTGCCGCTTTTCCAAATGATCGACATTATTTTTGACATTAGAAACGATGTTTTTTCCGATGCTAACTCTGACATTGATTTTGAATCTATACGAAGGGCTGTCGAATCCTGTAAAATAGCAGGCAGAGGGGTGGTCTCGTGAAGGATTTTATCCCAAAGGTCTCAAGGAAAGAGGCCATTACCATACGCCTTGAAGATACCACGGTACAGGTGCTTGGATGTGTCGCCGATTTGTACGGGCTGAGCCGGAACGAGCTGGTGGTCCAGTGTGTTCAGTATGCCCTGAAAAATCTTTCCGACTTCGCCCCCCTGCCGGAGGAATCCGACTGAGCCAAAAAATACCAAAAGCATCCCTGCCCGGCCTTGGCGGCTCGGACCGGGATGTTTTTTGTTCCTTCCGGCTGTCCTGCTCTTTCCCCGCCGGGCCGGGAAAGGGCGGGCGCATCCTCTTCCGGGATCTTCCCGGACCCGCCCTCCGGCGGCGGACACTTTCTTTCTTTGGATATACTGTGTTCCATGGTATTTTTGCACAAGAATCCACCCTGCTTTTTCGTATAAAACAGAAAAATTTTCCCCGATTTGATAAAAAATTTGTTATCAGCTCCTGAAATATGCTATACTAAAAAACAGGACAAGGGGTCCTTTTCTGCCGCTTTTGTTTTCCGGCGCAAGACATATAGACCCTGTGGTATATTGGGATAAGGAGGTGCTCTCCCCATGGACAAGCGAGAATTAGCAGCACTGCACAGCAAGCTGGTCATCTACCGCAACGGGCTCCAAAACGCCAAGGCCAAGGGCGACCTGGACAAGGCCCGGCAATGGCTGGAGGGCATCGCCGCCCTCAAACGGCAGATCGCCCACCGGGACGATGTTTCCTCCCCCCCAAAGAGCTGATGCTGCTCCCCTGTACAAAAACGATCCCCCGCTCCGTGGCGGGGGATCGTTTTTTCGTTCTTCCTGCGGGTCAGCCCTTGCAGACGGTGACGCTCCAGCCATGGGGGTCCGGGAGCCTGCCGTACTGGATGCCGGTGAGGGTATCGTACAGCCGCTGGGTGAGGCTGCCGATCTTGCCGCCGTTAAAGACCATCTGCTTCTCGCCCCACTTCAGCTCCCCGATGGGGCTGATGACGGCGGCGGTGCCGGTGCCGAAGGCCTCCAGCACCCGCCCCTGGTCGTTGGCCCGGTCCAGCTCCTCAATGGTGATGCGCCGCTCGCTCACCTTGAGGCCCCAGTCCTTTAAAAGCTGGATGGAGGACTTGCGGGTGATGCCGGGGAGGATGGAGCCGTGGAGCTCCGGGGTGACCACCTCTCCGTCCAGGACGAAGAAGACGTTCATGGCCCCCACCTCTTCGATGTATTTCTGCTCCACGCCGTCCAGCCAGAGGACCTGGGAATAGTTCTGCTGGTGGGCCTCATCCTGGGCCAGGAGGGAGGCGGCGTAGTTGCCGCCGGTCTTTGCCATGCCGGTGCCCCCCCGCACCGCACGGACATACTTGGACTCCACATAGATCTTCACGGGTTCCAGGCCGGATTCGTAGTAGGCCCCGGAGGGGGAGGTGATGATGATAAAGAGGTACTCGTCCCCAGGGTGCACCCCCAGGACGGGGTCGGTGCTGATGATAAAGGGACGGATATACAGGGAGGCGCCGTCCTCGCGGGGTACCCAGTCCTTGTCGATCTCCACCAGCTCCTTCACCCCCCGGATGCAGAGCTCCTCGTCGATCTGGGGGATGGCCAGGCGGCGGTTGGAGCTGTTGAGGCGGGAGAAGTTCTCGTCCGGGCGGAACAGGAGGATGTCGCCCTTTTCGCCATAGTAGGCCTTCATCCCCTCGAAGACGGTCTGGCCGTAGTGGAGGCAGAGGGCCGCCGGGGAGAGGGAAAGATCCCCGTAGGGGACGATGCGGGGGTCATACCAGCCCTTGCCGGTCTTGTAGTTCATGATGAACATATGGTCGCTGAACAGCCGGCCAAAGCCCAGCTTCTGGCCGGGGACGGGTTTTTCCTTGGGGGTCTTGGTGAGCTCTATTCGGATCTCCATAGGTGTCTATCCTCCCTTAATATGCGATTCCCTGCCACTTCATGGCGTCAGCCACCTTGAGGAAGCCTGCCACGTTGGCGCCCATCACCAGGTTGCCGGCGTCGCCAAATTTCTTGGAGGCGTTGTAGGCGTTGTGGAAGATGCCCACCATGATGTCGTGGAGCTTCCGGTCCACCTCCTGGAAGGTCCAGGAGTAGCGCATGGAGTTCTGGCTCATCTCCAGGCCGCTGGTGGCAACACCGCCGGCATTGGCAGCCTTGGCGGGTCCAAAAAGGACCCCGGCCTTCTGGAACTTCTGCACCGCCTCCGGGGTGCTGGGCATATTGGCCCCCTCCGCCACGGCGATGACGCCGTTTGCGATGAGCTTGTCCGCTGCCTCGCCGTCCAGCTCGTTCTGGGTGGCGCAGGGCAGAGCAATATCACATTTGACGCCCCAGATGCCCTTGCACCCTTCGGTGTAGGAGGCGGTGGGGACCTTCTCCAGGTATTCCTTGATGCGGCCCCGGCGGCCCTCCTTGATCTCCTTGACCACGGCCAGGTCGATGCCCTTCTCATCGTAGATGTAGCCGCCCGAATCGGACATGGCCACCACCTTGGCCCCCAGCTCGGCGGCCTTCTGGCAGGCGTAGATGGCCACGTTGCCGGAGCCGGAGATGACCACCGTCTTCCCCGTCAGGCTGTCCCCCTTCATCTCCTTTAGCATCTCCTGGGTGAAGTACAGCAGGCCGAAGCCGGTGGCCTCGGTGCGGGCAAGGCTGCCGCCGTAGGTGAGGCCCTTGCCGGTGAGCACCCCTGTAAAGCTGTTGGTGAGCCGCTTGTACTGGCCGAAGAGGTAGCCGATCTCACGGGCGCCCACGCCAATATCCCCGGCGGGGACGTCGGTATCCGGGCCGATGTGGCGGTACAGCTCGGTCATAAAGCTCTGGCAGAAGCGCATCACCTCGCCGTCGCTCTTGCCCTTGGGGTCAAAGTCGGAGCCGCCCTTGCCCCCGCCCATGGGCAGGCCGGTGAGGCTGTTCTTAAAGACCTGCTCGAAGCCCAGGAATTTAATGACCGAGGCATTGACGGAGGGATGGAGCCGCAGGCCGCCCTTGTAGGGGCCGATGGCGGAATTGAACTGCACCCGGTAGCCCCGGTTCACCCGGACCTTGCCGGCGTCATCCACCCAGGACACCCGGAAGGTGATGAACCGCTCCGGCTCCACGATGCGGTCGATGATGCCGGTCTCCTCCAGCTCCGGACGCTTTTCCAGCACCGGCTCAAAGGATTCCAGGACCTCCTTCACCGCCTGCAAAAACTCCGGCTCGCCCTGGTTGCGCCGCTGTACCGTGTCATAGACACCCTGCAGATAGCTGTTCTTGAATTCCATTTTCTCATTCCTCCTTGCAGCAAGCCTTGGGGAAGGAGCCGTCTGCTCCCGTTCGCAAAACCTTTGCCCCTAATTATAATCTCCGCCCGCTTGCATTACAAGATTTTTCTGGCAAAACGGCGATAAAAACGCGGAAAATTTTCCGAATGGGCCACAAATCCCGTCACAAGCAACAAATCCGGGCCCCCGGACCGGGCAAACTGCCCAAAGGGTCAGCGGCGTATCTTCCTCTCCGTGATGTCCCCGATCACGGCGCAGCCGGTCATCTTCATGGTGTCCCGAAGCTCGGCGATGACCTTCTCCATGTAGATGCGCACTCCCTCGGCCCCTCCGCCGTAGGCGGCGGTGACCAGGGGCCTGCCGATGAGGACGGCGTCCGCCCCCAGGGCCAGCATCTTAAAGGCATCCACCCCGGTGCGCACCCCGCCGTCCACAAAGAGCCGCAGCTTTCCGCCCATGGCGGCGGCGATCTCCGGCAGCACCTCGCAGGTGGCGGGGGTGTGGTCCAGCACCCGGCCCCCGTGGTTGGAGACGACGATGCCCCAGGCCCCGGCCTCCAGGGCCTTTCTGGCCCCTTCTACCGTCATGATGCCCTTGACGATGAAAGGACGGCCGGCAGCCTCCGCCATCTGCCGGAGGGCCTTCGCGCTCTTGGGTCCGGCGTCGCCCCCCTGGGCCGCCAGAAAGGGCAGACCGGCGGAGTCCACGTCCATGGCTATGGCGGGAGGGTCGGCGGCCTTCGCCTTCTCCACCTTTTCCAGCACCGTCTCCATCCCCCAGGGCTTGATGGTGGGCACACCCAGGCCGCCCCGCTCCTTCATCCACCTCAGGGGCAGCTCCAGCAGCTCCGGGTTCACCCCGTCCCCGGTGAAGGCCAGCACCCCGGCATCGGCGCAGCCGTCCACCACCGCCTTGGTCCAGGCCGCCTCATCCATGGCGGGGGTGTAGTTGTGGGCCATCCCGCCGATGGGGGCGGCGAACACCGGGGCGGCAAACTCCCGGCCCCAGAAGGAGGCCCGGCTGTCCTGGCCCCGGTTGTCGTATAGGACATCCAGGTTCAGGGTGATCTCCCGGAGCTTCTCCACATTGCGGATGAAGGCGGCGCCGGTGCCCTTGCCTCCCGCTCCGGGGACCTCCCCCCGGCAGGCCCGTCCGTCGCATTCCCTGCAGACCCGGCACCGGGGCGCCAGGTTCTTCCGCGCGTTTTCCAATACCTCCTGATAGGTCATGTCGATCCCTCCCTGTTGGTCAATGGTTGTCTTTCATGAAAAAGCCCAGGGCTGCCGCTCCTATCCCGGCGATAGGGCACAGCACCCCCAGCAGCTTATAGATGCCGTTGTGGTAGGTGGGCAGGTCCAGCCCGGCCAGAAGAACGGCGCAGATGCCGAACAGAATGAAAGCGATCCCAAGTAAAAGCAGCTTCATGCCTTTCATTTTCAGATCCTCTCCGTGTTGTCATTTTTCAGGTATTTGGTCAGCAGCAGGGCGTCCTCCCTGGGGTCGGTGTAAAAATCCCGGCGGCGCCCCTCCTCCCGGTAGCCCATCCCCCGGTAGAGGCCCAGGGCAGCGGCATTGCTGGGGCGGACCTCCAGGGTCAAAAAGCGCAGCCCCAGCTCCCTCCCCCGGCGCTCCAGCTCCCGGAGGAGGGCGGTCCCCACCCCGTGGCGGCGGTATTTGGAAAACACCGCCAGGTCGGTGATGTACCCTTCGTCCAGCACATACTCCAAGCCGATATATCCTTCCATCTGTCCCTGCCATTTGCAGACCAGCAGCAGGTACCGCTCCGGCTGGGCGATCTCCGCCCGGAGGGCGGCCTCGCTCCGGGGATGGGCAAAGCAGGCGGCCTCCAGCCGGGCCAGCTCCGCCCCGTCGCCGGGAACGGCGGGAGCGACGGTCACGGTGCCCCGGCTCAATGGGCTTCCCCCCAGTCCCTGCCGATCTTGGCGTCCACCTCCATGGGGACGGCCAGGGAGACGGCGGATTCCATCTCCTCCTTTACCAGGACACAGACCTTCTCCGCCTCTTCCTCCGGGCACTCCACAATGAGCTCGTCGTGGACCTGGAGGATCAGCTTGGACCGGAGGCCTTCCGCCCGCAGACGGCGGTAGACCCGCACCATGGCGACCTTGATGATGTCCGCGGCGGTGCCCTGGATGGGCATATTCATGGCCACCCGCTGCCCAAAGGCCCGGAGGTTGCGGTTGGAGGACTTAAGTTCCGGCAGATACCGCCGGCGGCCGAAGAGGGTGGAGACAAAGCCCTTCTCCCCCGCCTCCGCCACGGTGCGGTCCATATAGGCCTTGACGCCCTCATAGGTCTTCAGGTAGTTCTTGATATACCGGTCCGCCTCCGAGACGGTGACTCCGATGTCTTTACTTAGGGAGTAGGCGGAGATGCCGTAGACGATGCCGAAGTTCACCGCCTTGGCCCGGCTGCGCATCATGGGGGTGACGAAGAGAGGCGGCATATCAAAGACCTGGGCGGCGGTGTTCCGGTGGATGTCCTCCCCGGAAAGGAAGGCTTCGATCATCTTCTCGTCCTCTGCGATGGCGGCCAGCACCCGCAGCTCGATCTGGCTGTAGTCGGCATCCACCAAAAGGCACCCCTCCTTGGCGGGGAAGAAGCGGCGCATCCGGCTCCCCGGCTCGCTGCGGATGGGGATGTTCTGCATATTGGGCTCCAGGGAGGAGATGCGCCCGGTGCGGGTCTCGGTCTGGTTAAAGGTGGTGTGGATGCGCCCGTCCGGCCCCACCGCGTTCTTTAATCCCTCCACGTAGGTGGAAAGGAGCTTCGCGTACTTGCGGTAGTCCAGGATCTTGGGAACGATGTCATGGTCGTGGATCAGGCCCTCCAGCACCTCCGCATCGGTGCTGTAGCCGCTCTTGGTCTTTTTCCCCGCCGGCAGGCCCAGCTTCTCAAAGAGGACCGTCCCCAACTGCTTGGGGGAGTTGATGTTGAACTTTTCCCCCGCCAGCCGGTAGATCTCCTGCTCCAGACCGGCGATAAGCCCCTGCAGCTCCTCCCCGAAGGTCTTCAGCTCCTCTGTGTCGATGAGAAAGCCCTCCAGCTCCATGGAGGCCAGCACCTGGGCCAGAGGGATCTCCACCTCATGGAGCAGCATCTCCTGCCCTCCGGCGGCGATCTCCTTTTCCAGCCTCCGGCAGATGGGCAGCAGCCAGGCGGCCCGGCGCACCACCTCCGGGGCGTCCTCCGCCCCCTCCCCCAGGAGGATGGGGGCCGGAACGGCGTACTCCGCCCCCAAACGCCGGGGGGTGTACTCGGTGGAATTGGGGCTGAGGAGATACCCCGCCAGCCGCAGGTCAAAGGCCACAGGGATCTCTGCGGCGGGGTCCAGGGAGAGGAGGGTGCGGCACCAGGGCTTGCTGTCCTCCAGGTACTTTTCACCGGGGAGGGCGTTCAGTCCGGTCAGCAGCTCCGCCTCCGGCTCCTGGGTGAGCCAGACCCTCCCTGCCCTGGCTACGGCCAGGGCCTTTAAATGCTCCCCCTCCCAGTCCCCGGCGATGGCGATGGGGCCCTCCAGATTTGCCAGCTTTGTGAGGTCCAGGGGGCCGGGAAGCAGGGCATACTCCTCCCCACGGTCCGCCGGGGCGTCCGCCTGAGCGGGGGGAACGGCGCTGGGGTCCAGCTTGAGCCGGGCCATGAGGGTGTGCAGCTCCAGCCGGCTGAGGATGGCGCAGAGCCGGCCCTCATCCATGGGGCCCCGGCGGTAGTCCTCCGCCTTGAGGGAAATGGGGGCCTCCCGGCAGATGATCCCCAACTCCCGGCTGAGGCGGGCCATCTCCTCCCCGGCCAGCAGCTTTTTCTTCACCCCGGCGGGGACCTCCAGCCCCTCCACATCCTGGTAGATACGCTCCAGGGTACCGTACTTCTGGATGAGGGAGAAGGCGGTCTTTTCCCCGATGCCCGCCACGCCGGGGATGTTGTCCGAGCTATCCCCCATGAGGGCCTTGGTCTCGATGAGCTGGAGGGGCTCGACGCCGTATTTTTCCTTCACCGCCGCCGGATCCATGGTGAGGTACTGGGCCCCGCCTGCCCGTGTCGCCGCCAGGATGACGGTGGTGTGCTCATCCACCAGCTGGAGGGAGTCCCGGTCCCCGGTGAGAAGGAGGGAATCCCCCCCCTGCTCCTCGATGCCCCTGGACAGGGTGCCCAGGATGTCATCCGCCTCGTACCCCTCGCACTCCACCACCGGCCAGCCCATGGCGGCGATGAGCTCCTTCACCACCGGCAGCTGCTGCCCTAGCTCCGGGGGCATCCCCTTGCGCTGGGCCTTGTAGCCGTCGTAGAGCTTGTGGCGGAAGGTGGGGGCGGGGAGATCAAAGGCGAAGACCGCCTCATCCGGCGCAAGGTCGTCGATCAGCTTCAGGACGATGTTGAAGAAGCCGTAGACGGCGTTGGTGTACTCCCCGTTCTTGGTGGAAAGGAGCTTGATGCCGTAAAAGGCGCGGTTGAGGATGCTGTTGGAATCGACGATGAGAAATTTCATAAAAACAAACCTCCGGAGGGAGAATACTGCGGTCCTTCATAAAAAGCACCCTGCCGGATGCCACGTATTCTCAATACCATGCCTGGATGTATTCCAAGGGAAGATTTTTCTTCTCCACAAATTCCGCCACCTTGGCGGCGGCCTTGATGCCGTACCGGCTGCCGGCATCCTGGGGAGCGGTCTTCGCGACAGACGGAGCCGCACTCGCAAAATGGAACACGATCTCTCCAAATTCCCCTTTTCCCTCCGGCTGGTAAAGATACCACACACTTTTCTGGTCCATTCGCTCCAGTTTCAATAGATTCATCGTACTGCCTCCTGTATGGCTTTTCCATAATTATGCTTCTTGTTTGCCAGACTATGGGCCCCCAAATAAGAGAGCCCTTTTGTACGCATCAAGGTCAGCTCCAGGTACTCATGCTTTAACAGCACCATATCCTGAGAACGTATCTCCCGGCCTTCGATCAATCGCTGCCAGGAAACGGCCATGTGATAATCCGGATCAAACCGCTCCGGCTCCGGGCCGCCCAGATCATGAAAGGAAAAGAAGATGTGATTTTTAATTCTCTCGATGGCCCATTCGCTCCATCCCGTGTTCCTGGCGATTGCGGCCACATCATCCTTCCGCTTACGGATAGCAGCGTAGTAACGCATACTGTGCAGGCTTGCTTCCGGGCTGTCCGGGTCCAGCGCCCCTGTAAAAGCTCCGCTTTGGGAAATTCCCTTCATTTTCCAAATCACCCACCCTGCTTAGATATTATAGCACAAAACTGCCCGGAACTCCAGGCATCCGCCGGGATTTCTAAAAGAGCAAGGCCCTTGCCCTCCGCCCGCTTTTTTGGTAAAATACTTAAATGTACCTGACAAATGGGAGAAAGGGGGCGGCTGCCTTGCGTCTTGGGGAGCTGGTCCTGGAGGGGGGCGCGGCGCTGGCCCCCATGGCGGGGGTGGCGGACCGGGCCTTCCGGCAGCTCTGCCGGGAGTTCGGGGCGGTGTACACCGTGGGGGAGCTCACCAGCGCCAGGGGGCTCCTCCAGGGGAGCCGGAAGACCGAGGCCCTGCTGGAGATGGGGCCGGAGGAACGGCCCAGCGCGGTGCAGCTTTTCGGGGATGACCCGGAGGTGATGGCCAGAGGGGCCGAGGCCGCCCTGCGCTTCTCCCCCCAGGTCATCGACCTGAACATGGGCTGCCCCGCCCCCAAGATCGCCGGGAACCGGGCCGGCGCCGCCCTGATGAAGGACCCCGAACTGGCCTCCCGGATCATCCGGGCGGTGAAAAAAGCCAGCCCCGTGCCGGTGACGGTGAAGTTTCGCAAGGGCTGGGACGAAAACCACATCAATGCCGTGGAATTTGCCAAAATGGCCCAGGTGAGCGGGGCGGACGCCATCACCGTCCACGGGCGCACCCGGTCCCAGATGTACGCCCCCCCGGCGGACTGGGACATCCTCCGCCGGGTGAAGGCGGCGGTGTCCATCCCGGTCATCGGCAACGGGGACGTGGACAGCCCCCAGGCGGCCAAGGCCCTGCTGGAGGAGACCGGCTGCGACCTGGTGATGGTGGGGCGGGGAGCCCTGGGGCGGCCCTGGCTCTTTGGACAGATCGCCGCCTTCCTCCGGGACGGCACCCTGCTGCCTGACCCGCCCATAGAGGAACGGATGGCGGTGATGCTCCGGCACATCCGGCTGATGGAGCAATACAAGGGGCCCCAGGTGGCCTTCCGGGAGGCTCGGAAGCACTGCGGCTGGTATATGACCGGCATCCGGGGGGCCGCCGCCCTCCGCCGCCAGGCCGGGACCATCGGCAGCATGGCGGATGCGGAGGCGCTGGCCCAGGCGGCCATCGACCTGTATCACGGCCGGGGGCCGTGGGAGGAGGACACAATATGAAGCTGAAACGATCTGCCGCCCTGCTGTTGGCGGTTGTGCTGATTTTTTCCTTTTCCGGCTGCAAAAAACCGGAGGACGGATCCTCCGGCGGCAGCGGTGTCCCCTCCTCCGGGGGGAGCTCGGTGGAAGCCGACCCGGACTGGCCGGTGCGCATCGGGGAGACGGACATCCCGGCAGCTCCCCAGAAGGTGATCTCCCTTTCCCCCGGCACAACGGAAATGCTCTTCGCCATGGGGCTGGGCAGCCGGGTGGTGGGGGTGAGCGACTACTGCGACTATCCCTCCGCCGAGGTGGAAAAGCGCCACCGCTGCGGCACCGTCCTGGCCCCGAAGACCGGCCAGATCCGCTCCCAGGGGGCGGACCTGGTGGTGGCGGCGGCAAAGCTCACCGAGCAGGACCTCATCTGGTTCCAGCAGCAGGAGATCCCCGTGCTGGTTCTGGAGCGGGCGGAGAGCCTGGCGGAGCTGCGGCAGAACTACCTGGATCTGGCTCTGGCCCTGATGGGCAACGTCTCCGGCAAAAACCACGGGGAGGGCTACTGGGAGGAGCTTTCCGGGATGCTGGCGGAGGGAGCGGGATACTCCGACGGCACCTCCCCAAAGGCCATCCTCCTGCGGCAGATGGGCTACGGCATGGCCACCGGGGACACCTTTGAGGGGTCCCTGCTGGAGGAGCTGGGCTTTG
>JAETSQ010000004.1 GCA_021769525.1 Oscillospiraceae bacterium
TAGGGCAACTGCCATCTACACAAGACAATCCTGTGTACCGTTCACACAGATTCATTGGAAATCTACCCTTCAAAAAAACTGTCGATACCTGTTGATGTATATATTACAAAAAATACCCATCCTATGCCGGGAAGAAGGGTCTTGACATTTGCCGCCGTTGTGCTATAGTATAAGTGGTTTTGTTTCAGGGCGGGGTGAAATTCCCCACCGGCGGTGATGGACATTATGTCACGAGTGCCGCGAACGCGCCTTTTTGACGCGCCGAACCGGTGTGAATCCGGTACCGACAGTGATGGAAGCCATCGGGTCTCATCGGGAAGAGAAGATAGGAGCCGGTGCCTTCAAAGTCTGGATGGAAGAAACGGAAGCCGAAAACAAGGGCCCGCGCCCTTGGGATCAGCCGACAACGCCCTCTGTGCCGAACCGCACGGAGGGCCTTCTTTTTCCCCGAACAGGCCAAAAAATATTTTATTTTTTGGAGGGATCCCTATGTCCGGCACACTCAGCAGCACCAAAAAGATCACCTACAGCGCCATGTTCGCCGCCATCGCCATCGTCGTCATGTTCTTCGAGTTCCCCCTGCCCTTCTGCCCCCCCTTCCTGAAGGTGGACCTGAGCGGCGCCGTCAGCCTGCTGGCCGCCTTTATGTTCGGGCCGGTCTCCGCCGTCCTCATCACCATGGTGAAGGACATCGTCCACGCCTTTTCCTCCACCACCGGCTGCGTGGGGGAGCTGGGGGACTTCTTCATGACCTCCGCCTTCTGCGTCACCGCCTCCCTCCTGTACCGCCGGCACCACACCCGGAAGGGAGCCATCCTGGGGATGGCCTGCGGCACCTTGGCCATGACCGTCGTGGGGTGCTTCACCAACAAGTATATGCTCATCCCCTTCTTCGCCAAAGTGATGCCCATCGAGGCCATCCTCTCCGCCTGCTCCGCCGTCAATCCCCTCATCGGCAGCGTGGATACCTACATCCTCTTCGGCGCGGTGCCCTTCAACCTCATCAAGGGGGCCATCCTCTCGGTCATCACCTTCCTGCTGTATAAGCGCCTTTCCTCCTTCATAAAGGAAAATACCATCGGGAAAAGGGTTGACAAAGCATCCAAAGCAAGCTAAAATAAAAGACACAATCGAATATCTCTTATCAAGAGTGGCGGAGGGAACAGGCCCTGCGAAGCCCGGCAACCTGCCGAAAGGCAAGGTGCTAAATCCTGCGGAGAGATCCGGGAGATGAGATTTTTTCAGGTGCCCGGAAGGCTTTTCCGGGCACCTTTTTTGATGGGTGTCCCGGACAGAAAAAGGAGGACAAAAACCATGCGCAACTACTACTTCACCAGCGAATCGGTGA
The DNA here is from genome assembly GCA_021769525.1 of Oscillospiraceae bacterium. GTDB lineage: Bacteria > Bacillota > Clostridia > Oscillospirales > Ruminococcaceae > Angelakisella. Next base: position 1,349 of record JAETSQ010000004.1, read on the forward strand.
CCGAAGGCCACCCCGACAAGATCTGCGACCAGATCTCCGACGGCATCCTGGACGCCATCCTGAAGGAGGACCCCATGGGCCGGGTGGCCTGCGAGACCAGCTGCACCACCGGCCTGGTCCAGGTCATCGGCGAGGTGACCACCCACTGCTACGTGGATGTCCAGAAGCTGGTGCGGGAGATCGTCCTGGACATCGGCTACGACAACGCCGCCTACGGCTTTGACGGGGCCACCTGCGGGGTCATCACCTCCATCCACGAGCAATCCCCGGACATCGCCCTGGGGGTGGATAACTCCGCGGAGGTGAAGGCCGGAGAGGCTGAGGACCAGAACGGCGCCGGGGACCAGGGGATGATGTTCGGCTACGCCTGCGACGAGACCCCGGAGCTGATGCCTATGACCATCGCCTACGCCCACCGCCTGGCCCGGCAGCTCACCAAGGTCCGCAAGGACGGCACCCTCCCCTACCTGCGCCCCGACGGCAAGACCCAGGTGACGGTGCGGTACGAGGACGGCTGCCCCAAGGAGATCACCACCATCGTGGTGAGCACCCAGCACGGGGCCGAGGTCTCCCAGGAGCAGATCCACAAGGACATCCGGCAGTATGTCATCGATCCGGTGGTCCCGGAGGAGCTGCGGAAGAACTGCCAGTACCTCATCAACCCCACCGGCCGCTTTGTGGTGGGCGGCCCCCACGGGGACAGCGGCCTCACCGGCCGCAAGATCATTGTGGATACCTACGGCGGCTGGGGCAGCCACGGCGGCGGGGCCTTCTCCGGCAAGGACCCCACCAAGGTGGACCGCAGCGCCGCCTACGCCGCCCGCTGGGTGGCTAAGAACCTGGTGGCCGCCGGCCTCTGCCGCCGCTGCCTCATCCAGCTGGCCTACGCCATCGGGGTGGCCCGGCCCGTTTCCATCTGCGTGGACACCTACGGCACCGGCACCGTGGCGGATGAGGTGCTGGAGCAGGCGGTGGAGAAGGTCTTTGACCTGCGCCCCTCCGCCATCATCCGGGATCTGGACCTGCGCCGGCCCATCTACCGCAAGCTGGCCGCCTACGGCCACATGGGCCGCACCGACCTGGACGTGGCCTGGGAGAAGACCGACAAGGTGGAGGAGCTGAAGGCCGCCGTCAAGGCGTGATAAAAAAGGAGGTCCCCCATGTCTGCGGACCGTTTTACCATTGCCCCGGCCCGCGCCGGGGACGCCGAGGCGGTGCTGGCCCTCTACCGGGCCGCCTCCCGAACCCCCGGCTCCTCTTGGAATGACGACTACCCGGACCGGAGCTTTGTGGCCGGGGACATCGCCCGCGGCTCCCTCTACTGCCTGTGGGGGGAGGACGGGGCCCTTTGGGGGGCCGCCTCCTGCGGGGAACCGGACGAGGACATCCAGACCCTCCCCTGCTGGACCCCCGCCAAGCGTCCCTTTGAGCTCTGCCGCATCGGGATCCTGCCGGAGATGCAGGGGCGTGGCCTGGCCGGGGAACTTCTCCGGTGGCTGCTGGAGGAGGCCCCCCGCCGGGGCGTCGATTCCATCCGCCTGCTGGTGAGCCGGGACAACCCGCCGGCCCTGGCCCTCTACCGCCGCTTCGGTTTTTCCACGGTGGGGACCTGCCGCCTGTACGGCACCGACTGGTTCTGCCAGGAAAGAATTTTGCGGAGGGCCGGTGAGAAGCCCTAAAATCTGTCTTCCTCGAAAGGACCAAAGATACGTAAAACACCCTCCACTTTTGTGGAGGGTGCTTTGGCATGATGCGTTATACCTCCCGCCGTTCCGCGAAGTACAGCCCTTGGTCCCTCATCGCCTCCGGGAGGTCGTAGACCGTTCTCCCCTCCAGGGTGTACAGGCTCGTCTCGCCGGGGTGGTCCTGGTCGAAGGTATCCCAGGCGGTGACCAGCTCCTCCTTTTCCCCGATGTCCAGCTTTGCGAAGAAGGCCCGGTACTTCTCCAGACGGCGGCGGCTCCAGACGGTGAGGACATTGTATTTTTCCGCCATGATCTCGTCCCCGGTCTCCTGGCAGCCGAAGCCAAAGGCGGACATCCCGTCCTGGATCAGCAGCTCCCCGTATTCCTCCAGGATGCCCAGGGCCTTTTTCCGGCTGCATCCGTCCAGGTAGTAGACGTCCTTGTGGAGGACCTTTTCCGGCTCCGGTTCCTCCTTCCGGTTGGTGGGCAGCTCCAGGATGAAGAAGATCAGCTCGCTGGCGTGCATTACGATGAAATCCTCCACCGCCCTCCGGAGCTTCCCGGCGCCTACATTGGCGGTGATCATCCTCTCCCCCATGGTATAGCCTTCCTCCAGCCTCTCCGGGAAGGGGACCCGGCAGCCCTTGACCATTTCCAGCATTTATATCCGCTCCTTTTCGTGTTTTTCCTGCTTCTCCATGCCCCAGGTGAGGGCGGGGCTGTCCTTTCCGTAGCGGCCCCGGATGCCGTCCATGGCCCGCTCCAGCCGCTCCTGCTTCTGGCGGCGGCGCTCCGCCTCCGGGTCGGCAAAGAGGGATAGCTGCTCCCCCAGCCCCTCCTCGTCCACCAGGTTGGCCCCGGTGACGGTGAGCATCCGGATGGGGGCGGAGGGGTTCCAGCTCTCCCGGATCAGCTCCAGGGCGGCCTCCCGCAGCTCCGAGGCCAGGTGGGTGGGGCGGTCCAGGGGCTTCTGGCGGGAGATCACCCGGAAGGATGGGTCCTTGATCTGCACCTGTACCGTCCGGCACCAGAGGCCGTGCTTCCGCAGCCGCCGGGCCACGCTCTCCGCCAGGGGGGCGATGCCGGCGGCGATCTCCTCCATCCCCCGCAGGTCCCTGGGGAAGGTGCTGCCGTTGCCCACCGACTTTACCTCCCGTTCCTCGTAGGCGGAGCGCACCGGGCTGTCCTCCTCCCCCCTGGCGTAGGTCCAGATCTCCCGCCCCAGCTTTCCCAGGCGGCGGGTGAGCCGCTCCGGGTCCGCCGCCGCCAGCTGGCCGATGGTGCGGATCCCCATCTCCCCCAGGGCGGCCTGAGCGGACTTCCCCACATACAGGAGGGCACCCGCATCCATGGGCCACACCAGCTCCCGGTAGTTCTCCCGGCTGATGACGGTGGTGGCGTCCGGCTTTTTGTAATCGCTCCCCAGTTTGGCGAATATCTTGTTCCAGGACACCCCCACCGAGATGGTAAGGCCCGTCTCCTCCCGCACCCGCTGCCGCAGGATGCCGGCGATGGCGGGGCCGTCCCCGAAGAGGCGGCGGCTGCCGGTGACATCCAGCCAGCTCTCGTCGATGCCGAAGGGCTCCACCTGGTCGGTGTACTGCTGGTAAATATCGTTGATGAGGCGGGAATATTCCTCGTACTTCTCGTGATGGGGGGCCACCAGCACCAGCTCCGGGCATTTCTTCCGGGCCTGCCAGATGGTCTCGGCGGTGAGCACCCCTTTTTCCTTGGCCGGCTGATTTTTGGCAAGGATGATGCCGTGGCGGGATTCCGGGTCGCCGCACACCGCCATGGGCACCTTCCACAGCTCCGGGCGGAGGGTGCATTCCACCGAGGCGTAGAAGCCGTTGCAGTCGCAGTGGAGGATCACGCGGTCCGCCATAAGAGCCCCTCCTTTCCCACAAGCCAGGAATGTATGTTCTTATTATATCACCATAGCGGCCAAATGGCAAGGAAGAAGTTGCCGGCAGCGGGAGCTCCCTGGTGGTTGCTTTTTCGACAGGATGAGTATATAATGAAGGGGTAAAACCTTTTGCTTTTGGGAAAGATAGAAGGAGGGAAACGGGATGGCGGAATTTTTTTCCGAAAACTGGAACGCGATCCTCTGGTTCCTGGCGGCCATAGGGCTGCTGCTGGTGGAGGTGTTCACCGTCCAGATGGTGAGCATCTGGTTCTGCCTGGGGGCGGTGGCCGCTACCATAGCCGCCCTCTTGGGCTGGTCGGGAACCAATCAGCTGCTGGTGTTTTTCCTGGTATCGGCGGTGGCCCTGGCGGCGACCCGCCCTCTGGTGAAGAATATCCTGCGTTTCCGCAAGGTGCCTACCAACGCGGACAGCATCATCGGTATGTCCGGCCCGGTGCTGGAGAAGATCGATAACACCGCCCAGACCGGCAGGGTGCGGGTGAACGGCCTGGACTGGACCGCCCGCTCCGCCGGCGGGGAACCCATCGGGGAGGGCGCCCTTATCACAGTGGAGGCCATTGAGGGCGTAAAGCTCATCGTACGCCCCAAAGCGTAAACAGCGGAAGAAACAAGATCATCTGCGGCAGAGCCGCAAAGGAGACAGGAGGAGTATTATGGGACCGATCATTCTGATCATCTTCGGCATCATCATCGTCGCGCTGCTTATTTCCAACGTCCGGGTGGTGCCCCAGGCCACCGTCTTTGTTCTTGAGCGCTTGGGCGCCTATTACACCACCTGGGAGACGGGGCTCCACTTCAAGGTCCCCATCATCGACCGCATCGCCAAGAAGATCTCCCTCAAGGAGCAGGTGATGGACTTCGCCCCCCAGCCGGTCATCACCAAGGACAACGTCACCATGCAGATCGACACCATCGTCTTCTACCAGGTGACCGACGCCAAGCTCTACACCTACGGCGTGGAGCGGCCCATCCTGGCCATCGAGAGCCTCACCGCCACCACCCTGCGGAACATCATCGGCGATATGGAGCTGGACCACACCCTCACCTCCCGCGATGTCATCAACACCAAGATCACCTCCAGCCTGGACCAGGCCACCGATAAGTGGGGCATCAAGGTGAACCGGGTGGAGCTGAAGAACATCGTCCCCCCCAGGGAGATCCAGGACGCCATGGAGAAGCAGATGAAGGCGGAGCGGGAGCGCCGGGAATCCATCCTGAAGGCGGAGGGCGAAAAGCGCAGCAAGGTGCTGATGGCGGAAGGAAACAAGGAATCCCAGATCCTCACCGCCGAGGCGGAAAAGCAGGCGGCCATCCTCCGGGCCGAGGCCGTGAAGGAGCAGAAGATCCGGGAGGCCCAGGGCGAGGCGGAAGCCATCGAGATGATCAACCGGGCCACTGCGGACGCCCTGCGCCTCCTGAACGAGGCCTCCCCCACCGAGGCGGTGCTCACCCTCAAGGCCTACGAAGCCTTCGCCAAGGCTGCCGACGGCAAGGCCACCAAGATCATCGTTCCCAGCAGCATCCAGGGGATGGCGGGGCTGGCCGCCTCCCTGAAGGAGATCCTGGGGGACAAGTAAGGGCCATAGCGTACGTTAAAACGGGGACCGAGCAAATTTGCTCGGTCCCCGTTTTGCGTGTCCGAAGAACCCGGATAAGTTTACCGGTCATCTTCTTCGGGGCCGCCGCCGTCTTCATCTTCGCCGTCCTCCAGGCCGCTGTCCAGCAGCTCCCCGTCCTCAAACTCCGGGGCGGGAGCGGGAGTCCAGCCGAAGGGCGGAAGGGCCTCCTCCTCCGGGGAGGGGGCGGGGGAAAGATGGTCCCCCCAGGGGATGGTGACCATGCGGGGGTAGGGGAATTCGATGCCCCGCCGGTCGAAGGCCTCCTTGATGGCCAGGCGCATCCCCCGTTCCACCTCCCACTGCTTCATGGGCTTCACCTTGCAGGCAACGCTGATGTCCACGCTGGACTCCCCGAAGGAATCGATGCCCCGCACCACCGGCATTTCCTCGATGAGGTCCCGGTGGGCCTCGCCGTACTCCCGCAGGGCCTCCTCCATCAGGCCCATCACCTGGCGGGTGTCGGCCTCGTAGGCGGTGGAGACCACGATGGTGGCGATGTAGCTGCCGCGGGTGTAGTTGATGACCCGTTCGATGGAGCCGTTGGGGATGATGATCTGGTCCCCCTTGGCGGAGCGCAGATAGGTGACCCGGACAGCCGTGGCCTCCACGGTGCCGGTGGCCTCCTCGGTCTGGATGTAATCCCCCACCGAAAACTGGTTTTCAAAGATCATGAACAGGCCGGTGACCACGTCTTTCACCAGGTTCTGGGCGCCGAAGCCGAAGGCGATGCCCCCGATGCTCCCCACCGCCAGGAGAACATTCTGGGCCATCCCGCCGCCGAACTGCCCAAGCACCAGCAGCAGGGCCACAAAGTAGATGAGGTACCGGGCGGCGCTGCGGGTGAGGGTCATGAGGGTGTCCACCCGGCGGCTCTGCTGCTGGGGGAGGAGCCGGTGGTTCTTCTTCATGGTGCGGCTGGTGAGGTAGGAGACCCACCGCAGCAGCAGATTGGCGCAGAAGAAGATGAAAACCACGCCAAAGAGCCGCCAGAGGAGATCCCCCAGGTGGTCGCGGAGGTACTCGAAGGTCCCGCGGAAGTTCTCCAGGAACTGAACGCCGGTGGTGTTGAAGAAGTGCATGATCTCTCCGCTGAAGCTGGGATTCATAGATAAGACCTCCTTATTCTGTGGTCCGGCGGTGGACGATACGGCCTCCCACCACCGTTATGGCGGCGGCGGTGTGGAGGAGGGATTCCGGAGGCAGGGCGAAGATGTCCCGGTCCGCAGCGGTGAAGTCCGCCGGCAGGCCGGGGGCGATGCGGCCCCCCTCCCGGTGCCCGGCGGCAAAGGCCACCCCGGCGGTGGCGGCGGTCAGAGCCTGTTCCAGGGTGAGGCGCTCCCAGGGGTGCCATCCCCCGGCGGGCTCTCCCCGGTAGTCCCGGCGGGTGACGGCGCAGTAGAGGTTGCCGAAGGGGTCCATGCTCTCGATGGGGCTGTCCGACCCGGCGGAGAGGGGGACGCCGGACTCCGCCAGGGTGCGCCAGGCGTAGGAGGTCTTCCCCAGCTCCTCCCCCACCCGCAGGTCCGCCATGTGCAGGTCGTACTCCAGGAAGACCGGCTGGGCCAGCACCTGCACCCCCAGCTCCCGGATGCGCCGGAGCTGGTCCGGGCGGGTGATCTGGCAGTGGACGATGCCGTGGCAGGGGGTCTCCCGGATCTCCGGAAAGGCCTCCCTGGCCCGCCGGATAGCGTCCAGGGCCCGGTCGACGGCCCCGTCCCCGATGGCGTGGATGACCGCCCCCATGCCGTGGCGGTGGGCGGCCAGCACCTGGGCTTCCATCTCCTCCTGGGGGATGGTGGGCATCCCCGTCCCGGCGGCGGGGTCATCGGCGTAGGGCCGGGTGAGCAGGGCGGTGCGGGCCCCCAGGGAGCCGTCGGAGACGATCTTCAGGGGGCCGACGGAAAAGTTCCCCACCGTCCAGCCGGGGCGGTATCCCAGGGCGAAAAATTCCTCCAGCTCCGCCGCCGAGGGAAAGAGGCACTGCTCCACCACCCGGACGGGCAGGGCGTCCTCCTGGGCCAGCCGGCGGTAGACCTCCAGCACCTCCCGCCAGGAGAGGCCGGGAACGGCGCAGAGGTCGTCGGTGTGGACGGCGGTAAGCCCCAGGGAGGCGGCCTTTGCCATGGCGTTTTTCAGCCACCGGGCCAGGTCCTCCTGGGTGACGGGGCCGGTGTCGGTCTGGGGAAGGAGCTCCATGGCGTTTTCCCGGAAGATGCCGTCCGGCCTGCCGGTCTCGTCCCGGCCGATCTCCCCGCCCTCCGGGTCCGGGGTGGCCGCGCCGATGCCCCCCAGGGCCATGGCGGCGGAGTTGGCGGCGGCGATGTGCTGGCAGACACGGGTGAGGACCAGGGGATTTTCCGGGGCCATGGCGTCCAGCTCCCGGAGGGTGGGCATCCGCCGGGAGGGGAAGCGGTCCTGGTTCCAGCCCCACCCCAGCACCAGCCGCCCCGGAGGGATCTGCCTTTCCCGGATGAAGGCGCGGAGGATCGTTCCCATCTCCGCCGGGGAGGCGGCGGGAGAGAGGTCGGCCAGCTCCATCCCCCGGCCGGTCTCCGCCAGGTGCAGGTGGCTGTCCCCCAGCCCCGGCAGCAGGGGGAGGCCCCCCAGGTCGATGACGCGGGTGTGCTCCTCCGCCCGTTCCAGCAGCTCCCCGCCCCCAACAGCGGCGATGCGGGAGCCGCTCACGGCCACGGCGGAGGCCCAGGGGGCCGCGGGGCAGCCGGTCCAAACCCGGCCATTGTGAAAGATAAGGTCCATAGACAAGGTCCCTCCCTCCGGTAAGATACGATGATCATAGGGGCAGCAGCTTAGGGGAAACACGTTTTAAAACCACGCGGCGGACTCGTCCCGGAACTTGGGGACCGGGCCATCCCGGTAGGGATCGTAGGTATCGATATTGCAGCCGAACTCTTTGAGGAAAGCGATCTTCCCGTCCTCCGTCCAGCGGATGAGGCTCATCCCGTCGAAGGCTTCCGCCGCCTTTTCCTCCATGCGGTTCTGGAAGTACCACTCCACCACTGTCTCATCCCCCCGGTGGAAAAACTGCTTAACATCCCACCGCAGCACCGTTCCTCTGGTGTTCCACTCCGAAAACCAGTGGGCGATCTTCTCCACGCCGTGGTACTCCGGGCCCCAGCTCTCCACATAGACGGCATCCGGCGCGAAGATGTCCCGAATGCCCAGGTCCTCCTTTTGCAGCCACATCTCAAACCACAGGCGGGTGATTTCCTCCCGCTTTTCTGTCTTTTCCATGGAAACGACCTCTTTTCTAAATCTTATGTCTCCCTTTCCTATACATTTTCTCTTTTTCGCGGAAAGGTCACAGCTCCTCCTCCTTCTCAGGACAGAACCGCAGGATGATCCCCTTTGGCAACGGTTCCTGCCACGGGACGGAAAAAGCCATGGTGGCGTGGGGGGTGGAAGAGATGGGCTCCCCTTCCCCGTCCCGGAGGTCCGCCACCGGTATCTTTACCGGTGGCTTTCCGGGGAGAAGGGCCTCCAGGGTATCCCCCAGGCGGAATTTGTTCCGCTGGGAGCAGAGGAGGCGGCCCTCCCGCCAGCCCTCCACCACTCCGGCGGCCTCCCAGGCGCGGATGTACCCCCCTGGGACCTGCTGGCTGTCCGGCTGCCTGCCAAACAAAAAGCCGGTGCAGTAGGGGCGGTGGCTCAGCTTCTCCGGTTCCTCCAGCAGCCACCGGGGCGGGGCGTAGGTCTCGTTTTGCAGCAGGTCGGCGGCGCAGCGGTAGGCGTTGGCGGCCACCGCCACATAGTAGGCGGATTTGGCCCGGCCCTCGATCTTGAAGCTGTCCACCCCGACATCCCGGAGCTTATCCAGATGGGGCAGCAGGCAGAGGTCCTTGGCGTTGAGGATATAGGTGCCGTCCTCCTCCTCGCTGACGGGGAAGTACTGGCCGGGGCGGGTCTCCTCCACCAGGTGGTACCGCCAGCGGCAGGGCTGGGCGCACTCCCCCCGGTTGCCGTCCCGGCCGGTGAAATAGTTGGACAGCAGGCACCGGCCGGAAAAGCTGACGCACATGGCCCCCTGGACAAAATATTCCAGCTCCAGCTCCGGCGGGGTGTTCTTGCGGATGCCGGCGATGTCGGCAAGGGAGAGTTCGCGGGCCAGCACCACCCGCTTGGCCCCCAGTTTGTACAGTTCCCCGGCGGTGAGGTAGTTGGTGACCCCCGCCTGGGTGGAGATATGCACCTCCAGCTCCGGCACCTCCCGGCGGCAGAGCATCAGCACCCCCATATCCGCCACGATGACGGCATCCACCCCGCAGTCCCGGAGGTCGTGGAGATAGGCGGGGAGGTCCTCCACCTCCTCGTTCTTGAGCAGGGTGTTGACGGTGCAGTAGACCTTCGCCCCCTGGGCGTGGGCCTTTCCGCACCCCTCCGCCAGTTCCTCCAGGGTGAAGTTCTTGGGGGCGGAGCGCATGGAGTGCCGCTTCCCCCCTAAGTAGACAGCGTCCGCCCCGTACCGCAGGGCGGCCTCCAGCCGTTCCATATCCCCCGCCGGGGCCAGCACCTCCGGGATACCTTTTTGGGTCATGGCTGTTCTCCTTCCAGCACCGGCAGGACCGCCTGCCAGACCTTCTCCGCGATGTCATCGGGCGGGTAGGGGTCCTGCCCGTCGCAGCAGCGGAGGACGGTCCACCCCAGCTTCTCCGCCCCGTAGAGGGCGGCCTCCCGGCAGCTTTGGAGGTAGGCAAAGTTGGCCTCGTGGAGGTCCTTTTTGGATTCGTCCCCGTGGTAGCGGCGGGCCAGGAGCTTCCGGGACGTCTCCGGGGCCATATCCAGGTAGACCACCAGATCGGGCCGGGGGATGCCTACCCGGATGTACTCCGTCTCCGCCAGCCAGGAAAGATACCCGTCCCACTCCCCCCTTGGGAGCTTCGGCATCTGGTGGGCGATGTTGGAGGTGGCGTAGCGGTCCGCCACCATGAGAACGCCCCTGCGGTAGTCCTCCCCCCAGTGGCGCAGGTAGCTGGCGTACCGGTCCACCGTGTAGAAGAGGGAGGCCCCGTAGGCGCTCACGTCCGAAAGGCCCCCCAGCTCTCCCCCCAGGTAGAGCTTCACCAGGGCGGAGCTGGGATCGCCGTAATCCGGGAAGGAGATGCGGCGGAAGGTTTTCCCCCACTCTTCTGCCAGACGGTTGCACAGGAGGCCGGTCTGGGTGGCCTTGCCGCTGCCGTCCAGGCCCTCGATGACGATGAGTTTTCCCTCAGCCATGGCGATACTTCTCCCTCAGTTCCTGGTATTCCTTCCGGACCTCCTGGGCGCGGCCGCAGGACATTTTTCCTTCGGGGCAGGGGCCGGAGACGCAGGGAGGGCCGCAGTGGGCGAAGAGGGTGGGGGCCACCGGCAGCACCAGCTCCAGCATCCGCCGGGCCAGCTCCCGGATCTCCCACTGAGCGCGGCTGCAGCAGCGGTGGCGGAAGAAGTTCTGCAAGGACCGGGCGTTCATGGTGACCATCATCTTGGTGTCGCAGGCGTTGGGGAGGACGAAGCGGGCGTCCTCGATGGCCGTCTTCTCGGCGGCGCGGGCGGCGGCCTTTTCCTCCATGCCCTTAGCCAGGTTTTCCGCCTTGCGTTTTTCGGCCAGGATGGCGGTGATGCGCTCATAAGAGGCCTGGGCCGCCTCCATGGCCCGCAAAAACTCCGCCTTGGCCTCCGGCTCCGCCGCGATCTGGGGGGGCAGGACATACTCAAAGCTGGATTCCTTTACGTACCGCTGGCTCTGGACGCTGTAGGAGGCGATGCGGTGCCGGGTGATCTGGGCCAGCAGCGACCGGCTCACCCCTTCGATGCCGAAGGTGAAGGAGGCGTGCTCCATGGGGCTTTCGTGGCCGATCTCCCCCAGCATGGTGAGGAAACTTTCCGTCTTTTCCGGGGTGAGGTTTTCCAGCACGGTGTCGATGCCGGCGGCGCTGTAGCAGAGCTTGGCGGCGGCGGCAACGGTCTTTTCCGGCTCCGGGGTGTGGGCGATGAGGGTAACGTTCATAGGCTTCCTCCTAAAAGATGGTTTCGATTTTGGCGTCTTTCCAGGCGTCCAGAAAGGGCCTGCCGCCGATTGCGGCGTTTTCCAGCAGCTGTTCCACAGTGTCAAAGCTCTGCTCCGTTTTGCTGTCCCAAAGGGAGACGTATTGTTCCGCCTTGCTCCGGGAGAGGAAGTACCCCTTCCCCTCCACCGAGAACTCCAGCTCCCGCCCCCGCTCCACCAGCCAAATGAGGGCTGCCAGGGACTTTGTGCGGTCCAGCTCCTCCACAATGCGGTCGTGGAGGTCCGTTCTGCTCCCGCCGGCCCGGTCCGGGTCCTTCAGGTAGAGGTTCATCAGGTCACAGTCCGCATTCACCCCGTCCACCTTCATAAAGCCGGGGTAACGGCCGATCTTGACAAAGCCGAATTTTTCATACAGCCGGATGGCCCGGAGGTTGTCGCTGCGCACCTGGAGTTCGATGATCTCCAGCCCCTGCTCCCTGGCGTGGGCGATGAGCCGCTCCATGATGGCGGTGCCCACCCCGCGGCCCCAGGCTTTTTTCCGCACCGTGATGCCAAGGCCGGCCCGGTGGGACAGCCGCCGGGAAAAGGCCTCGATATGGCCGTCCCCGATGATCTCCCCGTCCTCCTTTGCCAGCAGCATGATGCTCCGGGGGCTGGCGGCATTCTTCTCCAGGAAAGCCGTTTCCTCCTCCACGGTGACGGGAAGGCCCTCCGCCCCGAAGGTGAGGTTGCCGCTCTCCCCGCCCACGGCCCGCAGATAATCCAGCAGGGCTGCGGCGTCCTCCGGCCGGACTTTTTCAATGGTGAAGCTCATCGCAGGCCCTCCCAGTCGATCTTCCGGTCCTTAAAGTAAAAGACCCGGTCCTTCTCCCCCACCTCCCGCAGCACCCGGCAGGGGTTGCCCACCGCCACCACACCGGCGGGGATGTCCTTTGTCACCACGCTCCCCGCCCCGATGACGGTATCATTCCCGACGGTGACGCCGGGCATGATGAGGGCCCCGGCGCCGATCCAGCAGCGCTTCCCGATGTGCACCGACGCATTGTACTGGTAGCCCTGTTCCCGCAGCTCCGGCAGGATGGGGTGCCCCGCCGTGGCCACGGTGACATTGGGGCCGAACATGGTGTAGTCCCCCACGTAGATATGGGTATCGTCCACGCAGGTGAGGTGGAAGTTTGCGTAGACGCCCCTGCCGAAGTGGCAGTGGTACCCGCCCCAGTTGGCGTAGAAGGGGGCCTCGATGTACACATCTTCCCCGCAGTCTCCCAGCATCCTTTGCAGCAGGGCGGTGCGTTCCCTCTGCTGGGAGGGCTTTGTCTGATTGTACTCCCACATCAGGTCCATGCGGGCCAGCTGCTCCTCCAGAACGGAGGGGTCCATAGGGAGGAACAGCTCCCCGGTGTGTATTTTGTCCCGCTCGGTCATGATGGCTCCTCTCCCGTTCTCTCAAAGATAACGACTTGACTTTTCATGGAGATCTTCTTCACCTGCCAGCCGTATCCCGGCAGCTCCTTTTTGTATTGCAGAAAGGCGTGGTCCAAAGGAACTCCGACGATCTCCCCTATTTCCTCAAAGGTCATGGTCAGGGGGGATGTTTCGCTCTTTTCTATGTAGTCCCACAGGGGGCTGTACTTGCTCATTGCTTCACCCTCTCCAGCTTCGCAAAGGTGGCCATGATCCGCTTGGTGCCCACCTTATCGAAGGCCACCTCCACCAGGTGGTCGCCCCCCATGGGGGTGATGGTGAGGATGTTCCCCTCCCCAAAGACCCGGTGGTTCACCCGCTCCCCCACCGTGAGGTCAAAGACCGCCGGGGCGGTGTTTTGGGCCAGGGGACGCTTGGGGGCCGGGGCGGCCTTCCCGGCGGGGGCGGCGCGGCGGCTGACGGCGGCGGTGTAGCTGCGCACCGTGTCATCCTGCACCTCCAGAAGGTCCTTCGGCACCTCCCCCACAAAGCGGCTGGGGCGGTTGTAGGTAGTGCGGCCGAAGAGCATCCGCTGGGCGGCGGTGGTGAAATAGAGCCGCTCCTTGGCCCGCGTGATCCCCACATAGGCCAGGCGGCGCTCCTCCTCGATCTCGGTGGGGTTCATTATGGCGTTCATGCCGGGGAAGATGCCCTCCTCCGCCCCGGCGATGAACACCACCGGGAACTCCAGCCCCTTGGCGGAGTGGAGGGTCATCATCACCACCGCGTCGTCGCTGGGGTCGTAGCTGTCCAGGTCGGTGTAGAGGGCGATCTCCTCCAAAAAGCCGGAGAGGGTGGGCTCTTCCGTCTCCTGGGTGTACTTGATGACGGTGGTCATCAGCTCCTCCACATTTTCCAGGCGGCCCCGGCTCTCAAAGTCGTTCTTCTGCTCCAGGGCCCGCAGGTAGCCGCTCTCCTCCAGCAGCGCCGCCAGGGTATCCGCCAGGGGCTCGTTGCCCACCCGGTCCCGAAGGTTGTTCATCATAAGGGCGAAGGCCTCCAGGGCGGCGGCTTTTTTCCCCAGGGGGGCGTATTCCCCGGCGGTGGCAAAGACCTCGAAGAGGGGGATGCCCAGGGTCTCCCCGATCTCGGCGGCGGTGTTCACCGTGGCCTCCCCGATGCCCCGCTTGGGCTCGTTGACGATCCGCCGCAGGCGCAGGGCATCGTCGGGGTTATTCAGGACGCTGAGGTAGGCCAGCACGTCCTTGATCTCCTTGCGCTCGAAGAAGCGGACGCCCCCCACCACCCGGTAGGGGATGCCCCAGCGGATGAAGGCCTGCTCGACGGAGTTGGACTGGGCGTTCATCCGGTAGAGGATGGCGTGGTCGGCGTACTTCCGGCCCTCCTTCACCCCTTTCTGGATGGCGTCGGCGATGAAGGCGGCCTCCCGCTGCTCATCCGGCCCCCGGTAGAGGGTGATCTTCTCCCCCTCCCCGTTTTTGGTCCAGAGGGTCTTCCCCTTGCGCTGGAGGTTGTTGGCGATGACCCCGTTGGCGGCCTCCAGGATGCGGGTGGTGCAGCGGTAATTCTCCTCCAGGCGGATGACCGTGGCTCCGGGGAACTGCTCCTCAAAGGAGAGGATGTTCTCGATGGTGGCCCCCCGGAATTTGTAGATGCTTTGGTCATCGTCCCCCACCACGCAGAGGTTTTTGTGCTCCCCTGCCAGGAGGCTCACCAGCAGGTACTGGGCGTGGTTGGTGTCCTGGTACTCATCCACCATGATGTACCGGAATCTCCTCTGGTACTTTTTCAGCACATCGGGGAACTGCTGGAAGAGCTTTACCGTCAGGAGGATGATGTCGTCAAAGTCCACCGCCGAGGCGGCCCGGAGCTTGTCCTGGTACTTCTGGTAGACCTTGGCGGCGGTCTGGTAGAGGTAGTTATCCCCCGCCTCCTTCGCCAGCTGGGCGGGGGTCAGGAACTTATCCTTGGCGCCGGAGATGATGCCCAGCATCGCCTTGGGGGCAAAGTTTTTCTCGTCCAGGCGCAGGTCGCCCAGGCACTCTTTCAGCACCCGGACGCTGTCATCGGTATCGTAGATGGTGAAGCTGCTCTTATAGCCCAGGGCGGTGATCTCGCTGCGGAGGATGCGCACGCAGGCGGAGTGGAAGGTGGCGGCGTTGACGTTCTGCCCCGTCTCCCCCAGGAGGGACTGGAGCCGCTCCCGCAGCTCCCCGGCAGCCTTGTTGGTGAAGGTGATGGCCAGGATAGACCAAGGGCGGGGGCGGTCCACGGCCAGGAGGTCGGCGGCGGCCTCGGCACAGGAGCCGTCTTCGGCGCACCGGCGGAGGACGGAAAACTCCTCCTCGGCAAGCTCCGGGACAAAGCTGCTCTCGCAGGCAAGGCCGTACCGCAGGAGGTTCGCCACCCGCTGGATGAGGACGGTGGTCTTGCCGCTGCCGGCTCCCGCCAGGATGAGGACGGGGCCGGTGAGGGTCTCCACCGCCTGGCGCTGCATATTGTTGAGGTGGCTAAAGCTCCGGTCCAGTATCTTCTCTTTCAGGGCCAGGAACTCCTGCCGCTGGTTCTCTGTCATAGGGCACTCCTTCTTCTATCGGTCGTTCTGCATTCCGTAACAGTATACCACAGATGGGGGAAAGGCTCAAGAAGGCGCGGCGCTTTCTTTTTCCGGAGGGCACACAAAAACCGCCCCGGCGGGATGTTCCCGACGGGGCGGCCGGCTCTGGGCCTGTTTTTCAGCTGTTGGTGCCGGTGAACTGCTCCCGCGCCTGCTGGACCTTCTGCCGGGGGGCCTGTTCGGTGGGGTACCAGCCCCGCTTCTGCATCTCCTGGAAGATCTCCATCTGGATCTGGTGCTCCTCCCCCAGGAGGGTCATAAATTCCGACTGGAGGGCGCCGGAGGCGCATTCGTTGGCGGCGGTGTTGTAGTCCGCCGTCATCTGCTTCTGGGAGGCCAGGATGTCATCCAGGATCTCCCGGTCCCCAAAGGACGGATTGATCTCTGCCATCTTCTCCCCTCCTAACTCAGATGATTCAGCAGGGTGTTGTAATGGTTCTGGTGCCGGGCTGCCACCTGCTGGCATTTTATTTTCAGCTGAGGGTCGCAGCACTGGGCGGCGTACATCTTGTATTTCTTGACCAGCACCTGCTCGTGGGCCAGCTGGTCCGTAATGGAACCCAGCTCCCTGGTGGTCAGTTCTGCCATGGACGGTCACCCCTTTGCGGCTTTTGCCGGGATCGAAAAACCCCCGGCCTATCTATCCTGCCCGCCCGGAGGCTGGGGTATCCCTGTCAAATCAAACCTATCACCATGGCGACGCAGAAGAAGTGGCAGACGCTCCCCGCCAGCACAAAGAGATGCCAGACGCCGTGCATATAGGGCCTGCGCAGGACGTAGAAGAGGATGCCCCCGGTGTAGCAGAGCCCCCCGGCCACCAGCAGCGCCAGTCCCGCCGGAGGGAGGGCGGTGACCAGCGTCCCCGCCTGGAACACCACCGCCCAGCCCATCACCACATAGCAGAGGAGGGAGAGCTTCTCGAACCGCCGCAGGCTGATGGCGTTGAGGGCGATGCCCACCGCCGCCGTCCCCCAGATGGCCCCGAAGAGGCCCCAGCCCCCGGCCTGCCGGAGGGTGACCAGGGTAAAGGGGGTGTAGGTCCCGGCGATGAGCAGAAAGATGCTGCAATGGTCAAAGATCCGCAACACCTCCTTGGCCTTGGGGCTGGCGATGCTGTGGTAAAGGGTGGACATCAGGTAAAGCACCGCCAGGGAGACCCCGTAGACGATGGAGCTGGCCAGCTTATAAGGGTCCCCCTGGCTGGCGGAAGAGGCGATGAGCAGCGTCCCCCCGGCCACCGCCAGGAGAGCCCCCACCCCGTGGGTGACGGCGTTCATCACTTCCTCCCCCAGGGTGTACCGCTTGGGGAAGCCCCCGGAACGCATCATGACATTTTCCATAAGTTACCTCCTTGTGGCAAAAGCGCGGCGGTCCGGGCGGCCTGCTTGCGGTCAGCTCCTCCCGGACTGCTCCGCCAGGAATCTCTCCACCCGCGCCAGCATCTCCTCCGGGTCCTCCACCCCCTGGGAAAGCTGCTCCATGGGGCAGAGGCCGGTGCCCGCCCGGTTGCGGATCGCCTCTGTTTTGGTCTCGTAACGGGCGGGGATGCCGGCCCGGTCCAGCTCCTCCAGCGCTCCCGCGCTGATGACGCCGGCGTACAGCTCCCGGATGCCCGCCAGGCGGGCCAGCAGAGCCGCCGCCCGCCCGATGACTTTATCCGCCAGGGCGGTGTCCTCCTGCCGGGACTGGCCCCGCTGGTGGTAATAATCCACCAAGGGCTTGACTCCCCGCTCCTTTGAAGTAAAGACCACCTTGCCGCCGCTGGCGATGACACAGGTGTAACCCCCGTCCGCCAGGGTCAGCTTTGCCGCTTCCAAACTACTCATATTCCATCCTCTCCTTTGTCCGCTGTCCCGGTTTTTTTCGTTCCCGGCTGTCGTTTGGCCGGTATTATTATACGCCGCCGCGGCCGCGGCGCGCAAGGGAGAGGCTGGAAAATATAATATAGTTTCAAAAACTATATTATACGGTTGTTTTTACTTCTATTTAATGTTACCACAACCTCGTTACGAATGCAAGAGAAATTTTTCCGGAGCAAAAAGATCCCCCAGGAGCAGCGGCTTGCTCCCGGAGGATCGTCCCAGGGTCCTGTTACTCTTCCTCATCCTCATCCTCGCCGTAGGCCAGGGAGATGTCGATGAACTGCACCACCAACTGGCAGACGTTTCCATTTTTGTCCACGCCCCAGTAGACGGGATAGGTGCCATCCCCGAAGCCGGAGGCAAAGATGGGCAGGTGGTACTCGGTGCCGGGGGGCTGCCAGTTGATCCAGTCCCCGCCCTCCCGCTGGTACTCCGGGCGGGCGGCATAGCTCTCCTCAAAAAGGGCCTGGAAGTAGTGGTTGTAGAGGTTGTGGTCCTTGGTCTCCTCCCCCCAGGCCTCGCAGAAATCGCAGAAGGCGTCCCGGACCGCCTCGTCACAGATGCACCCCAGCCCCGCGTCCACGTTGAAGCCGAAGTATTCATCCTCCTTCAGCCCCTCGATGTTCTCGGTACCGGTGAGGGCTTCGTAAAACTTCACCGGCCGGGCCTCGGTGAACCGCAGCCGCACGGCGGCGTACCGGGCGCAGTCCCCGCCCTCATCCGGCCTGATGACACAGACCTCGGTCCGGTAGGTGCCGGCGGGGGCGGTGACCAGATAGGGCGGCTCCTGCCGGTCCGGCAGAAAGACCAGGGGATCCCGCACCAGCACCCGGCCGGTGGGGAGGGTGCAGGAGCCGATGTCCATCACCGCCAGGGATTTCCCGGCGATCTCCTCCTTCTCAAAGTATTCGTTCAGGTCCACCGGGGAGAGGGTCTTTTCCTTGACGGCCTCGTACCGGGCCAGCCATTCCTTTGTGGGCATCGCAGTTTTCCTCCTTATCTGTTTCATCGGGGCGGGGAGGCCGTGCTCCGGCGTTTCCCCGTCTGCTTATG
Organism: Oscillospiraceae bacterium; assembly: GCA_021769525.1. GTDB lineage: Bacteria > Bacillota > Clostridia > Oscillospirales > Ruminococcaceae > Angelakisella. The sequence goes on from JAETSQ010000004.1 coordinate 19,541, forward strand.
ATGTTACGGCTCCTTTATCCTGGGAAAAGCCGGATCCCTGCAGCCTCCCTATGACTTCCGGGTCGGTGAGGAAGGGGTGGAGCATGGGGTGCTGGAAGAAGCAGACCGGCCGCACCTGGGTGGGGGATGCCGCCGCCCACAGCCGGGAGGCTCCCCACCGCTCCGCCGCCCGGAGGGCTCCTTCCCGGTCCCCCAGGTAAAGATACCGCTGGACGGCGTACCGGTGCCACATTTCGGTGAGGACCGTCCCCTCCCCCGCCAGCTCCTCATAGAGGGCCAGGGCGTCCGCCGCCGTCCCGTAGAGGCAGCAGAGGTTCAGCAGCTTCTGCCGTCCCGCTTTGCTCTCCCGTTCCTTGGAGGTCAGCTCCGCCCGCAGCTCCTCCACCGTCCTGGGTTCCTCCGGGTCGGCGTACCGGAGCTCCTCATCGTAGGGCATGGTCCCTGTCTCCAGGTACTCCAGCATATACCCGGCAAAGGTATAATAGGGACTGCGGCGGTCCGCTTCCGGAAGCTCCCCCAAAAGGCTCTCCCGCTCCTTTATGAAGGCCGTTTTCGCCTCCTCCTCCCGGCCCAGCTGCCGGGCGGCAAAAGCCAACAGGGTCATCTGCTGGGCGGGGACGTTGCTGTAGTACCACTCCCGCAGAAAGGGCAGGATGACCAGCGTTTTCTCCAGCACCGTCTCCCAGTCCATCCGGAAGGCGGCCAGCTCCGCCTCCACCGCGGCGGCCTGGTGGGGGAACTTCTCCCGGAAGGCATCGAAGAGCTTGGGGTCCGGCTCCCCGCCGTCCGTCAAAACGCCGCAGAGGTCCCGGTATTTTTTTGGCAGCCGCACCACATCCATGGCGATACCTCCTTAATAATCCAGCAGGATGGGGACCCGGCGTAGAGGTCCAGTCCCATACAAAAGCACTCCTTTTTATAAAAAGAATACCATATTTCCGGGGAAATGTCACCACCGGAGGGCAGAAAAGGGGCTGAATTGCGCAGTTTTTTGTGGTCTCAAAAACACCCCACCGGGGTGTTTTTGATGGACAGTCCGGGCGCTGCCCCTGGACCCCCGCAAGCCTTTGAAAAGGCTTGAGCGAAACTTTGCGGGCCTTCGGCCATACTTTTACGAAAGGATCTGCGAATCGGCCACTCCCGGACAGAAAAACAGGGAGCCGCACCGCTCCCTGTTCAAAAGCCATCAGAACTTTAGCCCCAGCTCCTCCTTCAGATAGTTCTCGAAGCCCGCCGCCCCGGTGAAGTGCCAGGCAAACAGCCCCGCCGCTTTGGCCCCCTCCACGTTGACGGGGGTATCGTCGGTGAAGACCGTCTCCCCGGCGGCCAAGCCGTATTTTGCCAGCAGGGTCCGGAAAATATCGGCGTTGGGCTTCACCTGATGGACCTCCCAGGAGACCACGCCCCCGTCCACCAGCCGGAAGGCGGGGAGATGTTCCCAGAGATACCGGAAGGTCCGCTCCGGGAAGTTGGACAGGAAATAGACGGGATACCCCGCCGCCTTCAGCCGCCGGATCAGATCCTCGGTGTCGGCCAGGGGCTGAAGGATGGTGTGCCATTCCCGATCCAGGGCCGTCAGCTCCGCCGCCAGCTCCGGGAAGGCCTCCGCCTGGTGGCGGAACAGCTCCTCCTCGGTGACAAAGCCCATGTCCACGTTCTCCATCCAGTAATCGCTCCCGAAGGCGGCGGCCAGGACCTTGGGACCGGTCTCCGGGCCGAGGCGCTTCACCAGCCAGTCCAGGGGGCGCCAGTCGGCGATGACCCCCGCGATGTCGAACACAACATTTTTTACCACAGCTGTCACTCTTTTCTTAATTTATTGGGCTTATTGGTCGGCCCGGAGGGGGCGCAGGGGGCGGCTCACCTCCCCCGTTCCCGCCGGACAGGCGCGCCGGGCCAGGCGGGTGAAGTACCCCGTCCGGCTGGCGGCGTAATAGGGCAGCACATAAAAGGCGGGGACCACCAGCAGGCAGGCGCAGAACCAGGGGAGGAAGGAGAGGCCCATCCGCACCAGCCCCCACCGGTGCCCCCGCGTGTACTCCACCGAGAGGGCGATGGCATCGGCGGCGGAGCAGCCGTAATCCGGCCCCAGGAGGAACACCGCCATGGCGAACCGCTGGCTGTAGGTCCAGGCGGCCAGCAGCCACGCCAGGGCCGCCAGTCCGGCCAGGGCCGCCGTCAGGGCCAGCTCCCTGGGGGGAAGGCGGGAGAGCTTCTCCCGCAGGAGCCAGAGGGAAAAGCCCTCCCCCGCCAGCGGGATCAGGGCGGCTCCCCAGCTCATCAGGCCGGTGTAAAGCCGCACCCCCAGGGAGCGGAGCCACACCCGGTTGCCATAGGCCCAAAAGACGGTGGAAAAGGGCCGGGTCCAGCCCTGGACCAGGGCGGCGAACCAGGCGGTCACCCCCGCCTTCAGCGGCGCCAGGAGCACCACCCGCAGCCCCATGGTGGTCAGGGTGATCCACAACGCCGGCAGGGGCCCTGTCCCCGTTTGGCCGGAGCCCTCCAAATAGCTCTCCGCCAGGTAGAAGGCCGCCCGGTCCAGCAGGGACACCGCTCCCCAGGCCAGGGCCCGGAGGAAAAACACCAGGTCCCCCTGCCAAACCCGCCCCTTGAGGGCCCGCCTCGCCTGCCGTTTGATACTTTTCCGCAGCTTCATGCCCCATTCCCCCTTTTGGGGGAAGTATGGGCATGGCGCCGGGAGGTTATTCTTCCTCCGCCCCGGCGGACAGGAATGCGCTCATGGCCTGGGCCAGCTCCGGGTTCAGCTCTGTAGCCTTATCCGCCCCGTGGGGCATGATGCCCACCACCTCGATGACCCGGTCCCGCATCCAAAGCTGGGGGCTGGCAAAGCAGGTGTATCCCCTGCCGTTGCCCACCAGCATCTGGGCGGGGGAAAGCCGGGGCAGGGCCATGGAGGTGAGGATGGCCCGGATCACCCCGCCGTGGGTGACGATGGCACAGTCCTGTATCTCATTCTGCATCACGTAGGCCAGGACCGAGGAGAGGCCCACCGCCACCCTCTGTCCGAATTCCTCCATGGATTCCCCCCCTGGGGGGGCCTCGGTGAGGGAGTTCTTTACCCAGCGCCGGAACCGCTCCCCCTCCCCCCGGAGCTCCTCCAGGGTGCGGCCGTCGAACTCCCCGAAGTCCATCTCCGCCATGGAGGGGACCACCTGGAGCTCGGCCTGGGGGTACAGCACCCCCGCTGTCTGGATGCACCGGGTCATGGGGCTGCAAAAGACGGCATCCACCGGCGGGTACTCATACCGCTCCCGCAGGGCGATGAGCTCCCGGATGCCCTCCGGGGAGAGCTCCACATCGGTGCGCCGCCCGGCGTAGGCCCCCCGGCGGTTTGCCTCGGTCATGCCGTGGCGGATGAGATGCAGTCGGTAATTTTTCATAGGGACAACAGGACCTCCTTTGGGCACGTTCTTCCCTACCATCATACCCCTTTCCGGAAAAAAAGCAAGGGGGTGCCGGAGGCGAGAGTGGACAAATGAGAAGTTAAAGCCAATCTGGGGCTTCGCCCCAGCCCCCACTTCTTTTTCTTTTCACGGGAAAAGAAAAAGAAGCAAAAAGAAAAGCGGCCAAAGTATTTACAACACAGTGGGTAGGCTCAAAATCTGCACAATTCGGGCACTTCCCCGGAAACTGAAACATCATTTGCCTTACAGTGCAAACAAAGATTCGTCCCGGATGTAAATAAATCGGCCCAAAGTCTGTGACTTTTGACGGAATTCACTTTTCTGCAAAAATTTCTGACGTTTTTTGTGGACAAACCGGCAAGTATATAATATAATGTTTTTTACACGATGTAAACTGTCGTGGTTTGTGGTGTGTTTTTTTGTCCCTGAGAAATTCTGTGCAGGTAAAAGAGGGTGTGTCATGGCGAACTCGGAATTTTCCAGAATCTTGACGCTTCTCCGCAAGGAGAAAGGGGTGAGCCAGAAGACCGCCTCCGCAAACCTGGGGATCTCCCAGGCTCTCCTTTCCCATTACGAAAAAGGGATCCGGGAGTGCGGGCTGGACTTTCTGGTGCGGGCCGCCGATTATTACGGCGTCTCCTGCGACTATATGCTGGGCAGGACGCCGGACCGCTCCGGCACCACCCTCTCCATCGACCAGATCCCGGAGGCGGACGCCGCCGGCAAGGAGAATCTCTTCCAGGGCGGCATCCTCACCGTCCTCAATAAAAAGCTCATCGCCAACTCCCTCAACATCCTCTTTGATAAGCTGGGAAAGGCGGGGAGCCAGGACCTGATCCGAGAGGTCTCGGATTACCTGATGGTATCGGTGTACCAGATGTTCCGCTTGGTGTACGGGGCAAACCAGAAGAACCAGGCGGCCATCTTCAAGCTCCCGGAGACGGTGGCCCACCCCTACGCCAGCGCCGCTATGGAGATGCACTGGGCCAATGCCTCCGCCATCGCCCAGGATAAGCCCGCGGCGGGGATGGAGCGCATCAAAAATCCCCAGGAGCTGGAGATGTCCACCGAGTCCATCACCAACACCTATCCCCTCTTCGGCACCAGCCTGCTGAACCTGGTGAACACCGCGGAAAAGGCCATCCTCTCCCCGGAAAAGGAATGAAAACGATTACTCCCCCTCCCCCTCCGGTGGGAGGGGGAGTTTTTAGAAGTTGTACCATTAGCCGAAGTATACGGATTGGCGAGAAAATTTTTCCGACTCGCTAAGAGCCGCCTGTGGCGGTTGCTCGCTGGACGCGCCTGCGGGCGCAGTCGGGCTGACGAAGTCCCAAAAACGCAGGAAGCCTTTATGGCTTTCAAGTTTTTGGGATAAAGTCAGACGGGAAATTTGCCGCCAAGACGGGTGCGGCGGCTATTGGTACGGCTTCTTAGTTGACAGAGCTTTATAATTCGCTTAAAATAATACTGGTTAAGTATCTTTCCAATAAGGGGGGAATGTTCCATGAAAAAGCGGCTGGCGGCGGTGCTCTGCGCGCTGGGGCTGGCGCTCCTTGGGGGGTGCGCCCCCATACCGGTCACCCCGGAGGAGCTTCTGGACGCCCCCAGGCTCTCGGAAAAGCAGTACGAGGTGGACCGGGCCCTCCGGGAGCAGGTGGGCCAGGACATCAAGCTCAAGTACCCCCAGAGCGGCAGCTACCGCTCCGCCTTCACCTTCTACGATATAGACGGGGACGGGGACGAGGAGGCCATCGTTCTGCACAGCTACCAAAGCGGCGGCAACGCCCAGATCACCGTCATGGACCCCTGGGAGGGAAAGTGGCGGGTGGAATGCACCTATCCGGGCCTGAGCCCCGACATCGACTTTATCCGCTTTGAGCAGCTGATGGCCGGAGGCCGGGAGGCCATCGTCATCGGCTGGCTGCCGGAGGGGGGCCAGAAGATCCTGGCTGCCTACCGGTACGAGAACCGGGATTTCACCATGCTGGGCAGCGAGGATTACGCCCAGATGACCATTGGAGACTATAACGATGACGGCAAGCAGGAGCTCCTGGTGGTTTCCCAGGAGGGGGCCGGCCGCTTCTCCCTCCTCTACATGGGGGAGCGGGACGGAGTGCTGGACGTGCTGGATACCGTTTCCCTGGGGCGGGACATCGTATCCTACCAGGGGCCGGTGTCCGGATACATCTCTCCGGGGGTGTTCGGGGCGGCGCTGGACGGCGTGGGGGAGGACGGCTCCCTCTACACCGTCCTGGCCTATGTGGAGGACGGGCAGCTGGTGCTGCCTCTCCGCAAAAAGGACGAGGCGCTCTTTTCCGCCACCCGCCGCCCCGGCGGGGAAAACGGGGTCTACTCCCAGGACGTCACCGGGGACGGGATCATCGACATCCCCACCCACCTGATCCCCCCCGGCTACGACCGCCTGGATGAGGACAGCCGCCTGAGCTTCATCGGCTACGTGAACCTGGAGCGGGGGGCCTTTTCCACCGTCCAGCGGGCCTATGTGGACCCGGCGGCGGGGTTCCGGCTGGTGCTGCCGGAGCGCTGGTTCACCGGCCGGGAGCAGGTGACCGCCTCCCGCCGGGCGGGGAGCGGGGAGATCACCCTCTTTCTTTACACCAACGAGGACATCACCGACCGCAGCCGGGAGCTTCTGCGGATCCAGGTGGTGAACCTCCAGTCCCCGCCCAGGCAGTTCCACCCGGAAAACTACTTCCTGCTGGGCAGGCGGGGCAGCTTTGAATACTACGCCGCCCTCCCCGCGGGCCGGGGCGAGGAGGGCTACTCCCTCACCCAGGAGGAGACTGCCGGATTATTTCAGTTACTGTAACGAGGAGGACTTTTGGATATGACAAAGCGGATTCTTGTCTGTGAGGATGAGGACGCCATCCGGGAATTTGTGGTGATAAACCTGAAGCGGGCCGGCTACGACGTGGTGGACGTGCCCAACGGGGAGGAGGCCCTGCGGGTCTACGAGGAAAACCGCGGGGACTTCGGCCTTGCCCTGCTGGACATCATGATGCCGGGCATCGACGGCTTTACCGTCTGCAAGCGCCTGCGGGAAAAGGACCAGTCCATCGGCATCATCATGCTCTCCGCCAAGAGCCAGGAGATGGACAAGGTCAACGGCCTGATGCTGGGGGCGGACGATTATGTCACCAAGCCCTTTTCCCCCATGGAGCTGGTGGCGCGGGTGGACGCGGTATTCCGCCGGGTGAACATGGCGGCCACCATCCCGGAGCCGGAAAACGAGCTGAAAAGCGGCCCCTTCCTCCTGAACGTCCGCAGCCGGAGCCTCACCAAGGACGGGAAGAAGATCGACCTGACCCAGGTGGAATTCCAGCTGATGGAGCACTTCCTGCGCAACCCCAACGTGGCCCTGGACCGCTCCTCTCTGCTGGCCACCGTCTGGGGGGACAGCTACTTTGGGGACGACAAGATCGTGGACGTGAATATGCGCCGCCTGCGGATGAAGGTGGAGGACGAGCCCAGCAAGCCCAAGTACCTCACCACCGTCTGGGGCTTTGGCTACAAGTGGGTGTGCCCGGACCGGCCGGCCAAGGAGGAAGATAAATAGCCCTTTTCGGGCTGCGGGAAAGGAGGGGGCGTCCCGGTGGAGAAAAAGCGGATGAAGAAGATCACCAAGCGGTGGCTCATCAACAGCTTCGGCGTGGTGTTCCTCATCGTGGCGGTGATGGTGGTGGCCATCGCCGTCTCGGTGCGCAGCTACTACTACAACGGGGCGCGGCAGTTCCTCCTCTCCCGCTCCGATTCGGTGGCCACCCTCCTGGAAAACTACTCCAGGGACAGCTCGGTGGATTTTTCCCTCCAGCTGCGCCGCCTGGTGGAGGACTACGAATATAAGGACCGCTCCGAGCTGATGGCCATCGATGGGGACAAAAACGTCATCATCACCTCCAGCGGCTTTGAGCCGGGGGACACCCCGGAGATGCCGGACTACGACCGGGCCTATTCCTCCCAGACCGGGGTGGGGGAATTTGTGGGCTACATCGGCAGCGAAAAGGTCATGGCCATCACCGTCATGTCCCGGATCATCAGCGACGACCTTTCCGCCATGCGGTACGTGGTCTCCCTCACCCGCATCGACCGGCAGATCGGCACCCTGGTGCTCTTCGCCTGCCTGCTGGGGGTCGCTATCCTGCTCTTTGTGCTCTATTCCAGTATTTATTTTATCAATTCCATCGTCATCCCCATCGGGGAGGTGGGCCAGACCGCCAAGCAGATCGCCCAAGGGGACTTCGGGGTGCGGCTCCTGGTGGAAAAGGATGACGAGATCGGGGAGCTCTGCGCCTCCATCAACAATATGGCGGAGGAGCTGAGCAACTCGGAGAAGGTGAAGAACGACTTCATCTCCTCCGTCTCCCACGAGCTGCGCACCCCCCTCACCGCCATCCGGGGCTGGGGGGAGACCCTGATGGGGGACGAGCCGGAGCCGGAGACCTTCCGCAAGGGGATGCACGTCATCATGGACGAGACGGAGCGGCTCTCCTCCATGGTGGAGGAGCTGCTGGACTTCTCCCGGATGCAGAGCGGGCGGCTGATCCTCCGGGAGGAGCGGCTGGACGCGGTGGCGGAGCTCTCCGACGCGGTGCTCATCTTCACCGAGCGGGCCCGGCAGGAGCAGAAGGCCCTGGTCTACGAAGAGCCGGAGTTCTTCGCCCCCATGGTGGGGGACCGCAACCGCCTGCGCCAGGTCTTTGTGAACATCCTGGACAACGCCTTAAAATACTCCGATGGCGGGGACTCCGTCACCGTGCTGCCCCAGCTTTTGGAGGGGTGGTTCGTGGTGACGGTATCGGACACCGGCTGCGGCATCTCCCAGGAGGACCTGCCCATGGTAAAGACCCGCTTTTACAAGGGGCACACCACCCGCCGGGGCAGCGGCATCGGCCTTGCCGTGGCGGATGAGATCATCAAAATGCACGGCGGCACCCTGGAGCTGGATTCGGTAAAGGATCAGGGCACCTCGGTGCGCATCACCCTGCCTTTGGAGCAGAAAAGCCAGAAAGGAAGTACAGAAACTTGAGTGAGAAAAAAACATCCATCGGGGGCCAGGCCCTCATTGAAGGCATCATGATGCGGGGACCGGTGACCAGCGCCATGGCGGTGCGCCTGCCGGACGGCACCATCGATACCGAGACCTGGCCCACCAATAAAAGCGGAGAAACCCCCTGGTACAAGCGGGCCTATTTCATCCGGGGCATCTTCAACATGGTGGATACCCTGGGGACCGGCTTCTCCTGCCTGATGAAGTCCGCCGAGAAGGCCGGGATGGAAGAAGAGGAGCCCACGAAGTTTGAAAAATGGCTGGCGAAGACCCTGGGGGCCAGCGCCGCGGGTGTGATGAACACCATGGCAGTGATCCTGGGGGTGGGGCTGGCCCTGCTGCTCTTCATCGTCATCCCCACCTCGGTCACCTCCCTGCTGCGGCCGGTGATCCCCGGAGGGCGGCTGCTGGCCCTCATCGAAGGGCTCCTGAAGGCGGTGATCTTCCTCTGCTACCTGGGCCTCAGCACCCGCCTGCCGGATGTGAAGCGCCTCTTCTCCTACCACGGGGGGGAGCACAAGACCATCGCCTGCTACGAGGCCGGGGAGGAGCTGACGGTGGAAAACGTCCGCAAATACACCCGCTTCCATCCCCGGTGCGGCACCAGCTTCATCGTGCTGGTGCTCATCATCTCCATCCTGGTGTCCTCCTTCATCTCCTGGCAGAGCCCCCTGATGCGGATGGCCTTAAAGCTCCTCACCCTGCCGGTGGTCATCGGCATCGCCTACGAGCTCATCAAGCTGGCGGGACGGTACACCAATCCCCTCACCCGTCTCATCTCCGCCCCCGGCCTCTGCCTCCAGCGCCTCACCACCGCCGAGCCGGACGACAGCATGATCGAGATAGCCATCGCCGCCATGAAGCCGGTCATCCCGGAGGACGCCAATGCAGACAACTGGTGACGGCAGAAAAGACCGGACAAACGGCCCCATTCCCCCGCCGGATGGGGCCGCTCTTACGCTGGAACAGCTCTACCGTCAGGGCCGCGCCGCCCTGGCGGCTCTCTCCGGGGCCGGGGAAAACTCCCCCATGGAGGCGGCCTTTCTCTTCCGGAAGGTCTTTGGCATCGGCCGGGAGGAGCTGCTTTTGCGGGGGCAGGAGCCTGCCCCGGAAGGGCTGTCCGGGGAGTACCGGGCCCTCATCCGGCGGCGGGCCCAGGGGGAACCTCTCCAGTACCTCCTGGGGGAGTGGGAATTTTACGGGCTGAACTTCTTCGTGGGGCCTGGGGTGCTCATCCCCCGGCCGGAGACCGAACTGCTGGTGGATGCCGCTCTGGCATCGGTGCGGGACCTCCCCTCCCCTGCTCTCTTGGACCTCTGCTCCGGCAGCGGCTGCATCCCCATCGCCCTGGGCCACGCCCTGCCGGAGGCCCAGGTGTGGGGGGTGGAGCTTTCCCCCGATGCCCTGGGCTACTTCTGGCGGAATCTGGCCGCCCACGGCCTTCCCCGTGTCGCCGCCGTGGCGGGGGATGTATTCGCCCTCCCGGCGGCCGTCACCGGGCGGCGGTACCACGCCGTCACCGCCAACCCCCCCTACATCCCCCGCGGGGAGCTGCCGGGGCTCCAGGCGGAGGTGCGGCGGGAGCCCCCCCTGGCCCTGGACGGCGGGGAGGACGGGCTGGACTTCTACCGCCGGCTGCCCGGCATCTGCTTCCCCCTCCTGGAGCCGGGGGGCTGGCTCCTCCTGGAGATCGGGGAGGGCCAGGGGGAAGCCGTCTCCGCCCTTTTGGCCGCCGCCGGCTTCCGGTCGGTGCGGGTGGAGCGGGACCTTTCCGGCCTGGAGCGGCTGGTGCGCGGGCAGAGATAGCCATCTGACGCAAAACAGAAAAGGACCGGGGCCCATAAAACCATGGGTTCCGGTCCTTTTTAGGGTAGGTTATGCGCAATTTAGGCCAATATGGGCTGCCGCCCATGCCCGCCTTCTTTTTCTTCTTGCGAAAGAAGAAAAAGAAGCAAAAAGAAGAACGGCCAAAGACATTGAAAGATAAGTGCAGGGCGAAAGGCGGCAAGGGACCTACGCCTCAGGGGGCAGGTGGCTCTCCGGGGGGTCGCTGTCCTGGGTATCCTCCCCCTGGTCCTTCCAGGCGGGGGGCGGCGGAGCGGCGGAATCCGGGCGGCCCACAAAGGGCGGCGTAAAGTGGGGGCGGCCTCCGGAAGCCTGCTGCTGGGCCTCTTTGGCTTCCCTGGCCTTCTGCGCCTGCTCCTGGGCGCGCTTCTGCTTCTCCGCCTTGACGGCATTGGCCTCGTTGGTCTCGGCGATGAGCTCCTCCAGGGTATTGGTGCCGTCCATCAGGCGCTGGAACACCTCGCCATCGATCTTCTCGAACTCCAGCAGGTACTGACTGAGCTTTTCCAGAAGCTCCTTGTTTTCCTCCAGGATCTCCATCGCCCTGGCCTGGGCGGTGTCGATGATGCGGCGCACCTCCTGGTCGATGGTGGCGGCCACCTCCTCCGAGTAGCCCCGGTCCTGGGTCATCTCCATCCCCAGAAAGACCTCGTTCTGGTCCTTGCCGTAGATCATGGTGCCCAGCCGCTCGCTGAAGCCGTAGCGGGTCACCATGGCGCGGGCGATCTTGGTGGCCCGCTCGATGTCGTTGGAGGCACCGGTGGAGATGTCGTCCAGCATCAGGCTCTCCGCCACCCGGCCGGCCAGCAGGGTGCAGATGTTCTCCTCCATCTCCTTTTTGGTCATGTACATGACGTCCTTTTCCGGCAGGCTGAGGGTAAAGCCCCCCGCGCCGCCTCTGGGGATGATGGAGACCTGGTGGACCTTATCCTGGGTGGGGCAGTTGTAGGTGACGATGGCGTGGCCGGACTCGTGGTAGGCGGTGAGCTTCCGCTCCTTCTCGGTGACCACGTGGGAGGGCTTTTCGGGGCCGACGATCACCTTGATGGTGGCCTCCTCGATCTCCTCCATGGTGATGGCCTTCTTGTCCTTCCGGGCGGCCAGGAGGGCGGCCTCGTTGGTGAGGTTCTCCAGATCCGCGCCGGTAAAGCCGCCGGTGGTCTTGGCGATGACCGCCAGGTCCACGTCAGGGCCGATGGGCTTGTTGCGGGTGTGGACCCGGAGGATCGCCTCCCGGCCCTTTACATCGGGGTAGTTGACGGTGATGTGCCGGTCGAAGCGGCCGGGGCGCATCAGGGCGGGGTCCAGGATGTCCTTGCGGTTGGTGGCCGCCATGACGATGACCCCCATATTGGCCCCGAAGCCGTCCATCTCCACCAGGAGCTGGTTCAGGGTCTGCTCCCGCTCATCGTGGCCGCCCCCCAGGCCCGCCCCTCTGTGGCGGCCCACGGCGTCGATCTCGTCGATAAAGACGATGCTGGGGGCGTTCTTCTTGGCCTGCTCAAAGAGGTCCCGGACGCGGGAGGCGCCCACGCCCACGTACATCTCCACAAAGTCGGAGCCGGAGATGGAGAAGAAGGGCACGCCGGCCTCCCCCGCCACCGCCTTGGCTAAGAGCGTCTTGCCGGTTCCGGGAGGGCCCATCAGCAGCACGCCTTTGGGGATACGGGCCCCCAGGGCGTTGAATTTTTCCGGGCTTTTCAGGAACTCCACGATCTCTTTGAGCTCCTCCTTCTCCTCATCGGCGCCGGCCACCTCGTCAAAGGTGACGCGGTTGCCGTCGGTGGGGAGCTTCGCCTTGGCCTTGGCAAAGGCCATGGGGTTGCCGGTGCCCCGTGTCTGGCGCATGATCATCCACCACAGGGCCACCATGGCGATGACGGGCAGCAGCACCGGCAGCCAGACGTTGAGGAAGGTGGAATCGCTGACGGGGACATAGACCATCGTCACCGGCTTGTCCGGGTGGGCGGCGTTGTACTCCAGGACATGGTCATGGACATCCTGGATAAACAGGCCGTTATCCGGCACCTGGTAGGTCTTGGTCTTGGATTGGGCCGGCTGGGTCTGGAAGGGGCCCAGGGGACCCGCCGCCTGGTCGGAGGCGCCGGAAGAAGCCTCCGGGGCACTGCCCTCCGCCGGGGGAGCCGCTGTGGTCTCCATATCCTTCCAGAGGGTATAGGTGAGGGTGCGGGTGTTGAGGTCCAGCCGGTACTCCCCCACCTGGTCGGTGAGGAACTCGGCCACGATCTGGTTGTACTCCACCCCCTTCTTGGCCGCGGTGCTGTTGAACCAGCTCATGGCCAGGAAGACCACCGCCATCAGAATGGCGAGGTAGATATACAGACCTCGTTTGTTGTTTTGGTTCAAAGTAAAAAACACTCCTGTCTTTCCGGCCGGGATGTCCCCGGACCAGGCTGGGTATATCTTGGGTATGTCTTGGGTTATATCTTATGTTATGCGTAATATCGCTTATTTTTCGTACACATGGGGAGCCAGGACGCCCACATAGGGGAGATTGCGGTACAGCTCGGCGTAGTCCAGGCCGTAGCCCACCACAAATTCATCCGGGACGGTAAAGCCCACATAGTCCGGGGCGATGTCCACCTTGCGCCGCTCCGGCTTATCCAGCAGGGTGGCGATGCGGACGCTGGCGGGGCTGCGGTCCCGCAGCAGCTCGGTGAGGTAGCTGAGGGTCATGCCGGAATCCAGGATGTCCTCCACCACCAGCACGTGGTACCCCTCGATGAGCCGGTCCAGGTCCTTGAGGATCTTCACCACGCCGGTGGTCTTCACCCCCGCCCCGTAGCTGGAAACGGCCATGAAGTCCATCTCCACCGGGATGGTGATATGGCGCAGCAGGTCCGCCATAAAGACCACCGAGCCCTTGAGGACCCCCAGGATCATGAGCTTTTTCCCCTCGTAATCCCGGCTGATGGCGGCCCCCATCTCCGCCACCCTGGCGGCCAGCTGCTCCTCGCTGATGAGCACTCTCTGGATGTCGTTACGCTTCTCCATTTTCTCCGTCCTCCGTCGTGATGATCTCCAATACACACCCCTGCCGGGAATCCTCCCGCCAGGCACAGCGGCGGTCCGCGCCGAAGCCCTCGGCCCAGATGATCCCCTCGCTGTCCGCCGCCACCATGAGCTGCTGCCGTTTTTCCGGGGGGATGCCCGCCTCCTGGCAGAGCTTTTTGAGGGGATGGCTCCCCGCCCTCCGCCCTGCCGGGGCCATCCGGTCCCCAGGTTTTTTTCGGCGCAATATTACAGTGCCTTTTATTCTACCACAATCCAAGCGGTTTTTTAAGGCCGATTTGTTAATTTTTTCGGCGGATCCTCCTTTTTTTTCCGAAAACGGACGGATCGCCAGCTCCCGGCCTCCCCCCAGGGGGAAAAACACAGGGAGGGCGGCGGGATCGGAGAGCTCCGCCTCCCTCTGGGGAAGGTCTGCGGGGGCCGGCCGCCGGGGGGCAAGCCCTGCCGAGCCCCCGCCGACGGCAAAGAGGACGCCGCCCCCCACCGGGACCTCCCCGTGTCCCGCCCGGAGGGCCTTCTCCATCTCCTCCACCAGCCGGGAGGACTGCCTGGCTCCGGCTTCCTCCAGCAGCTCCAGGAGCATCTCCTCCCGCACCGGCGGCGGCAGGGCCAGAAGCCCCTCCCGGTCCAGCCGCCCATCCGGGAGGGCCAGCCTTTCCCGCGCTCCGCGGGCCAGCTCCTCCACCAGCCTCCACTGGCCCTCCATCCGCTCCATAAATCCCGCCAGTGCGGCGGGAAGGGCGGGGTTCACGGCCTCCAGCTCCGGCAGGACCCGAAGGCGGAGGCGGTTGCGGCTGTAGGCCGGGGAGAGGTTGGTGGAATCGGTGACATACCGGAGGCCCCGCTCCCGGCAGTAGTCCTCCACCTCCCGGCGGGTGCAGCCGGAAAGGGGCCGGATGATATTCCCCCGCACCGGCGGGATGCCCCGCAGCCCCCGGACACCGCTCCCCCGGCAGAGGTTCAAAAGCAGCGTTTCCATGCTGTCCGAAAGGGTGTGGGCGGTGGCGATCTTCCCCTCCTCCCCGGCGCACTCCCGGAAGAACCGGTACCGCAGTTCCCGGCCGGCCTCCTCCACCGAGCACCGGTGCTCCCGCGCCCAGGCGGCGGCGTCCGCCTTTTTGGCCCGGAAGGGCAGGCCGTACCCCTCCGCCAGCGCCCTGGTAAAGGCCTCGTCCCGGTCGCTTTCCTCCCCCCGCAGGCAGTGGTTCAGGTGGCAGACGGTGATCCGCAGGGGGAGCATCTCCCCCAGGCGGTACAAAAGATCCAGCAGGGCGGCCGAATCCGCCCCCCCGGACACACCGGCGGCGATGGTATCTCCCTGCTGGATCATCTGATATTTTTGTACCGCTCCCAGGGCCTTTTCAAAAAGCCCCTGTCTTTCTGGCATGGCAAACGGCCCTCCTGATTTCATCAGAACCTCCTGCGCTCAGGCAGAAACGAGCCGGACTTCAGTCCGGTTCCCGCCCGTAGGCGATGCTGGAGAACCGGGTGTACTGGCCGTCCCAGTAGAGGTCGATGGAGCCGGTCTCCCCGTGGCGGTTCTTGGCGACGATGCACTTGGCGTCGTTGACGCTCACCTGCTCGTCGTAGAGGGCCTCCCGGTGCAAAAACATCACCACGTCGGCGTCCTGCTCGATGGAGCCGGACTCCCGCAGGTCGGAGAGCATGGGCTTGTGCTCGCTGCGGCTCTCGATGCTCCGGGAAAGCTGGGAGAGGGTGATGACCGGGATGTTCAGCTCCTTGGCCATCAGCTTCAGGTTCCGGGTGATCTCCGAGACCTCCTGGACCCGGTTCTGGATGTTCCGGCCGCTGGTCATCAGCTGGAGGTAGTCGATGACCACCAGCCCCAGGTCCTTGATGCGCCGCAGCTTCGCCTTGATCTCCGCCACGGTGGTGAGGGCGTTATCATCCACATAGATGGAGGAGGCCGCCAAGGTCTGGGTGGCGCGGGCGATCTTCACCCAGTCGTCGTCGGTGAGGCTGCCGGTGAGGAGCTTTTGCAGCTCCACCAGCGCCTCGGAGGAGAGGAGCCGCTGGGCAAGCTGCTCCTTGCTCATCTCCAGGGAGAAGATGGCCACCGCCTTGCCGGTATTCTTTGCCACATTGCTGGCGATGTTCAGGGCAAAGGCGGTCTTTCCGACGCCGGGGCGGGCGGCGATGAGGAGAAAATCCGATTTGTTGAGGCCGGTGATCATGTTATCCAGCGCCTTGTAGCCGGTGGAAAGGCCCAGGTAATCCTTCCGGTCCTCCCCGCTGATGCGCTGGAGATGGTCGTAGGTCTCCACCAGGATGCGGGAAAGGGGCAGGATGGTCCCCGTCTGCCGCCCCTGGCGGATGTCGTAGATGCGCTGCTCCGCAAAGTCCAGGAGCTCCGCCGCGTCCGCCTGGGGGTCAAAGGCGTTGTCCACCACCTCCCTGGAGGCGGTGATGAGGCTGCGCAGATAGTACTTCTCCTGGACGATCTGGGCGTAGGCGGTGACGTTGGCGGTGGTGGGGACCACCTGCACCAGCTGGGAAAGGTAGATCTTGGCGTCCTCCGGGGTCTCAAAGACCTTTTCCCGGCGGGCGCTTTCCAGCACCGTCACCGCGTCCACCCGCTCCCCCATGGTGAACATCCGGGTGATGACGGCATAGAGCCCCTGGTGCTGGGGGCGGTAGAAGCACTCCTGCCGCAAAATTTCCATAACGGCGGGGATGCAGGCGGGGTCCAGCAGCAGCGCCCCCAGGACGCTCTGCTCCGCTTCCAGGCTGTAAGGCAGGGCCTGGCTGTAAATATCGATGCTTTGGGTTTCCGCCGGCACAGGCAGGCCCTCCTATCTGCTCAAAACTGATTACTGCTCGCTGACCACCACGTACACCTTGGCGGAGACCCCCGCGTACAGCTTGATCTCCGCATTGTAGGTGCCGAAGGATTTGATCTCCGCGTCCAGGGAGATCTTACGCTTATCCAGCTCCACTCCCAGCTCCTTCTGGATGGCCTCGGCGATCTCCTTGGTGCTCACCGAGCCGAAGAGCTTCCCGCCGGCTCCGCCCCTGGCGGCGATCTTCACCGTCTTGCCGTCCAGCTCCTTGGCGGCGGCCTCGGCGGCCTTCTTTTCCTCCGCCAGGCGGTGGGCGGCGGCAGCCTCCCGGTTTTTCAGCTCGTTGAGGGCCTGGGGGGTGGCGGGGACAGCCAGCTTCCGCGGGAGCAGGAAGTTGTTGGCGTAGCCGTCGGAAACGTTCACCAGCTCCCCCTTGCGGCCGGAGCCCTTTACATCCTGTGTCAAGATCACCTTCATAAAAGTCATGCCTCCTTACTGATGGGTGCCGGAGCGGCGTTCGCCCCCGGCAGACTGTTTACTTCCAGATAGCTGTCGATGGCCTCCCGGAGCTTTGCAAGGGCCTCGTCCATGGTGATCTCCCGGAGCTGGGCGGCGGCCATGGTCAGGTGCCCCCCTCCCCCCAGGCTTTCCATGATGACCTGGACATTTACCGCCCCCATGCTCCGGGCGGACATATTTACCCCCGTTCCGGAGGAGAAGAGCAGGAAGGATGCCTCCACCCCCTCGATGTTCAGCAGCTCATCCGCCGCCTGGGAGGCGATGATCCGCATATCCTGCTGCTCCTGCTGGGTGTAGGCGATGGCGCAGCCCCGGTACTCCTGGGCGGAGGCCACCAGCTGGGCCTTGTTGCGGTAGGCCTCCATGGTGGAGGCGAAGAGCTTCCGGACCTCCACGGTGTCCGCCCCCATCCGGCGCAGGTAGGCGGCGGCCTCAAAGGTGCGCACCCCGGTGCGCAGGGTAAAGTTCTTGGTATCCAGCATGATGCCGGAGAGCATGGCCTCCGCCTCGGCGGAGGAGACCTTCTGCTTCTCCCCCAGGTACTGGTCCAGCTCCG
Organism: Oscillospiraceae bacterium; assembly: GCA_021769525.1. Lineage (GTDB taxonomy): Bacteria > Bacillota > Clostridia > Oscillospirales > Ruminococcaceae > Angelakisella. The sequence continues at coordinate 36,788 of JAETSQ010000004.1, forward strand.
CCACCATCTCGCAGGCGGAGGAGGCGTAGGGCTCGTGGAAGAATATAATGGCGTCCTCGATGTGGTCCACCATCTTCCGGTGGTGGTCGATGACCACTACATTGCGGCAGCCGGCGTAGACGGTGGAGGATTCCAGCAGCGTCTTGACGTGGGTATCCACCACAAAGAGCAGGGTATCGTCCGCCAGGGTCTCCAGGGCGGCGTCCGGGGTGATGAACAGCTCCCCCAGGCCGCTTTCCTTCATCCGGTTCACCAGGGACTGGGCCAGGCTCCGCTCCTGGTCCAGGACGATGTGGGCGGTGCGGCCCATGTTCCGCAGGCCGGCGCAGAGGCCCACCGCGGCTCCCACGCAGTCCAGGTCGGCAAAGCGGTGGCCCATCACCAGGATGTTCCCGCTAGCCTGAACGATCTCGGTGATGGCGTTGGCGACGATGCGGGTGCGCACCTTGTTGCGCTTTTCCACCCCCTTGGAGACGCCGCCGAAGAACTCGTACCCGTCCCGGAGCTTCACCGCGGCCTGGTCGCCTCCCCGGCCCAGGGCCATATCCAGGGCCTGGCGGGCCAGGGCCTCCGATTCGTGGAGGCTCCCCTCCTTGCTCCCCACCCCGATGGACATGGTGGCGGAGATGCGGTCCCCGGCGGTGATGCTGCGGATCTGGTCCAGGATGGGGAAGCGGCTGGCCTCCACCTGGCGCATATACCGGTCCTCGATGACGGCGATGTACCGGTCCTTTTCCAGTTTTTTGAGGAGGCCGTGGTTCTCCTCCGAGAAGGTCTCGATGATATGCTCGATCTCCGACATGGTCTTGCTGCGCTCGTTCTCCTTGGCGTCCAGAAACAGCTCGGAGAAGTTATCGATGACCATGAGCATCACCCAGGGGCGGGAATCAAAGTACTCCTTGGCGTAGATCTTCAGGTCGTGGTCATCGAAGAAATAGAGCACCAGCACCGGCTCCGCCTGGCGGTCGGTGCGCAGCCAGTAGAGGGTGTACATCCGCTCCCCCACCACCACGTTCTGCCCCTCCGGGGGGCAGTCCCCGGTGAGGTCCAGCTGGGGCGCCACCTCCGCGATGTTTTTGCCGAAGGCATCCAGCCCCCCCAGGACGTGCCGGCGGCAGCAGTCGTTCTGCCACAGCACCTCCCCGCTCTCCCGCAGGATCATGGTGGCCATGGGATATTCCGCCACCGAGTCCCGCTGGGCTCCGAAGATGGATTCCCGCAGGACGGCCAGCTGTTTTTCGGTATCCCGCCCGATGCGGGCGCAGCAGACAAGGGCCCACAGGGCCATCACCAGCCACGCCGCCCCAAAGACGGCAAAGAGCCGGAGGTCCGCGAAGAAGTAGGAGGCCGCGGCAGCCAGCCCGCTTACCGCCAGGATGCCGTAGATCACCGGGCGGTAAAGGTTCATCCGATCCAGCATAAGTCTTCCTCCTTTTTGCCAGAGGTGTTTCCGACAGGATGTCCGGGTATCGGTATCGTAAAAGCAAAACTGCGGAGTATAGTTAGGATATAGTATACCACAAAAAACAATATGCGGCAAGCCTCCAAAAAAGGCTGCCGCATAAAGGCTTGTCAGAGGCTCTGACCGAGCCCCTCTCGCTGCTTTTTTACCCGTTCACTTCCTCCAGCACCGGCAGGATCATGGGGCGGCGGCGGGTCCTGGCGTAGATGTAGGCCGAAAGGTCGTCCCGCAGCTTCGCCTTGATGCCGCTCCAGTCCCGGTAACCGCCGGGGCCCTGCTGGGTGAGGGCGTTCATCACCACCGAGCGGGCGCCGGCCATCATCTCCTCGCTCTCCCGGACGTAGACGAAGCCCCTGGAGACCAGATCCGGTCCGGCCACCACCTCGCCGCTCACCCCGTCGATGGCCGCGGCCACCACGATGAGCCCCTCCTCCGAGAGGAGCTTGCGGTCCCGCAGGACGGTGCTGCCCACATCGCCCACACCCAGGCCGTCCACCAGCACCCGCCCGGCGGGGACCGAGCCGGTGATCTTCATGGTGAGGCCGTCGGTCTCGATGACCCGGCCGATGTCGCTGATGATGATGTTTTTCCCGTCCATCCCCACGCTGCGGGCCACCCCGGCGTTCTTCGTCAGGTGCTTGTACTCCCCGTGCACCGGCACGAAGTACCTGGGCCGGGTGAGGCTGAGGAGCATCTTGGTCTCGTCCTGGCAGGCGTGGCCGGAGACATGGACATCGTACATCCGCTCGTAGATGACGTCCGCCCCCAGCTTCATCAGCTCGTTGACCACGTTCCCCACCAGCTTCTCGTTGCCGGGGATGGGGGTGGCGGAAAGGATGATGTAGTCGTTGGGGCCCACCCGCACCTGGCGGTGATCCCCGGTGGACATGCGGGTGAGGGCGCTCATGGGCTCCCCCTGGCTGCCGGTGCAGACCACCACCAGCTGGTCATCGCTGTAGCTGCGCATCTGCTCCACATCGATGATGGTACCGGGCTTTGCGGTGAGGTACCCCAGGGCCTGGGCCACCGTCACCACATTGAGCATACTGCGGCCGAAGACGGCCACCTTGCGCCCGGTGCGGGCGGCGGTATCGATGATCTGCTGGATGCGGTGGATGTTGCTGGCAAAGGTGGCGATGATGATCCGCTTTTTGCCGGCGTTTTTAAAGAGCTTATCGAAGCTCTCCCCCACGATGCGCTCGCTGGGGGTGCTGCCCGGCTTTTCCGCGTTGGTGGAATCGGCCAGGAGGGCCAGCACCCCCTGCCCCCCCAGCTCCCCGAACCGGGCCAGGTCGATGACCTCGCTGTCGATGGGGGTGTAATCGATCTTATAGTCCCCGGTCTGGACCACCACCCCATCGGGGGTATGGATGGCCAGGGCGCAGGAATCCGGGATGGAGTGGTTGACATGGATGAACTCCACCGCCATGCATCCCGCTTTGATGGTCTCGCCGGGGCGGACCACCGCCAGCTTCACCTTGCCCACCAGGCCGTGCTCCCGGAGCTTTCCTTCCACCAGGCCCAGGGTGAGGGCGGTGCCGTAGACGGGGACATTGACCTCCCGCAGCAGATAGGGCAGCGCGCCGATGTGGTCCTCGTGGCCGTGGGTGAGGAACACCCCCCGGATCTTATCCCGGTTGCGGGTGAGGTAGGTGAAATCCGGGATGACCAGGTCCACCCCCAGCAGGTCGTCATCCGGGAAGGCGAGGCCGCAGTCCACCACCAGGATGTCCTCCCCGCACTCATAGACGGTGATGTTTTTGCCGATCTCCCCCAGGCCCCCCAGGGAGATGATCCGCAGGGGGGGACGGCCGGGCTTCAGCTGATGGGCGGTGCGCCGCAGGGGGCACTTCACCGATTCCGGAGCCAGCGCCAGGGTGCTGTTCTCCATCAGGGCCTTGCCCCGCCGGGGGCGCTGGGCCTCCCGCTGTCCCTTCTGGGCCTGGCGGGAGGGCTGGGGCACGGGAGCGGCCGCCTGCTGGGGCTGCTCCTTCCCCCGCTGGCGCCGGGAGTTTTTCTTCTTGGGCGCTTCCTCCTGGGGCCGCTCCCCCCTGGCCTTCTTCTTGGGCTGGGGGGCGGACGGCTGCGCCTGGGCGGGCTTTTCGGAAGCCGGGGAAGGAGCCTCCGGCTTTTTGCCGATCTGGGCCATGGGGCGCCGTCCCCGGCGGGGGGGCTCCTGGCGCTTTTCGGCGGGCTCCTCCGCCAGCGGGGCGGCGGAACGCCTGCTCCCTCTGCGGGGATGGAGCTTTTCCACAAACCCCTCCGGTGCCAGCACTTTGTTTTCGCTATTCTTTTTTTCTGTCACGTTTTTTCATACCTCCATCTATAACTATATATAACTATAGCTTCAAAAAATTGTTTCAGGGCAATACCACGCAAAGATTGTGCTCGTATTGCGCCGTCAGATTTTTGTGATATATGACGGAAAAGATGCAAGCAAGACGGGTGCAAAGCCGTTAGGCGGTCTTTGCGCGGTGTTGCCTTAAGTCATGTCGGAAAAAGGCCCTCCCGAAACGCGCGGGAAAGCGGCCCCAAACTCCCCCGGCTCCAGGCCGGAAAAGCCCCTGAGGTGAGTATTCGGTTTTACAAAACTCTCCTGCTCCCCTGGGGAGACGGAGAAACAATTCCAAAGTACAAAGGCCGCCGCTGCCAAGGGGAATAAAAGATCTGCGCGGCGGAAATTTATCAAGAGGCGGGAGCCGCGAAACAGGCTCCTGCCATATTGCACAAAAAACTATCTTGGTTTTTATTATACTTGCTAAGAACCGATTCGTCAAGGGGAATTTTTACAGCCCGCACGCCCGCTCCTCTGCCTGTCCTGCTTTTATTATAGTCCGTGGAAGGGGAAAACTTTCCTTTCCCGCCCAAAAAATTTTCCTGTTTTCTCCTTTCTCTTGCAATCGGTGCCGGTCGCGTTATATAATCTGTAGGCATAGGATAGACGCGAGGAGGTCTCTTGACTTGGAACAGCGCAAGACCGTTTACCTTTATACCGACGGGGCCTGCTCCGGCAACCCCGGACCGGGGGGCTGGGGCGCCGTCCTGCTCTACGGGGAGGCCCGGAAGGAGCTTTCCGGCGGGGAAGGGAGCACCACCAACAACCGGATGGAGCTCACCGCCGCCATCCGGGGGCTCCAGGCCCTGCGGGAGCCCTGCCGGGTGATCCTCACCAGCGACAGCAAGTACCTGGTGGACGCCGTCACCAAGGGGTGGCTGGCCTCCTGGAAGCGGCGGGGCTGGAAGCGTGGAAAGAACGACCCGGTGCTCAATGTGGACCTGTGGGAGGAGCTGCTGCCCCTGCTGGAGCGGCATCAGGTGGAGTTCCGGTGGGTAAAGGGCCACGCCGGACACCCGGAAAACGAGCGCTGCGACCGTATGGCGGTGGCGGAATCGGCAAAATACCGGTAAAGGGCACGGGAAGCAGCCCCCACAAGGGGGTTGCATTATCTACTAAAACAGTATATAATAGTGGCAGAAACGAATAAGGATCTGTTTCGCATCTCCCGGCGCACCCGGAGATGCCGAGCAGTCTCTAAAGGGAGCGTTTATTGGATATGAGCAAAATGATCTACGCAGACAACGCCGCCACCACCCAGGTGAGCCAGCGGGTACTCCAGAAGATGCTGCCCTGGCTGGGCCAGCACTACGGCAACCCCTCCAGCATCTACGGCATCGGCCGGGAAGCGCGGGCCGCCATTGAGGAAGCCCGCAGCCAGGTGGCCCAGGCCATCGGGGCCAATCCCAGCGAGATCTTCTTCACCTCCTGCGGCACCGAGGCGGACAACTGGGCCATCAAAGGGCTGGCCCATACCCTGGGCCCCAAGGGGAAACGGCACATCATCACCAGCGCCATCGAGCACCACGCCGTCCTCCACACCTGCAAGGCGCTGGAAAAGGAGGGCTTTTCGGTCACCTACCTGCCGGTGGACCGGTACGGCCTCGTCTCCCCCGGCGATGTGGAAAAGGCCATCAGCCGGGAGACCGCCCTGGTGTCCGTCATGTTCGCCAACAACGAGATCGGCACCATCCAGCCGGTGGCGGAGATCGGGGCCATCTGCCGGAAGGCGGGGGTCCCCTTCCACACCGACGCGGTGCAGGCGGCGGGACATCTTCCCATCGATGTAGAGGCTATGAACATCGACCTGCTGTCCCTCTCCGCCCACAAATTCCACGGGCCCAAGGGCATCGGGGTCCTGTATATCCGCAAGGGGGTCCCCTTCCCCACCGTCTTTATGGACGGGGGCGGCCAGGAGCGGGGACGCCGGGCCGGCACCGAGAACGTGGCCGGCATCGTGGGACTGGGGGAGGCCCTCACCGAGGCCCTGGAGGACCTGCCGGAAAAGACCGCCCGTGTCACCGCCATGCGGGACCGGCTCATCAGCGAGCTGACCAAGCTCCCCAAAAGCCACCTCAACGGCCACCCCACCCGGCGGCTCCCCGGCAGCTGCAACATCTCCTTTGAAGGGGTGGAGGGGGAATCCCTGCTGCTGCTGCTGGATAACCACGACATCTGCGCCTCCTCCGGCTCCGCCTGCACCAGCGGCTCCTTGGATCCCAGCCATGTGCTGCTGGCCATCGGCCTGCCCCACGAGATCGCCCACGGCAGCCTGCGCCTGACCCTGGGGGACCTGAACACCCCCGACGAGGTGGAGGAGATCATCCGCACGGTGCCCCAGGTGGTGGAGCGCCTGCGGGCTATGTCCCCGGTTTGGGAGAAAATCAAGGACGAATAAAAAATCGGAAAGGACGCTGAAAATGCTATGATGTATTCGGAAAAGGTCCTGGACCACTTCACCAATCCCCGCAACGTGGGGGAGCTGCCGGACGCCAACGGCGTGGGCGAGGTAGGCAACGCCAAGTGCGGCGATATTATGAAGATGTACCTGAAGATCGAGGGCGGGGTCATCACCGATGTCCGCTTTAAGACCTTTGGCTGCGGGGCGGCCATCGCCACCAGCTCCATGGCCACCGAGATGGTCAAGGGCAAGACGGTGGAGGAGGCCCTTCAGCTTTCCAACAAGGCGGTGATGGAGGCTCTGGACGGCCTGCCCCCGGTGAAGGTCCACTGCTCGGTGCTGGCGGAGCAGGCGGTGCGGGCCGCCCTCTCCGACTACTACACCCGTCAGGGCATCGACCCGGAGCCCATCGTGGGGAAGATCCAGGAGGTGGACCACGACCACGAGGGCAGCTGCGGGATCTAAGGCTTCTTCTATCTCCCGGCAAAACACAGACAGCGCCCCCGGCGGACTTTGAGCTGCCGGAGGCGCTGTTTACTGTGTCACGGAGATCACGCTGGCCTGTTATATCTGCTCCATCAGGTACTTCATGTAGCTGGCGTAGTGGTAGAAGACGATACCCGGCTCCTGGAGCTCCTTGTTCCAGCGCTTCACCCACTCCAGGGTGATGAAACCGCTGTAGCCGGCGGCCTTCAGGGTCTTTAAGGCGTCGAAGACCGGCACATCGCCGTAGCCCATCATCCGGTAGGCGATCTTGCCGTCCTGAAAGACCGAGTCCTTCACATGGGTATTCTTCACATACTGCCCGATGTTGCGGAAGGTGAACTCCGGGCTCTCGTGGAAGAAGCGGTAGGGGTGGTGGATGTCCCACAGAACCCCGGCGGAATCTGCGTCGGTATCCGCCATGAACTCCCGCATCACCCTGGAATCCGCCAGGGCGCCGTTGGTCTCCACCAGCAGACAGACCCCCCGGCTCTTGGCGTACCGGCAGAGCTCCAGATAGAGGTTCCGGGCCCCCTCCAGGTCCACCGGCTCCGGGCCGGGCTGGGGGGAGATCATCACCCGGACATAGGGGACCGAGAGGGCCTGGGCCATGTCCACGTAGTCCGTCACCTCCCGCTTCCCGGCGGTGGGGCTGTCCGGCATCCCCAGGGTGGCCCCGCTGGTGAGCTGGGTGAGGGCGATGCCCGCCTCGGAGAGCTGCCCCAGGGTGGCCGCCCGGTTCGCCTCGTCAAAGATGCGCACGCGGGGGGCGTACATCTCGTTTTCGATCCCCCGGATCTCGATGCCGTCGATCCCCAGGTCCTTGGCCGCGGCGAAGATCTCCCGCCACGGCCAGTTGGGGCAGCCCAGGGTGGAAAAAGCCAGTTTCATAGTCATCTCTCCCTCTTGTCTGTTCCCGGACCTCAAGCGGGGGCCGGGGCAGGATATATCATTGCTCCTTGGGCGGCTCCGAGGAGGCGCTGCTTACCGTCTCCTCGGTCCGGATGGTCAGCCGCACCTTGTACCCCGCCGTCACCTTGGAGCCGGGGGGGGTATCGCATATCACGGTCCCCACCGGGACGCCCAGGGTGGAGTCCTCACCGATCTCCTCGTGCCAACTGATGCCCAGGCTGCTGAGCATATACTGGGCGGCGGAGAGGGTGCAGCCCTCCACACGGGGCATGATGACGAACTGCGGCCCCTGGCTGACGGTGAGGGTCACCTGGCCGTCCTCCGGATATTCCGCCTCCGGCGGCACCGACTGCCGCAGCACCACTCCCGCCGGAACGGTGTCGTCGTATTCCTCCTCCGTGGTGAAGGTGAGGCCCGGATAGGTCTCCAGGCGCTCCCGGAGCATGGGCCAGTACTGCCCGGTAAAGTCCTCCATCCGCACCACCGGCTCCGGCGGCTCTTCCTCCGGGACGCTGGAGGAGGGTTCCTCCGGCTGGGCGGAGAGCCACCCGGCCCCCAGCACCATATTGAGGATGAGGCTGGCCGCCAGCCCCAGCACCAGCAGGTGCTTTCCGTCCCCCAGGGGGAGCTTCCGCTGGGGCTCCTGGTCCGGGATGCGGACCGGGGGCTCCGGGCGGAAGACGGTGGTGTTGGAGCCGGTCTCCTCCAGGAGGGCCGCCGTGAAGAAATCGATGGAGGGGTGGCGGTCCTTCCGGTCCAGCTCCATGGCTTTGGCCACGGCGGCAGAGACATACTCCGGGATCTCCGGCTGGCGGGCCGAGAGGGGGACCAGGCCATCGGACCGGGCCCGCTGGGTGGCTGGCAGGGGGTCCTCCCCGGAGAGGGCGCGGTACAGGATGGCCCCCAGGGCGTAGATGTCGCTCCATTCCCCCTGCCACTGGTTCTTGGCGTACTGCTCCGGGGCGCTGTAGCCGTCGTAGAGCTGGGGGGAAAGCCCCTTGCCCACGGTGCGCAGCTCCGGCAGGGCAAATCCGATGAGGCGCAGGGTCCCCTTGCGGTCCACCACGATGTTCTCCGGGGAGATGCCGTAGTGGATGATGCCCCGGTTGTGGAGGGTGGAGACCAGGGAGAGGAAGGGCATGAACAGCGCCTTGGCGCGGCCCCAGTCCAGGGGCCCCTGCTCCTCCAGGTACTGCTCCAGGGTGGTGTAGGCGATGTAGGGGGAGACACAGACGGCGGTGTTGTTCACCGTCAGCAGCTCCCGCAGCTTTAAAAGGCCTTTATTGTCGATGCTGCCGACGTTCTTCCAACGCTCCTTGATGTCGGAAAGCAGCGTCTTATACTGGGCCTGATTTTCCCCGGCGGCGGCGATGGTCACCCCGTCCCCGCTGCGGTCCGCGTAGGCGCGGGGCATGAACTCCTCCAGGTACACCCGCCTGCCGCGGGTGAGGTCCAGGCCGATATATACGATGGTCAGGTCGTTTTGGGCGCGGGCCTCCCCCACCAGGTACTTCCCCTCCAGCACCGTGCCGGCGGGGAGGGTCCCCCTGGGGTTGCCGATGGAATTATCGTGAGAGCAGATGGAACAGACGTCCCCGTCCCCCTCCATGGGGGACAGGCATCCCATGCAGTAGCGTTTCCTTTTGTCCATGCAGCCTCACTCCGTTATGAAGATATTCAGGCGGTCTCTTCGCTTTCGTCCAGGTGCAGCTCCTCCACCGCCCACTCCCGCAGGCGGAACTTCTGGATCTTCCCGCTGGCGGTCATGGGGAAGGCATCCAGAAAGGCGATGTACTTCGGCACCTTGTGCCGGGCCATGTGGGAGCCTACCCGCTCCTTTACATCCTCCTCGGTGAGGGAGCAGCCCTCCTTGCGGACGATGCAGGCCATGACCTCTTCGCCGTAGCGCTTGCTGGGGACACCGATGACCTGGACATCCTGGACCTCCGGGAGGGTGTAAAGGAATTCCTCGATCTCCTTGGGGTAGATGTTCTCCCCTCCCCGGATGATCATGTCCTTGATCCTGCCTGTAATCTTATAATAACCATTTTTGTCCACAGTTGCAAGGTCTCCGGAGTGTAACCACCCATCTTCGTCGATGACCTGCCGGGTCGCCTCCTCCATTTTGTAGTAGCCCTTCATGGTATTGTAGCCTCTGGAGCAGAATTCCCCCACCTCGCCGGGGCCCAGGGTGCGCCCCGTCTCCGGGTCCACGATCTTGGTCTCCACATGGGGCATGGAGCGGCCCACCGTGTTCACCCGCAGCTCCAGGCTGTCCTCGGTGGTGGTCATGGTGGTGGCGGGGCTGGCCTCGGTCTGGCCGTAGGTGATGGTGATCTCCTTCATGTTCATCCGCTCCACCACCGCCTGCATCACCTTGACGGGGCAGGGGGACCCGGCCATGATGCCGGTGCGCAGGGAGGAGAAATCGTACTTGTCAAAATCCGGGTGGTCCAGCATGGCGATGTACATGGTGGGCACCCCGTGGAAGGCGGTGCACCTTTCCCGGCTGATGGCGTCCATCACCTTCACCGGGGAGTAGAGGTCCACCGGCACCATGGAGGTGGCGTGGGTGAGGCTGGCCATGGTGGCCAGCACCAGCCCGAAGCAGTGGAAGAAGGGCACCACCACGCAGAGCTTGTCGTTCTCGGTGAACTTCATGCAGTCCCCGATGCCCTTGCCGTTATTGAGGATGTTGTAATGGCTGAGCATCACCCCCTTGGGGAAGCCGGTGGTGCCGGAGGTGTACTGCATATTGATGACCTCGTGGCAGTCGAGGCTCTCCCCGATCTCCCGCAGGGCCTCGTCGGGGATCTGCTCGCCGTCCTTTTCCAGCCGGGCCCAGGGGGTCATCCCCGCGGGGCAGTCCCCGCCCCCGGCGTAGACCACCTCGTCCAGGAAGGGGAGCATGGGGTTTAAATGCTCCCACTTCTTCCCCAGCCCCCGGCACAGCTGCCGGACGATCTCCACATAGCTGGTGCCCTTGTATTCATCCATCATCACCAGGATCTTGGTATCCGACTGCTTCAGGAGATATTCCAGCTCGAATATCTTGTAGGCGGTGTTCACCGTCACCAGCACGGCGCCGATCTTGCAGGCGGCAAAGAGGGTGATGAGCCACTCCGGGATGTTGGTGGCCCAGATGGCGATCTTATCCCCCTTCTTCACCCCGTGGGCCAGAAAGCCCTTGGCAACGCGGTCGCACTCCTCATTAAACTCCTTCCAGGTGCGGCGGTAGGGGCGGTCGGTGTACTTGATGGCCTCCTTATCCGGGAAGGCCGCCGCCACCCGCTCCAGCTGCTGCCCAACGGTGTGGGTCATAAATTCTTCCATAGGATATAACCTCCTGTTCCCTCGCGCTTCGGACCGGACAAGCGGGCAAGAAAAAAGCCCCCGTCCCCTGCTCTTTGCAGAAGACGAAAGCCAGAATGCTCCCGCGGTACCACTTCTCTTGGCGGCAAAAGCCGCCCCCTTGTCCGGGTCCCATAACCCGTCCTCCCGCTAACGCCGGAGCTGCGTCCGAGTCTACTCCGGGGGGGAAAGCCCCGTTTGGGTCGGCCACTCAGGAGTCAGTTCACGGGGAGACAAGACTGCCGCTTTCCACCGGCCGCGGCTCTCTGGATGCCCGCCTTCTCCGCTACTATTCTCCGTCACAGTGTTTCACCGTTTTTTGATTGTTACATATGATACCAGCCGGAGGGGGATTTGTCAAGGGGGAAAAAGACGGGGGAGCCCGCCGCTCCTGCATCTTTTCCGTCATTTCCCAGTTTCTGCCAGGTTTTTTTGAATAGTTTCCGTCGGCTTTGGTGCAGTTTTTTCCATTTTTTGCTGATAGGAATTTCTCCCCCTCCGGTGTTATAATGTAAAATTGCCGAACCTGTTACCGCATCATCCTCTGCCCAAGATAAAAGGAGAGCCCCGCAAATGTTTGACCATATCATCACCCTTTCCCTCAACCCGGCCATCGATGCCACCCTGTGGGTGGAGAACATCCGGACCGGGGCGGATAACACCGTTCTCAGCGAGAAGTACGAATCCGCCGGCAAGGCTATGAACGTTTCCCGCGCCCTGCGCATCTACGGGGTGGAAAGCCTGGCCCTGGTGCTGGCCGGCGCCCACAACCGGGAGCGGTATGAGGAACCCCTGAAGCGGGAGGGCATCCGCTACACCATCCTGCCGGTGCCCGGCTACACACGGGAAAACATCGCCGTTGTGGAGGAAGACCGCACCGTCACCCGCTTTTTGCGGGAGGGCTTCACCGTCCCCTACGAGGCCATCGAGGAGCTGCTGGACCTCCTGGGGCGGGAGGTCCGGGAGCGGACGCTGGTGGTCATCTCCGGCACTTTGCCGGCGGGCATCAGCGACCAGACCCTTTTGGACATCTGCCTTGCCATCCGGGAGCGGGGCGGGCTGGTGGCCCTGGATACCTCCGCCCGGTTCACCCTGGAGGAGATCGCCCGGTTCACCCCCTGGCTCATCAAGCCCAACCGCCGGGAGCTGGAGGAGCTGGCACGCCGGGAGCTGCCCGGCACGCCGGAGATCGTGGACTTCTGCCGGGAGCTCACCGGCCGGGGGGTCTGCCACTGCCTGGTGAGCATGGGGGACAGCGGCATCCTCTACACCGGGGCGGAAGGGACCTACCAGGTGATGGTCCCCAACGTCACCGTCGTTTCCGCCGTGGGCTCCGGGGATTACTGCCTGGCGGGGTTCGTCCTGGGACAGGCCACCAAGAAGAGCCTCCTCCAGTCCCTCCGGACAGCGGCCTCCTTCGGGACGGCGGCCTGCCTCACCGAGGGCACCTCGCCCCCCACCCCTCTGGCTACGGCCAATATCCTGAACCAGGTGATCCTGGAGAAGCTGGACTGAGCTTCTCCCGTGGGTGTATGGGCCGCTGCTCCTGAAATAAGGTTTCCCGACAGCCCTTCCCCTCCCCCCGCCGGGGAGGGGTTTTTCTTTTTTTGCGGAATTGTAACCATAGAAAAAATATGCTATACTATGTTAGATAAGCAGAAAGAACGTGTATGGGAAATTCGCCAAGGAGGTCTAAAGCCATGCGGATCGCGCTGTTTACCGAAACCTATCTCCCCCATATCAACGGGGTAGTCACCCATGTAAAGATCCTGCGGGACGGCCTGGTGCAGCTGGGCCACGAGGTGCTGGTGGTCACCGCCGACGCCGAGGCCCGGCATCATTATGTGGAGGACGGCATCCTCCACTGCCCCGCCCACACCTCCAAGAAGTTCTACAACTACAGCCTCAGCCTCCCCATCAGCAATTCCCGGCTGCGCCTGGTGCGGGAGTTCGCCCCGGACATCATCCACATCCACAACGAATTCGGCATCGGGATGTCCGGCCTCCTCTGCGCCAAGATCCTCCGGGTGCCCCTGGTGTACACCCTCCACACCATGTACGACGACTACATCTACTACATCGCCCCCAAGCCCTTTGTGAAGGCCGCCACCGACGTTTCCCACCACTACTTCAAGTTCATCGCCAAGCACTCCAACGCCCTCACCGGCCCCTCCCAGAAGTGCCAGGAATACTTCCGTCTCACCGGCCTCAAGAAGGATGTCAGTGTCATCCCCAACGCGGTGGAGGTGGACCAGTTCTCCCCCCACGAGGTCCCGGAGGAGAAAAAGCAGGAGCTGCGGGAGAAGTGTGGCATCCGGGAGGGCTCTATGGTGGCCTGCTTTGTGGGCCGGCTGGGCCGGGAAAAGAGCGTGGATGTGCTGCTGGACTACTGGAAGGCGGCGGTGACCCCGGAGGACAACATCCACCTGGTGGTCATCGGGGACGGGCCGGTGCGCCCGGAGCTGGAGCGGCAGGCCCAGGAGCTGGGCATCGGGGATATGGTCACCTTCACCGGCCGGGTGGAGCACGAGGACTTGCCCCCCTACTACGCCCTCTGCGACGTCTACATCACCGCCTCCCTTTCCGACACCAACTCCATCTCCATGCTGGAGGGGATGTGCTCCGGCCTGCCGGTCTTACAGCGCACCGACCCCCTCAACGCGGACCAGGTGCGGGACGGCAAAAACGGCTTCAACTTCAACACCCCCCAGGAGATGGTCCAGAAGCTGCGGCAGATCCAGGCCATGGACACCGAGGCCCTCCAGGGCTTCAAGGAATCGGTCATCGCCTCCATCCGGGAAAACGGCGCCCGCGAGCTGGCGGAGCGCACCCTGGCGGTTTACGAGCGGGTGCGGAAAAAGAAAAAGTAAAGGACGTGTCACCTTGGAACTTAAGAGTCACTACGATGTACTCATCATCGGCGGCGGCATCGGCGGACTGATGGCCGCCCACCGCCTCACCGAAAACGATCCCTCCCTCCGGGTCTGCCTGGTGGAGCAGGGCAATCCCCTGGACCGCCGCAAATGTCCCATCGTGGCCGGACAGAGCAGCCGGTGCGTCCGGTGCAGGAGCTGCGCCATCATGGAGGGGATCGGCGGCGCCGGGGCCTTTTCCGACGGCAAGTATGTCATCAGCACCGAATACGGCGGCTGGCTCACCGACTTCCTCCCCAGGGAGGTGGTGCTGGACTACATCGAGCAGGCGGACCGCATCCTGGTCTCCCACGGGGCCACCACCGAGCGGTACACCCCCAATAACGACCTGAAAAAGCTCTGCCTCCAGTACGACCTGCATATGCAGCAGGCCCAGCTGAAGCACCTGGGGACGGACAGCAACTTCGATACCATGGTGCGGCTGGTAAGCGGCCTGGAGCACCGCTGCCAGATCCTCACCGGCACCCGCGCCGCCGATGTGGACATCCGCACCCACCAGGTCACCCTGGAGGACCGGGAGGGGACCCACACCACCACCGCCGACCGGGTCATCTTCGCCGTGGGGCGGGCGGGGAGCAAGCTCTTTTCCGCCTGGTGCGCCAAAAACGGGGTGCCGCTGCAAAACAACCAGGTGGACATCGGGGTGCGGGTGGAGCTGCCCGCCATCATCTGGGAGGATTTTTCCCGCAAGATCTACGAGCCCAAGATCGTCTACCGCTCCAAGGGGTACGGGGATACCACCCGGACCTTCTGCTTCAACGAGCGGGGGAGCGTGGTCACCGAGAACACCGACGGTGTCCTCACCGTCAACGGCCACAGCTACCGGGACCCCGCCCGGAAGACCCGGAACTCCAACTTCGCCCTCCTTTCCACCATGCGCTTCACCCAGCCCTTCCGGGACCCCATCGAGTACGCCCGCCACGTGGCCAGCCTCGCCAACCTCATCAGCGGCGGCAGCGTGCTGGTGCAGCGCCTGGGGGACCTGATGGCCGGACGGCGCACCGATGAAAAGCGGCTGGCCCAGTGCACCACCCGCCCCACCCTCTCCGCCGTCCCTGGGGACCTGAGCCTCTGTATGCCCAAGCGGCAGCTGGATAACATCGTGGAGACCCTATACCAGCTGGACAAGGTCTGCCCCGGCACCGCCAACTACGATACCCTCCTGTACGGCATCGAGTGCAAGTACTATTCCGCCCGCCCCGCCTGCACCGACTTCCAGCTGGAGGGGCACCCCGGCTTCTACGCCATCGGGGACGGGGCAGGGTTTACCCGCTCCCTCTCCCAGGCCTCCGCCAACGGGCTGTACGTGGCGGACCTCATCACCGGCCGGCGGAACCCATAAACCGCCATCCCGCCCCCTTCACGGGGGCTTTTTGTTTGGCGTTTTTCCGCGCAAAAGCCGTCGAAGCATCTGGAAATCTGTCCGACCTTGTGGTATACTGTAAACTGGAATAATTTAGCGGTTCCGTTTATCTCGACACTAAGGAGTAGAGGCCCCATGAAACAGTTTCTGACAGGCTTTTTGACGGCGGTAATGCTCTTGGCCGCCGCGCTGGTCCCCGCCTACGGTGCGGAGGGACCCGACATCTCTTCCGGCGGGAGGCTGGAGGTGGTGGTCCGGGCCGATTACCGGGACACCGCCGCCGCCCTGGACCGGCACGCCCTCGTCCTGACCCTCACCGGGGAGGCGGGCGGCTCCCGCGAATTTGCCCTGGGGGGCAGCCAGCGGCAGGAGACCTTCTCCTACGGGGGGAACACCGCCCGGATGGACCTCTCCCTGCGCAATCCGGAGGACGCTCCCCTGGGCGGCAACGACCAGGTGGGCTTTTTGCTGGTGAGCTTTTCCGGCCTGCCCATGGATGAGGAATACCAGGTGAGCCTGCGGGGCAAGGGCTTTTCCTCCTTCACCTCCCCCAAGATGGCGGTGGATGAATACACCCCCCACCTCCTGGTGAGCGGGGACAGCGGCGGCTTCGCCCTGGGGGACCTCACCGGGGACGGGGAGATCGGCCAGGCGGACCTGGACCAGGCGCTGGCCGCCCTGGGGACCGGCTCCTCCGCCGGGGACCTGGACCTGGACGGGAAGGTGGACATCACCGACCTGGCCCTGGTCCACCGCAACATGGGCGCTCGCCGGCCGGCGGAGGTCTATGGCGGGGCTCTGGTCACCGACGGCCTCCTGGACCTGGATACCACCGCCCAGGAGCTTTCGGCGGCGAAGATCGCCCTGGAGGGCGGCTCGGTCAGCGACCTCTTTGCCGATAACGGGACCAAAGTGCGCCTTGTGAACGGCGGAAACGGCCCCTGCCAGATCCCGGTCACCTTTGCCGCCCCTAAAGAAATGAGCGTGCTTTCCATCGTCTCCCCCGCCACCAACGGCGCTCCGGAGGCGGGGAAGGTGCTGGTGGAATATCAGGACGGCAGCTCCGAGGAGATCACCTTCGATAACACCCCGCCCGCCGGGACCCACCCCACCGAGCGGCGCTTTGGGGAGAGCACCGTCACCATCCCCCTGGGCAAGCGGGAGCCGGTGAAGAAGATCACCGTCACGGTGGAAAAGGTCTTCGGCGCCGATGGCCGGGTGAGCTACGCCGTCATTGAAAAGATCGAGTTCCTGCGGGACATCATCCCCGATAACCTGGATTTCGGCGCCTCCATCCCCAAAAATCTCTCCGCCGCCGCGGGGAACCGCCAGGTGACCCTCTCCTGGCGGGGGGTGGACAATGTGGACGGCTACCTTGTGAAATACGGCGAATCCGCCGCCGCCCTCACCCGCCGGCTGCGGGTGGGAGATACCCAGGCGGTGATCGGCGGTTTGGAGAACCTGAAGACCTACTACTTCACCGTCTCCGCCTACAACGGCGACTGGACCGGAAAGGACTCCGCCGCGGTCCAGTGCGTTCCCCAGCCTGCCAGCGCGCCTCTGCCTCCGGATAATCTCTCCCTCTCCCCGGAGGAAAGCGCCATCACCGCCGGCTGGAAACGCGCCGAGGACGCGGAATTCTACAACCTCTACTACAAGGAATCCTCCGCAAAGGACTTCGCCCTGGCCGCGGAGAAGCTCACCGCTACCTCCTTCACCGTCACCGGCCTCACCAACGATGTCTCCTACGACTTCTACGTGGTGGCGGGGAACAAGATCGGCCTCAGCCGCCCCTCCCTTATCGCCACCGGCAAGCCGGAAAAGGAGATCCTGAACTTCCCCACCCTGCCCACCCTGAACCGCATCCCCAGCTCCGCCATCATCAAGGCGGAAATGGAAAACCCCAATAACGTCGCCCCGGAGTACGGCGGCAAGTTCAACATAAAGCAGGTCTATGACGGGGACTTTGAGACCCACTGGACCGCCCAGAAGTGGTCCCACAGCAGCCGCTTCACCTTTGAGTTCGATGAGGAGCAGAGCATGGACTACCTGATCTATGTTCCCCGCCTCAATAAGGGCTACCCCGGCGTCCTGGAGCGGTATTCCGTCACCGTCTGGGATAAGGACGGCAACGAGACCCACCTCACCAGCGACCAGGGGAAGCTGAACAACCTCTCGGACCAGTATGTAAATACCGCTCCCTTTGTCCGCAACGATCCCGGACGGACGGGCTACGCCATCCTGCCCTTCACCCGCAACGACCACATCAAGAAGATCTCGGTCCTGGTGCGCCAGGGGGACGGCACCCGCAAGCCCTGCTCCCTTTCGGAGATCGCCTTCTACACCTACGATGATGTGGACAGCAGCATCGCCGCCCTCTTTACCGATGGCAGCTATACCCGGCTGGCCTCCGGCGTCACTCAGGACCGCATCAATGAGCTGCGGGCGCGGGTCCTGCGGGAGGACGGCTACTATGTCAACCAGAACATCCTCCTGGACGAGCTGGACCTGGCGGAAGCTCTCTTAAAGGGGGACACCTCCCGCCTGGGAGCGGTGGTGGATCAGGTCCAGTCCCGCAGCGCCGCTGCCGACCCCAAGCGGATCAGCACCCTCCAGCCGGTGGGGGTCTCCGCCGAGGCCGGAAAGCAGCTGGTGGTCTACGCCAGCATCCCCCAGGGGGAGACGGTGGAACTCATCCCCACCCAGCACTTTGCCGAGGCCGCCAGGTGGTCCGGCAGCCCCATCCGGCTGGAAAACGGCCGCAACCTCATCACCGTTCCCCGCCTCAACGATGTTTCGCCCCAGAAGGGCGGTTCCCTCTACCTCCAGTACGCCGGTTCCCGCTCCGGGGAGATCCGGCTCCAGGTGCGGGGCGGGACCAGGATCCCGGTGCTGGAGCTCTCCGACTGGCACCGGCTGGACGAGGCCGCCGTGCGGGCCAGGATCGCCGCCTACGTGGAGGAACTGGACCGCTACTGCACCTCCACCCTGGGGGGGATGAACTCCGACGTTCTCCCCACCCACTTCCTCAACGCCACCGAGATCGCCTTCCCCCATGTCCTCCTCTCCCTCCCCGCCACCCAGGTGCGCTCCGGGCTGGGCTCCGATGACCGGGTGCAGACCCTCTACAACGACGGCCTGGCCTGGGAAGAGCTGATGCAGCTCATGTACCGCACCCACGGCATCGACTCGGAGGCGCTGGAGGGCTCCCGCTCCCGGCACAACATCCGCTATATGCGGATGTTCGGCAACGCCTTTATGTACGCCGGGGGCAGCCACATCGGCATCGGCTACGGCTCCTGCTCCGGCATGGTGGCCGGGCGGCCCACCTCCGTCACCGGGGCGGGGAACGCCAACGGCCTCTTCGGCTGGGGCATCCAGCACGAGATCGGCCATGTGATGGATACCCTGGGCAAGGCGGAGATCACCAACAACATCTATTCCCTCTTTGCCCAGACCTGGGACGGCGGCAGCAACGCCCTCCCCTCCCGTCTGGAAAATTCCAATAAGTACGAGGGCATCTACCAGAAGGTGACCTCCGGCCAGCAGGGGATGTCCAACGATGTCTTTGTCAGCCTGGGGATGTACTGGCAGCTGCACCTGGCCTACGACGGGGCGGAGGAAAACTTCTACAACCGCCTCAACAAGGTCTACAAGGGCGGCGGGGACAGCGGCTTTATGGCCGCCGCCAGCCAGGTCTCCGGCCGGGACCTGAGCGAATTCTTCTCCGTCTGGGGCTTTGCTCCCAGCGGCCAGACCGGCCCCCAGGAGCAGCGGAAGCTCCAGTACCTCACCGACCAGTCCCGCAGGGAGCGGCTGGCGGGGACCCAGCGGCAGACCGGCACCGTGGGCATCACCGCCCAATACGACCGGGAGGCCCGCCGGGCCGCCGTCACCGTCGCCCCGGTCCAGGGGGCCAAGATGCTGGGGTATGAGATCAGCCGCACCCTGAACGATGTCACCCAGCCGGTGGCCTTCCTCTCCGCCAAGTCCGGCGCCACCACCTGGAGCGATCCCCTGGGGGCGGTGAACAACAAGGCGGTGTCCTACTCGGTGAAGGCGGTGGACATCCTGGGGTATGTCATCGCGGAGGACCGCTCGGAACAGCTGGACATCTCCCACGATAACCTGATCCCCGCCGACACTTACACCTGGAGCGCCGGGGCGGCGGAGGGGGGCGTCCTCACCGCCCGGTTCCCCGGCGACCGTTCGGTGGCGGGGCTGCGCTTCGACCTTCCCCCGGCGGAGGAGACCTGTGTGATGGATTCTGGGGAAGCCCCCGCCCAAAGCCCCTCCTTTGGGGGGGACGGGACGGTCACGGCGGAGGTGAGCCTGGACGGCGAGACCTTTGCCACCGTCCTGACCATAAGCTACGAGGACCTGCGGAAAAACTCCGGGCAGCTCCACTTCTTCACCCGCAAGGAGGCCGACGGCAGCATCTGCCCCTTTGACGCCGCCCTTGTGCGCATCAGCGGCCTGCCGGAGGGACTTTCCGCCGGCTCCATCCGCTTCGCCGCCTATCCGGGGGACCACCTGGCCTTTGGGGAGAACGGCATCGGCATCCTGGCCCAGGACTACAAGGACATCCCCGCGGGGACGCTGGTCATCACCGGCAGCTTCCGGGGGAACCCGGTCTTCAATACCCTGCGCGTCTACGGCCGCAGCCAGACCGGCGATATGGCCAGCGGGGAGCTGACCGAGGAGGACCGGGTACCCATGGAGGGGGAGGTCTACCTCTTTGCCGCTCTGCCGGAAAGCGGGGAGATGGGGGAGATCGACAACGGCCTGTGGGTCTTTGTCCCCAAACAACAGCAGGATGCCGCCAGCGAAAGCGGCTGTGCCACCAGCCTGCTGCCCACCCAGATCATGGCGGAGCTCCACCGCACCGACGTTCCGGAGGGGGGCGCGGGGCGCATCACCGGCAGCACCCGCTGGATCCCCTCCCCCACCTATTCGTCCATGCCCAAGATCATACTGGAGGAGTAAGCAGAAATGAAGCAGCGTATGAGATTTTTCGCCGCACTGCTCACCGCGGTGATGGCATTCGCCTGCCGGGCCGTCCCCGCCTTTGCCGCCCAGCAGCCTCATATCGTCCTGAAGGCCAGCGGCGTACAGAACCAATTCATCCTGCGCCTGGATAACTTTAGCAGCAGGTTCTACGCGGCGGAGTTCACCATCTACATCGACCGGCCGCTGGATACCTCCCGGATCCAGATCGCCTGGAGGGACGCCGCCCCCACCGATGTCCAGCATCCGGTGATGGCCCAGGAGAACGGCCGCACCGGCATCACCTTCTACATCTCCCGGAACCGGCCCATCGCCAACAGCAGCAGCGTGGAGCTGGCGGAGCTGACCTTTCCCCAGGAGCTGCCCGCCTCCGCCTTTTCTGCCGGGAGCGAGCTGAAGGCCCTGGAGGAAACAGCTGCTCCCACCATCTTCCAGAACCCCTCCCTCACCGTCACCGGCATCCCTGCCGGCTCCGGCAGCGGCGGCGGGTCCGGGGACGGCGGCGGGGACTCCGGCGGGGCCCTCGGCTGGGACAGCTTCTCCGATAAGATCACCCAAAGCGGCGGCAAAAAGACCCTCACCGTCCCCGTTTCCGGCGGGGAGGTGATCCGCTGGGATATTTTCCAGGAGGCGGCGGCGGAAAAGCTCATCCTCCGGCTGGATTACGGCAAGTATATCTGGACCTTCGACACCTCCAAGGGGGTAAACATCCCTGCCGGGCGGATCTACTACGACCTGGCGGTGGATGAGCTGCAATACAAAAATCTTTCCGCGGCGGTGGAGGGTTCCGACCTTGTCCAGCTGGAGATCGCCCACAGCGGTCCCCTCCCCTGCCAGGGGGTCCTCTCCTATCCGGTGGGGCAGGAGCACGGCGGGGAGAAGGCGTACCTCTCCTACTACAACGAGGAGGCCTCCAGGCTGGACTACCGCCAGACTGTTACGGTCTCCGGCGACGGCACCGCGGACCTCGCCTTCGACCGGGCCTCCCGGTATGTGGTTTCCTCCAGGAGCTTCTGGAGCCAGTCCCAGCAGACGGGGACCACCGCCCCGGCGGCTCCCGCCGCCTCCGGCCCCTCCGCCAGCTCCGAGGTCACCGTTCCCCCGGAGGACACCATCCCGGAGGAAACGCCCCCGGAGCCGGAGCCTTCCTCTTCCCTCCCTGCCGATGCGGAGGAGGAGGTCAAGGGCGACGGCCCCGCCTGGGCCCTGCCTCTCATCGGCGGGCTCGTTCTCATCGCGGCGGCGGCAGTGGTCTTTTTGCAGATACGGGCCCAGCGCGGCAGCGACTACAGCATCTGAACCGATAAATCAAAACCACTAGTAAACTAGTGGTTTTGATTATCACGGCTTATTTTCGTCGATCCGCCCGAACAAAGGGCTCCCGGACCGTTTCATCGGTGAGGAGGGCATAGCGGGACGGACGCCGGTAGGCATTCCCATGCACCTCGCTTTTCCGGTATTCCCGAAGCTGCTCCAGGTCCAGCTCCGCTATGTAGACCCCCTCCCTGCCGTCCGCCTGCAAAATGCAGGTATCCCGCGAACCCTCCAGGTGGGGAAGGTAGGCCACCCCGTCAAAGACGCTGGAGCCGCCGTTGCAGTCCGGGACCGTCTCCGGGTAATTGCAGGTGGCGATGGCGGTCATATTTTCGTAGGCTCTGGCCCGGAGCTGGGAAAGGCGGTTGATCTCCATGGGGCAGGCATTGGGTACAAGGATGAGCTCCGCTCCCTTCAGCATCAGGATCCTGGCGCTTTCCGGAAATTCCCGGTCGTAGCAGATCATCGCCCCCACCTTTACCTCACCGCAGGCCGTATCCAGCCCGGCAACATAAAAATCCTCGCCAGGCGTCAGGTGTCGTTCCGCGTCAAAGTCGCAGGTGTGCACCTTGGCATAGGTGAACTTCGGGGCCCCGAACCGGTCAAAAAGGACGAGGGAATTGCGGGGGCCGCCTTTCCATCGCTCCAGCAGGGTGACGGCGATGGCCATTTCCAGCTCCCCGGCAAGGCCCCGGAAAACACGGACAAAGGCGCCGGAGGCGGGGATGGCTTCGGCGGTCCACTGCTCCGGGGGCCGCCCGTAGATCCGGTAGCCGCTGCTCCACATCTCCGGAAACAGGGCGATGTCCGCCCCCCTTCTCTTCGCCTCCCGGCAGGAGCGGAGCCCCTTTTCCAGGTTTTCTTCCAAGGTATCGCCAGGCGCTATTTGCAGCAGGGCGATCTTTAATGGCTTCCCCATCCCATGGCCTCCCGTTCTCCGAACATTTTCTTTATGATTATACCACAGGCACGGTTCCGGTTCAATTTGCCCCAGAGGAAATGGGAGGCTTGACGGAAGGCCGGAAAAAAGGTATAATAGCCAAGTAGTTTTCCCTTTGCTTGCGTGGCTCAGTTGGCAGAGCAGTTCACTCGTAATGAACAGGTCGCCGGTTCGAATCCGGCCGCAAGCTCCAAACAGAAAGACCAGTCCGGGGGACTGGTCTTTCTGTTTGGAGCCCGCTGCGGCGGGGCTATCCGCTCCCTACGGTCGCTCTACGCGAAAAGAGGGGCCTCACGGCCCCCCTTTTCACACTTTTTCCCCCGCGCGTACGCAAGCCCCTGCTCCTGGGATAAGATTTCCCGACTGCCTGTGTTTGCGCTATTCCTCCGGCCATACCGGACCGCTGTCATCGTCATAGAAGATGAAGTCATCCACATCCCCAGGGACGCCGAACCAGTCCTCCTGCCACCGGGTCCAGGGGCTGTATGTATCCCCCTGCCGCCGCTCCTCCCGTCTCTCCTCTTCCATCCTGACGCCCCCTTTCCATACCTGCTATTTTATGCGGCGGGGGCGGGAATGATACCCATTTTGGCTCAATTTCTACGGGACGGGGCGGCGGCCATCATCCGCCTTGGAACGATCTCTACAGGGTCAACTGCTCCCCCAGGTCCACGCCGGTCTTTACCAGAGCTCCGGCGGCAGGGAGGGCCTTGGTGCGCAGGCGGTGGGGATTTTCCACCTGTCCTTCTTCGTAAGGGCGCACCCACAGCAGCCGGGCGGTGCTCTTCATGGTCAGGGCCTGGATGCCCTGGGTATCGCGGGCGGCCTTGGGGGCCACCATGGCGGTGTTCACAATGAGCATCCGGGAGGCGGTGGTGGCGCAGAGCAGCTCGGTGTCATCGGGAATGGCGGCGATGTACACCAGCGGGGACTTCTGGCTGTAGGCCCCGATGAGCTTTTTGCGGTTGGTCTTGGTGGCGTAGGAGCTCAGTTCCACCTTGGCGATCTTGCCGTTTTCAAAGGCGAAAAGCATATACCCCGTGTAGTCCATGGTGACGGCCATGTACACCGGCAGCTCTCCGGGGTCCATCCCCAGCTTAGTGGGGATGTAGTCCCCCAGGACGCTGGCCTTGGTGTCCTCAAATTCGGCGGCCCGGCTCTTGTACACCTGCCCGCGGTTGGTGAAGAAGAGCAGATGGGCCCCGGTGGTGGTCTCCGCCGTCTGGGTGATCTCGTCCCCCTCCTTCAGCTTCTGCTCCCCGCTCATCCGCAGGGACTGGGGGGTGATCTTCTTAAAGTACCCCTCCTTGGTAAAGAAGAGGTGGACGGGATAGGTGGGGACATCCTCCGGCTCCTCCCCGGTGTCATCGGGGAGGTCGTAGAGGATCTGGCTGCGGCGGGGCTGCCCGTAGCTCTTTGCCACCTCCCGCAGCTGGCTGATGATGAGGGCGTCCACCTTTTTGGGGCTGTTCAGGGTCTCCTCCATGCCGGCGATCTCCTCCCGGAGGGCCTCGATCTCCTTGGTGCGGTTCAGGATGTACTCCCGGTTCAGGTGGCGCAGCTTTATCTCCGCCACATACTCCGCCTGCACCTGGCTGATGCCGAAGCCGATCATCAGGTTGGGGACCACCTCTTTTTCCTCCTGGGTCTCCCGGACGATGGCCACCGCCTTATCGATGTCCAGGAGGATCTTCTGGAGGCCCTTGAGGAGGTGCAGCTTCTCCTTTTTCTTCTGGAGGTCGTAAAAAATGCCCCGGCGGACGCACTCCCGGCGGAAGGCGGTCCACTCCTCCAGCAGGCCGTCTACCCCCAGCACGCGGGGGGCGCCGCCGATGAGGACATTGAAGTTGCAGGAAAAACTGTCCTCCAGGGGGGTCATCCGGAAGAGCTTCTGCATCAGCTTATCCGGGTCCACCCCCCGCTTGAGGTCGATGGTGAGCTTTAATCCGGAAAGGTCGGTCTCGTCCCGGATGTCCGATATTTCCCGGATCTTCCCCGCCTTCACCAGCTCCACCGTCTTGTCCATAATGGCCTCCACCGTGGTGGTGGGGGGTATTTCCGTAATATCCACACAGTGGCTCTGCTTATCGTAGGCGTAGCGGCTCCTGACCCGCACCGAGCCCCGGCCGGTGGCGTAGATCTTCTCCAGCTCGGCCCGGTCGTAGAGGACAAAGCCGCCGCCGGGGAAGTCCGGGGCCTTGAGGGTCTCGGCGATGGGGGCCTCCGGGTCCCGGAGCCGGGCGATGGCGGTCTCGCACACCTCACTGAGATTAAAAGAGCAGATGTTGCTGGCCATCCCCACCGCGATGCCGGTATTGGCATTGGTGAGGATGGAGGGGAAGGTGACGGGGAGCAGCACCGGCTCCTTCATCTGGCCGTTGTAGTTGTCCACAAAGTCCACGGTGTCCTTATCGATCTCCCCGAAGAGCTCCCGGCAGATCTTTTCCAGCTTGGCCTCGGTGTACCGGGAGGCGGCGGCGGACATATCCCGGCTGTAGGCCTTGCCGAAGTTCCCCTTGCTCTCCACATAGGGCACCAGCAGCGCCCCGTTGCCCCTGGTGAGGCGGACCATGGTCTCGTAGATGGCCTGGTCGCCGTGGGGGTTCAGGGACATGGTCTGGCCCACGATGTCGGCGGATTTGCGCTTATCGCCGCCCAGCAGGCCCATTTTGTACATGGTATATAAGATTTTCCGGTGGGACGGCTTAAAGCCGTCGATCTCCGGGATGGCCCGCGAGACGATGACGCTCATGGCGTAGGGCATGTAGTTTTCCCGCAGGGTGCTGACGATGGGCTGCTGGATCACCACCCCGCCGTTCTCGATATGTCCGTGGGCCCCGCCCCGGCGGGGAGTGGGGGTCTCTTTTTTCTTCCGTGGCATTGCTTTACTCACTCTCGTTTCCTGTCATATCGGCCATATATGCCTCATTCTCCGGCCGGCTGAGGTCCAGTACCAAATACCGTGGGAGGTCATTTTTGATAATCAGGGTGGTGCCAAACCGGTCTGCCAGATGCAGCACCTGAGAAAAATCCCGTTCCGCCCATTCAATGGGAACCATGCTCCCGGTATCGATCTTCATCAAGAAGCCGCTCCTTTCTCATCTGCTCCAGCACATCATCATCTGCCCCGAAGGAGTCGACAACCAGCCCTTTCTCCGGGAAAAGCGTCAAAAAGTGCCGGAACGCTTTCATTTTATCTGCCTTTCTCTCGGAAGTTTTCTCCTCGGCTTCATTGTGCCACAGCGGTTCTGCATTGTCAACAGGAGCCATCTGCTTCATCCCTCGCCGCATCCTACTTCACCCACAGCTTTGCCTCCTGGAGCGCCAGGTACAGCGCCCGGCTGGCCGCCAGCTCCCGGATATACTCCCGGCCGCCGCTTTCCGTGGCCCGGATGTGCATCTCCTGTACCGAGGTCCTTTTTTCGCTCTCCAGCCCGATGTACACCAGCCCCACCGGCTTGCCCTCGCTGGGCTCCGGCCCGGCGTTGCCGGTGACCGACACGGCGATGTCCGCCCCGGACTTCACCCTGGCCCGGTGGGCCATAGCCATGGCGGTCTGGACGCTTACCGCCCCGTATTTGTCCAGGGTCTTTTGGGAGACCCCCAGCATCCCGTGCTTGGTCCGGCAGGAGTAGGTGACGGCCCCCCATTCAAAGGCCGAGGACGCTCCGGGAACGCTGGTGATGCGCTGGGCCACCAGCCCGCCGGTGCAGCTTTCCGCCGTGGCAACGGTGAGCCCCTTAGCCAGCAGGGTGTGGACCAGGGCGGTCTGGAGATTTCCCACGTTGACGCCATAGAGCCACTCCCCGGCCTCCCGGCGGATCTCCTCCACCACCGGGTCCAGGATGGGGGCGGGGTCCTCCCCCTCCTCCACGCGGGCCGTCACCCGCAGCATCACCTCGCCGGGTTTGCAGTAGGGGGCCACGGTAGGATTTTTGCTTTCCCGCATCAGCCGGTCCAGCTTCTGGGCCAGGTCGGATTCCCCGATGCCGTAGAAGTAGAGGCTGCGGCTCACCAGGCGGCTCCCGCTCTCCCCCCGTAGGTAAGGCAGCACCTGCTCCCGGAACATGGGCTCGCACTCCCTGGGGGGGCCGGGGAGCAGGATGGCGGTCTTCCTCTCCCACCGCCCGGTCCCGGTGACGGCGCAGCCGGGGGCGGTGCCGTTGTGGTTCTGGAAGACGGTGGCTCCCTCCGGCATCATGGCCTGTTTTTGGTTATTGGGGCAGGGGGTGCGGCCCAGGCGGCGGAAGTACTCCTCCACCCATCGGACCGACTCCTCATGGGGAACGAGCTTCCGCCCCAGGGTCTCGGCGACAGTCTCCTTGGTGAGGTCATCGTAGGTGGGGCCCAGCCCCCCGGTGGTGATGACCACGTCCGCCCGCGAAAGGGCCAGCTCCAGCGCCTCCCGGAGGCGTTGGGGATTATCCCCCACCACCCCCTGGTGGTAGAGGTTCAGCCCCGCCTCCGCCAGCCCCTGGGCGATGGCGGTGGCGTTGGTGTTGACGGTGTTCCCCATCAGCAGCTCGGTGCCGACACAGAGGATCTCGGCGGTTTTGGGTTCCCGGTTCACGGCAAAGCCTTCTTTCTGGTTTTGTATCATAGCGGGAGCGGACAGGTCACAGCCGCTCATAGAATGCCCGGATGGCAGCCGCCAATTCCTGGGGAGCCTCCAGGTTCACCTCGTGCCCGGCGCCCGCGACCTCCCGCATGGTCCCGTGGGGAATGAGCTCCGCCAGCTCCCCGGCAGCTTTGGCATTGGCGGTGTCTTTCTCCCCCCAGAGGATGAGGGTGGGACAGGTGACACGGTCCAGTTTGCCCCGGAAGTCCAGGGACATCATGGAGGCGGTGAGACGGATGAGCTCCTTCTTCCCCATCCCGGCCCCGGCAAAGGCCCTCTCCGGCATCAGGCGGAAAGCGAGATTTTGCAGCCGCAGCAACGTCCGGGGCATCTTGTACTGGGGGGCGATGAGCGCCAGTCCGGCCACCTTCTCCGGGCAGCGGATGGCGTAGTCCAGGGCCAGCACCGCCCCCAGGGACAGGCCGCAGAGGAGCACCGGCTCCACAAAACCGCCGGCGTAGTCCTCCAGGGCGGAATAAAGCGCCGGGTAAACCACTTCCCTGTCCCCGCACAGGCCGAAGAGATCGGGGCAGGCGGTGTCTGCATCCAGGCCTAGTGCCTCCAGGACCTTATCCCAGCTTTCGGGGCCCTGGCCCAGGCCGTGGAGGAAGATCAATTTCATCGTCGGCTCCCCTTTTCGCCTAAATTAAGGAAAGATTGTTCTATGATTCAACAACTTCCACTCCGTCAATTACTTCATAATCTTCATCTTCATCGGATGATGTGCTGAAATCGCCTTCTATAAACATTTTATAGGCTCTTTTTGCTATTATTTTCGTTTCAGTAAAATCAAATCCGCCGCTAATAAGACCACCGATAATCGGTACGGCCTTTCCAATATTGATAAGGCCCTTTGTACCAAACTTCGTCAAAAAGCGAAATCCCACCCTTTGATTGATTTTGACTAAAATCGTCCCAGGAATCTTTTTAACCATCGCTGTAGTGAATTTCGTTCCAAATTGAACCCCCATTTGTTTGACCAACTGATTGAGAGAAACTCCCGCTAAACAAGCATATATCAACGTTTGCACCTGGTCGCTGTTGACGTCATATCCTCCCATATAAGCTAAACAAGAAATCATTCTCATCTGAACATATACTACACTGCCTATATTTGCAGGAATTGCAACAGGTAATGTAACCAGTCCCCCTAGACCTGTAAGAAATCCGGAGGTTGTGCATTTAGCAATTTGATAATTAATAAAACTCTTTGCCGCAGAATTTATATCTTTATTCTTCTCTAAGTAATCGCTGGCTAACAATTCAACCGGAGGGCTTACTTTCGGGATTCCCTGGATTGATTGGTCATACAGCTTGTCCAGTAGTTGCATAACATTTTCTTGGGTAAGCGGATTTTCCATTCCTTTTCCCTCCTACAGGTGATTTTCCACAAAATGCTCCTTCAGGAGATGTCTGCCATCTCCAGGTACTGGCTGCCGAACTCCGCGATGTACTCCTTGCGCCCGCTGAGGTTATCCCCCAGCAGCAGGTCGAACATCCGGGCGGTCTCCTCCACGTCGTTGGGCATCACCTTGATGAGGCGGCGGGTCTCCGGGTTCATGGTGGTGAGCCACATCATGTCCGGCTCGTTCTCACCCAGGCCCTTGGACCGCTGGAGGCTGTACTTCTGCCCCTCCAGCTCCTTGCAGATCTTTACCTTCTCCGCATCGGAGTAGGCAAAGTAGGTATCGTCTCTGGTGGTGATCTCGTAGAGGGGGGATTCGGCGATGTAGACATACCCCTCCCGGATGAGGGTGGGGGTGAGGCGGTAGAGCATGGTGAGGATGAGGGTCCGGATCTGGAAGCCGTCCACATCGGCATCGGTGCAGATAACGATCTTGTTCCACCGCAGGCCAGCAATGTCAAAGGTATTCAGGTCCTTGTTGGCGCGGCTCTCCACCTCCACCCCGCAGCCTAATACCTTCATCAGGTCCACGATGACATCGCTTTTGAAGATGCGGTTGTAGTCCGCCTTGAGGCAGTTTAATATCTTTCCCCGTACCGGCATGATGGCCTGGAACTCGCTGTCCCGCCCCAGCTTTACCGAGCCCAGGGCCGAATCGCCCTCCACGATGTACAGCTCCCGGCGGCCGGTGTCCCGGCTGCGGCAGTCCACGAACTTCTGCACCCGGTTGGACATATCCAGGGTGCCCGCCAGCTTCTTTTTCAGATTCAGGCGGGTCTTTTCGGCGTTTTCCCGGCTGCGCTTATTGATGAGCACCTGCTCCGCGATACGGGCGGCGTCATCCGGGTTCTCGATGAAATAGACCTCCAGCTGGTGCTTGAGAAACTCGGTCATGCACTCCTGGATGAACTTATTGGTGATGGATTTTTTGGTCTGGTTCTCGTAGCTGGTCTGGGTGGAAAAGCTGGAGGACACCAGCACCAGACAGTCCTCCACGTCCTGGTAGCTGATCTTGCCCTCGTTTTTGAGGTACTTGCCGGCGGCCTTGAGCCAGGCATCGATCTGATAGACCAGGGCGGCCTTCACCGCCTTTTCCGGGCTGCCGCCGTGCTCCAGGTGGCTGGAGTTGTGGTAATACTCAGTGAGACAGAGCTTGTTGGAGAAGCAGAGGGCCACCCCCAGCTTCACCTTGTAGTCCGGCTTGTCCTCCCGGTCCCGGCCGGTGCGCTCCGCCGTCCAGTACTGCACCGGGGTGAGGGCGGCATCCCCCGCCAGCTCCTCCACATAGTCCCGGATGCCGTTCTCGTAGTAATAAGCGGTCTCCGCAAAGCCTTTCCCCTCCTGGACCCGCAGCAGGAACCGGATGCCGGGGTTCACCACCGCCTGGCGTTTCAGCACGTCCTCAAAGTAGGACACCGGGATGTCGATGTCGGTGAACACCTCCAGGTCCGGCTTCCAGCGGATGCGGGTGCCGGTCTTTTTGCCGGAGGCGGGGGCCTTTTGCAGCCCGCCGATGTTCTCCCCCTTTTCAAAGTGGAGGTCGTACTGGAAGCCGTCCCGGAGGATCTGGACATCCATGTATTCGGAGGCGTACTGGGTGGCGCAGGAGCCCAGGCCGTTGAGACCCAGGGCGTAGGCGTAGTCCCCCTCGGCGTCGTACTTGCCTCCGGCGTAAAGCTCGCAGAAGACCAGCTCCCAGTTATACCGCTCCTCCTTGGGGTTGTAGTCCACCGGGCAGCCCCGGCCGAAGTCCTGCACCTCGATGGAGCCGTCGGCGTACTTGGTGAGGATGATCTTGGTGCCGTAGCCGGAGCGGGCCTCGTCGATGGCGTTGGATAAGATCTCGAAGGCGGAGTGCTGGCAGCCCTCGATGCCGTCCGACCCGAAGATGACCCCCGGCCGCTTGCGGACCCGGTCCGCCCCCTTCAGGGAAGAGATGCTCTCGTTATCGTAGTTTCTGTTTTTGGCTTTTGCCGCCATGTCGTCCCTCCGTGACCTCCCGCCCCCTGTGAGGGACAGGCATATTTTGCTAGGGTATAGTTTATCATGCCGTTTTTGCTTGTCAAGGGGAAAAGCCGCCGGGGACTACCCCTTGCCGCCTTTGGCCGCCCGTCCCGCCAGCAGCAGGCGGGTGACGGAGGAGACCAGCAGGATACCCACCGCCACCGCTCCGGCGACGCCGAAGGTGTGGATGCCGGTGGTGAGGAAAAGCTCCGTATTCCCGCTGAGGCAGTATTCCATGGTGTAGTAGATGCCCCCGCCGGGGACGAAGGGGAGGATGCCCACCACCAAAAAGCCGGTGGCCGGGGCCTTCATCAGCCGGGCCATCACCTCGGCGTAGGCCGCCACCGCCACCGCCCCGGCGAAGTACTGGACGATGTCGCTGCCGGTGAAGGCGCAGAGCAGACAGGCCGCCCACCCCACGCCGCCCCCCAGGGAAGCTGCCACCATCAGGCGGCCGTGGTGGTTGAGCACCAGGCAGAAGGCCATGCAGGCCATCACCGCATAAAAGCAGGGCAGAAGAAACTCGGTGAAAAATCCCGTCATGCGGCACCTCCCAGAAGAGAGAGGGCGATGCCGGCCCCCAGGGCCAGGGCGGTGGCGGTCAGCAGGGACTCGGTGAGCTTGGTGATGCCGGCGAAGAGGTCCCCCTCCAGCACATCCCGCATAAAGTTGGTGATAGCCACCCCCGGCACCAGTCCCATAAAGGCCCCGATGATGATCTTATCCAGGTTCTGCCCCACCCCCAGGCGCACCCCGGCGATGGCCGTCAGGGCGGCCAGGAAGCTGCAAGCCCCGTTGACGAAGAAGCTGTTGGCCCGGTGCCGGTCCATGGGGTATTTGGCGAAGAAGATCACCGCCCCCGCCGCCAGGGAGCAGAGGGCATCGGCGGCGGTCCCCCCAAAGAGCAGGGTGAAGAAGGCCGCGATGAAGGCAAAGCCCGCCAGCTGGAGGGCGGGGGGATACCCTTTGGCCTCCGCCAGCCGGGCGAGACTGCCGTCCACCTCCGGGAAGGGGGGCGTCCCCTGGCAGACCGCGCGGCAGAGGCCGTTGAGCTGGTCCACCTGCCACAGGTCGGTGCCCCGGCGGTAGAGCCGCCGCACCCGCGTGTGGGAGTGCCCCTCCGGGTCGCAGAGGGAGACGATGAGGAGGCTGGGGATGGCGAAGATCTCGCAGCTGTCCGCGCCGTAGGCCCGGCAGAGCCGCTGGAGGGAGTCCTCCACCCGGTAGGCCTCCGCCCCGCTCTCCAGCATCCGCAGCCCCATGGTAGAGGCGGTATTGAGAAGCGCATCGTAATCGATCAAGTTGGGTCCCTCCTTGGGAAGCACATTATCATGGGAAAACTCTACACCACCTGGAAGAGGTAAAATTTCAGATAATTGGTCTCCGGCACATTCCAGAGGATGGGATGGTCGGGGGACTGCTGCCGGGCCTCGATCTGGCGCAACTCCACGGCGGCGTCCCGCGCGGCACAGCGGAGCATCTCCTCGAAAAGTTCCGGCGTGGCGAAGTGGGAGCAGGAGCAGGTGGCCAGATACCCGCCCCTGGGCAGCAGCTTCATGGCCCGGTAGTTTAGCTCCTTGTACCCCCGCATGGCGGAGCGCACCGTCTTCCGGGACTTGGTGAAGGCGGGAGGGTCCAGGATGATGTAGTCATAGGGGGCCTTCCCCGGCCGGCTCTCCAGCTCCGGCAGCAGGTCGAAGATATTGGCGGCCAGGGGGGTGACCACCCCGGAAAGGCCGTTGAGGGCGGCGTTTTCCCCCACCAGTTCCACCGCCGCCTGGGAGATGTCCACCGCCGTCACCGCCGCCGCCCCCGCTTTGGCGCAGCAGAGGGCAAAGGACCCGGTGTGGGTGAAGCAGTCCAGCACCCGCCGCCCCCTCGCCAGCCGGGCCGCCGCCTGGCGGTTCAGCTTCTGGTCCAGGAAGAAGCCGGTCTTCTGGCCGTTTTCAAAGTCCACCCGGTAGCGGATGCCGTTTTCGGTGATGGTGGTGCAGGTGCTCTCCGGGGTAGGGACACCGGGGAGGGGAAAGAAGCCCTTCCCCTCCGGAAGGCCCTCCAGCCCCCGGATGGCTGCGTCGTTGCGCTCGTAGATGCCCCGGATGGTCTCCCCCTCCTGGGTGAGGATGCGGTACAGCAGGGGGAAGAGGAGGGACTTCATCCCCTCCATCCCCCTGGAGAGAGTCTGGGCCACCAGGATGTCCCCGAAGCGGTCCACCGTCAGGCCGGGGAAGAAGTCTGCCTCCCCAAAGATCAGGCGGCAGCAGGAGAACTGCTCCCCCATCACCGTCCGGCGGTAATCCACCGCATGGCGCAGCCGCCGCTCCCAGAAGGCCTCGTCAAAGGTGTCATTGGCGTTTTTGGAGACGATCCGCACCCGGATCTTGCTCTTCTGGCAGACAAAGCCGGTGCCCAGGTACTTCCCGCCCTGGGTCACCACATCCGCCAGTCCCCCGTCCGGGAGGGGGTCGCTTTGGGGCAGCACCTCGGTGCCGTAGACCCAGGGATGTCCGCTCAGGACGGCCCGCTCCCCCTTGGGGGTGACTACGGCCCTGGGATAGCTTCGTGTCTGTTTCATCGGTCTTCCTCCTCCAGCAGGCGGGCGACGGGCAGCAGCCCCGCCAGGTCCTCTTCCGTAAAGCGGCCGGGAAGGGGGCTGTCCAGGTCCAGCACCCCCGCCGTCTCCCCGCCGGGGGCGAAGAAGGGGATCACCAGCTCGGAGCGGGAGGCCCCGTCGCAGGGGATGTGCCCCGGAAAGGCGTGAACATCGGGGACCACCTGGGGCTTTTTCTCTTCCGCCGCCCTGCCGCAGACCCCCTTCCCCCACCCGATGCGGACACAGGCGGGCTTGCCCTGGAAGGGGCCCAGCACCAGCTCCTCCCCCATCCGGCGGTAAAAGCCCGCCCAGTTTATCTCCGGCAGGGCCTGCCAAAGGAGGGCGGAAAGGTTCGCCATCCGGGCGATGGGATCCCCCTCCCCCTCCACCAGGGCGGCGGCCTGCTCCGCCAGCAGGGGGTACAGCCGGGCCTTCTCCGTGGGCCATGCAAACTCTTGGTACATCATCGATCCTCCTGGGGGAGCCTGTCCAAAAACCGCTCCACCGCTTTGTTGAAAAGGCCGCTCCGCTTGGCGGCGATGAAATGGTCCCCTTCCACAAGAGCCAGGCGGCTGCCGGGGATGCTCCGGTGGATGAGCCGGGTGTGGCTTTCCGAGATCATGTCCCGCGTCCCGGCGATGACCAGGGTGGGCACCCGGATGGCGGCCAGGGCGGCGGGATGGATGTCCGGCTGCTCCACCATCAGGGCCAGCAGCTCCCGCTTGGGGATGGCGCCGGGGTCCAGGCGGGCCAGAAGGGAAGCGGCGTGATAGCCCAGGATAATGGGGAGCTGCACCCGCCGCTTCACCCCGGCGGGGGAAAGATCAGCCCCGTTGAGGATGAGGCTGTGCAGCCGCTCCGGATACTCCAGGGCAAAGGTGAGGGCGGTGTTCCCCCCGTCGCTGAACCCCAGCAGATGCACCCGGTCCAGCCCCCGCCGGTCCAGGAAGTCCCGCAGGTCCTCGGCGAAGGTCCCGAAGGTAAAGGGGGCGGTCCCCCTGGGCGACCGGCCGTGGCCGCGGGTGTCCACCGCCATCACCCGGTATTTTTTGGAAAAATATTCCATCTGGTGCCGGAAATAGGAGCCGTCCTCCCCGTTGCCATGGAGGAGCACCAGCGGTTCCCCGCTGCCACGTTCCTCCCAGTGCAGCCGGATGCCATCCATCTTTACTCATCCTCCCATGCCGCCGCCAGCGCCGCCTGTTCCTCCTCGGAGGGGCGCCAGCCGTATTTTTGCAGGTCCACCGTTTCCTCCGGGCTCACCGCCACCCCCTCCGCCTCCAGGGCCAGCCGCTGGTGGTCGGGGGTCAGGAAGGCCCTCGCCCCGCTGAGGAAGCCCTGGCGGTCCACCACCCGGTGGGCCGGGACCTCCCCGCAGGCGCCCCGCCCCAGCACCGTCCCCACCTGCCGGGGCCGCCGGGGAAAGCCGCAGAGAAGGGCGACCTGGCCGTAGGTGGCCACCCGGCCGGGGGGTATGGCGCGGCAGACGATGCCCACCCGCCGGGCGAACTCCCTCATGACCGCACCTCCCTATCCTCCAAAAACCGCCATCCGGACCGCCCACAGCAGCAGGATGTGGGCCGGATAGAACCCGTAGAAGAACCATTTGCCCCCCAGGTGCCCCCGCCGGCCGTTATAACGCCGGATGGGGACAAAGGCCAGGGGCGCGGTGACCTCCCAGCAGAGGGCCAGGCACCCGGCAGCGGTGCGGGCGGGCTCCCGGTCCCGGAGGACATAAAGGAGCAGGATGAACGCCACCCCAAAGGCTCCGTAATCGGTGCGCAGAAGCTGCGCCAGGAGAGCGCAGCCCACCGCCGCCCCCAGGGCCAGGAGGGCGCTTTTGGGCAGCAGATACCGCACCGCCGCCATCGCCAGCAGCCCCAGGAGCAGGGTGAAGTAGACGTTCTGGCTGCCGGGGTCGAACCAGCCCTCGTAGAAGGCCAGGTCGTAAGGGACCTCGGAAAGGAGGGCGAAGGCCGCCATCCGGCCCATGTACCGCCGGAGGCTCCGGGTGTGGAGGAACCCCTCCACCAGCAGGAAGCAGAAGATGGGGAAGGCGACGCGGCCGATGAGCCGGAGGAGTATGTCCACATTCCGGCACAGGGCCAGGGCCGGGGAGTTGAAGAAGGGGTCGATCTCCTCCCCCGCCCCCAGGGCGGCCCAGACCACCGGGGATTCCAGGATGGCCGCCCCGATGTGGTCCAGAAACATCGTGGTGATGGCGATGACCTTCAGGGCGCTGCCGCTGAGGCCCTCTGCCCTGCCGGGCCCCACTAGTTCACCCCTTTCATGGTGAGGGAGATGCGCTTCCTCTTGGCATCCACCTCCAGCACCTTCACCTTCACCACATCCCCCACCTTCACCACCTGGCTGGGGTGCTTTACGAATTTATCCGCCAGCTGGCTGATGTGCACCAGGCCGTCCTCGTGGACGCCGATGTCCACAAAGGCCCCGAAGTCCAGGACATTGCGCACCGTCCCGGTGAGGACCATCTCCGGCACCAGGTCCTTCAGCTCCATCACGTCGGTGCGCAGCAGGGGCGGCGGCAGCTCCTCCCGCGGGTCCCGGCCGGGCTTCATCAGCTCGTCGATGATGTCCCGGATGGTGGGCTCCCCCACCCCCAGACGCCGGGCCAGGGCGGGGATGCCCTTCCCCTCCGCCTGGGCGGGCAGCTCCCGGATGGCCGGGGTCCCCACGTCCGCAAGGCTCCAGCCGCATTCCTCCAGCAGGGCCTTGGCCGCGGGGTAGCTCTCCGGGTGGACGGCGGTGGCATCCAGGGGGTCCTTCGCCCCTGGGATGCGCAGGAACCCCGCGCACTGCTCGTAGGTCTTCTTCCCCAGCTTGGGCACCTTCAGGAGCTGGCTGCGGGCGGTAAAGCCGCCGTTTTCCTCCCGGTAGGCCACGATGTTCTTCGCCACCGCGGCGCTGAGGCCCGCCACATGGCCCAAGAGGGAGCCGCTGGCGGTGTTCAGGTCCACCCCTACCGAGTTGACACAGCTTTCCACCACCCCGCCCAGGGCAGTCTCCAGCCGGGCGGGGGGCATATCGTGCTGGTACTGCCCCACCCCGATGGCCTTGGGGTCGATCTTCACCAGCTCCGCCAGGGGGTCCTGGAGCCGCCGGGCGATGGAGACGGCGCTGCGCAGATTCACGTCAAACTGGGGAAATTCCTCGCTGGCCAGCTTGCTGGCGGAGTAGACCGAGGCCCCCGCCTCGCTCACCACCATATAGGAGAGGGCGGGCCGATGGTCCGGCCCCAGCTCCCGGATGAGGTCCGCCACCAGCCGCTCCGATTCCCGGCTGGCAGTGCCGTTGCCGATGGAGATGACGGTGACCTTGTGCTTCCGGATAAGGGCGGTGAGTTTCCGCTTGGCCTCCTCCACCCGGTTGTAGGGCTGGGTGGGGTAGATGACGGCGGTATCCAGCACCTTCCCCGTTCCGTCCACCACCGCCAGCTTGCAGCCGTTGCGGTAGCCGGGGTCCAGCCCCAGCACCACCCGGTCCTTCACCGGGGGCTGCATCAGCAGGTGATGGAGATTCTCCCCGAAGACCTTGATGGCCTGCTCGCTGGCGGCCTCAAAGAGGGTGGAAAAGGTCTCGTTTTCCATGGAAGGGGCGATGAGGCGCTTCCAGCTGTCCCGGACCGCCTCCTCCACCGCCCTGGCGCAGGGGTTCTTCGCCTTTACCACCCGGCGGCAGATGAGCCCCTCCGCCCGCTCCTCCGGGAGCTGGATGGCGGCCTTTAAGGCCCCCTCCTTCACCCCGCGGCTGATGGCCAGCACCCGGTGGGAGGCGATGCGTCCCACCGCCTCGGAGAAATCGGCGTACATGGCGTAGGGGCCCTTTTCCGCCTCCCCCTCCTTCTGGGCGGAGGCGGAGACCACCAGGCCCTCCGCCCGGATGAGCCGCCGCAGCTCTCCCCGGATGTCCGCATCGTCGGAGATGTCCTCCGCGATGATGTCCAGCGCCCCCTGGAGGGCGGCCTCCGGAGTCTCCACCCCCTTCTCGGCGTCCACATAGTCCCCGGCCATCACCAGGGGATCCGCCAGGGTGCTCTGGGCCCGGATAGCGGCGGCCAGGGGCTCCAGTCCCCGCTCCCTGGCCACGCCGGCCCTGGTGCGGCGCTTCTGCTTATAGGGGCGGTAAAGGTCCTCCACCACCGCCAGGGTCCGGGCGGCGGCGATAGAAGCCTCCAGCTCCGGGGTCAGCTTCCCCTGCTCCCCGATGGCGGAGAGCACCTCCTCCTTGCGCTTTTCCAGGTTTCGCAGGTACCGCAGGCGGTCATCCAGCTCCCGCAGGGCGGTATCCTCCATGCTGCCGGTGGCCTCCTTGCGGTACCGGGCGATGAAGGGGATGGTGTTCCCCTCGTCGATGAGCTTTACCACCGCCGCCACCTTGTCCTCCCGGAGGTCCAGCTCCCCCGCCAGCTGCTTTATGAGATCCATACTGCTTTCTCCCTTTTCCTTGCGGCACCCAAAAAACGGCGGGACCGGAAGGGAGGGTCCCTCTCCGGCTCCTGCCGTTCCATGGCGCGTTTATTTTATGGATTTTACGCTCTCTTCATCTCCACCCGGCCGTTGATCTGAGCACCCAGGGTGGTGGTGATGTCCTTTGTGGAAATATCGCCGGTGACGATGCTCTTTGCCCCCAGGCTCAGGTTGCCGGCGCAGTTCAGGTTGCCGGTGATGGCCCCTTCCAGAGTCATCTCGGCGGCGTCCATGTCGCCTTCCACCGCGGAGCCCACCTGGAGCACCAGGTCGGTGCTGGAGGAGACGTTGCCCCGGATCTTGCCGCCGGTGGTCACCAGGATGCCCTTGCCAACGATGTTTCCGATGATCTCCCCCTGGATGCAGATCTTGCTCTCGCAGTTCACGTTGCCCTGCACCACGCCAGCCACGGTGATGGGGCCCTTGGCGGTGAGGTCACCGGTGATCAGCGCGGCCTTGCCGATGACGGTAGACTGCTCCTGTACTTCCCGCTTGGCGGCCTTTTCTTCATCGGTATCCCAGACATCTTCCTTAACAGGGACCACAGCCTCGCCGCCCATGGAGTCCTCCGCTTCGGTGACCGGGTCCATCATGTCCTCATCGTTATCTCCCACCTGGATGATGCCGCCCAGATTTCGGTTCTTCTTGAACATAGCCATAGCAATTGCTCCTTTCTGGAATTTCTCCATACAAGACTAGTATAAGTTTTAAGAGCCTGCTTGTCAAGAAAAACCAGCAAAATGAGAAGGGATTTCCACCTGGTTTGCAGGTTTTTTTGGGCGAAAGAAGGGGCTTTTTGACCTTTGCTGCCTTGGGGGCGCACAGACCCCTCCCGGACGCTCGTTCCCTATGGCACCCTCCCCAGGGCGTGTTCCAGGAAGATCTTTGTTCCGATGAGGATCAGCACCAGCCCTCCCGCCAGCTGTGCCCGTCCCCCCAGGGCCGGACCAAAGGCCCGCCCCAAACGGACCCCCAGCAGGGTGCAGCAGAAGGTCACCGCCGCGATGAAGCCGGCGGCAGAGAGGATGGGGGTCCCCAGGGCGGCCAGGCTCACCCCCACCGCCAGGGCATCGATGCTGGTGGCCACCCCCTGGAGAAAAAGCCCCCGCCAGGTGAAGCGCACCGCTTCTCCCGCCCCTTCCCCCCCGCCG
This sequence comes from Oscillospiraceae bacterium, assembly GCA_021769525.1. GTDB lineage: Bacteria > Bacillota > Clostridia > Oscillospirales > Ruminococcaceae > Angelakisella. The sequence goes on from JAETSQ010000004.1 coordinate 75,547, forward strand.
GAGAGGCTCTCCCAAACCATCCTCCCCCCCAGGTAGCCCAGCAGCAGAAGGGCGATAACGTGATCCATATGGGCCATATACCGGATAAAACAGCTGCCCGCCAGATACCCCAGCAGGGGCATCAGCCCCTGGAAGCCCCCGAAGACGGCGGCGGTGGCCAGTATCCGGGGCGGAGCATACCCTTGGCAGCACACCCCGTTGGCCGCCGCCACAGCGCAGGCATCCATCGAAAGTCCCACCGCCAGCAGAAACAGCTCCCCAAGCCTCACCTCAGCGCCCCCTTCCGGTCCCGGTTTCACTGTATTATATCAAAAACAGGGGCGGCAAATACCTGAAACGCCTCCGGATAAACGGGCATTCACCGGTAATTTACAATTTATTCACGCTTTTTAGGGCTTCGTGATGTAAAATTACTGTATTATAGACAAAGGATAGAGGTTGTCCCCCGCGGCATCCTGCGGGGCTTTTGCCAAGGAGGAGCGTGGGGGTCCTGTTCGGATACATTAAGCCCCTGGAAGGGCAGCTGCGGGTCTGCGAGCTGGAGACCTACAAAGCGGTGTACTGCGGCCTCTGCCGCCAGCTGGGGCGGTCCTTCGGGCTGCCGGCCCGGTTTACCCTCAGCTACGACGCCTCCTTCCTGGCCCTGCTGGGGCTGGCTCTGGCGGAGGAAACGCCGGCCATCGCCCCTGGGCGCTGCCCCTTCAATCCCCTGCGGCGGATGCCGGTCTGCCGGGAGGACCCGGCCCTGGCCTTCGCCGCCGACACCGCCATCCTGCTCCTGTACTGGAAGCTCCGGGACAATCTGGCCGACGAGGGCCCCGGCAGGCGGCTGCTGGCCCGGAGCGGGCTGCTCCTTTGGGGCAGGGCATACCGGAGGACCGCCGCCCGCCGACCGGAGCTGGATGAAGCCTTCCGGCGGATGACCGCGGAACAGCAGGAGCTGGAGGCGCAGGGCTGCCGCAACCCGGACGAGGCCGCCCAGCCCACCGCCCAGGCGCTCTCCGCCGTGTTCTCCGCCCTCTCGGAGGACGCGGCGCAGCGGCGGGTCCTCTCCCGGCTGGGGTATCTGCTGGGGCGCTTCGTCTACCTGGCGGACGCCCTGGAGGACCTCCCGGCGGACCAAAAGGAGGGGCGGTACAACCCCTTCCTCCGGGCCGAAGGGCCGGAGGGCCCGATCCCTTTGGCCCGGCTCCGGCAGCAGTGCCGCGGCTCCCTTTACCTCACCATCGGGGAGGTGGAGCGGACCTGGCAGCTCCTGCGGGTGCGGCACCTCGCCCCCATCCTGGAAAATATCCTCACCCTGGGGCTCATGGCCCAGGCCGACCGACTGGCGGAGAAAGGAGCGGAAGAAAATGACGGACCCTTACCAGGTGCTGGGAGTCTCCCCCAGCGCCACTGATGATGAGATCAAGACCGCCTACCGCCAGCTGGCCCGGAAATACCACCCGGACAACTATGTGGACAACCCCCTGGCGGACCTCGCCACCGAGAAGATGAAGGAGATCAACGAGGCCTACGACGAGATCCAGCGGCGCAGGCGGGGAGGCGGGCAGAGCGCCTCCGGCTCCTACACCCAGTACGGGCGGCAGGACTACAGTGCTGCCCAGCCCTCCCAGCTGGATGACATCCGGCGGCTCATCCAGAACGGCCGCCTCCTGGAGGCGGAGGAGCTGCTGGAGGGCATCCCCCAGCCCCGGCGGGACGGGGAATGGAACTACCTGATGGGGACCATTTATTACTCCAAGGGGTGGCTGGACACCGCCCTCAACTACTACACCGCCGCCTGCCGCCTGAGCCCCAACAACCTGGAGTACCGGGCCGCCTACCAGCGGCTGATGCAGCAGCGGCAGTACGGCGCCTACACCACCAGCTCCACCACCTGCGACTGCTGCCAGACCTGCGCCACCCTTTACTGCTGCTCCTCCTGCTGCAACTGCATGGGCAGCGGGTGCTAGCAGGGGCTTCGCCCCCTGCACCCCCACTTCTTTTTCTTCTTGCGAAAGAAGAAAAAGAAGCAAAAAGAAGAACGGCCAAAGTATTTACAACACAGTGGATTGATTTAAAATCCGCGCCATCCGGATATTCCTTTTTTCAACTTCATCGATTTAGGAGGCTCTGTGACCATGAAGCATAAAAGCTCCCAGGTAGCCATCGGGGGGATGGCCTCCGGCCTCTGCCTGCTGCTGATGTTCCTCACCGGGATGATCCCCTTCTCCGAATACGCCTGTCCCACCTTCGCGGGGCTGGTGCTCATCGCCGTGGCGGAGGAGATGGGGCGCAAGACCGCCTTCATCGTCTACGGGGCCACCTCCCTGTTGAGCCTGCTGCTGGCCCCCAGCAAGGAGGCCGCCATCCTCTTCGTCTTCTTCTTCGGCTACTACCCGGTGCTGCGCACCGTCCTGGAGCAGCGCATCGGGGCAAAGCCCATCCGCTTTGGGGCAAAGCTCCTGCTCTTCAACGTGATGATCGTGCTGGGGTATCTGGTGGTGATAAACGTTCTGGGCATCCCGGACATCCTGGAGGAATTTGGCAGCTTCGGGAAGTATTCGGCTCTGGTGCTGCTGCTCTTCGGCAACGTCTTCTTTGTGGTGTACGACTACACGGTGGGGAACCTCACCGAGGTGTACCGGGACTACTTCGCCCCCAAGTTCCTGCGCCGGGGGCGGCGGTGACCGGAACCGCACCGGTTTTAATGTGACAGGATGGAACCGCTTCCCTGCGGCTCCATCCTTCTTTTCTGCCATCGGACGGGGGGCCTCTCCTCTTTCCCGGAACAATCGGGAGGAAAAGGGAGGAAACCGGAGGAAAGCGGACAAAACCCAAAAAATTTTTCAAAAAACCCGGTTTTTCCCCGGAAAGTATTGACAAAACGCTGAAATATGATAATATTTGCATTGGGCAACCCCGCATGATTCCTGTTTGCGGTTTGGCACCCAAAAATCCGCCGTTTTCTGTCCGGCCCTGCCGGCAGGCGTGGCGATATTTCTGTGGTACAATCTGTGATCCTGGGAGGCAGTGACAGGGGGCTCTTTTTTTGCATCTATGGCAAAAATCAACGACAATGCGGCAAGGCAATGCCCTGGTCTGGAAGGTGTGCGGAAGCGTTTCCGCCATCCATAGCAAACCCTTTGCGGGGATGGGGCCAAAGCCAAACCGCGTGCGGGTGCCTCCCCACCGGGAGCGCCCGCATCCACGGCGCCGGGGAAGCCTCCCGGCGTACGATCCGCAAAGGGGGATGCATTATTTATGAACGAGAACGCCATCATCAGCCTGCGGGGCATCCGGGTGGACTACGACGGGGAGCCGGTGCTCCACGGCCTGGACCTGGACATCCTGGACAAGGAGTTCATCACCTTCCTGGGGCCCTCCGGGTGCGGCAAGACCACCACCCTGCGCATCATCGGCGGCTTCATCGAGCCGCTGATGGGGGACATCTTCTTCCAGGGGCAGCGCATCAACGGGGTGCCGCCCTACAAGCGCCAGGTGAACACCGTCTTCCAGCGGTACGCCCTCTTCCCGCACCTCAATGTCTACGAGAACATCGAATTCGGCCTCAAGATCAGCAAACTCCCGGAAAAGGAGCGGCGCCAGCGGGTGGAGGAGGCCCTGGAGCTGGTGAACCTGCGGGGGTATGGTCTCAGAAATATCAACCAGATGTCCGGCGGGCAGCAGCAGCGGGTGGCCATCGCCCGCGCCATCGTCAACCAGCCCAAGGTGCTGCTGCTGGATGAGCCCCTGGGGGCCCTGGACCTCAAGCTCCGCAAGGAGATGCAGGTGGAATTAAAGCGCATCCAGCAGAGCCTGGAGATCACCTTCATCTATGTCACCCACGACCAGGAGGAGGCCCTCACCATGTCCGACCGGGTGGTGGTGATGAAGGACGGGGAGATCCTCCAGACCGGTACCCCCCAGGATATTTACAACGAGCCCCAGAACGCCTTTGTGGCGGATTTCATCGGGGAGAGCAACATCATCGACGGCTTTATGCACAAGGACTACCTGGTGGAGTTTGCCAACGACCTCTTCCCCTGTGTGGACAAGGGCTTTGCCCCCATGGAGCGGGTGCAGGTAGTGGTCCGGCCGGAGGACATCCTCATCCTCCCCGCCGAAAAGGGCAAGATCTCCGGGGTGGTGGAATCGGTGATCTTCAAGGGGGTCCACTACGAGATGATGGTGGAGGCCCTGGGCTACCACTGGATGATCCACTCCACCATGAGCGTGGAGCCGGGGACGGTGATCGGGATGGACGTGGCCCCGGAGAACATCCACATCATGAAGCGGACCGAGGAGGAGTGAGCCATGAAGTTCAAACACGCCGCTCTCCCCTACATGGTCTGGTCCGCCGTCTTTGTGCTGGTGCCCCTGGGCCTGGTGGCGGTCTTCGCCTTCACCACCCAGGACGGCGCCTTTACCATCGATAACATCGCCCGCGTGTCGGGCTACACCCCTGTTTTTATGCGCTCGGTGTGGCTGGCCATCCTGGCCACCGCCATCTGCCTGGTCATCGGCTACCCCCTGGCCTACCTTATGAGCCGGATGAGCGGGGTGCGCCAGCGCACCATGGTGATGCTCATCATGCTGCCCATGTGGATCAACTTCCTGCTGCGCACCTACGCCTGGATGACCCTTCTGGAAAACAACGGCGTCATCAACTCCCTGCTGCGGCTGCTGGGGCTGGGGCCGGTGCGGATGATCAACACCCAGGGGGCGGTGGTGCTGGGGATGGTCTACAACTACCTCCCCTTTATGATCCTGCCCCTCTACTCCATCATGACCAAGATCGACGACCGGATCATCGAGGCGGCCCAGGACCTGGGGGCCAACCCTTTCCAGGTCTTTTCCCGCGTCATCTTCCCCCTCAGCGTCCCCGGCATCTCCACCGGGGTGACCATGGTCTTTGTCCCCGCCATCTCCACCTTCATCATCTCCCGGATGCTGGGGGGCGGCTCCAATATGCTCATCGGGGACCTCATCGACGCCCAGTTTTTGGGCAACGCCTACAACCCCAATCTGGGGGCGGCCATCTCCATGGTGCTGATGGTCTTCATCCTCCTGGTGATGAGCATCTTCAACCAGTTTGACGATTCCGAGGAACGGGAGGGGATGCTGATATGATGAAACATCTTCGCCGCTTCTACATCGGCCTGGTGATGCTCTTCCTCTACCTGCCCATCGGGGTGCTGATCCTTTACAGCTTCAACGCCAGCAAGTCCCGGTCGGTGTGGTCCGGCTTTTCCCTGCGGTGGTACCGGGACCTCTTTTCCAACGAGCTGATCTTGACCTCGCTTTATAACACCATCGTGGTGGCCCTCTGCGCCTCGGTCATCGCGGTGATCCTGGGCACCGCTGCCGCCATGGGCATCTACTCCATGCGCAACCGGTGGTTCAAGTCGGCCATTATGAACATCACCTATATGCCCATCCTCAACCCGGAGATCGTCATGGGCGTCTCCCTGCTGCTGCTCTTCGTCTCGGTGAACCAGATCGGCGCTTCCATCACCGCCGCCACCGGCATCCAGATGCCGGAGCTGAACCTGGGATACCTCACCCTGGTCATCGCCCATGTCACCTTCTGCACCCCCTACGTCATCCTCAACGTGCTGCCAAAGCTGCGGCAGATGGATAAGTACGTCTACGAGGCGGCCCTGGACCTGGGGTGCAGCCCCGCCATGGCCTTCTTCAAGGTCATCATCCCGGAGATCATGCCCGGCATGGCCACCGGCTTTCTGATGGCCCTCACCTACTCCATCGATGACTTCATCATCAGCTACTTTGTCAGCTCCGCCACCTCCCAGACCCTCCCCGTCACCATCGGGGCCATGGTGAGAAAGCGCATCAGCCCGGAGATCAACGCCCTTTCCGCCATCATCTTTGTGGTGGTGCTGGCGGCGCTGGTGCTCATCAACCTTTCCGCCCTGCGCCAGGAGCGCCAACTGCAAAAGAGACAGGGGGGTGGGGCGTGATGAAAAAACTTTTTTCGGCTGTCCTGGCCCTGGCGCTGGCCCTCCCCCTCCTTCTGGTCCCCGCCTGGGGGGAGGAGATGGACTACTCCGGGATGGACCTCGGCTACTACACCCGGTACAAGGGACAGGGCAGGAGCATCAGCGTCTACAACTGGGGGGAGTACATCTCCGACGGCTCCGACGGCAGCCTGGACGTGAACCGCGCCTTTGAGGAGCTCACCGGCATCAAGGTGGTGTACTCCACCTTTGACACCAACGAATCCCTGTACGCCAAACTAAAGACCGGCGGCAGCAGCTACGACCTCATCATCCCCTCCGACTACATGATCGCCCGGATGATCGGGGAGGAGATGCTGCTGCCCCTGGACCTTGGGAACATCCCCAACTTTGAGGATTCCGTGGGGGAGCGGTACAAAAATCCCAGCTTTGACCCCGGCAACCGGTATTCGGTGCCCTACACCTGGGGGACGGTGGGGCTCATCTATAACACCACCATGGTGGACGAAAACGACCTCATCGATAGCTGGAGCTGCCTCTGGGACCCGGTCTATGCCGGCAATATGCTGATGTTCTCGAATTCCAAGGACGCCTTCGGCATCGCTTTCAAGATGCTGGGGTATCCTATCAATGCCGAGAGCAAGGAGCAGCTGGACCGGGCCACCGAGCTGCTGAAGGAACAGAAGCCCCTTTTGCAGGCCTACGTCATGGACGAGATCTTTGACAAGATGACCGGCGGGGAGGCGGCCCTGGCCCCCTACTACGCCGGGGACGCCATCACCATGATGGAGGACAATCCGGACCTTGCCTTTGTGGTGCCGGAGGAGGGCTCCAACATCTTCACCGACGCCATGTGCATCCCCAAGGAGGCCAGGAACAAGGAGCTGGCGGAGATGTACATCAACTTCATGCTGGAGCCGGAGGTGGGCCTTGCCAACATCGAATACATCGGCTATTCCACCCCCAACGACCGGGTGTACCAGCTCTTGGACGACGAGGTGAAGAACGACCCGGTGCGCTACCCGGACCAGGAGCTGCTGGACCGCTGCGAGTATTTCGTCAACCTGGAGCCGGAGCTGGCGGCCTATATGGACGAGAAGTGGACCGAGCTGCTCTCCGCCGACGAGCGGTACAGCCAGATGCTGATGCCCCTGGTGATGCTGGGGTGCGTCATCGCCACCATCTCCCTGAACACGGCGCGGGCGGTACGGAAAAACCGGCAGCAGCCCAACTGACAAAAAAAGAAAGGATGATTTTTTATGACCTTCCGCATGGTGCACAACAACATCAACGTTTTTGACCTGGAAAAGAGCGTGGAATTTTACAAAAAGGCCCTGGGGATGCGGGAAAGCCGGCGCAAGGAGGCCCCGGACGGCAGCTTTATCCTGGTCTTTATGGAGGACGGCCTCTCCGGCCACCAGGTGGAGCTCACCTGGCTGCGGGACCGGAAGGAGCCCTATGATCTGGGGGATAACGAGATCCACATGGCTATGGCCGCCGACGACCTCCCGGCCGCCCGCGCCTTCCACCGGGAGATGGGGTGCATCTGCTACGAGAACCCCGCCATGGGCATCTACTTCATCAGCGACCCGGACGGGTACTGGACCGAGATCGTGCCTGCGAAATAAGCACAAAAAGTCCCCCTGGGCCTCCGGAAAAGGGCGCAGGGGGACTACCTTATTCTATTTATCGCTGTAATGATTCCGACAGGAAAGGACCTCGACCGTGTCGGATGCCGTGCCGGAAATACGGTAGACCAAGCGGTTCGTTTCGTCGATGCGCCTGCTCCAGTAGCCGCTCAGACTGCCCCGCAGCGGCTCCGGTTTTCCGATCCCCTCGTATCCGCCCCGGAGGATGTCCTGCATCAACTGATTGATGCGCTTCAGCGTCCTTCTGTCCTGGGTCTGCCAATAGGTATAATCCGCCCACCCCTCCTCGGTAAAGATGATCTTACCCATCGGCCAGCTTCTCCAGCTCATCCATGGTCTTTGTGACGGTCCGGCCCTCCTCCATCTGGCGGGCGCTCCGGCGGAGATGGTCCATGTTCGCCTCCGAATAGAAGGCGTCCGAGGCTATCACCTCAAAAGGCAGCCGCCTTTCCCGCACAAAGGCCTTCGCAAACAGATTCACCGCCGTAGAGGTGGTCATCCCCACATCGGCGCAGAGGGCGTCCAACTGGTGCTTCAGTTCGGTATCCATCCGGACGCTTAGGGTAGTCTGTGCCACAAGCGATCACTCCTTTCTTTTTTGTATTGTACCACAAACATCCATCTATAGCAATCTGTTGTATGAGAATCTTTATACAATGTCTTTTGTCTTTCCTGGAACCGGGCCTCGACTTTCTCCATCCGGTAAACATTTTGTAAAACCCGGAGAAAGTATCGCCCCTGCCTATGGAAATTTCCCCCAAAGCTGTGTATAATAAAAGGAACTCAAGAGCCCATTCAAAATCTCCCTGCATGCCGCCTGAATGGCCCTTTTTCCGCCCTGCTGCGTTAAAAAATCTTGTAATACACCAAGTATTCCTGCGATTTTTTGCCTTGCAGGACGAAAAAATTCCCATCCATTCGGCATACTTGGAGATGTTAAATAGGCTCTAAGACAAGCAAAATCTATATGGAATAGGGAGCGATCAAATGAGCCAAGAGCTGAACCGGGCAGAGCTGGCGGAGGGCGTATCCTTCACCAGCATCCGGGACCGGAAGTTCAAGCATAACTACATCAGCATCAGTCTCCTGACCCCCCTGGAGGAGGAGACCGTCACCGCCAACGCCATCCTGCCCTACCTGCTGCGGCGGGGGAGCAAAAACTGCCCCGACTTTACAAAGCTGGAGCAGACCCTCTGCGAGCTGTACGGGGCCTCCCTCAGCGCCGATGTGGGCAAGACCGGGGGGTATCAGCTCCTCACCTGCTCCATCGTGGGTATTGACGACCGCTTTGCCCTGGAGGGGGAGAGCGTCTCCGCCGGGTGCGCCCGGCTGCTGGGAGAGATCCTCCTCCAGCCCAACATCATAGACGGCGCCTTCCCGGAGGAGGACTTCCGGCTGGAGCAGCAGAACCTCATCGACACCATCCAGGCGGACATCAACGACAAGCGGGCCTACACCGTCAACCAGTGCCGCGCCCTGATGAACGAGGGCAGTCCCCTGGCCATCCCCAAATACGGCTGGGTGGAAAAGGCGAGGGAGATCACCCCCCAGGCGGCGGCGGAGCGGTACGCCCGCCTCATCGATACGGCCAAGGTGGAGATCTTCTTTGTGGGGTGTGGCAGCCCCGACGGGGCCAGGGAGGAGTTCTCCCGGCTCTTTGGGGCCCTGGACCGCCACCCCGTCCCCTTCCGCCTCCCCCCCATTGTGGAAAAGGCCGGGGCGGTGAAGGAAAAGACGGTGGAGATGGAGATCGCCCAGTCCAAGATGGCTATGGGCTTTCGCACCGGGGCCCTGGCGGACAAAAAGCAGATGGACGCCGCCAAGCTCATGTCCTACCTCTACGGCGGCAGTCCCTTCTCCCGCCTCTTCGTCCACGTGCGGGAGGAAAAGAGCCTCTGCTACTACTGCGCCGCCCGCTTCGACTCGGTCACCGGGGTGATGCTGGTGGACATCGGGGTGGAGCGGGAAAACCAGCCCGCCGCCCGCGCCGCCATTCTGGAGCAGCTTTCCGCTGTGGCGGCGGGGGACTTCACCGATGAGGAGCTGGAATCCGCCCGCCGGGCCTACGTGAATTCCCTGCGCTCCGTCCCGGACGGCCTTTCCTCCCTGGAGGGGTGGTATCTGGCCCAGATCCTGCGGGGCAGCCGCCTGACCCCGGAGGAGGAGGCCCAGGACATCGCCCAGGTGAGCCGGGAGCAGGTCATCGCCGCCGCGGGGGCCGTCACCCTGGATACGGTGTTCTTCCTGGCAAGCAAGCCGGGGGAGCCGGAAAAGGAGGAAGAAAGCCATGAATAAGAAGAGCATCACCTCCCCCATCCTGGGGGAGCGGTTCCTGCGGGTGGAGCACCCCAGCGGCCTCACCATCCTCCTCTGCCCCATGGAGGGATATTCCACCGCCTACGCCATGTTCTCCGCCAAGGTGGGGAGCATCGATACCACCTTTAAGACCCAGCGGGAGGAGGACTTTGTGGAGGTCCCCGCCGGCATCGCCCACTTTTTGGAGCACAAGATGTTTGAGTGCGACGACGGGGACGCCTTCGCCAAGTACGCCAAAACCGGCGCCTCCGCCAACGCCTTTACCTCCTTTGACCGCACCGCTTACCTCTTTAGCTGCACCGGCAACTTCCGGGAATCCCTGGAGATCCTCCTGGACTTTGTCTCCCGCCCCTACTTCACCCCGGAGACGGTGCAGAAGGAGCAGGGCATCATCGGCCAGGAGATCCGGATGTACGACGACGACCCCGGCTGGCGCTCCCTCTTCAACCTCCTGGGGGCCCTCTACCACGTGAACCCGGTGCGCCTGGACATCGCCGGCACCACCGAGTCCATCGCCCAGATCACCTCCGACCTGCTCTACCGGTGCTACCACACCTTCTACAGCCTGGGGAATATGGTCCTCACCGTGGCCGGCAACTTCCGGCCGGAGGAGGTGCTGGAGACCGCGGATAAGATCCTTCGGAAGGGGGAGGAGGTCCGCATCCAGTGGCGGAAGGCGGAGGAGCCCAGGGAGGTAGCCGCCCCCTACGTGGAGCAGTCCCTCTCCGTCTCCACCCCCCTGTTTCAGCTGGGCTTCAAGGGGGAGGCCGGGGACAGCCTTACGAACCTCCGGCGCCAGGTGGTGGACGAGATCCTCCTGGAGATCCTCTGCGGAGAGAGCAGCCCCCTCTACCGGCGGCTCTACGACAGCGGCCTCATCAACGGCACCTTTGAGTACGAGGTACTGGCGGGCCGGGATTACCTCTGCTGTATGTACGGCGGGGAGAGCCGGGAGCCCAAGAAGGTCCGGGAGGCCATCTGCCAGGAGGCCCGGCGGATGGCGGCGGAGGGCATCGACCCGGACGCCTTCCGCCGGTGCAAAAAATCCACCTACGGCCGGTACATCGGGATGTTCAGCCGGGTGGAATCGGTAGCCAGCCTGATGATGGGCGCCTATTTTGCCGGGCTGGAGAATATGTATGAACTGCTGGACTACGTGCGGGACCTCACCCTCCCGGAGCTGGAGACCCGCCTGCGGGAGGACCTGGACCCCCGGTACAGCGCCCTCTCGGTGGTGAACCCCGCGTGACAGGCGATTCTGGGGCGAGATGAGACCCCTCCGTCAGCCTGCGGCGGCCAGCCCTAACGGGCCGCTTCGCGTCCCTTCGGGCACGTGGGCTACGCCCACCTCCCCTTTCAGGGGAGGCTCTGGCGGGGCGCAAAGCTATCCGTTTTGCCAAGGGCTCCCCTGAAAGGGGAGCTGGCATTTCCTGAAAGGAAATGCCTGAGGGGTTTTCCCCGCCGGATAGGGCGCATGGCGTTAGCGTTGCCAGAAACAAAGCCTAACGCCTAAAACTCCTTCCGCCCTTCGGACACCCCTACAACCAAGAAAGGAAGTTTACAAACCATGTCAGAAGTGATCAGCTTTCCCGGACTGGGCCTCAGCTTTGATGTGAGCCGGGTGGCCTTTTCCATCGGCGGCTACAACATCTATTGGTACGGCATCACCTTCGCCCTGGGTTTCCTGGTGGGGATGTGGTATTTCCACCTCCGGGCCCGGAAGCTGGGCATCCACCCCTACGACGGCCTGGATGTCCTCCTCTGGGCGGTGGTGGGAGGCGTCATCGGCGCCCGGACCTACTTTGTCATCTTCCAGTGGGATATGTACAAGGATAACCTCCTGAAGGTCTTTGCCTTCCGGGAGGGGGGCCTGGCTATCTACGGCGGGGTCATCGGGGCCGTTCTGGTGGGCTGGATCGCCTGCCGGGTCAAAAAGGTCCCCTTCCTCCCCGTCCTGGACGGCGGCCTCACCGGGCTGCTGCTGGCCCAGGCGGTGGGCCGCTGGGGGAACTTCTTCAACTGCGAGGCCTTCGGCTGCAACACCACCCTCCCCTGGGGGATGACTTCCAACACCATCTCCCGGTATCTCTTCAACATGGCGGATACCCTGGCCGCCCAGGGGGTAACGGTGGACCCCACCGTTCCGGTGCACCCCACCTTCTTCTACGAGTTCCTCTGGAATCTCCTGGGCTTCCTGCTGCTGGCCTTTGTCCTCACCCCCCGCCGGAAGTACGACGGCCAGGTGAGCCTGGGGTATATGGCCTGGTACGGTCTGGGGCGGTTCTTCATCGAGGGGCTGCGCACCGACAGCCTGATGCTGGGGCAGTTCCGGGTGAGCCAGATGCTGGCCCTCTACCTCTGCATCGGTTCCCTGGCGGCCATGGCGGCCTTCTATATCCGCCACAAGAAAAACCCCGCCGTCCTCTATGTGGATACCGAGGAGAGCCGGGCCCGCATGGCGAAGGTAGACGCCGAGCTTTCCAAGGACGGCAAAAAGGGTTCCGACGGGGAGGACCCTGCGGAGGAGGCGTCCCTGCCGGAGGAGGAGGCCTCCGAAACCTCGCCGGAAGAAACCGCGGATACTCCCGCGGAGGACGAGGCCCAGCCGGAAGAAGAGACCGATGTTCCCGTGGACGGCGAGCCCCTGCCGGAGGCCCCGGAGGACGAAGCCGAACCCTCGGCCGATGCCCCGGAGCCGGTTCCTGCCGGCGATGAGAAGGAGAATCCCTCCGGCGGCACCGGAGAGGACCTGGTCTCCATGCTGGAGGACGCCCTCCTGGACGGGGATGACGGTCAGGACACAAAGGACAAGGTATAGGAGGGAGCTTGCTATGGCCGTGATCATAGACGGAAAAGCCATCTCGGAGCAGATCCGCGGGGAGCTGGCGGCGGGGGTGGCGGCGATGAAGCAAAACGGCACCACCCCCGGCCTGGCGGTGGTACTGGTGGGGGAGGATCCCGCCTCCCAGGTGTATGTGCGCAATAAGATCCGGGCCTGTGAGCAGCTGGGCATCCATTCGGAGGACCACCGCCTGCCGGCGGATACCACCGAGGGGGAACTGCTGGCCCTTGTCCGGGAGCTGAACCGCCGGGAGGACATCCACGGCATCCTGGTCCAGCTCCCCCTGCCCCGGCAGATCCGGGAGCGGGCGGTGATCGAGGCCATCGCCCCGGAAAAGGACGTGGACGCCTTCCACGCCCAGAACGTGGGGCAGATCGTTCAGGGGCAGTATGACTTCCTCCCCTGCACCCCCGCCGGTGTGCTGGAGCTGATCCGCCGCTCCGGTATCCCCGTGGAGGGGAAGGACTGCGTGGTGGTGGGCCGCAGCAACATCGTGGGCAAGCCCATGGCGATGCTGATGCTCCACGAAAACGCCACCGTCACCATCTGCCACAGCCGCACAAGGGACCTTTCCGCTGTCACCCGCCGGGCGGACATCCTCATCGTCGCCATCGGCAGGGCTAAGTTTATCACCGCCGATATGGTCAAGGAGGGAGCGGTGGTCATCGACGTGGGGATGGACCGGGACGAAAACGGAAAGCTCTGCGGGGACGTGGACTTTGCCGCGGTGGAACCCAAGGCGGGATACATCACCCCGGTGCCCGGCGGCGTGGGGCCCATGACCATCACCATGCTGATGAAGAACACCGTCACCGCCGCCCGGCTGGCAGGAGGGCGGAGATGAGCCACTTCTGCACCTGCGCCGACCGCGCCTGCCCCCTGAACCCCGCAAACCACGAGAAGGGCTGCGACCTCTGCATCCAAAAGTGTCTGCAGCTGGGGGAGATCCCCAGCTGCTTCTTCAACGCCGTCACCACGGCGGAGAGGCCGGAAGCCTATACATACCAGGGGTTTGCGAAGTTTGTGGAGAAGCACCGGGGCTGACCGCCCTCCATGCTTTCCTCCGCCCACCCCCAATTCTTATGCAGCCCACAAAAAAGCAGCCGGGAAAAATACCCAGCTGCTTTTTCTTTGCCGCTTTTGTCGTTCTTTTTTCGCTTCCTTTTTTCTTTCGCAAGAAAAAAGGAAGAAAAAACTCAATCCTCGCCAAATTTGCTGTCGATGAGGGCGATGAGGCTGTCCACCGCCTCCACCTCGTCCTCCCCCTTGGCGACGATCTCCACCTCTTCGCCCATGGGCAGGCCCAGGGCCAGGAGCATAACGATGGACTTGGCGTTGGCGTCCTCATCCTCGCTCAGCTTCTTGATGGTGATGCGGGAACTGAACTTGCTGGCCAGGGCGATGAACTCCGAGGCGGGACGGGCGTGCAGGCCGGTCTGGTTCTTGATGACGGTGCGCTTGCTGTACATAGGTTTCTCCTCACTTTCTGATGATTGGGTACGCCGCTAAAGCAGCGGCGAAAGCTCTGTCTTCAGGTATTCCTCCACCTGGCTGCTGGTGGGGAGCGCGCAGGCCCTGGCGGCCAGCTCCTTCGCCTTCTCCATGGTGAGGCCGGAAAGGAGCTTCTTGATCCGGGCCACCGAGGCAGCGCCCATGCTCAGCTTGCTCATCCCCAGGCCCACCAGGACGGCGGCGGCCAGGGGGTCTCCTCCCATCTCCCCGCAGACGCTCACCGGCTTGCCCTCTTTGGCAAAGGAGCTCACCACGTAGCCGATGAGGCGGAAGAGGGCGGGGTGGTAGTTCTGATAATATTCCCCCAGGGCCGGGTTCATCCGGTCCACCGCGATGGAATACTGGGTGAGGTCGTTGGTGCCGATGCTGGCAAAGTCCACCTCCTTGGCGGCCAGGTCCGCCACCAGGGCGATGGAGGGGATCTCCACCATGATGCCCACCTTCACATCCGGGCTGTAGGGGATGCCCCGCTCCTCCAGCTGGGCTTTGGCCTTTTCCAGGTACTCCTTGGCCCGGCGGATGTCATCCAGGCTCCCCACCATGGGGAACATGATCCACAGGTTCCCGTGGACCGAGGCCCGCAGGGCGGCCCGCAGCTGGGTGAGGAACACCTCCGGCATGGAGAAGCAGAGGCGCAGGGCCCGGTTGCCCAGGAAGGGGTTTTCCTCCACCGGCAGCTCCATGCAGGGGAGCTTTTTATCCCCGCCGATGTCCAGGGTCCGCAGGGTGACCGGGCGGTCCCCAAAGGCGGCAAGGACCTTTTTATAGATTTCGTATTGCTCCTCCTCGGTGGGGAGCTGCTCCCGGCCCATATAGACAAACTCGGTGCGGAAAAGGCCCACGCCGTCGGTGTATTTTTCGGCGGCCAGCTCCTGGTCGCTGGCGGAGCCCACATTCAGGTGGACCGGGACCACCGTACCGTCCGCCATCCGGGGCTCCACCGCCAGGAATTTCTTCTCCTGGGCCCGGCGGGCCAGAAAGGCCTCCCGCCGGGCGGAAAACTCCGCCTTCTGCTCCGGGGACGGATCGGCGATGAGGACGCCCTCCAGGGCATCCACCGCCGCCTCCTGGCCGTGGGAAAGTTTTTCCGTCACCCCCGGCACCCCCAGGAGGGCCGGTATCTCATAGCTGCGGGCGATGATGGCGCTGTGGGAGGTGGCGCCCCCCACCTCGGTGACGATGGCCAGGACGTTCTTTCGGTCCAGGGTAGCGGTATCCGAGGGCAGCAGGTCGTGGGCCACCACCACCACCGGCTCCGCCAGGGCGGCCAGGTTCTTTTCCGGCACGCCGGCAGCCACCCGCAGCAGGCGGTTCTTCACGTCCCGCAGGTCCGCCACCCGCTCCCGGATGAGGGGGTCCTTCGCCTTGCCCAGCATCTTCATGAACTTCTCGTAGACCCTGTGCACTGCCCACTCCGGAGTCAGCAGATCGTAGGAGATCTTGTCCCGGATCTCCTCATCCATGGCCACGTCAAAGAGGATGTCCTGGTGGGCGGTGAAGATCTTGGCCTTGTCCCCGTCCCCGGCCTCCTCCAGCCGCCGGCGGATGGCTTCCAGCTCCTTTTTGGCCCCCTCCAGCATCGCCTCATACCGGGCGATGACCTGGGGGACCTCCGCTTCGGGGATCTCCCCCTCCACAGCTTCTGGTACATAGGGCTGATAAAGGTACACTTTCCCAACTGCGATACCTTCCGATACAGGGTTCCCTTTGTACTCCGTCACAAGTCCTTCATCCCTTCCATCAATATAATCACCTGGTCCAGCCGTTCCACGCGGCCGTACAGGATTTTTTCCAGTTCGGGCTCCGGTTCCAGGAGGTCCGGCACCATCACCGGCAGCATCCCCGCCCGGTGGGCCGCCAGGATGCCGTTGGGGCTGTCCTCCAGCACGACGCAGGCGGCAGGCTCCGCCCCCAGCTGCCGGGCGGCCAGCAGGAAGATGTCCGGGTCCGGCTTGGAGCGCTGCACCATATCCCCGAAGGCCATAGCGGAAAGATATGGAGCAATGCCCGCCTGCTCCAGGAGGGGGAGGGCGACGGCCCGGTAGGTGGAGGAGGCCACCGCCGCCGGGATCCCCTCCTTCTTCAGGTACTCCAGCAGCTGGAAAAGCCCCGGCTTCACCGGCACCGGATTCCCCGCCAGGTACTCCCGGCGCAGCCGGCGGATGCGTTCCTTGATCGTGTCATAGGGGTAATCCGGCCCGTACTCCTCCAGGAAGACCCGGCGGACCTCCGGCTCACTTCTGCCCATGATCCGGTCGATCAGATCCCGGTAGGGAATGCCCATCTCCTCCGTGGCCTGCCGCCGCAGCCGCTTTGTCAGGCGCTCGGTATCCAGCATCAGGCCGTCCATATCAAAAATCGCTGCTTGGATCATCTTGTGCGTTCCTTCCCACTTCCCAGGTAGTGTGCCCACGTCTTATCTTTAATAGTTTACCAGATTTTTTCGCATAAAGAAAGGGGCTTTTTGGATATTCTTTCCGAATTTTCCGGGGGATCTGCCGTCCGATCCGGCTTTCCCCGGCTCCTGGGATCTTCCTGCGGGACAATGGGCCGGCCGGAGGATGAAAAACGTGCCGGTTTTGGCCGGTATATCGCCCCCGCTCTTCTTATTTTCTGATAAAAAGAAAAAATTTATTGTTTTTCAATAAAAATATATTGATTTTCAGTTTTCCGTGTGGTATGATAGAGTCAACATCAAGAAACGCAAGGAGTGACGCCCTATGTGGACCAAGGACTATTCCATCCGCTTGTCCGTCTTTTTCACCCGGTTTTTCCTGGCGCTGCTGGCGGCAGGGCTTTTCCTGGCCCCCCAGGTGGTGGGCTGGTTCATCGAGACCACCGGGGGGCGGGCCGTATTCACCGGACGCATCTGCGCCGCCTTCTACTGCTGCGCCGGGCCGGCGGCGGTGCTGCTCCTCTCCCTGGACCGGCTGCTGGCGGGCATCTCCCAGGGGGAGGTGTTCACCGCCGGGAACATCGCCCTGCTGCGCCGCTGTTCCTGGTGCTGCATGGCGGTGGCGGCCATCTGCCTGGTGTTCACCGCCGCCCTGTTCTACTTCCTGCTGGTGGCCGCGGCCGCGGCCTTCATCGGCCTGATCCTGCGGGTCATTAAAAACGTCTTTCAGCAGGCCCTGGCCCTGAAGGAAGAAAACGACTACACCATATGAAAGGGGGCTTTCCTTTGGCCATCCTGGTAAACCTGGATGTGATGATGGCAAAGCGGAAGGTCTCCGCCGGGGAGCTGGCGGAGCGCGTCGGCATCACCCCCGCCAATCTTTCCATCCTGAAAAACAACAAGGCGAAGGCTATCCGCTTTTCCACCCTGGAGATGATCTGCCGGGCGCTGGATTGCCAGCCCGCCGACATCCTGGAGTATAAGCCTGACGAAACGTGAGGGATAAACGATGAATAGCGATCCTATCCGCGCGGACGCCATGACGCCCGCTTCCCCCGATGCACCCCAAACTCCCGCCGCCTCCGGCCAGTCTCCGGCCCCTGCCGCTGCGCCGGGCCCCGCCCGTCCCGCCTACCCGGTCTCCCCCGCGGCGGAGCCCTGGCAGTTCTCTCCCCCGCCGGAGCCCCGCCAGCCGGTCCCCGCCACCTCCCTGGACGGGGGGATGACCCTCCTGGTATTCGCCGCCGCCTGGTGCTTCCTGCGCCTCTGCTGGCCGGGATACCTGGGGCTGGGGATGTTCCTCTTCACCCTCTTCTTTGCCGGGATGGCCCTGGCCTACCGGCTTGGGGGCGGGTCCCCCGTCCCCCGCGGCAGCTTTGTGTGGCTCCTGGTGATGCTCCTTTCCGCCGCCAGCTTCCCCGTGCTGGATAACGGCCTCATCGCCTGGCTGAACCTTCTGTTCCTGATGCTGGTCACCGTCTACTGGGTCTCCGCCCTGGGGGAAAACCGGGTGGAACCCCATCTGGGGAAGCGCCTCCCGGCCGACCTTTGGAATCATCTTTTTGTGGTGCCCTTCCAGAACTTCGGGTGCTTTGGGACGGTGCTGGTGCGCTCCACCGCCAAGACCCGCCTGGGGAAGAACCTGCTCATCGCTCTGGTGACCCTCCTCTGCTCCTTCCCGGTGCTGTGGTTCGTCTGCCGGGAGCTTGCCACGGTGGCCGCCGGTTTCGGGGAGCTCTTGGACCAGCTGGCGGAGGTCATCAACCTTCGGAACATCCTCTCCGCCACCACCCTTTTTGCCATCCCCACCGCCTTCTACCTCTACGGGCTGCTGTACGGCAACCAGCACAAGCGGTACACCGGCGGCATCACCGGGGAAAAGCTGGACCGGGCGGCGGAAAAGCGCCGGGTCCTGCCCCCCGCGGCAGCCTACGCCCTCCTTTCGGTCCTCTGCCTCATCTACGCCCTGTTTTTTGTCATCGGGGCGATGGAGCTGATCACCTTCTCCCGCAATGGGGCGCTGACCCCCTACGACTACTCCCAGTTCGCCCGCAAGGGGTTCTTCGAGCTCTGCCGGGTATCGGTGGTCAATCTCCTGGTCCTGTGGGGCATCTGGCTCCTGCTGGACACCTCCTCCCAGCGGTCCTCCGTGCCGGCACGGATCTTCTATAGCCTGCTCTGCTGCCAAACGCTGCTGCTCATCGCCCTGGCCCTCTGCAAGATGGGACTCTACATCCGCTTCTGCGGGGTGACCTGGCTCCGGGTCTCTACAACCTGGTTCATGGTGCTGCTGGCGGTGGTCTTCGGGCTGATGCTCCTCTCCCAGTTCCGGGAGATCCCCCTGACGCGGTGGACCGCCGCCGCCTTCTGCGTCCTCTTCCTGGCCCTGTGCTGGATGGATGTGGACGGCCTGGTGGTGAAAAACGCCGTCCGGCGGTACGAGGAGACCGGGGACACCGCGGCCATCTCCTACAGCGCCCTGGTGGAGCATTCTGTAGCCGGGGCTCCGGATCTCTATGATCTGTGGCTGCGGGAATCGGAGAAGGAAAGCTCCCCTGTTCTCTCGGAGCTCGCCGACCTGCTGGAGACCGCCGGCCGCCGGACCCGCTACCCCCAGGAGGAACTGAGCGGCTTCGCCCACTGGAACCTCCAGCGGGCCAGGGCCTGGAGCCTCTGCCGGCAGTTCCTGCCGCAGCCGGAACCGGAGCGGTAGGAGGCCCTCCTCTTCTTTTTTCTCACTGGTGAGAAAAAAGAAGCAAAAAAGAACCACCGGGGTGCCCCCGGTGTCACGCCCTACCCGGAGCGGGGATAAACCCCGCTCCTTACCTTTGTACGAAACGCCAGTGACTGCCTGGAGCCTTAGCTGGCAGAGCGGCGGCGGAGCCGCCGTAATCCCGCCGCCGCAGGCGGCGGCCCCGCAGGCCGCAGGCCGGAGGGGGTATCATCCCCGAAGGGGATCACAAATAGCCCCGCAGGGATAAGAAGGTGTGGGGCGTTTGCCCCACCCTTTGGGAGGGTCCAGGCTGCGCCCGCAGGCGCGTTTCGAGGCCAACCGCCGCGAAGCGGCGGCTCTTGGGCCGAGATGGGAACCCCCCGGTGGGATACCTAAGGGCAAAGCCCTTAGGCCGCTCTTTCCCCCCTTTCTGTCGGCACAGAAAGGGGGTCCCCGCCGGATAGGCGAATGAAACCCTGGCGGCTGCCGCCCGCTACGGCAAAAATCAAACCCTGCAATCGGGTAAAAAATCCCCGCTGGATAGGCGGAAAAGGGCCCAGCGGCAGCGCCCCCTACGCCAGCCCATGGCGTAGGCGGTAATCCGCCAGCAGCAGGTCCACCATCCGGCCGTAGGTGGCTACCCCCTGGGGCTGGCTGTTCACCTTCAAATATGTATCGTTCACCTTGGTGGAAAACTCCCCGAAGGAGGTGTGGTGGGCGTTGTAGTAGGCGGAGCTGGCGGCAAAATCCCGCCGCACCCCTTCGGAAAGCCCCTCCGTCGCCTGGCGGTAGCGGTCCGGGTCCTTGGCGTAGAGGGCGTTGCCGGCGTGGATGAGGGCGGTGGCGGCGCCGCTGTACCGGAAGAACCGGTCCTCCGACACCCGGCAGGCGGCGTAGGCCAGGAAGTTGGCCTCGTCCTCCCGCATAAAGCCGCTGATGTGGGCCAGCTCGTGGCAGGCGGCGAAGGGGATGTCAAAATCGGTGGTGTGGGTGTTGATGTTGGCCTCCACCGTGTAGGGGAAGAAGACCCCCACGATCTCCATATAGGACATGGCCTCCGAGAAAAAGACCGGCTTTACCCGGCAGCGAGTGCTGAGGTCAAAGAAATCCCATCCCGGCTCCGCCTCCATCAGCAGGCGGTAATTTTCCGCCGCGGAGGCGGCAAGCTCCCGGTTCCCCTGGGTGAGGAGGCTCACCCCGTTTTCGTCCTCCGGCAGCCCCTCCCGCAGGGCGCTGGCCTCCTCCGCCAGCTCCCGGCAGAGGGCTGCCAGCTGCTCCACCTCGCTGGCCCTGGGGGAAAGGCCGCTCATCTGGGTAAAGGCGTGGCGGTAATAATTAAAGCCGCCCCCCAGCAGGAAAAAGGTGAGGACCACCGAGCAGGCCGCGCCCCCCCAAAGGAGATAGTTCCCGGCGATCCGCCTGCGCTCCCCTCTCCCCTGCCAGAGGCTTTTCAGGAAGGAGACCAGCCAGAACACCGCCAGCAGGGAAGCGGCGATGACCAGCAGCTCCGCCAGGGAGACAGGGACCGCGCTGGTGACGGCGATGAAGGCCCCCGCCCACCGGGGATAAAAGACCTGGCTGTAGACCCGTTCCACCCCGTCCGGGTCTCTCCTGGCCAGCCAGACCAGCAGGGCCCAGAGGGGCAGCAGGCCGCAAAGGACCGCGCAGAGAATATTGATCTTCTTTTTCACGGCCGTTTTCCCCCTTCCCGCCGGTTCCATACCTCTTTTACAGCACAACGATGGTGATGCCGTGATTGGTGCGGGTATAGTCCCGGTCCTTAGCCAGCTCCGGATACTTACAGACCGCCTGGCGGGCGTCCTCGTAGAAGGGGGAAAACTCCTCCCCTGGGATGTACAACCGGACCTGCCCCTGGCGCTTGCGCTCCTCCAGCTCCCGGCGGACGGCGGTGCGGATGGCCCCGCCCTTTCCGGTGGAGCCGTAGCCGTGGATGAGCTTCACCAGGTGGGTGCCGTTGGCCCTGGCGGTGCGCAGGGACTGGCTGAGGAGGCCCTTGGCCGTCGCCACCGTGGGCATCCCAGCCTCCAGGTTCACCACTTTCATCGTTTCCGCCATAAGCTCCGCCCCCAACAGAAAGATAGCAGGCGCCGGGGCTGCCCGGTTCCTGCTATCCAGTATAGCATATTCCGACGTGTTTTGCCAGGGGAAAGAAGGGTTCCAGTTTATGGGAACAGCTATGACAGCGCCGCCGCGGCCTGGAGGACCACCAGCTGCCCCTCCCGCGCGTCGCAGCGGATGGCGGAGCCGGGGAGGATCTCCCGCCGCAGGAGGCGCTCCGCCAGGGGGTCCTCCACCAGCTCCCGGAGGGTCTTGCGCATGGGGCGGGCCCCGTAGGGGCTGCCGCTGGCGGACCTCGCCACCGTCCGGGCCAGGGCCGGGGTGTACTCCATCTCCACCTCCAGCCCCGCCAGGCGCTCCGACACCTGGCGCAGGAGCTGCCCCGCGATGGTCTCCAGTTGGCTGTCGGTGAGGCTGCGGAAGACCACTGCCTCGTCGATGCGCCCCAGCAGCTCCTGGGGAAAGATCCGGCGCACCTCCCCCATCACCTCCTCCCGGCAGCGGCCGTCCTCCCGCTCCTGGGGGGCAAAGCCCAGGGAGCGCCGCTGGGTGAGGAATTTCGCGCCCACGTTAGAGGTCATGATCACCACGGCGTTTTTGAAGTTGGCCTTCCGCCCCTGGGAATCGGTGAGCTCACCGTCCTCCAGCAGCTGGAGCAGAAGGTTCATCACCTCCGGGTGGGCCTTTTCCACCTCGTCAAAAAGGACGATGGAGCCCGGCTTTTTGCGGATCCTGCCGGTGAGCTGGCCTCCGTCATCGTACCCCAGGTATCCCGGAGGGGCGCCGATGAGCCGGCTGACGCTGTGCTTTTCCATATACTCGGACATATCCAGCTTGATGACCCCGTCCCCGTCCCCGAAGAGGCAGCGGCCCAGGGCGCGGCAGAGGTGGGTCTTACCCACCCCGGTGGGGCCCAGGAAGAGGAAGGAGCCCACCGGGCGCCTGGGGTCCCCCAGGCCCACCCGGCTGCGCTGGATGGCCCTGGCCACCTTCTCCACCGCCTCCTCCTGGCCCACCACGCTCCCCTGGAGCTGCTGGCGCAGGTCCAGGCAGCGCTCCGCCTCCTCCGCCTCCATCTGCTCCACCCGGATGCCGGTGGCCTGGGCGATCACCGAGGCCACCGCCCGGCGGTCCACCTCCGGGAGGGGGGAGCGGCGGCCGGGGGCCAGCTCCAGCTGCTGGAGGCGCAGGCGGGAGGCCGCCTCATCGATGAGGTCGATGGCCTTATCCGGCAGGTAGCGGTCGGTGAGATACCGCCGGGAGAGGGAGACGGCGGAGTGGATGGCCTCGTCGGTGATGCGCACCCCGTGGTGCCGCTCGTACCGCTCCCGCAGCCCCCGGAGGATGCCCTCCGCGTCCTCCGGGGTGGGCTCCTCCACCAGGACGCTTTGGAACCGCCGCTCCAGGGCGCCGTCCTTTTCGATGGTGCGGCGGAACTCCCCGATGGTGGTGGCCCCGATGAGCTGGAGCTCCCCCCTGGCCAGCTGGGGCTTCAGGATGTTGGCGGCGTCCACCGCCCCCTCCGCCGCCCCCACCCCCATGATGGTGTGCAGCTCATCGATGAACAGAATGACGTTGCCCGCCGCCAGCACCTCCTCGATGGTGGCGCGGATGCGCTCCTCAAAGTCCCCCCGGTACTTGGTCCCCGCCACCATGGAGGTCATATCCAGGCTCACCACCCGGCAGGAGCGCAGGTCTCCGGGGACGGAGCCTGCGGCGACCCGCTGGGCCAGCCCCTCCACGATGGCGGTCTTGCCCACCCCTGTCTCCCCGATGAGGCAGGGGTTGTTCTTGGTGCGGCGGGAGAGGATCTGGATCACCCGCTGGATCTCCTTTTCCCGGCCGATGACCGGGTCCAGGCGGCCCATCCGGGCCAGCTCGGTGAGGTCCCGGCCGAATTTATCCAGGTTGCCCGTGCGGGCCGGGGGGCGTGGCTGGCCCCTTCCCTGGGACTGGGGCTGCCGGCTGCGGCTGCGCTCCGGCGGCTCCCGCAGCTCGGTGGTGATCATCTCCCGCAGGACCTTTTCCAGCCCGGCGCAGTCCGTTTTACATTCCTCCAGGACCCGTATGGCGGTGCAGTCCGGCTCGTGGAGCAGCGTGAGGAGGATGTGCTCGGTGCCCGCCAGGGTCTGGCCGGAGATGCGGGCCTCCAGGAGGGCATTTTCCAGGATGCGCTTGCACCGGACGCTGAGATCCCCAGGGGTGAGGGCGGAGAGGATGCCCTTCCCCACGATCTCTTCCACCCTGGACACGGCCCCATCGTACCGCAGGCCCTTCTGGGTCATCAGCATGGCGGCCACGCCGGTGCTCTCCCGCAGCAGCCCCAAAAGGAGGTGCTCGCTGCCCACATAGGTATGGCCCATCTGCTCCGCCGAAAGGAGCGCCAGATTGATGGCATTGTTCGCTTTGGTGCTAAAACCGGTAAATTTATACATAGGATCAGCTCTCCCGTCCGTTGACATCGTGGCTTTGAAGGATACAACGTTAGCATTGGACGGCTCTCGCTTTTTTATTCGCTTGGGGAGGACAGCGTCTTCTGTCACCAACTTTCCGGGGAGGTCATAGTATGGGTTGAACCCAGGGAAAGCGGGCGCACAAAGGCCCCGCGGCTCCTGGGCCGGGCCACCGCCGTCCGTGCAGTTTGGCGGGCAGGCCAAAATAATGAGTAGCACGGAGAAATGGAGCGACATTATGTGTAACTGCGGATGCAACAGAGGCTTTCTGGGTCTGGACGAGGACACCCTGATCCTGCTCATCATCGTTTGGTTCCTGGCCACCAACTGCAACTTCAGCCGTAACCGCGGCTGCGGCTGTGGCTGCGGGTGCGAGTCCGTCCAGAACAACGACTGCGGCTGCGGCTGCTGCTAAGCCCTCACCCCATCCCTGCGAAAAGACGGCCCCGGCTCTCTCCCCCCGGAGAGGGCCGGGGCTTCTGCTTTCTATCATATTTCCGCCCCAGGTTGGACTATGCCGGAGCGGAAAAACACCCCCGGCGGGAAGCCGGAGGTGTTTTCCGAAGATACGTTTTCTTTTTTCAGAGATAGATGCCGAAGGCGTACACCGCGATGGTGACCACGAAGAAGGCCACCGCCAGCACCCGGATCAGCCGGTTCAGCTTTGCGTCGATGCTGCGGTCCTGAACACCGCTCATAAAAGTGCTGCCCCCCGCCAGGGAGGAAAGGCCGTCCCCCTTGGGATTCTGGAACATGATAATAACGGTAACTACGATGCTCACGGCGATCATCAGGACCGCGCCGATCATCTCAACTGCGCTCATAAAGCACCTCCGAAATTTTTTAGAGCCCGCGCCCCGCCCCAAAGGGGAAGAGTTCCTGGGACTCCCGACGATTGCCGGACCACAGCGAAATAACATTGGGAGGCGGCGCAAAGCCGCTCTCCGGCGGGGACCTTGCGGGCGGCAGCCCGTCCCCGGACAGGTCCGGCGAGATATAGCTTAATGATTATAGCACAGTCCGACGGGCTTTGCAAGCAAAATTTCCTTTTCCCTTTTTGTGATAATACACGAAAATGCGGGCAGGATAAGGAGCGCCGGTTTGTATTTCTGCGTTTGCTGCAAACACCGGCAAGCCCGGCGATGAAGCGCTTTGCTCCGATGCCGGGCATTTTTTGTTTCAGAAATCCCGCTCCGCCTCAAAGGCATCCACCAGAGCCCGGCGGTCCAAAGCGCTTTCCGGCAGCTCCTCCAGGAGGCCGCAGAGGGCGGAATAAACATCCTCCCGCTCCTCCGTCTCGATGAAGCGCATCCGGTTGAAGGGCCTCACAAAAGCGGTGACCGCCGCTTCCGCCTGGGCCTGGGCATCCTCCGGCTGCTCCCCGACCAGCCGCAGCAGCTCCTTAAATCCCTTCAGCTCCCGAAAGTTTTGCAGATGCCGCGGCCTTCCCCACAGCCGCAGCGACCGCAGGCCGGGATACCACCGCCGCAGCTCCAGGAGGTCCAGCTCCTCCACCCCGGTGCAGCTCACCGAGGTGAGGGCGGGCAGCTCCGGGTGGCGCTGCACCGTCCTTTTGAAATCGATGCCCAGCCCCTCCCCTGCCGCCGGGGCGCGGATCACGCAGTCCTCCCCCGCCGTGGTGGTGAGGCAGATGCTGCCGGTCGTTTCCCCCAGCCACAGCTCCTCCATTCCCGCCAGGTCTATGGTGAGCCGCCGGACGGTGGTCCCGCGGAGGTCCAGCCGCTTCTGCCCGTGGTTTTCCAGCCGCAGGTCGATGAGGAAGGGGGTCTCCTTCAGATATTCCACAAGGCCGGGGTGCCACCTTGTGCATTCCAGGGCGGTGAGGCACCGGAGGGGCCGCAGCTCCCGGCAGTCTACAAAGGGGATAAGGTCGTCCCGGACCTTGGAGGTGCGCTCCTTCACCGGCCGCCCCCCGATCTCCACCTCTCCCCGGCCGGCGGCGGCCGCCTTGAAGGCCCGGCGCTTTTCCTCCGGGATGCCGTCCCACCACCGCTGGCGGGCGATGCTGTGGCCCCCGTCCCAGCCGCTGTAGGACCGGGAGTCCTCCTCCACCAGGGGCGGGATGTTCCCCACATGGATATAGTTCCCCGGCACCGTCGGGGGCACATTGGTCAGGTCATAGCCACCGGACCAGAACAGATAGTCCACTGCCAGCGGGCGCAGGACGGGCAGCTCCTCCGGGGAGAGGGGATGGTCCCCGGTCCAATCCAGGACCAGCTCCACCACCCCCTTTTCCTTCACCTTGGTGACCTGGCAGGCGGTATACCGTTCCAAAGAGCGGTTGTAGACGCAGAAAACATCGCCGGGCCGGGGCTTCATACCGATCCCTCCTCTTTTTGTTCCACGCCGGTGAGGTCGAAGGGCGGGGTGTACTCCTCCCTGGCGGAGCTCCGCTCCTGGCCGTAGCCGGAAAAATTCAGCTCCTGGGCGATGTCCCGCACCCAATCGTACTCGAAGGTGGAGAGACGGCGGTTCAGGGCCTTTCTCCCCATGGGGCGGCAGGGGGTGTACTGGCTCATCAGGCTGAGGAGGACATCCTCCACCGGGACGGCCCCCGCCAGCCACCGCAGCAGCCGCTCCGAATCCCTGCGCTCCCCCGGCAGCACCAGGTGCCGCACGATGACCCCCCGGCGGAGCATCCCGTCCGCGCCCATCTGCGGCGGGCCCACCTGACGGACCATCTCCAAAATGGCGGCGGAGGCAGCCTCAAAGTAATCCGGGGCGTCGGCACAGTCCGCCCCCAGGGCGGGGTCCATAAACTTCAGGTCCGGGAGGTAGATGTCCACATACCCCTCCAGCAGGCCCAGGGACTCCACCTTCTCGTATCCGCCGGAATTGTAGACCACCGGGATCTGGAGCCGCCCCCGGACCAGGTCCAGGGCCTCGATCACCTGGGGGAGGTACTGGGCGGCGCTTACCAGGTTCAGGTTCCAGGCCCCCTGCGCCTGGAGCTCCAGGAAGATCGCCCCCAGGCGGGAGACCGATACCTCCTTCCCGAAGTTTTCCAGGCTGACAGAGTGGTTCTGGCAGAAGCGGCACCCCAGGGGGCATCCGGAGAAAAACACCGTTCCGGAGCCGCGGGAGGGGTCCGTGCCGCTGATGCAGGGCTCCTCCCACCGGTGGAGGGCCGCCCGCGCCAGCCGAGGCAGCATCCCCGCCCCGCAGCGGCCCCGGCCCTGGGTGCGGTCCGCCCCGCATTCCCGCGGGCAGAGGGTGCAGCAGGTTAGGTCCATAGAGGAACGCTCC
The DNA here is from genome assembly GCA_021769525.1 of Oscillospiraceae bacterium. Taxonomy (GTDB): domain Bacteria; phylum Bacillota; class Clostridia; order Oscillospirales; family Ruminococcaceae; genus Angelakisella. Next base: position 102,733 of record JAETSQ010000004.1, read on the forward strand.
TTTCCGGAGATCCGTTTTGTACCATTATAAAGCACCGGAGCCGGGTTTGCAAACAGGCTGTATGATTTCCGCTAATCCGGGGCGCTGCCAGCCCTAACGGGCCGCCATGCGTCCCTTCGGGCAAGTAGGCTGCGCCCAATCCCCCACTTCTTTTTCTCATTCATGAGAAAAAGAAGCAAAAAGAACGACCGGGGTACCCCCGGTGTCTGGCCCTATCCGGAGCGGGGATAACCCCCGCTCTTTGAGCGAGGAGAAAGGCGCAAGTGACTGCCTGGAGTCTTAGTTAGCAGGGCCGAGGGCTGCCAACTTGCCATCTTTATTTTCCGTTTGTCATCATTTTCCTGGAAACCCGAATATATAAGAGTAGTACGAGCCCGGTAGAAAGAATATCCGCCACTGGCTGCGCCCACACAAGCCCGGTCACCCCCAGCCACGCTTGTAGGATGAACAACGCAGGGATATAAATCATTCCCTGACGGCTTAAATTAACAATCAAGGCAGGAGTAGCCGCTCCCATAGCCTGCAAGGAATTGCACAGTACATAGAATACACCGAACAGAAAACTTGTAGACAACAGGATATTCGTAAAATTCACCGCATAATCGTAGGCAGCCAGCTCTGTCAAGAATGCACCTACGATTTAATTACGAAGCAGATAGCAAAGCACAGTCATTACAGCACTAAGGCCCAAGGAAAAAATAGCAGAAAATTGCATTGTTCTTTTGAACCGTTCCCATAACTTTGCGCCAACACAATATCCCAGCAAAGGTTGAACGCCCTGTCCAAAGCCGATGCATACCATTCCGGTCATCATAGTCACTTTCATGGCCACACCAATACCGGCTACGGCCATATCGTCATAGTTAGCCATTTGTGCATTGACAATAATCTGTGACACACTCATAAGCAAAGAACCAAGAGAAGCAGGTATGCCGATTGCCAACACACTGCTGCAAATCTTGTTTTTGATTGAAAAATCTCGTATGTGAACACTCAACATAGATTGACCGCGAATAAAGTAGAGAATATAATACCCAGCGCCAAAGACATTCCCAATCACGGTGGCAATAGCTGCCCCAGCGATACCCCAGCTAAGGCCCAAAATCATAATGGGATCAAGAACTACATTCATCAAGTTACCCAAAAGCTGTCCTGCCATAGCATGGGTGGAGTTACCCTCGGCGCGAATAACATTTGAGTAGCAGTTGGAAATCAAAACGAAAGGTCCGCCAAAGGCAACAATGGTGAGATAAATTTTTGCCGGTTCCCAGGTGTCAGCACTGGCTCCAACCAAGGCAAGGATGTTATCCATAAAGATCAGGAACAGTATGGACATTACAATACCCACTGTGACACTGCCCCACATACAAAAAGAGCAGACCTTTTTCGCATAGTCTGTCTTGCCCTCACCTAAAGCGCGGGAAATCACCGAAGTGCCCCCATGCCAAACACAGTACCAGCGGCCATAAAAATTAAGAACACAGGGGTCGCCAGTGATACCGCCGCTACCAAAATATCATTGTGGGTCTGGCCGATGAAGAATGTGTCCGCCAGATTGTAAATCAGCACCATTAGCATTGCAGCCATAGCAGGCAAGGCGTTTTTTAATACAGCTTGTGACACAGGCACTTTCTCAAAGAGTTCCACAGCTTTTGAATTGTTCATAAAAATATTCTCCTCCAACAAGTCGTTAGCTTACTTTTGATAGTAAGCTATTATTTTGTTTGAAATAAATGCCCTATACCGGGCGGACATTTATTTCAAATTGTTGGATACCCGCTCCAATAGGGACAGAAAAATCATACGTTCTGTTTCCGTCAGTCCAGACAGCAGAGAAGCCTCAGTTTCTTCCATGTGTTGATTTGCACGCTGACAACATTCTTCTCCGGCAGGAGTTATGCGAAGAATTTTTATTCTACGGTCACTTGCATCGCCAAAGCCCTCTACAAAGCCCTTTTGCTCTAATCTTGATACAATTCCGGCAGCAGTTGACTGTGCCACATGGAGTCGTCGCTCCAATTCTTTCAAGGTCATTTGTTTTTGCGGTGCAAAATTCAGTTCGAGCAAAACGCTCACTTGAACCATTGTTAAGTCCTGGGAACGCAAAGCATTGTTGGACCGCTTTTCCAAACTGTCATGAATTTGCTTGATAAGCGCACCGCAGGCTATCCGCCGCTCCACCTACATCACCTCCTTGTAACACATAATAGCACGCTTTTATTCTCTTGTCAATAGCCTGCTGTTGATTTTCCCCAACAACATCCCCGGCATAGCCTACTCCATCGATGAGGTGATGATCGACCTGACGCCCTACCTCAAAACCTACAAACTGTCCCCTCGCGACCTGGTGAAGAAGATGATGCTGGATGTGCTGGAGACCACCGGCATCACCGCCACGGCGGGGATCGGGGAGAACCTGTACCTTGCCAAGATCGCCATGGACATTTGGGCCAAGCATATCCCGCCGGACAGGGACAGGGTCCGGATCGCCCAGTTGGACGAGATAAGCTATCGAAAAAATCTCTGGTCCCACTGGCCTCTCACCGACTTCTGGCGGGTAGGGCCGGGGTACGCCAAAAAGCTGGAGGCCCACGGGATGTTCACCATGGGGGATGTGGCCCGCCGCTCCATCCAGGACGAGGACAGCCTGTACCGGCTCTTTGGCGTAAATGCGGAACTGCTCATCGACCATGCTTGGGGGTGGGAGCCTTGCACCATAGCCGATGTGAAAGCCTACAAGCCGGAAAGCAACAGCATCGGCTCCGGACAGGTGTTACAGTGCCCCTATGCTGCGGAGAAGGCCAGGCTGGTGGTCCACGAGATGGCAGACGCCCTGGCCCTGGACCTGGTAGGCAAGCGGATGGTGACAAATCAGGTGGTGCTGACCGTGGGCTACGACATTGAGAACCTCACCGACCCGGAACGGAAGAAGGCGTACAAGGGGCCGGTGACGGTGGACCGCTATGGGCGCTCTGTGCCCAAGCACGCCCATGGGACGGAGCATCTGGCGGGGTATAGTTCCTCTGCAAAGGAGATCGTCCGGGCGGCACTGGCCCTGTTTGACCGGGTGGTGGACGGAAACCTTCTCATCCGGCGGCTGAACCTCACCGCCTGCGATGTCATCCCGGAAAGCGAGGTCCCGGCGGCTCCGGCGGTGGAGCAGTTGGACCTGTTTACCGACTACTCCGCCCAAGAACAGCGGCAGGCGGAAGAATCGGCAGAGTGGGAACGGGAGCGGCGGATGCAGGAGGCCATCCTGTCCATTAAGGGCAGGTACGGAAAAAACGCCATCCTGCGGGTCCATTCCCTGGAGGAGGTTGCCACGGCAAGGGAGCGGAACAATACGATAGGAGGTCATAAGGCGTGAGCGGAAAATATGACGACATCCTCTACCTGCCCCACCATGTTTCCCCCACCCGGAAACGGATGACCATGGCGGAGCGGGCGGCACAGTTTTCCCCCTTCGCTGCCCTGGCGGGGTACGACGAGGCCGTCTGGGAGACCGGGCGGGTAGTCGGGCAGCGGCTGGAACTCAGCGAGGACGAAAGGGCTGTGTTGAACCGGAAACTGCAGATCATCCTAGCGGCTTTGGGGCGGGGGGAACAGCCGGAGGTGACGGTCACCTATTTTCAGCCGGACCGGAAAAAGGCCGGGGGAGAATATGTTAGCTACATCGGAATCGTAAAAGGATATAAGGAAGCCGAAAATGCCCTTGCTTTTGCCGACGAAACGGAAATACCCCTTATCAGTGTTTTTGATTTAGATGGGAAACTGTTGAAAGAATATTTTGATGATTAAAAAGTAGACCAGCGGTTTGAAGTTTGTAACTTTCAAACCGCTGGCCTGTTCGTTTTATGGGGTTCGGAAATCAATCCGGGGCAGGCCACTGGTTTCTAGGTAGTCCTTTAGCTGTTCCAGGGTAATGGGATGGATCTCATTGGCGGCAGTCCAGAGATAGCGCAGGAACAAAAGGAGGCGGTTAATGAGAATGAGCGATTAACTTCTTTTTTCCCCTATACACCTGCCAATCATTCAATTTTTATTTTGTTCGTTTTCCATTCTTTTAAGTATTTTACGCGCACGAACATAATCTGGATAATCTTGTGTTGCAACATTGATTGTCCAAGTGTGATTAAGTTT
>JAETSQ010000034.1 GCA_021769525.1 Oscillospiraceae bacterium
AGCCACACCAGATAGTTCCACCGGGGCCCAAAGCGGTTCCCGGAGAGTCTTTTGATCCCCAGCACCAGCAGGACCCCCAGGCTCCCCGCCGCGGTGAGGGAAAGGACGGTTTGGAAGACACTTATAAGCGTCATCATAGGTCACTGACCTCCTTTCGTTTCGCTGCCCCCCTCAAACCACCGGCGCAGCTCGCTCACTTCCTCGGCGGTCAGCTCTCCGGGGGCGCAGAGGGCGGCAAAAAGGCTTTTGTAAGAGCCGCCGTGGATCTGACGGACAAAGCTCTGGGTCTCCCGGCGCTGGTATTCCTCCCGGCTGACGGCGGCCTCATAGAGGTTTTGCCGCCCTTTTTTTTGCACGGTGAGGAATCCCTTTTCCTCCAGCCGGGCCAGGAAGGTGAGGATGGTGGTGGCCTTCCAGCCGGTTTCCCCCAATTGCTGGGTGATCCAGGCGGTGGTCACCGCCCCTCCCTTTTCCCAGATCAGGCGCATGATCCTCATTTCGGAATCGGACATTTTCATTTTTTATCGCTCCTCTCCGGATAGGCCGCATCTGCGGCGCCTTGTAATTCTACACGCTGTAGGACTTGACAGTTTATATTCTACATCATGTAAAATGATTTGTCAACCCCCTGCGCTGGAATGGCTAAATTAAGAAGAAAAAGAAGGCGGGGCTGGGCGGCAGCCCAGATTGGCTTTAACTTCTTATTCGGCCGCTCCATTCCGGAAAGGGTGGTTGACAGACCTTTCCCAAGTGATATAATAACCTATAGAAAGCTGTCGGATACCGGCGGCCGGATCGGGAAAATAAAGTGCCGGCAGCTCTCCTGCCGGGCACTGGCCAGAACGCGGAAGGAGAAACAGGAACGATGAAAAAAATAAAAATGCTTTTGACCGCTTTGGCGGTCTTTGCCGCCGGTGTGGTGCCGGCCTTTGCCGCCGGGGTGCCCAACCCCTCCACCGGAGATAACAGCATGGTGTTTTTGGCTCTGATCATCATGGGCGTGGCGGCGGTGGTCATTGTCGCCGTTCTGTTCTTCACGAAGAAGAAAAAGTAAAGACCGGTACGAAAAACAGCGGCGAAGAACAAAAACCATCCCCATACAGCACAGCGTCCCCCGGAAAAACCGGAGGACGCTTATTTTGTTAAGGTCTAGCTTCTGACAAATTTTCCGCTGTCCTCTGGGGTAAGATAAAAAGGCCCCCTTCCAGAATATGGGAAAAATGTGGGGAATATTCCAAATCGACAGATCATGGGAAGAAGATACAAAAAATCCAAGAAGCCATACCGATGGCCGCCCTGCGCCTGGGCGGACGGCGCGGCTCTTTGGAGGAGGAAGTGCCCCCCCAAAACGGGGGGAGAGGGAGGTAGACCATGGGCCGATCGACGGAGATCACGGGGTTAAAAGGAAGAGAGCGCCTGGCGGCGGCGGTGCGGGAACAGAGCTACCCGGTCCTGTGCCTCTGCTGGGGCGGGGCGGGGCTGGTCCTCTCCATGGCCCGCATCCTGGGGGGGAACGCCCCCTTCGGTGTGGCGCTGGCGGCGGCGGTGCCCTTCCCGCTGGTGCTGCCCAGCGCGGTGGGGGGCATCCTGGGGTATCTGCTGGGGGGCGGCATGGGGGAGAGTTTCCCCCTGGTGGGGGCGCTGCTCCTCACCGCCGTTGCCCGGTGGGTGGCCGGCCCCCGGTGGGAAAAGCACCGCGCCTGGGCGGGCCCCCTGCTGGCGGGGGGGATGGTGTTCTTCGCGGGGGTGGTCCCCCTGCTGTACGGGGATCCCCTGGTCTACGATGTGGTGATGTGGGTCACGCAGGTGGTGATGGGGGCGGCCTCCGCCTCCTTTTTGGAGCGGGCGGCCTCCGCTATCCGCCGGAAAGGCCCGCCTGCCGACCGGCTGGATTCCACCGCCCTCTGCATCCTGGGGGCCCTTCTGCTGATGGGCCTCGATTCCGCCAGCGTGGGGGGAGTGACCCTGGGGCGGATCGCGGCGGTGATGGCGGTCCTCTGCGCCGCCCGGATGGGGAACGAGGGGCTGTCCTCCGTGGTGGGGATGGTGTGCGGGCTGGCGGTGGGCTTTGCCACCGGGGATTTTCCCCCCGCCATCACCGTCTACGGCCTGGGGGGGATGCTGGCGGGGATCTTCTCCGCCTTTGGGCGGACCGGCAGCACCCTGGCCTTCCTCTTTACTTACGGGGCCATCAGCGCTATGACGGCGGGCTCGGCGGCCGGCTTTATCGAGGTGGCCCTGGGGGCCTTCCTCTTCCTGATGATCCCCCTCCCCTGGTTCCGCCTGGGCAGCGCCCTTGTCCGCCCGGCTGCCGCCGATGAGCAGGCGGTGAAGCTGGTGGTGGAGGAGCGGCTCCAGTCCGCCGCCGCCGCCCTGCGGGATGTCTCCCAGACCACCCGCGACGTGGCCCGGCGGCTGGGGGACCTTTCCGGCGGGGAGCTTTCCTCCGTCTACGACCGGGTGGGGGAGCGCCTCTGCCAAAAGTGCACCTACCGCCTCTGCTGCTGGGAGGAGCAGTACAACGAGACCGTCGGGGCCCTGGCCCGCGGGATGGGCCGCCTGCGCCAGGGGCTCCCCCTCACGGGGGAGGAGCTGCTGGACGGGCTTTCCCGCTGCCAGAAGCGGGAGGAGGTGGCCCGGTTCCTCGCCGGGGAGTACCGGCTGTGGGTCAGCAAGGAAGGGGACCGCCTCCAGGCCGCCCGGATCCGCTCGGTGGTCACCGACCAGTTCGAGGGCCTGGCCCTGGCCCTGGAGGGGGTCCGGGAGGCCATCGGGGAGGTGGGGGCCGGGGACCGGGTCCTGGCCGCCCGCGTGAAGGAGCTCTTCCTGGATGCCCGGATGGAGCCCCAGGGGGCGGTGTGCTGGAAGAACCGCCAGGGGCGCGCGGTCATCAAGGTGACGGTGCCCAAGTACAAGATGACGCGGGCCGTCCCCGCCGAGCTGATGCGGGAGCTTTCCGCCATCACCGATCTGCGCTTCGGCTACCCGGTCCTCAGCGACGGGGGGAAGTGGGCGCAGTACACCTTCTGCGAGCACGCCCCTTACGCCGCCGAATACGGCGCCTGCCAGATCACCTCCGGGGGGAACAAGCTCTGCGGGGACAGCTACCGCTTCCTGACGCTGGAGGGGGGAGCGGCCCACCTGGTGCTTTCCGACGGGATGGGCAGCGGCGGCGGCGCGGCGGTGGATTCCACCATGGCGGCGGCCCTCATCACCCGGCTGCTGGAGGCGGGGCTCAGCTGCCAGAGCGCCCTCCACCTGGTGAACTCCGCCCTGACGGTGAAGGGCGGGGAGGAGAGCCTGGCCACCGTGGACACTGCCCGCATCGACCTCTATACCGGCCGGATGGAGCTCTACAAAGCGGGGGCGGCCCCCACCGTGGTGGTGCGGGACGGCCACGCCCTGGAGATCGATTCCAGCTCCCTCCCCGCGGGCATCCTCAGCGGGGTCAGCTTCCAGCGCAGCGATGTGGCCCTGGGCCTGGGGGATATGGTGGTGCTCCTTTCCGACGGGGCCACCACCCAGGGCAGCGGGTGGATCGCCCGCATGGCGGAGGAGGAGAAGCCGAAGGACCTCAACGAGTTCTGCAAGAAGATCGCCACCACCGCCCGCCTGCGCCGCAGCGACGGCCGGGAGGACGACATCACGGTGCTCTGCTGCCGGCTGGTGAACAACGGGTAGCGGGGGAAAGGATAGGGGGTGCAGCCCCGTTAGGGCCGGAATACTTAGCAATAAATAGGCTCTGAGAGATTGACAATCCCCTTCGCCTGCGCCATAATAGTTGGCAAAGCATCGACTGACAAAAAGAAAGGGGTTTTTGAAAATGGTCACCCATATCGTTTTATGGAACCTGAAGGAAGAGGCGGAGGGCGCCGGCAAGGAGCAGAACGCCGCCATCATGAAGGAGCGGCTGGAGGCGCTGGTGGGGAAGATCCCCGGCCTTATCTCCCTCACCGTGGGCCGCAACGTCATGCCCACCGGGTATGATCTCTGCCTGCTGGGCCGGTACGAGGACATCGACGCCCTGAAGCTCTACCGGGACCACCCCCTCCACAAGGAGGTCCAGCAGTTCGTCCACAAGGTCATTACCGACCGGGTCTCCTGCGACTTTGCGGACTGAGCGGGGCGGCGGCGTGGATACTTTGCGTCAGCTTTCCCTGCTCTTTGCCCTCTACCTGCTGGCGGTGTGGGTCTGCGGTCTGCTGCCCTTCGCCTTTCCCGCCAGCGTCCTGGGGATGATCCTGCTCCTCCTGCTGCTGCTCACCGGCGCGGTGAAGCCCCGGCAGGTGGAGCGGGGGGCGGACCTCCTGCTCCAAAATATGATGTTCCTCTTCGTCCCGGCGGGGGTCTCCATCCTGGAGTACTTCCCCCTCATCCGGGATAAGGTGCCGGTGCTGATCCTCATCGCCCTGGTGACGCTGGTGGTCACCCTGGCGGCTGCCGCCTTTACGGTGCGCATCACGGCGGCCCTCCTGGGGAAGGGAAGGAGGGCGGAAAAATGAGTATTGTCACCCAGTCCCCCCTCTTCGGCATCGCCCTGACGGTGGCGGCCTATTCTGTCGGCCTGTGGGTGAACCGGAGGACCGGCCTTTCCATCGCCAATCCCAACCTCATCGCCATCCCCCTCATCATCCTCTGCCTGCTCCTCACTGGGACGCCCCTGGCGGATTACCAGCGGGGCGGGGAGGTCATCAATATGCTGCTGGGCCCCGCCACCGCCGCCCTGGCCCTCTCCATCTACCGCCAGAAGGAGGTGCTGCGGGAGAACTTCCTGCCGGTGCTGCTGGGGTGCCTGGCAGGGAGCTGCGCCTCGGTGGGTTCCACCCTGGCCCTCTGCAAGGCCTTCGGCCTGGATGAGGCCCTCACGGCCTCCCTGCTGCCCAAGTCGGTGACCACCCCCATCGCGGTGGAGCTGAGTGCCCAGGGGGGCGGCGTGGCCGCCATCACCATCGTGGTGGTGATCTTCACCGGCATCGCCGGGGCGGCCCTGGCCCCCGGCCTGCTGCGCCTGCTGGGCATCACCGACCCCATGGCCCAGGGGGTGGCCATCGGTACCGCCAGCCACGGTATCGGCACCGCCCGCGCCCTGGGGCTGGGGCAACGCCCCAGATCGGCGTACGCCAAAGGTGACAAACACCCTCGGATATGTTAAAATAGACCTGTAACACAGGCAGAAGCTCCCCAAATCCGGGACGGACAAAGGGCGGAAGCTTTCCCCCGCCCTGGAGGAGACCGCATGAAAAAGCGACTGATGGCAGGGCTCTGCGCCCTGATGATGCTCCTGGCCGCCGGGTGCGGCCGGGGGGATCCCGATGTATACAAACAGATAAACTCCCAGATCAGCCAGAGCCAGGGGGGCGATGCCCCCACCCCCGGTGCCCCCCGGAACCAGCGCCGGCGGGAGCTCACCGGCCATCTCACCATCAAGACCTTCTGGGACGAGCAGGTGGAGACCATCATCCGGGATTTTACCGCCCTGCACCCCGGCGTCACCATCGACCTTATCAAGGTGGGGGGAGAGAACGACCTGCGCTCCCTGGAGGACTACGGCACCCAGACGGTGGTGGAGCTGATGAGCGGCGGCGGCCCGGACCTGGTGGACATGGCCGGTTTTTCGGTTTGGAAGTGCGCCAGGAGCGGCCTCCTTTGCGACCTCTACACCTTCATGGACCGGGACCCGGAGTTCCGGCGGGAGGACTACTACACCAACATCTGGGAGGGGAAGGAGTACCAGGGGGGCCTATACTCCATGCCCTGCTCCTTCCTGTACAAGACCTACTGGGCCAGCCGCCCCCTGCTGGAGGATGCGGGGGTCCGCCTGCCGGATACCCTCACCTACCGGCAGATGCTCCGGCTCCAGGAGGAGGTAACGGCGGCCACCGGGGAGAGCCCCCGGCTGATCCCCGGCATGAACCCCTACACCTTCTTTTACACCGAGGCCCTGTCCTACTACGACCTGGAGAGCCGCACCGCCCGCTTTTCGGACCCGGCCTTTCTGGACTATCTGCGCCTTACCAAGGAGAGGATCCCCATCCTGCCGGATAACGACATGGACCGGGTGATCTATGACGATTCCTTTATGGAAAAGGACTACCTCTTTTCCGATATGAGCATTGGCAGCGGCAGCGACCTGATGCCCTTCCTCCTGGACCACAAAAACATCACCGACCCGGTGCTGCTGGTGAACACCGCCGGGGATGCCTGCTTCCGCTCCATGCGGGACTACGCCATCCCCAGCAGCAGCAAGAACCAGGAGCTGGCCTGGGAGTTTCTGAAGTTCTACATCGGCCCGCGGGAATACCCGGAGCAGATGGACTCCGCCGAGGCCCAAAAGTATTACTTCACCTACTGCACCTTTATCCCCATCAGCCGGGACAATTTCTTCCGGAGCTTCCGGTTCTGGCACCGGTATACCCAGTCCTTCCGGGAGCGGGATATGGCGGAATACCCGGACCTGCGCTGGAAGGAGGGGGACCGGGAGGCCCTGCTGCAAAGCGCCCTGGAGCGGATCGACGGCTGGAACCGCCGGGTGAGCCGGGAGGAGGCGGAGGGGGAGATCTTTGGAGAATGCAGCGAGGACCTTGCCGCCTACTACTACCACGATCTGCTGACGGCGGAGGAAACGGCGGATCGCATCCAGAACCGCATGACCATCTTCCTACAGGAGTGAACGCTATGAAGCCTGTCCGCCTGATGTGGGGCGTCTGCGCCCTGTTCTTTGTCCTGATGGCGGGGGTCACCGTCTTTTCGGTGCGTCGTGACTATGCCCGCTTGCCCCAGGTGGAGCTGGTCCTGGCCCGGCCGGAAGGGGACAATACCTACACCGTGCCCCTTGCCGCCGTCCGGGAGGATGAGGAGGGGCGGACCTTTCTGCTCTTTGTTCTGGAGGAGGACGGCCCTTGGGGGAAAGAATACGTCTGCCGGAGGGCCTTTTTGAAGCCCCTGCGGCTGGACCCGGAAGAGGGCACCGCCCTGGTGGCGGGGCAGGACCTCTGCCGGTATCCCATCGCGGGCCGGTGTGAGAGCCCCCTGGCCGAGGGCCGGCGGGTGCGCTTTGTCACGGAGGGCCGGCCATGATGAGAAAGGACCGCGCCCTGGCCCCGCTGCTGCTGCCCAGCGCCCTGGGGGTGGCCCTCTTTTACCTGCTGCCCTTTTTCCTCGCCCTCCGCCAGTCCCTCACCGGGCAGGGGGGCGGGTTCAGCCTCGCCCGGTACGGCGAGGCCCTGGGGAACCCCATGTTCCGCCTGGGGGCGGGCAATTTCTTCCTCTTTGCCCTCATCGCCATCCCCGCGGCCACGGCCCTTTCCCTGGGGCTGGCCCTGCTGCTCCGGGGGACCGGAAGGGGGTTTTCGCTGCTGTTCTTCGCCCTGCTGCTGCCCTTTGTGGTGCCCTCCGGCTCCACCGCCTTCTTCTGGAACAGCGTCTTCGGCCTCAACGGCTTTATCAACCGCCTGCTGTTCCAAAACGGCCTGGAGATCGTCCTCTGGGATTCCAGCCGGTGGAGCATCCTCATCCCGGTGGTCCTCTACCTCTGGCGGTTCTGCGGCTTTTTCGCCCTGCTGTTCTTTGTGGGGCTGCGGAACATCCCGGAGGAATACTACGAGATCGCCCGGCTGGAGGGGGCGGGGCGGTTTACCCTCTTCCGGAAGGTCACCCTGGTCTACCTCGCTCCCACCCTGATCATCGTGCTGCTCCTCTCCTTCGTCTGCACCTTCCGCATTTCGCGGGAACTCTTCATGCTCTTTGGAAAGTACCCGGACCAAAACCTCTACTTCTTCCAGCACTTTCTCAATAACCAACTGGGCAGCATGAACCTGCCCATCCTCTGCGCCGCCACGGTGCTGGTGACACTGGCCGCCGCCCTGGCGGTGCTGCCCCTGTGGCGCGCCGGGAAACGCGGGTCCGACAGCTTTGTGATGCGGGGGGAGGGGAACCGCGCCTATCGGCCCCGGCGCCAAGGCGGAGGACATACCCTCCTGGTGCTGGCGCTGGCGGCGCTGTTTCTGCTGCCCGTCCTGCTGACGGTATCCAATTCCTTTATGTCCCCGGCGGAGGTCACCGGGCGGTATTCCGCCGCGGTCCTCCCCCAGAACGCCGGGGGCCTGGCGCGGGGCGGCCTGCACTTTGTAGAACCGGCCCTTCTCCCCGCCCAGGGAACGGTGCGCCAGTACGCCGCCTTCCTCCTGGAGCCAGCCTATCTGCGGATGTTCTGGAACTCGGTAGGGATGACCCTGCCGGTGGTCCTCCTCCACACGGCAGTGTCGGTGACGGCCGCCTACGCCTTCTTCCGGGCCGGGTCCGGGGGGATGCGGGGGCTCTTTGCCCTCTATATGCTGCTGATGGTGCTGCCGGTCCAGGTGATGATCACCCCCCAGTATGTCTTCTTCCGGCTGCTGGGCCTTACCGACTCTTGGCTCCCGGTGATGCTCCCCGCCATCTTCCACCCCATAGGCGTCTACATCGTCCGCCTTCAGCTCCAGGGCTTTCCGTGGGAATGTATCGAGGCGGCCCGGCTGGACGGGGCGGGGGAGGGGCGCATCTTCTCCCAGGTGGTGCTGCCCAACCTCAGGGGCTCGGTCCTCCTTCTGCTCCTGTACACCTTCGCGGAGACCTGGAACCTGGTGGACCAGGCGGTGGTCTTCATCCGGGACGGCTACCGCCTGCCCCTCTCGGTGTTCCTTTTCGGTATGCTGCAGGGGGACCTGGGCCTCCTTTCGGCGGGGTCGGTGCTCTATCTGCTGCCCCCCTGCCTGTTTTTCATCACCTGCCTGCTGTGGTTTCGGGAGCGGCGGGAAGAATCGTAAAAACCTGTTGCCGGAGGGCGAAAACTCCATTATAATAGTGCCAAATAATATGCCGCCGCCCGGTTTTTTCGGGATTGTCCAACTTGCGCAGACTTTAAGGCAGCCCGCTACGTTGCAAATACTTTGGCCGCTTTTCTTTTTGCTTCTTTTTCTTTTCCCGTGAAAAGAAAAAGAAGTGGGGCCTGGGGCAACGCCCCAGATTGGCATAAAGAGCGCGGTGCGGACACTCCCGTTTTTTCGGGGGAGAGCGGGGAAAGGGAGAGGAAGACCATGGATCATCAGAGACCCAGAGGCCGGGAAAAGCACGTCACCGGCCCCGGCAAGACTGTCCAAAAGCGGGGGGAGGGCCTGGGCACCGGCCCGGTGGGGGAGCCCGGCGGCTCCGGCATCCCCGGCGGCCAAAAGGATCCGGCGGCCCCCGCCCGCAGCACCACGGCCCGCAGCGGCGGGATGAACGGGACCAAGCTCATCGCCCTGCTGCTGATGCTGGCCCTGGGGGGCGGGGGAGGCCTCACCGCCCTCTTTGGGGGGCAGTCCTCCGGCGGGCAGACCCTCCCCGCCAGCCAGCCCCAGACCAGCCAGACCCAGGGGGGACAGCAGCAGAGCTCCGTCAGCCTGGCGGAGCTGCTGGGGGGTCTCGGCGGCGGCAGCGTCTCCAGCGGCTGGCAGGAGGAGGCCAACACCGGCCGGCTGGATACATCCGTGGCCCCCGGCGCCAGGGAGAAGTATACAAAGCTCCTGGGGGGCGGCAAGGACACCGCCACCATCCTGGTGTATATGTGCGGCACCGACCTGGAGTCCCGCAGCGGCATGGGCACCGCCGACCTCCAGGAGATGCTCGGCGCCCGCTTCGGGGATAAGATCAACCTGCTGGTCTACACCGGCGGGTGCAGCCGGTGGCAGAACAGCCAGGTGAGCAGCGGCACCAACCAGATCTGGCAGGTGAAGGACGGGCAGCTCCGAAACCTCCAAAAGGACCTGGGCAGCGTCTCCATGACCGATCCGGATACCCTTTCCGAATACATCCGCTGGGGCGTCAAAAACTACCCCGCCAGCCGGTATCAGCTGATCCTTTGGGACCACGGCGGCGGCTCGGTGAGCGGCTACGGCTATGACGAGAAGTTCGCCTCCGGCGGCTCCATGACCCTGGCGGGGGTGGATGCCGCTTTGAAGGACGCCGGGGTGAAGTTTGACTTCATCGGCTTTGATGCCTGCCTTATGGCCACGGCGGAGACCGCCCTCACCCTCACCCAGTACGCCGATTACCTCATCGCCTCAGAGGAGACCGAGCCGGGGGTGGGCTGGTATTACACCGATTGGCTCACTGCCTTCGGCGCGGACAGCTCCCAGCCCACCATCCAGCTGGGGGAAAAGATCGTGGACAGCTTTGTGGATACCTGCGCCCAGAAGTGCCCCGGCCAGCTCACCACCCTTTCGGTCATCGACCTGGCGGAGCTGGAGGCCACCGTCCCCCAGACCCTGGCGGATTTTTCCCGCAGCGCCACCCGCCTCATCCAGAATAAGGAATACCAGACCGTTTCCGGCGCCCGCAGCGGGGCCCGCGAGTTCGCCAAATCCAGCCGCATCGACCAGGTGGACCTGGTGCACCTGGCCCGCAACCTGGGGACCAAGGAGGGGGACGCCCTGGCGGAGGCCCTCCTGGGGGCGGTGAAGTACAACCGCACCTCCTCCAATATGACCAACGCCTACGGTGTCTCCATCTACTTCCCCTACCAGAAGACCTCCAACGTGGATAAGGCCGTTTCCACCTACCAGCAGATCGGCATGGACGAGGACTACGCCCGGTGCATCCAGCAGTTTGCCAGCCTGGAGGCCAGCGGCCAGGCCGTCTCCGGCGGGACCGGCTCCCCGCTGCCCACCCTCCTGGGCACCCTGGGGGGGAGCGAGGCCGGGGGGCAGCTCATCGGCTCCCTGCTGGAGAGCTTCCTGGGGGGCGATGTCAGCTCCATCGCCGGGCTTACCAGCGGCAACACCGGCTTTCTCAGCAACAAGGCCCTCTCCGACGAGGAGACCGCCCGGTACCTCACCGAGAACCGCTTCGCCCCGGAGGGCCTTGCCTGGCAGGATGGGGCGGAGGGAACGGCGCTGTATCTGCCGGAAGACCAGTGGGAGCTGGTGCAGGGGCTGGACCTGAACCTCTTCTACGACGACGGGGAGGGGTACATCGACCTGGGGCTGGACAACGCCTACGACTTTGATGAAAAGGGCGGCCTGTTGGCCCCGGCGGAAAACACCTGGCTTGCGGTGGAGGGCCAGCCGGTGGCCTACTACCACACCGCCACCCTGGATGACGGCACGAACTATACCATCACCGGCCGGGTGCCGGTGCTCCACAACGGGGTCCGGGGGGAGCTGATCTTAGTCTTTGATAACGCCCATCCCTGGGGCACCGCTGTGGGGATCCAGACCGTCTACACCGCCGGGGAGACCGATACGGTGGCCAAGAGCCAGACCGGCCTCCAGCCGGGGGATACCCTGGAGTTCCTCTGCGACTACTACAGCTACGCCGGGGAGTACCGGGACAGCTATCTCCTGGGGGAGCCGGTCACCGTTCCGGCGGAGGGCCTCACCGTCAGCGACGTGCCCCTGGAGGGGGAGGTCCGGACCACCTACCGGTTCACCGATCTGTACAATCAGCACTACTGGACCCCGGTGGTCCCGGCGAAATAGCAGAAAATTTTGAATTAGCGAACGATTTTTCTAGGAATAAGTAGAATCATCTCTTTCTATTTGTCTTTGGCCGGGCTACAATAAGGCATAGAGGAAATGTTCCAAAATCTATGATAGAGGAGAGGGTCATTATGTCCATTTTAGTCAGCGGCGGCGCCGGTTACATCGGCAGCCACACCTGCGTGGAGCTCATCCGGGCAGGGTACGAGATCGTGGTAGCGGACAATCTTTCCAATTCCTGCGAGGAAGCGGTCCACCGGGTGGAGCAGATCACCGGCAAAAAGATCCCCTTTGTAAAGGCGGAGCTCTGCCATGAGGACGAGGTGGAGGCTCTCTTTGCCCGGTATCCGGACATCGATTCGGTGATCCACTTCGCCGGCCTCAAGGCGGTGGGGGAGAGCGTACAAAAGCCCCTGGAGTACTACTCCAATAACCTCATCAGCACCCTCTTCCTCCTCCAGGCCATGGGCCGCCACGGGGTGAAGAACTTCGTCTTTTCCTCCTCCGCCACCGTCTACGGCGACCCCGCCTCGGTGCCCATCCGGGAGGATTTCCCCACCGGCGGCACCACCAACCCCTACGGCACCTCCAAGCTCTTCCAGGAGAAGATACTCATGGACATCTGCGCCGCCACCCCCGGCCTCAATGTGGCGCTGCTGCGGTACTTCAACCCCATCGGCGCCCACGAGAGCGGCCTCATCGGCGAGGACCCCAACGGCATCCCCAACAACCTGGTGCCCTACATCGCCCAGGTGGCGGTGGGCAAGCTCCCCTGCCTGAATGTCTTCGGGGACGATTATCCCACCCCCGACGGCACCGGCGTCCGGGACTACATCCATGTGGTGGACCTGGCCCTGGGCCATGTGGCGGCCCTCCGGAAGCTGGAGGAGAACTGCGGCCTCTTTGTCTGCAACCTGGGCACCGGCAACGGCTACAGCGTGCTGGAGGTCCTCCACGCCTACGAGAAGGCCTGCGGCAAGACCCTGCCCTACACCATAAAGCCCCGGCGCTCCGGAGACATCGCCAAGTGCTACGCCGACCCCAAAAAGGCGCGGGAGGAGCTGGGCTGGGAGGCGAAGTACGGCATCGAGGAGATGTGCGCCTCCTCCTACAAGTGGCAGTCGATGAACCCCAACGGATACAAAGGCTAAGGATATTTAAGGAGGGTGCTGATATGAAGAAGCCTGTTTTGGTCATCATGGCCGCCGGCATGGGCAGCCGGTACGGCGGCCTCAAGCAGCTGGACCCGGTGGGCAGCCACGGCCAGCTCATCATCGATTATTCCATCTTTGACGCCCGGCGGGCCGGGTTCGAGACGGTGGTCTTCGTCATCAAGCCGGAGATCGACGCCGACTTTAAGGCCGCCATCGGGGACCGCATCGCCAAGGTGATGGATGTGCGGTACGCCTACCAGCGCAAGGAGGACCTTCCGGAGGGCTACAGCGTCCCGGCGGAGCGGACAAAGCCCTGGGGCACCGCCCACGCCGCCATGGCCGCCAGAGAGGTGGTGGACGGCCCCTTTGCCATCATCAACGCCGACGATTACTACGGCCCCGCCGCCTACAAGGAGATCTACGACTACCTTGCCGGCCACCAGGACGGGGATGTTTACGAGTATGTCATGGTGGGGTATCTGCTGAAAAACACCGTGAGCGAAAACGGCACCGTGGCGCGGGGCGTCTGCGAGGAGACGGAGGACCACTACCTCACCCGCGTCACCGAGCGCACCAAGATCGAAAAGGGCCCGCCCCTGCGGTACACCGAGGACGACGGCGGGAGCTGGACCGTCCTGCCGGACGACACCATCGTCTCCCTGAATATGTGGGGCTTTACCCGCAGCTTTTTGGACGAGGCCGCGGCGGGCTTCCCCGCCTTCCTGGACAAGGCCCTGGAGGAAAACCCCCTGAAGGGGGAGTACTTCCTGCCCAGCGTGGTGAGCCGCCTCATCGGGGAGGGCAAGGCCAGGGTGAAGGTGCTGCGCAGCGAGGACAAGTGGTACGGCGTCACCTACCGGGAGGATAAGCCCACGGTGGTGGCCGCCATTGCGGAAAAGACCCGGAGCGGGCTCTACCCCGACCGGCTTTGGGAGGTGGAGTGATGGCAGAAGCGGAAAAGACCCTCCAGGAGGTCCTCTCGGCCTTCGATTTCGGCGCCCCGGTGGTGGGCGCCGTCCGGTACGGGGAGGGGCACATCAACGATACCTTCTGTGTCCACACCCAGCCCGCCGACCGGGCCTGCCGCCGCTTTATCCTCCAGCGGATGAGCGCCGCCGCCTTTAAGCGCCCGGACCAGCTGATGGAAAACATCATCGGTGTCACCGATTACTTAGGCCGCCAGATCGAAAAAGCCGGCGGCGACCGGGGCCGGGAGGCCCTGGAGGTCCTCCGGCCCAAAAACGGGGAGCCCTACTATACCGACAGCCTGGGGGGGGCCTGGCGGCTCTACCCCTTTGTGGAGGACACCATCTGCTACCAGTCTGCCCAGTCGCCGGAGCTCTTCGCCGCGTCGGGCCGGGCCTTCGGCCGCTTCCAGCGGCTGCTGCGGGATTACCCTGCCAGCACCCTCCACGAGACCATCCCCCGCTTCCACGACACCGAGGACCGGCTCCAAAAGCTCCGGGACGCCGTGGCGGCGGACAAGCTGGGCCGGGTGAAGGACTGCCGGCCGGAGATCGACTTCTGCCTCCGGCGGGAGGCGGACTGCTCGGTGGCCCTTTCCGCCATGCGGGAAGGGAGGATCCCCCTGCGGGTGACCCACAACGACACCAAGCTGAACAACGTCCTGATGGACAAGGACACCGGCGAGGGCCTTTGCATCATCGACCTGGATACCGTCATGCCCGGCCTTGCCATCAACGATTTCGGAGATTCCATCCGCTTCGGGGCCAACCACTCCGCCGAGGATGAGACCGACCTTTCTAAGGTGGACCTGGATGTGGAGCTCTTCGCCGCCTACACCGCCGCCTTCCTGGAGGGGGCGGGGGGGAGCCTCACCGATGCCGAGATCGACCTGCTGCCCTGGGGCGCCAAGCTGATGACCCTGGAGTGCGGCATCCGCTTTTTGACCGACCACCTGGCGGGGGACGTGTACTTCCACATCAGCCGGGAGGGCCAGAACCTGGACCGCTGCCGCACCCAGTTCAAGCTGGTGGCGGATATGGAGGCCCGCTGGCAGGAGCTTTGCGAGATCGTCGGACAATACCGGAAGGGATAGTCCGAAAAGGGACAAGGATGTTTCAGGGGGCCCCCTGAAACGCTTTACGAAGTAAAGCGTGAACCCCTTAATTACTGCGGAGGTGACACTTCTGGATATACTCTTCGATGAAGAGCGGCTTTTGCAGCTTGTCACCAACCTTTACGTTCTCACAGGCATCACCGCCAATATCCTGGATCCCCAGGGTGTGGACATCCACCTCTTTAAGGATCATCCGCCCTTCTGCCGGGCGGTCAACGACCTGCCGGAGGGACACCGGCGGTGTGTCCGCTGCGATATGTGGAAGGTGAAGAACTATGCCGCCGAAAAAGGCTTCCAGTTCTACCGGTGCCACGCCGGCATCTGCGAGGCGGTGATGCCCCTCTACGACAAGCAGCAGCCCCTGGCCTACCTGGTGTTCGGCTGCTTTCTGGACGATTCCCCCATGGAGGAGCAGTGGGAGCGCACCCGCGCCAGGATGGACTGGTGGCCCGGCGGCCCGGAGGAGCTGCGGGAGGCGTTTTTCCATTTCCGCCAGTACACCCCCCAGCAGCTCCGGGCCTACTCGGAGACTCTGGAGGCCCTCTCCGCCTACATCCGCCTGAAAGGGATGATCCTGCGCACCGAGCAGACCGACCTGCGCAAGCTGGAGCTCTACCTGGACCAGCACTATATGGAGAAGCTCTCCCTGGCCTCGGTGGCAAAGGAGCTGCACATCGGCCGCACCAAGCTGTGCGGGCTGGCCAAGGAGCTCTCCGGCGGGCACACCCTTTCCTGGCTCATCGCCCAGCGGCGCATCGATGCCGCCAAGC
Source organism: Oscillospiraceae bacterium (assembly GCA_021769525.1). Classification (GTDB taxonomy): domain Bacteria; phylum Bacillota; class Clostridia; order Oscillospirales; family Ruminococcaceae; genus Angelakisella. The sequence goes on from JAETSQ010000034.1 coordinate 15,500, forward strand.
TCCTGCTGCTGCAAAGCAGCTCCACCGTTTCCGCGGTGGCGGAGGCGGTGGGGATCAGCGACTACAACTATTTTTCCAAGATCTTCCGCTCGGTGACCGGAACGACCCCCAGCGCCTTCCGGAAGAGCGCCAAGAACAGCCGCGAGCGGCCGGAAAAATAAAGCGGAGGGATAGCCCGCCGCAGTGGTACGAACTCGGAAATATATTAAAATATATTTCCGAGTTCGTACGATTTTTCTATCTTCCGGACTTTTACGCCTATAAATTACAGAATCTATAATTATAATAGATATATGGGCGCTGAATTTGTATAAGATTCCCATTTGCGCCCAGTCACTTTCGACCTGAGAAAAGGAAAAAAGGAGAATGAAGATGAAGAAGATCCTTACAGCTCTGTTGGCGGTATGCCTGGTTCTCTCCATGGCGGCCTGCGGCGGCGGCAACAATAACAGCACCCCCGCTCCGGCTCCCGATGCGAACCCCTCTACCCCCGCCAGCGAGCCCGCTCCCTCCGGCGAGAAGATCGCCATCAACGTCATCGCTGCCGAGTACGGCCAGAACACCAAGGACTGGTGGGCCAAGTTCCAGGATGAGTTCAACAAGGCCAACACCGGCATCGACCTCACCGTGGAAGTGGTCTCCTGGAACGACATCTACACCGTGGTCAACACCCGCATCACCGGCAACGCCGCCCCCGACATCCTGAACATCGACGTCTTCGCCGATTACCAGGCGGACGGCCTGCTGCTCCCCGCCAAGGACTATGTCTCCGAGGCTACCTACAACAAGATGTACCCCGCCTTCCTGGAACAGTCCGTTGTGGACGGCACCGTCTGGGCGGTTCCCGACCTGGCTTCTGCCCGCGCTATGTACTACAATGTGGACATCCTGAAGGCCGCCGGCGTGGAAGTTCCCAAGACCTGGGACGAGCTGAAGGCCGCCTGCGAGAAGATCAAGGCCTATGACGCCAACATTTATCCCTGGGGCATCGACATGACCACCGACGAAGGCCAGGCTGCTTTCGCCTACTACATTTGGAACAACGGCGGCGACTTCACCGACGCTTCCGGCAACTGGACCCTGAACAGCGATAAGAACGTCGAGGCCATCGAGTACGCCATCGACCTGGTGAAGTCCGGCCTCACCAACAGCGACCCCGCCAACGACACCCGGTACAACCTCCAGGATATGTTCGGCGCCGGCAAAGTCGCCATGATGATCGGCCCCAACAGCATCCCCACCTACATTAAGGACGGCGGCAGCACCATCAATTACGCCTTCGCCCCCATCCCCACCAACGGCGGCAACGCTTCCGTCTCCGCCGGCGTTATGGACCGCTTCATGTGCTTCGATAACAACCACTCCCCCGAAAAGATCGAGGCCATCAAGACCTTCTTCGATTATTTCTATGACGATGCCCGGTACTCCGACTGGGTGCTGATGGAAGGCTTCCTGCCTGCCACCTCCGCCGGCGGCGAGATCGTTGCCAAGGCGGACGCCTCCATGGCTCCCTGGGTGGAGATCGTGGGCAGCTGCAAGTTCTACCCCACCGCCAAGGCGGAGTGGGCGGACGTCAAGCAGGGCGTCATCAACGTGGAGCAGCAGGCTCTCCTGGGCGGCAACGTCAAAGAGCTGCTGGATAACCTCCAGAAGCAGATCGCCGGCTAACTGCCGGAGGACCCTCTGAGCTGATACTTAACACCGTGGGCCGGGCCGTTTTCTGGTCCGGCCCGCGGCCGTTTCCAGCCGTTTTCCGGAGGCAGGGGGAAAGCGCCTGCCTCCGGAAAGCGGCCGGAAGGCCGCAGGCAATATGAGGAGGTGTTTTTGTGAACAAAAAGTTTTACCGCCAGATCGAACCTTACATCTGGATCGCGCCCAGTGTCATCCTGATGGCCATCTTCATCGTGCTGCCCATTTTCTCGGTATTCGAACGCGCCATGAACAAGGTGACCAGGGCCGGCAAGCTCCAGGGTTTCAATAACTTTGAAAACTTCACCAAGGTGGTGAACGATCCTGCTTTTGGCCTGGTGCTGAAGAACACCATCGTCTGGACCATCGCGGTGGTGGTGATCTCCACCGTCCTGGGCTTCTGCCTGGCCCTGGTGCTCAATAACAACTTTAAGGGCCGCAAGATCGTTCGGGCCATCGTGGTGTTCCCCTGGGCCACCACCCTGGTGATCCAGGCCAGCGTCTGGAACTTCATCATCAATACCGATTACGGCACCCTGAACACCCTGCTGCTGAAGCTGGGCATCATCAAGCAGGCGGTAAACTGGACCTCCACGCCGGAGGCTTACTTTGCCTGGGAGATCGCCTGCGGCATCTTCGTCACCATCCCCTTTGTCACCTTCTGCGTGCTCTCCGGCCTGCAGAGCATCGACACCTCCTACTACGAGGCCGCTACCGTGGACGGGGCCAACTACTGGCAGAAGCTCCGGAGCCTCACCCTGCCCCTGGTGCGCCCCTCCCTCACCGTTTCCACCGTCCTCAATATCATCTATGTCTTCAATTCCTTCCCCATCATCTGGACCATGACCAAGGGCGACCCCGCCAACCATACCGATACCTTGGTTACATACCTGTACAAGCTGGCCTTCTACAACGGCAAGCAGGGGGAGGCCGCCGCCGTCTCGGTCATCGGCTTCATCATCCTGCTCATCTGCGCCAGCACCTACATGATCTACACCCTGCGGAAAGGAGATGACACCTGATGACCGAAACCGTGAAAAAGCCTCTCTCTGTCAAAAAGACCGTCCTGCGGGTGCTGCTCTACTTTGTGGTGCTGGATGTCTGCGTCATCACCCTGTACCCTTACTTTGCCATGCTCTGCACCGCCCTCAAGAGCCGGGTGGAGATCTTCTCCCCCAACGGCACCATCCTGCCCGTCACCGCCCTGTGGTCCAACTTCATCGATATTTGGAGCCGGGCCCCCATGGCCCAGTATCTCCTCAATTCGGTGCTCATCGCCGGCGGCTCCACCATCATCGCCATGCTCTGCGGCATCCCCGCCGCCTACGCCCTGGCCCGGATGAGGTTCAAGGGCCAGACCGCCTTCCTGGGCTTTATCATCGTCTCCCAGATGTTCGCCCCGGTGGTGCTGCTCATCGGTATCTACCAGGTGATGCAGACCCTGGGCCTCACCGACAGCATCCTGGGCCTTGTCTTCATCAACGCAGCCTTCAACCAAGCCTTCACCGTCTGGCTGCTGCGGGGCACCTTTATGAGCATCTCCCCGGAGATGGAGCAGGCCGCCACCATCGACGGCTGCTCCCGCACCCAGGCGATGTTGAAGATCCTCATCCCGGTGGCGGCGCCCGGCATCGTCACCACCCTCATCTTCATCTTCATCAACGCCTGGAACGAGTACACCGTCGCCCTCTGCCTCATTTCCACCGATACCCTCAAGCCCCTGACGGTGGGCATCAACACCTTCAACGGCTACAACATGATCGAGTGGCAGTACCTCTTTGCGGCGTCCATTTTCGCCATCATCCCGGTGGTCATCCTCTTTATGTGCATCGAAAAGAACCTGGTCAGCGGTCTGGCCTCCGGCGGCGTCAAAGGGTAAATTTTATGCTGATCTGGGGCGTTGCCCCAGCCCCCACTTCTTTTTCTTCTTGCAAAAGAAGAAAAAGAAGCAAAAAGAAGAATGGCCAAAGTCACCGCCACAAAGGTGCAAAACCCGCCCCTTCCAAATCAGGAAGGGGCTTTTTGCGTCTGGGGAGTTCCATAGGGGCCAAGCATTTCCCTGGCGATAACCCTCCAATCCCCCCCGGAGGGCGGGGGGGCACATGGGGAGCCTTGCCCCTCCCGCAAGCTGGCGGGAACCCCTCAGTCTGGCCTACCGGCCAGCCAGCTCCCCTTTCAGGGGAGCCCTTGGCAGAATGGATAGCTTTGCGCTCCCGCCAGG
>JAETSQ010000035.1 GCA_021769525.1 Oscillospiraceae bacterium
CCGGGAGGCGGCCCGCATGGCGGTGGAGCACCTGCTGGAGCGGGGCCATACCCGCATCGCCTACCTGGGGGAGTGCAGTGTGGAGAACCGCTACAGCGGCTACCGGGAGATCTTATCGGAAAAGGGGCTGGCCTTCCGGCGGGAGCTGGTGGGGGAGACCCGCCAGACCGAGGAGGGGGGAGAGCAAGGGGTAGCTGCCCTCCTGGCCCTGGAAAGACCGCCCACCGCTATCTTCTGCGCCAACGACAGCGTAGCCATCGGGGCGGTGCGGGGCCTGCGGAAGCGGGGGCTTTCCGTTCCGGCGGACTTTGCCATCATCTCGGTGGACGACATCGCCCCGGCGGGGATGGTGCACCCCCGGCTCACCACCATCCACATCCCCAAGGACGATATGGGGCGGCTGGCGGTGCGCCTGCTGCTGGACCGCCTCCGGGGGGGGCACAGCGAGGTCCTCCAGCTGCACCTTCCCTGCCGCCTGGTGGTGCGGGAAAGCACCGGATGAAAAGGGAAGCTCTCCGGCTTTTGCCGGAGAGCTCCCGCTTTTATCCGATAGAAAGGCCAAACTGGGGCAGGGAGAGGCAGTCCCTGTAGTCCCGGATCTCAAAATCTGCCTGGGAGGTGTCCTGGGGGAGGCTGCCGCACTTGTAGGCTGCCACCAGGGCCCCGGCACTCTTCCCGGCGCGGATGCCCACCGGGGAATCCTCTATGACGACGGAACGCTCCGGAGCGGCCCCCAGGAGGGCCATGGCCTTTTGGTACCCCTCCGGGGAGGGCTTCCGTTTTTCCACCATGTCCCCGCAGAGGATGGCGTCAAACAGGGCGGTCATCCCCATGCGGTTCAGGGCGGCCAGGATCAGCCGGGAGCTGGTGGAGGTCACCAGGGCGGTCCGGATGCCCTCGGCCCGCAGCCGCCGGAGGAAGGGGAGCAGGCCGGGCATGGGGGCCAGGCCGGGATAGTCCTCGTAGGTGTTGCCCTGCCGCCGCCGCTCCTCCAGGAGGCGCTCCACCGTCACCGGCGGGTCGGCCCGCCGGAGCAGCTCTTCCAGTATCTCCCGGTCGTTTACCCCCACCATCCGCTGTTCATCCTCCGGGGTGATGGTGATGCCGAACACCGCCAGCGCCTTCCCCAGGTAGCGGGCGTTGCTGGCCTCGGTATCGGCGATGACGCCGTCAAAGTCAAACAGAACGCAGTCCGGTCTCATGGCGGCTCAGCGGGCGAAGAGCCGCGCCGCCTCTTCCCGGATGCGGGCGATCTCCTGGGGGGAGAGGTCCATAAAGTCGCTGTTCTCCATGGAGCAGTTGGAGTCCTGGACATACATCATCTTGGTGTCCTTCTGGGTGATGGAATAGAACCAGCACTCGGCGGGGACGTTGTAGACCTTCCCCTGCTCCATGGGGGTCAGCCGGATGTCGAACCGGCCGTCTTTCCGCTCCGCGGTGATGAGGATGGCCTTGCCGGCGGCCAGGATGAACTGCTCGTCGGTGGAGTGGTGGATCTCCAGGTGGGCGATGCCGTCGATGTCGTTGTCCGGCTTCCAGTTCTTGATGGAGACCAGCCATTTGGGGTTTTTGTAGACGCAGAGGATGCCCTCTCCGCTGTGCTCGTAAATATCCGGTTTCATAATCCCTTCTCCTCTCTTAGAGCCTATTTGGATCTCCAGGTATATCGAATTGGCTGGGATTTTTTCGCCCTGCAAGGCAAAAAATCGCGGAAATACTTGCTGTATTTCAAGATTTTTTAACGCGGCAGGGTGGAAAAAGACCTGCCAAGGCGGTATGCAGGGAGATTCTGAATAGGCTCTTAGATCTCCGTGCGGCCCAGGATGGGGGTGCCGTAGCCGAAGGCCCCCTCCATGGCGCACACCTGGGCGGCAAAGGCCGCGCCGCGGTCCATGGCCCGCCGGAGGCGGGCCGCCATCTCCGCCTCGTCCCCTTCTATGAGGGCGCCGGTGGCGGAATCCTCCAGCAGGGAGCAGAGGAAGGCCGCAAAGTAGGAATCCCCCGCCCCCATGGTGTCGATGACGTTCTCGGCCTGCACCGCCGGGGCGTAGTAGAACTTGTCCCTGTAGAGCACCCAGGAGCCGTCTTCCCCGATGGTGCCCAGCACGATGGCGATGCCGTGGGACCGGGCCTTTTTCATCTCCCGCTCCCGCTCCTCCGGGGTTAAATGGGCGCAGGAGAGGATGGCGACGGTGACATAGGGGGCCACCTTTGCCAGGTATTCGTCGGTCCACCGCAGGGAGAAGTCGTAGGCGATGGGCACGCCGGTCTCCTTTAAGAGGGGCAGGTCCTCCTCAATGTAGCTGTTCAGGTTGGTGTAGATGAGGGAAAAGCCCCGGATATAGTCCAGGTCCTCCTGGGTGAAGGCGAAGGGGTGCTCCTTTGCCACGCCCCCCTTGTTGGAGCCCAGGAATACCCGGTCGTTCCCCCGGAGGGTCACCAGGGCAAAGCCGTTCTCCCCCCGGAAATGGCGGCAGCGGCTGCTGTCGATGCCCAGCCGGGCCAGGATCTCCTGGTTGTAGGCGGCCACCTCGTCGCTGCCGAATTTCCCCAGGTAGGCGGCTTCGGTTTGGTTCATCCGGGCGTAGGCGCAGGTGTTCACGCACTGCCCGCCGGGGTACATCTTGCCGCGGGAAAGGTATTTGTCGCAGACATTATCGCCGATGGCGAGGATGCGGACCTCTTTCACGGTGATACCTCCTTAATACTCCACCTTCCACATATAGCGGCGGGTGGGCAGGGGGTGCTTGCGGGCCTCGGCCAGGGCGTGGTTGTAGATGGGGTAGACGTTGTTGAAGAGGGAGTGGTTGAAGTAGTCCACCACCGCCGGGTCGATGACCGAAAGGCCCAGCTCCTTGGCGTCCAGCACCTCGATGCGCTTGGCGTAGGTGCGCAGGAACTTAAGGCAGCGCTCGTCCAGGGGGCGGGTGGAGCCCTCGGAGACCTGGATCATAAAGGGGCGGTTCACATCGGTGATCTCAAAGGGGCCGTGGAAATATTCGCCGGTGTGGATGCTGCTGGAATCCAGCCACTGCATCTCCATAAAGATGCAGATGCTCTCCATGTAGGCCGCGCCGTACCCCGCGCCGCTGCCCATGGTGTAGATGACGCTGTCATCCTTGTATTCCTGGGCGAAGGCCAGGGCCCGCTGGGCCACATGGGCGCGGGCCTTCCGGATGACGGTGGTGATCATCTCCCGGCCGGCCAGGAACTTTTCGTAGTTCTCGTACCCGGCGGTCTGCTGGAGCAGCTCCACCGCCACCAGCAGGGCGCACATGGTCTTTTCCCCGGCGTAGTCGATGTCCCCCGCCAGGTGGTCCGGGCTGGCATCGAAGGAATAGAGCACGGTGTAATCGCTGTGCTCCACGATCTCGGACTGCTCCAGCCAGGTGAGGACGATGACCGCGGCCCCCTTCTCCCGGCCCAGGCGGGCGGCGGCGATGGTCTCCGGGGTGTTGCCCTTGTGGCAGGCCAGGCAGATAATGGAATTTTTGCCGAAGTCCCTGGGGGTGCTGTGGACGAACTCGTTGCTGCTGATGAGGGCGGACTTGATGCCGGCGCACTCCCTCTCCATAAAGGTCTTGGCGGGATACAGGGCTCCCAGGCTGCCGCCGCAGCCCACAAAGTAGAGGCTCTTCACCCCTCCCTGCTCCTTTTTGGCGGCGAGGATCTCCGCAATAATGTCCCGTATGTTGGCGCTGGTGTAAAACATAAAAAACAACCTCCCTTTAAGATTTCCCCTGCGGGGAATGTTTTATTTGTACGCATAGATAATAATACAATACAATACAAAAGTCAATACCGGAAAAGATTTTTGGCAAAATGATGAAAAACGCAAATATTTTTTGAGCAAAATGGCAAGACATACTTTACAAATCCTCTTCGGGTGAGTATAATTAAGAATACCAATTGCACACTTTGTATGCAATCAGGCATTTGGGAAAGATGGCGATAGGGCCTCTATTTTGACAGAAAACAAGGATCTACGGCTATGAATTTGGATAATACAATCTCCACCCCCCTCTATAAGCAGCTGGAGGAGCGGCTGCGCAAGGAAATCGAAAACGGCGAGCTGCCGGCGGGGAGCCGCCTCCCCACCGAAAACGAGCTGAGCGAGCGTTATTCCGTCAGCCGGGTGACGGTGCGGAAGGCCCTGGACGAGCTTTCCAAATCCGGGTGCCTGGTCCGGAAGCCGGGGAAGGGCACCTTCATCGCGGAGCAGAAGATCCAGCGTGGCCTTTCCGGCGTGCTGGACTATTCCGATATGTGCCGCATGACCGGCTACACCCCCGGCGCCAAGATGATCAAGATCGCCCTGGAGCCCCCCACCGAGGAGGAGGCCAGCCAGCTCTGCCTGGAGCCCGGCCAGCAGGTGCTGGTGGTCCAGCGGGTGCGCCTGGCCAACGGCTCCCCCACGGTGCTGGAGACCAACAAGTTTTCGGAGGAGTTCAGCTTCCTCTTTAACGAGGACCTGAACGACGCCTCCCTCTACCAGGTGATCCGGGCCCACAAGGGCATCGTATTTACCCAGTCGGAAAAGGTGCTGGAGATCGTCTTCGCCAGCGCCCAGGAGGCCCGGTATCTGGGCATCCCCAAGCGGTATCCCCTCCTTTCCATCCGCAGCCTCATCCAGGACGCCACCGGCACCTACCGGCACCTGGGGAACCAGCTCTGCATCGCGGACCGGTTCAAGATGATCGTCTAGCGGCGGTATAACGTCCTGAAACAATATAAGACCTTATGACACAAAGATCCCCCCTGACACAAAAAAGTGCCAAGGGGGTTTTTTTTCCGTCAGGGAAAAGGACCTCCCGCCTATACCGGTATTGCATTGTATCAAATAACTTAGTATACATAATGCACAAAATTAAATGACCACAAATGGGGATTTGTCCAAATTTTTGATTTTCTATTGACATCCGGGCTATTTGTGTTGTATTGTATTATTGTAATGTAAAACAATTCGGCGGAGATGATTCGATACAATATAGAACATTCACCGGCCCGGTTGTTGAGCGTTCGCAAGTGCGTGGCCACGCCGCTGAAAGGTTTCCCCCGTAACAGTCGATTAAAAAGGAGGCAGTTCCATGTTCTGGGTAGAACTTATCATCGTTCTCGCTATGATCTTCCTGGGCACCCGCAAGGGCGGTCCCTTCCTTGCCCTCGCCGGTGGTCTTGGTATGCTGATTATGACCTTTGTCCTGCGCGTTCCGCCTTCCGATCCTCCCATCACCGTCATCCGCATCATGATCGCCGTCATCGTGGCTGCCTCCTGTATGCAGGCGGCCGGCGGTCTGGATTACATGGTCCGGCTGGCGGAAAAGATCCTCCGCAAGCATCCGGAGCACATCACCATCCTGGGGCCTGTGGTGGCCTACATATTCACCTTTATGTGCGGCACCGGGCACATCGTCTACAGCCTGCTCCCCGTCATCAATGAGATCGCCATGGATACCGGCGTCCGCCCGGAGCGTCCCATCTCCGCCGCAGTGGTGGCCTCCCAGAACGCTATCACCGCCTGCCCCATCTCTGCCGCCACCGCCGGCATCCTGGGCCTGATGGCCGCCTATGGCAACGTCAACCTCTTCAACCTCCTCATCGTCTGCGTTCCCGCCACCCTGCTGGGCGCCATCGCCGCCGGCCTTTCCGTCATGAAGCGGGGCAAAGAGCTGAGCGAGGACCCGGAGTACCTGGAGCGGGTGCGCCAGGGCCTGGTGAAGGACTACAAGGTGGACCACAGCAGCGATAAGCCCATCACCAAGGAGGCCAAGACCTCCGTCACCATCTTCCTCATTGCCATGCTCCTCATCGTCCTGCTGGGCGCCGTCTCCGCCCTGCGGCCCACCTTCGCCGACGGCAGCAGCCTGGGCATGACCACCGTCATCGAGATCTTCATGCTGGTGGGCGCCGCCCTGATGGTGCTGATCTGCAGGTTCGACAGCAACAAGATGCTGGATCAGCCCGTCTTCAAGACCGGTATGTTCGCCGTCGTCCTGGCCTACGGCCTGTGCTGGATGGTGAACACCTTCATCGGCGACCAGTCCTCCTACATCTCCGAGACCATGGGCGCCGTCGCCAACCAGTTCCCCTGGATCTACATCATCGCCGTGTTCATCGTGGCCGCCATCACCACCAGCCAGGCTTCCACCACCATGATCATGATCCCCATCGGCATGGCCCTGAACCTGCCGGTCTACGTCATCATCGCCGGCTGGGTGGTCTGCAACTGCAACTACTTCATCCCCGCCTCCGGCCAGTGCGTGGCCGCCCTGGGCTTCGATTCCGCCGGCACCACCAAGATCGGCAAGTATGTCCTGAACCACAGCTATATGTTCCCCGGCCTGGTGATGAGCGTCGTCACCGTCGCCGTCGCCTTCGTCCTCGGCCTGCTGGTGTTCTAAAAGCTGTTTTCCTACCCTGATCTCCGGCCTGGCGTGCCTTCCCATACCGGGCAGCGTGCGCCGGGCCCAATTTTTTAGGAGGTGTCCCCCCAAATGAAGCTGGCCCCCATGAATTACCACTACCTGCGCTACCCCATCAAGAAGTTCCTGGACAAGGTGGAGCGTTCCCCCTTTGACAGCATCGACCTTTACTGCTCCGCCCCCCAGCTCAATCTCTTCGACTACACCCTCGGCACCCTCCTGGAGCTGGACCGCGACATCCGCAGCCGCGGCCTTTCCGTTATGGCCATGACCCCGGAAAACTGCGTCTATCCGGTGAACTTCTGCACCCAGGACCGCACCACGCGGGAGAGCAGCATCCGCTACTACCAGCGGGCCGTCGATACCGCCGAGTTCCTGGGCTGTCCCGCCGTCCAGATCAGCACCGGCTTCGGGTACTTTGACGCCCCCCGCGAGGAGGCATGGGACTACTGCCGGGACTCCCTGCAGCAGCTGGCCGCCTACTGCGACCGCAAGAAGATCACCCTTTTCTTGGAGGAATTAAAGGTCACCACCTCCAATACCATCATCACCAGCGCCGACCTGGCCCGGATGCTCCGGGAGGTGGATTCCCCCTGGGTGGTGGGGATGCTGGACCTGGACCAGATGACCTACGCCGGGGAGACGGTGGAGGATTACTTCCGGAACCTGGGAGGGATGCTGCGGCACATCCACTTTAACGACCGGGGCCACACCGTTCCGGGGGATGCCGACTTCCCCATGAAGGAGTACTACGACGCCATCGCCGCCCAGGATTACCGGGGGACCTGCTCCTTTGAGATCTGTGACCGCCGGTATTACTGCGACCCGGACAAGGCCCTGGATGATACGATCGCCTGGCTGCGCGCCAACACCAACGAGCTTAACTAAGTAAGGAGTGTTTTTTTGACCATGTGGACCCATGAAATGTTTGGGGTGGAAAAGCCCATCATCGCCCTGCTGCACCTGGATGCCCTCCCCGGAGACCCCGGCTACTGCGGCAGCATGGATACCGTCCTGGACCACGCCCGCCGGGACCTCATCGCCCTCCAGAACGGCGGGGTGGACGGCATCCTCTTTGCCAACGAGTTCAGCCTCCCCTACCAGCCGGTGGCGGACATCGCGGTGATCTCCGCCATGGCCTATATCATCGGGGACCTCCGGGAGCTTATCCGGGTGCCCTTCGGCGTCAATGTGGTAAAGAACCCCATCGCCACCATCGACCTGGCCGCCGCCACCGGGGCGAAATTTGGCCGCAGCTGCTTTTCCGGGGCCTATATGGGGGAATACGGCCTCTACACCTCCAACAGCGGGGAGGCGGTCCGCCACCGGAAGGCCCTGGGCATCCAGGATATGAAGCTGCTCTTCAAGGTGAACCCGGAGGCGGACTGCTACCTGGTCCAGCGGGACATCCAAGTGGTGGCCCGGTCCATCATGTTCGGGGGCTTCGCCGACGGTCTGTGTGTCTCCGGCTCCGCCGCCGGCAACGAGCCGGACGATAAGATCCTGGAGGATGTCTATCAGGTGGCCCGGCCCCGGCAGGTGCCGGTCTTCTGCAACACCGGCTGCCGCCACGAGAACGTGCGGGAAAAGCTCCGCCACTGCGATGGCGTCTGCATGGGCTCTGCCTTCAAGAAGGACGGCGTCTTCAACGGCCGGGTGGACGAGGAACGGGTCCGCTCCTTTATGGAGATCGTCCGGGACATCCGGGCGGGGCTGTGACCGAGAAAGGACAGACTTATGAAGCGCTATTTTTTAGGGGTGGACATCGGCACCTTTGAATCCCGCGGTATGCTCATCGGGGAGGACTTCCGCCCCGCCGCCGATGTCAGCGTCCCCCACACCATGGAGAACCCCCGGCCCGGCTGGTTCGAGCACGACGCCGAGGGCGTCTGGTGGGGGGATCTCTGCAAGATCACCAAAAAGCTCCTGGAGGAGAGCGGCATCGCCCCGGAGCAGATCGCCTGCGTGGGGGCCAGCGCCCTGGGCACCGACTGCCTGCCGGTGGATGAGCACTGCCGCCCCCTGCGCCCCGCCATCCTTTACGGCATCGACGCCAGGGCGGAAAAAGAAGCCGCCTGGCTCACCGAATACTACGGAGAAGAGCGGGTGCGGGAGCTGTTCGGCCACCCCATCTGCTCCGGGGACACCGCCACAAAAATACTCTGGATCAAGAACAACGAACCGGAGGTCTATGCGCGGACCTATAAATTCCTCACCGGCAGTTCCTTTTTGACCGCACGCCTCACCGGGGAGTATGTCATCGACCAGTTCCTGGCCAAGGGGTCCTTCCGCCCCCTGTACCACGGCGACGGGAGGAAGAACGAGGCGGAGTGCCCACTCTACTGCCGCCCGGACCAGATCGCCGACTGCGCCGTTTCCACCGACATCGTGGGCTATGTCACCCCGGAGGCGGCGGCCCAGACCGGCCTGGCCCCCGGCACGCCGGTGGTCACCGGCACCGGGGATTCCACCGCGGAGGCCATCAGCGTGGGACTGGTGGAACCGGGCACCGCCTTCTTCCAATACGGTTCCTCCATGTTCTACTACTACTGCGTGGACCGCTTTGTGGATCAGTTCGTCTCCCCCAATGGAAATGGCTCCCTCAAGGGGGGCAAGGTCTTCACCGTCCCCGGCACCTTCTGCATGGGGGACGGCACCAACGCCGCCGGGACCCTCACCCGCTGGGTGCGGGACACCCTCTACGCCCCGGAGCTGGCCGCCCAGGAGGCGGGCGGGGAGAACGCCTACGCCGTGATGGCGCGGGAGGCCGCCCAGGTCCCCCCCGGCAGCGGCGGCCTGATGATGCTCCCCTACATCTACGGGGAGCGCAGCCCCCTCCAGGACCCCAAGGCCGCGGGGATGATCTTCGGCCTGCGGGGCGGCCACACCAGGAAGCACATTGGCCGCGCCGCCCTGGAGGCCATCGGCTACTCCACCTACCAGCATCTCATCCTCTTTGAGGAGATGGGCCTGCCCCCCAGGCGGATCATCACCGCCGGCGGCGGCACCAAGAACCGCACCTGGATGCAGATCGTCTGCGATATGGCGGGACTGCCCATCACCATCCCGGAGCCCTGGCAGTGCTCCTCCTACGGGGACGCCATGCTGGCGGCGGTGGGCTGCGGGACCCTGAAGGACTTCCTTGCCCTGCGGGATGCCCTGCCCCAGGGGACGGTCCTCCGGCCCGACCCGGAAAACCACAGCTACTATAAGGCTCACTATCCCATTTTCCGGGAGCTGTACCGCGCCAACCGGGAGAGTATGTACGCCCTCCGGGACGATTCGTAAGGAAAGGAGGTCCCTCCACATGATGGTCATTGATACCCACATTCATCCGGCGCTCTTCGCGCCCATCTGCGGGGACGCCGCCCGCTTCGAAAAGCGCTGTGACGAGATGAACTACCACCTGATGAAGCCTTCGCCCCTGCCGCTGCTGAAAAAGCAGTACGCCCTGGCGGACATCCGAAAGGCGGTCCTCCTGCCGGAGGACTGCTCCGCCGAGACGGGGACCCCCGCCATCTCCAACGATGAGATCGCGGCCCTGGTGGCCCTGGACCCGGACTTCTTCCTGGGCATAGCATCGGTGGACCCCCGCCGCAGCGACGCCGGGGAGGAGCTGGAGCGGGCTTTCACCGTCCTGGGTCTGCGGGGCCTTGCGGTGAATACCGCCCGCCTGAAAATGTACCCCGGCGACCCCCGGCTGCTGCCCCTCTACGACCTCTGCCGCAAGCACGGGCGGCCCATTGTCTTCCACGCCGGCCTCTGCCTGGAGCGAAACGCCCTGGCCAAGTACGCCCGGCCGGTGGAGTTCGAGGAGGTGGCCGCCGCCTACCCGGAGGTAAACCTCTGCCTGACCCATATGGGCTGGCCCTGGGTCCAGGAGACGGCGGCCCTCCTCCTGAAGTACCCCAACCTCTACGCCGGCACCGCCCTGATGAACTTCGACGGGCCCTACCAGATCTTCCGCAAGGTCTTCCGGGAGGACATGGGGGAGTACTGGCTGGAGCACAACATCGCCCATCAGGTGATGTTCGGCTCCGGTTCCCCCCGCATCCGCCCGGTGCGGGCAAAGCGGGGGATGGACAGCATCGGCATGGACGAGGAGACGAAGGAACGGGTCTACTGGCGCAACGCCGCCAAATTCTTTGGACTGGAGGGACTGTGAGATGACATTCAAGCTGAAGGAGGTCCCCATCTGCGCCGACAAGGAATTTGAGATGATCCGCATCACCGACGCGGTGCGGGACTACGTGGCGGAAAGCGGGGTGCAGAACGGGGTGGTCTTTGTCATCACCGAGCACACCACCACCGGCATCACCGTCAACGAGAGCCTCCCCTGTGTGGAAAAGGACCTGATGGAGCTGCTGGACCGCGCTGCCCCGGAGGATCATCCCTACCACCACAACCACTACCTTCGGAGCTACGGCACCATCGGCGGCAACGCGCCGGGACACCTGAAGTCCCTCCTCACCGGCAACCACTGTGTCTTCCCCGTTGTGGAGGGGAAGGTGAAGCTGGGGAGCGCGGCGGACATCTACTTCTGCGAATACGACGGCATCAAAAACCGCAAATATATGATCTATATCATGGGGGAGTGAAGCGGCATGAAAAAAGCCATTGCCCTGGCGGATAACTGCATCGACGTTTACTACAAGCTGGACCGGTACTACCTCACCGGCAACAGCATCGACTTTGCCCTGAACTACAAGGAGATGGGCGGGGACATCACCGAGATGACCATCCTGGGCAACGATGTCTTCGCCATGGCCCTGGAGGAGCGGCTAAAGGAGCGGGGCATCCCCCTGCGGGTGCTGGCAAGGGTGGACCGCCCCACCGGCATGGCCACCATGGACCTTGTGGACGGGGACAAGAAGCACCTCCACTTTGAAGGCAACGCCATGGAGGAGATACGCCTTTCCCCCGAAGACCTGGAGTTCGTGAAGTGCTTCGACATCGTATATGCCGAGCGCTGGGCCAAGATCGAGCGGTACATCGCGGAGCTGAAACAACCGGGACAGGTCTGGGTCTACGACTTCTCCAAGCGGCTGGATCTGCCGGTGAACGACATCCTCCTGCCCCATCTGGACTACGCCTTCTTCTCCTACGACAAGAAGGACGGCTACATCCGGGACTTTATCCGGACGGCCCAGGCCAAGGGGGCAGGGTGCGTCATCGCCATGCTGGGGGAATACGGGAGCCTGGCCTGGGATGGGGAGCGGTTCTACGAGGAGAGCGCGGAAAGCGTCCCGGTGGTGAACACCGTGGGGGCGGGGGATTCCTACATCGCCGCCTTTACCTACGGGGTGAGCCTGGGGGAGAGCATCCCCCAGTGCATGGCCAGGGGAAAGGCCCGCGCCACCCAGATTATCCAGCAGTTCGACCCCTATATCTAACTTGGAGAGGAGAAGCGGGATGCTTACCATTGAACAGCTTTGCGCCGCCAACTACCATTACAAACGCTACACCCTGGATCACTTCCTGGATTCGGCCCAGCGCCTGGGATACCGCTCCATTGAGCTATGGGCCTCCGGCCCCCATCTACACCTGGAGGATTTTGATCATGACCGTCTGGTGGAACTGGACAAAAAAATCCAGGCCCATGACCTGAAGCTGGCCTGCTTTACCCCGGAACAGTGCGTCTACGCCATCAGCGTTTCCCACCCGGATAAGGTCTACCGGGAGCGTACGGTGGAATTCTTCAACCGGCATATCGAGGCGGCGGTGCAGCTGAACTGCCAGCGGATGGTGGTCTCCACCGGCTTTGCCTACCTGGATGTGGACCCGGAGGATTCCTTTAACTGGTGTGTTGAAGGGATGGGCCGTATCTGCCGCAAGGCGGAGCAGGAGGGGGTCACCCTGGCCCTGGAGCCCTTCACGAAGTTCACCACCCACATCTGCAACGAGGCGAGCCAGCTTGTACGCCTCCTGAAAGAGGTGGGGAGCCCCGCCCTGACCGGCCTTGCGGACACGGACGTCATTGCCACCACCGGGGTGGACACATTCGGCACCTTTGTCCATATGCTGGGGAAGGAGCGGCTGGGGCACGTCCACTTTGTGGACGGAAACCCCGGCGGGCATCTGGTCCCCGGCGACGGTGTTCTGGAGCTGGATGCGGCCCTCCAAATCCTAAAGGATATGGATTACAGCGGTTTTCTGGGGCTGGAGATCCTGGACCGCCGGTATGTTATGGACCCGGAAACCGCTATGCGCCGCGCTATGGATTGGTACACCACCCGAATCTAAAAATGATGCCCGTGCCCGGATGGCGGAGAAGACCGGTGACGCCGGGGATCTCCGCTGTCCGGGCCGCGGGGCCGGGTGGCTCCGGGTGTCAGGCGGGTTTGCGCCGGGAGCCCTTCGCCCTGGAGTGAGGGCCGCAAATTTTTAGAAAAAATGAAATTAGGACTTGCAAACGGGATGGATCTATAGTATAATGACAAAGCACCCAAAATTGGAAGCGTAGCTCAGCTGGTCAGAGTGCCTGCTTCACACGCAGGAGGTCCACGGTTCGAGCCCGTGCGTTTCCACCAAGTCTCGTTGACAAACGAGATGCAGTTAAAAATCCCGCACTTCGGTGCGGGATTTTTGCACTAAATCATCAGAAACGCAAAAATAAGAGAATAATTTTCTGGCATTTCAAAATTTGGGGGCCGTAAAATAAAAATAACGCATCGGAGATGCAAGTAAGCGTCAAATAATAGCGCACCTATTCCCCAAGAGTATAATTAAGGGCAAAGGGGGAATAGGAGTGGCAGAAGAACTAAAGTGTCAAAATTGTGGAAAAGGATTCATCCCGACCTGCCACATCACGCGGCAGAAATACTGCAGCAATGAGTGCCGGTACAGGTACAACAACGCAAAGCGGTACTACAAAGGGGAGGTAAACATCTGCCCGGAATGCGGAGATGTGGTGGAGCAGCAGGAAGGCGGGGCAGGGCGATGGCGGCGGTTCTGCAGCGACCAGTGCCGGGTGAGGTATCACCACCAGAAGCTGCTGGCAGAGCGGCGAAGCCGAGCGCGGCCTGAGCAAATATGTCCGAACTGCGGGAAGGAATTTCAGCCAGAATGGAAACCGGGGATTGCGAGGAAATATTGCAGCGATGCGTGCCGGATGGAATGGTGGAAGGAGTATCACAAGGCGCATCCGCCGGAGGAACTGCCCGCGGAGGAATGCGCGTTTTGTGGGGTGCCGCTGACGGGGAAACAGCGGGGAAAGACGTACTGCAGCCGGTTCTGCTATCTGCTGGCGATGGATCAAACCCATGTGGAGGAAAGGTGCGAATGGTGCGGAGAGAAGTTTACGGACACCAGCGGACAGGGGCGGCGGTACTGCAGCCGGCGGTGCGCGGTGTCGGGGCGGTTCAGCCAGCAGGGGGCGCGGCGTGGGAGCCGGCGTTTGAGCGGGGACAGCCTGGAGGAGTGGAAGGAAAAGCTGATCGAGGAGGCGCGGGCCAACCGTTCCGGGAAGCGTGGGAAACGGGTATGGCTGGTGTGCGGGACGACCAGTATGTACACAGGGCTGGACGGGCTGACAGCCATCGTGCGGTATCATCTGAAGCTGGATCCCTATGACGGCAGCGTGTACGTATTCCGGGATGGGACAGGTTCCATGTTAAAGTATATCGAATGGGACGGGCAGGGATTTTTGCAGGGGAAGCGGCGGGCGCAGAGCGGGACTTATCCCTGGCCGAAGGGACAGACAGGGGAAACGCTGGAGATCAGCGAGAAGGAATTCGAGTATCTTCTGAGCAGATCCATTGTACCGTTTAAGACACAAAAAGGGCTGTGATACTTGAAATCACAGCCCTTTTGATGTATAATCATGATATGAAACAGGAGTGGAAAGACGCCGCCGAATGGCAGGCGCTGCTGACAAAAAAAGAGGCCGAGATCGCGTCCCTGAACCGGCAGGTGGACTGGTTAACCCAGCAACTGCGGCTGATGCAGGGGCAGCGGTTTGGCGCGTCCAGCGAGCAGACCCAGGTACTCTCGGAGCAGTTCAGCCTGTTCAACGAGGCGGAGGAGCTGGCGGATCCCAAAGTGGCGGAGCCTGGCCTGGAGCAGATTACCTATCAACGGCGGAAGCGGGTGGGGAAGCGGGAGATGGACTTCTCCGGTCTGCCTGTGGAGCAGGTGGTTCACGAGCTGCGGTCGGAGGAGCGGGTATGCCCAGAGTGCGGCGGGGCGCTGCACCAGTGCGGGCAGGCTGTGGTACGGCGGGAATTGGTATACGTCCCGGCGAAATACACGGTGGTGGAGCATATCCAGGCCGTATACAGCTGCCGGTGCTGTGAGCGGGAGAATGACCATGTCCCTATGAAAAAAAGCGAAATCCCCGCGCCGATGCTGCCAAACAGCGGCATTGTTTCCCCCAGCCTGCTGGCCCATATTTTGAACAGCAAATACACGTTGGCGCTGCCCCTGTACCGGCAGGAGCAGGAGCTGGCCCGGATTGGCGTCCCCATCTCCCGGCAGACCATGGCCAACTGGATCATGGCGGCCCACGAACGGTGGCTTGCGGAGTTCGTCCAGGCGTTACGGCGGGAGTTGCTGTCCAATGAGATTCTCCACGCCGATGAGACCACGTTGATGGTGCTGAAGGAGCCGGGACGAAAGGCCCGGCAGAGGAGCTATGTGTGGGTATACCGAACCTCGGGAGACACCCGGCATCCTGTGGTGCTGTATGATTATCAGCCCAGCCGGGCGGGAGAATGTGCCGGCCGCTTTTTGGAAGGGTTTACCGGCCTGCTGCACACCGATGGGTACGAGGCCTACCACTGCAAGCTGCCGCCGGAGATCACAGTGGTGGGCTGTTGGGCACATATGCGCAGAAAGTTTACCGATACGCTGAAAAGCCTACCCCAAGAGCTGCGGGACAGATCCCCGGCAAAGATCGGTTTGGACTACTGCGATAAGCTGTTCCGGCAGGAAAGCGGTTTTACGGAACAAAATCTCTCTTTCCAGGAGCGGTATCAGGCCCGCCTGGAACAGTCCAAACCAGTGGCGGAGAAATTCTTCGTCTGGGCCAAAACGGAATACGAGAAGAATCCCGTGCCGAAAAGTATGTTTGGCGCGGCGTTGACCTATGCCGTGAATCAGGAGAGCTGGCTGATGAACGTATTCCTGGACGGGCGGCTGGAGTTGTCCAACAACCGGGCGGAGCGGGCTGTGCGCCCCTTCGCGGTGGGGCGGAAGAACTGGCTGTTTTCCAACACGCCGAAGGGCGCTGATGCCAGCGCGGCCGTTTACTCCATTGTGGAAACAGCCAAGGCTAATGGGTTGCGGCCTTTCCCGTACCTCAAATTTCTTCTGGAGCGCCTGCCTTTCGGCGTCCCGGTTCAAGACTGTCTGCCCTGGAGCCCCGCCGTACAGAATCTGTGTAAATGACCGGCTACCGCATTTCACCGCGGTTGCCGGTTCTTTTTTCTCCCTTGCTGGTATGTCCCTATTTGACGCTTACAGATGCAAATCAGCCTGATTTTGCGTTTTTAGGAGACAAACATGACTCGAACTCCCAAGCACTCAAAATAATGAAAAGACCGTCCACAGTCTGCCAGTTTTTAAGGCAGACCAGTGGGCGGTCTTTTTCGTTTCCCCCGCCTGTTCACATTGGTGGTTATGCTCGCTTTGTCTCTCAATCATTGTTGGTAATGGTGAATAGCTTTCCCCATGCCTTTCGGCTATACTTGCGTTGCAATCAGCGGAAAGGAGAATCCTGCGCCTCGCCACCGGCTGGACCAAGAACCTCCACACCGGCCTGTCCATCCGGGCCGAGGAGGATAAGGATGTCCGCGGCGTGGACGTTCTCAACGAGTACGGCTTGGAGGGCGCCGCCGCCGACAACGAGGACGGCATCAAAAAGGAGACCATCGGCGGCAAGGAATACTATACCCGCACCATGTATGTGGCCTCCGCCACCTCCACCTGGATCGATGGGCGCACCACCAAGGTCTACTCCACGGACGCGCCCCAGGGGACCATCTTCACCGCCGAGAACGGCTCCCCCCTGGAGACGGTGCCGGAGAACGGGACCACCTGCTACAAGGTGGACACCAGCAAGCAGCGCAGCACCAACCTCAACTCCAACGGCGAGGAGTATTACGGCGCCTTCAAGGTCTGTATCCCCACGGATAACGTGCCCGATGAGGGCAGCTTTACCATCCGGGCCGCAGGTGGCGTGGCGCAGTTTAACCTGTTCCTGGCCTATAACCCCTCCGCCACCGAACAGTCCTACATCATCTCCGACCCCGGCTATGTCGACCTGGAGGCCCAGGCCCCGTTCAAGTGGAGCGGCTCGGATATCCCGGAGAACGCCACCCTCCAGATCGTCAAGACCGGCGCCGGCGGCGCGCCCCTGGAGGGGGCCGAGTTCACCCTCACCGGCAGCGGCGGCACCACCGTCTCCGGCACCAGCGACCGCAATGGTCAGGTGACCTGGACCGATCTGCCCGCCGATGAAAACTTCACCTTGACCGAGGA
>JAETSQ010000036.1 GCA_021769525.1 Oscillospiraceae bacterium
CAGCCGTCATGGTATTCCCTGCTCACATACACGACCTCGTCCGCTTGCTCCAGGATAGAAAAATAGCGTTCCCGCGCCGAAGCCGACCACTCGTCCGCCTGTCCTTCGCAGGGCAGAACACAGTAGAGTTTCAGCGCGGGATTTTCTTTTTTCAAGGTCAGAACCGCCAGAGCTGCCCAAGCATCGGTTCCCTCCGCCATACCAGAGAGAAAGTCCGTGTACCCGGCATCTACCAGCTTGGCGATTTCTTCGGCAAGTGCTTTTTTCAGAGCAATGCACCGGGCATCTGTCTCGTTATCGCCCCATGGAAATTTTCTCGGTCGATGACCCGTGAAGGCACAGCACCGTTCAATCATAGCAATCAGCCTCCTGATTTTTATTTTGATATGGGGGTTATATCCCCTTAACCGTGGAGATTATAACCCCCATACTGGTTGGTGTCAATCAGGAGGTGCGGTTGTGATTATTTTTGATAAGCTATGGGATGTGATGAAAGCAAAAAATGTTTCCACCTATCAGCTCCGGGAGAAGTGCGGCATCGACAGCAAGACCGTCCGGCGTCTGCGGGCCAATGACAACATGGAAACAAAAACACTGAACAAATTATGTTCGGCACTGGATTGCCGCCTGGAGGACATTGCCGAATATATTCCCGACGAATAACAGCTCTACGGCCTGCGGGTGCAGGATCGTAGAGCTGTTCATATTTGCGGAGCGACAATTTCTATTTCCGTTTCTTCCCTCTCTGTGATACATGACTTTTTGCCAGCTTTGACTTTTGGGCAATCTTCATCAGCCAGTGCTTTTCTTCTTCGGACAATTTGTTATACGGGGTCTGTGTCTGTTTGCAGTACATCATCAGCCAAGCCTCGGCGCGGCTCCCCTTGAAGTTTGCCACATCCTCCAAGTCCTGCTTCAAGTCCGCAATCGCGGAATGTTCTGGGCCGCTCTCGCTCCGGCCACGATGCTTCTCCCGGATGTCCTCCATGATGGCGTCAATGTCCTCATGGACCCGGCTGGTGAAGTAGTCGTGTTCCCGAAGAAGAACAGCATCCGTCAGCAACGCATCCATGTCCTGCTCTCCCGGCTGGTACTCCTCAATAATCTTGGAGCGAACCACTTCCACCCAGGCGTTCAGATTATGTATCTGCATGGCGGCGATGCCGTTCACATAGATGCTGATGTCAGCCAGCAACTTCATAAAATCCGGGTGCGTCACCAACTCCCCCAGCAGGGCGGTATCCACCCGTCCTGCTTTCAATACATCAATCATACCGTCACTCAAACGCAGGTCCGCCAGATCAGCGTTTGGGTGACTTTTCATTTCAGACAGCCTTAGCAGATAGTCGGCGGTCACACCGTAGAACTTCGCCAGCTTGATAAGGGCGTAGTGGCTGATGTCCTTAGTATCGTCTGCCTCATAACTGCCCAGAGCAGACGAGGACAGGCCCGTCTGTTCCGCAAGTTCTTTCAGCGTCAAGCCGTGTTCCACCCGCAAATCCTTCAATCTTTCCTGTATGGTCAAATACATAGCGCCGCCCTCCCCTGATATTACTGCCATTCTACCACATTTCCGAGAGCGTGGAAATATCCGTTTTTGTCCTGGATTTCCTACCTCTTGGATATACGGGAGAGTGGCCTTTTTTCTGCTACGATGTTTCTGTCAAACGACATTGCAGCTTGAAAAAAGAATGACCGTCCGAAAGGGATATGTTCTTTGGAGAAGTATCGCATGGAGCGTACCAAGGAGAACAAAACGCCGCTGGAAGAACAGGGGCAGGAACTGAGTCGGGGAGAGCGGCGTGAGCAAAGATGCAGGTCAGAGCTATCCGCAGATGGCGGAGGTCTGCATCTTTGGCGGGAGTGCAGAGGGTGGCCAGCCCTTTGCGCCAAGTCCAGAGCGGCGAGCGTCTGGTCAGTGTCCAGAGGCGAAACCTTTGGGCCGGGTGCAGGGCGGCAGCGCCTGCTGGGTGTCCAGAGGGCAAAGCCCTTTGGGTCGGGTGCAGGGTGACAACGCTTGCTCCGGTGTCTAGAGGGTGAAACCCTTGGCCCAGTAAAGTGATGCTCTGCGTCACTTTATACTGGGTTATTATCTGGCGCAAAGCACTCAGATTCGGCGGCTTCGCCGCCCCTGGCCACTCCCGGAACAGCAAAAACGAAAAACAGGAAGGAGAGCAGAATGGCAAAAAGACTGACCCGGCACAACGGGAGAGCCGGGAAAAGCGGCGTCTACAAATCAACGCACAACGACAGAACCTTTGATACCGAACACGCCGACCACATTGACAGTGAGCGCATTCAGCAGAACATCTATTGGGATTGTTTCCAGGGCGCGACCTATCCGGCCCAGCAGGACGGTGAGGTGTCCTTCGCGGATGTGGAACGGGCCTTTTATCTGGACCGCTACTCGGACTACCTTGACGGCCAGCATGAGCGGAACGCCAAACGCCGCCACTCCGAGCGTGACCGGAGCGTGGATGATCTGCTGGCTGACAAACGCTTCTGCCCGGAGGAAACCATCTACCAGATCGGCACGATGGAGGACTCCGTTTCCCCGGATGTGCTTCTGGAAATTGTCGGGGAATTTATGCTGGAACTTGAACGCCGCTTCGGTGAACACGTCCATGTTATTGACTGGGCGCTCCATCTGGACGAGGCCACGCCCCATATCCATGAGCGCCATGTGTTCGACTATGTGAACCGATATGGCGAGGTCGAGCCGAAGCAGGAAAAGGCGCTGGAGGCCCTTGGTTTTGAACATCTGTGCCAAGTACAAAAGCGGGCGAGGAACCTGTTCGGCGCACTATATCCGGGAGGATGTTCTGCGGGATGTGGTCTTGGAGCGCATCCGGGCCGTGACGGAGTATATCCGGGCCGATGTGGAGGGCTTCCAGGAGGAATGGCTGATGTGCCGGAGAGAGGAACAGGAGAAGTCCATCCGGGAGGACAAGCGGCGGCTGGAGAAAGCGAAGAAGCGGCTGGCGGACATCGACAAACTCATCACCCGTATCTACGAGGACATGGTACTTGGCAATCTGAGTCAGGAGCGTTACCAGAAGATGCTGGAGGGTTACGAAGCGGAGCAGGCGGCGCTCAACAACGAGGTCATCGGTCTTGAGGACTGGGTTGCGACCCGTGAGGAAATGGAGGACAATGTTGACCAGTTCCTCGCCTTGATGGAAAAGTACGTGGACATTCCGGAGCTGACAACCACCATCGTGAACGAGTTCATCAAGCAGATTATCGTCTACGCCCCGGACAAATCCAGCGGCAAGCGGACGCAAAAGGTCAAGATCGTATTCAACTTCCTGGAGGAAGTAGAAGTACCGGAAATCAGCGAACCTGTAATTACGCAAACTACCTATGGACGCAGAAAGACGGCGTGACACTTGGTCACGCCGCCCTCTGCGGCAAATAGTTACTTGTCACTATTAAGCCTTGGGCTGGGGCGGTTATTTCTTTTTGCCAGCAAATGTAAGACATATGCTGATAACGCCGATGATGACCAGGCAAAACTGGAACAGTTCACCATATGTAACCATTGCGCTCCCCCCTTTCCGGGTTTCCGGAGGGGGACAAAAAGCCTGTATCCCTCCGGGAATTTGCCATAAGGAAAATCTCCGGGGGACCAACATCTCCGCGCTAAGAGCCGCCGCTTTGCGGCGGTTGCGCTCCGAAACGCGCCTGCGGGCGCAGCGCCTACCGTTACTGGCAGTGCCGCTATTATATTACCATATTTTTTAGGATTCGGCAAGCAAGGTTCTTGCCTTCCGGAAAATATCTGCTGGCGAAAAGCCGAACCCCCCTTGGGGCGTTCGGCTTTTCGTGCTGGGTAGAAAAAGCATTTTCCCCCTTGCATCTCCGGGGGGAAAACCCCTCAGACATTTCCCTTCGGGAAATGCCAGCTCCCCTTTCAGGGGAGCCCTTGGCAGAACGGACAGCTTTGCGCTCCGCCAGAGCCTCCCCTGAAAGGGGAGGTTGGGCGTAGCCCACGTGCCCGAAGGGACGCAAAGCGGCCCGTTAGGGCTGACCGCCGCAGGCGGTGACGGAGGGGTTCCCCCGCAGGGAAAAAACACACCTCCCCAAAGAAAATCCTTCTCTTTTTCCCACTTCCCGAATATAGGTTTTTAAGGGAAGGGGTGCTGGAATGCTGTACTGCTGTGTGGAGAGGAAACGCTTCTGGGGGGCGGCCCTCTGCCTTGCCCTGGCGGTAACGGGGGGGCTGGCGGTGGTCCGGGCCCTGGCGGTCCAAAAGAAGGACTACATCCGTTGGGTGGATTTTACCCCCACCTACTCTGCCCTCTCCGCGGCCCTGGATGAGGACCTGCGGAGCCACCGGGAGCCGGAAGAGGACCAGGTGCAGCCGGTGGACTGGGTGGAGCTGCTGGCCTGCCTGGGGGCCCGGTACGGCGGGGATTTTTCCCGCTACCGGGACACCCACCTGCGGGATACCGCCAAGGCCCTTTCCCAGGGGAAGAGCCCCAAGGCCATCCTGGGCCAGGGCCCGGACCAGTACTACGACTACTACCGGGAAGCCTACGGGGCGGTGCTGGGGAACATGGTGGGGAACTATCTGCTGGAGGAACCGGACCCTAACGACCCGGAGCGCCTCATCCAGACGGCGGGCTACGGCCTCACCGCCTTCTGCCCCATCGCCAGGGGGTACGGCTTCTCCCACTACGACGACTTTGGGGCGGGGCGGTCCTACGGCTACCGCAGGAAGCACCTGGGCAACGACCTGATGGCCCCGGTGGGCACCCCGGTGGTGGCGGTGGAGGGAGGAGTGGTGGAGGCCGCCGGCTGGAACCAGTACGGGGGCTGGCGCATCGGCATCCGCTCCCACGACGGGAAACGGTACTGGTACTACGCCCACCTCCGCAAGGGCCACCCCTTCGCCGCCGGCATCACCCAGGGGGCGGTGGTGGAGGCGGGGCAGGTCATCGGCTATGTGGGGATGACCGGCTACAGCTCCACCCCGGATACCAACGGCATGAGCGCGCCTCACCTCCACTTCGGCCTCCAGCTGATCTTTGACGAGAGCCAAAAGGAGGGGAACAACGAGATCTGGGTGGACGTCTACCCCCTGGTGAATCTCCTGGAGCGCCGCCGGGCCACCGTGATACCGGGGGAGGAAAAGGGAGAGTACCGGCGGAAGTACCGGTTCGTACCGGTGGATTGACCGAAGGGAGTGGAGTACCATGAAAATGCGGATGCTGCGCCTGGCGGTGGTCTTTGCCCTCACCGCCGCGGTGGTTTGGGGCTCCTGGTATATCGAGTTTGGCCGGGCGCCGGAGACCGTTTCGGTGGAGGCCGCCGCCCAGGAGCCCATCGACCTCCCGGTGCTGATGTACCACAGCATCAACAGCCGGGAGAAGAAGGCCGGGGATTATGTCATCACCCCGGAGGCCCTGCGGAGCGACCTCCTGTGGCTCCGGGAACAGGGCTACCAGACGGTGGTGGTGCAGGACCTCCTAAACTATGTGGAGACCGGGACCCCCCTGCCGGAAAAACCGGTGATGATCACCTTTGACGACGGCTATTACAACAACTACCTCAACGCCTTCCCCATCCTCCAGGAGCTCCGGATGAAGGCGGTCATCTCCATCATCATCTCGGAGACGGATAAGTATTCCCAGCTGGACGAGAACCGGGAGAACTACTCCCACCTCACCTGGGAGCAGATTGGCGAGATGATGGACTCCGGCCTCATCGAGTTCCAGAGCCACAGCTACAACCTCCACAAGAACAAGGGCAGCGGCCGCAAGGGCATCGGCAAGAAGAAGGGAGAAAGCACCGAGGAATACCAGCAGGTCATCCGGGAGGATGTGGAGAAGGGGCAGCAGCGCTTTGTGGAGATGACCGGCTACGCCCCCACCGCCTTCACCTACCCCTTTGGGGCGGTGAGCGAGGACAGCTACCCGGTGCTGGAGGAGCTGGGCTTCCGGGCCACCCTGGACGCCCAGGGGAAGCTCTTCCGCATCACCAGGGACCCCGCCTGCCTGCGGCGCATCCCCCGCTTTAACCGGCCCTGGGGCACCACCGCCCAGAAGATCATCGAAAAGGCCACCAAATAAAATTTTACGGAAGGACTACGGCCCTTCCGCTTTTTAATGCCCCGCGGCGTGCGGTTGCCCAAAAGGCGGATCTGTGGTAGGATAATAACCACAGTTTACAGAAGCGAGGTATCCCTATGACCATGGCAGAAGAAGCGGTGATCCGGCCCATCGCCCATATACGCAGCGACTTCCCCCAGAAGTTCGGCATCCCCCGCCAAAGCGGGCTCATCGATTCCCTCCGGGCGCGGGTGGTGTTCCTCCCGGAGTACCGGGAGCCGGAGGCCTTCCGGGGGCTGGAGGAATACTCCCACCTTTGGCTCATCTGGCAGTTTTCCCAGGCCCGGCGGGAGGGGTGGTCCCCCACCGTCCGTCCGCCCCGCCTGGGGGGCAATGTCCGCAAGGGGGTCTTTGCCACCCGCTCCCCCTTCCGGCCCAACTCCCTGGGGCTTTCCTCGGTGCGGCTGCTGGAGGTGCTGCCGGAGGCCCCGGAGGGGCCCGTGCTGGTGGTGGGAGGCGCCGACCTGCTGGACGGCACCCCCATCTACGACGTGAAGCCCTACCTCCCCTACACCGATTCCCACCCGGAGGCCTCCGGGGGCTTTGCCCTCCAGGAGCGGGGGGACATCCTGGCGGTGGACTTCCCGCCGGAGCTGCTGGAGCGGGTCCCCCCGCACCTGCGGGAACCCCTTGCCGCCGTCCTGGCCCAGGACCCCCGCCCCGGCTACCAAGAGGACCCGGAGCGGATCTACGGACTGGCCTTCGGCGGGGTGGAGGTCCGCTTCCGGGTGGCGGGGGAAAAGCTGGCGGTGGTGGAGGTGTCCCCCTTGATTTCTTCCGCCATTCATAGTAAACTGGATGGGTAAAAAATCCGCATCATAAAAACCGGAAGGAGTTGCTGCGAAGATGGTTTCCAAGGAACTGCAAAAGCGCATTGAGGAATACGCGGCCCAAAGCCGCCAGGGGGTGGTGGAGGACCTGAAGGCGCTGGTGCGCATCCCCAGCGTCAGCCACTTTGGGGCGGACGGGATGCCCTTTGGCAAGGGCTGCGCCCAGGTGCTGGATAAGGCCCTGGAGATGGCCCAGGGGCACGGCCTCGCCGCCAAAAACTGCGGCTACTGGTATGGCCTGGCCCAGTACGGGGAGGGGGACAAGACCATCGGCCTCTTCTCCCACCTGGATGTGGTGCCGGTGGGGAACAACTGGGCCCACGACCCCTTTGACCCGGTGGAAAAGGATGGCCTGCTCATCGGCCGGGGGGTCACGGACAATAAAAACGCCGCTGTTGTCTCCATGTACGTGATGAAGGCCTTCCGGGAGCTGGGGCTCCCTCTGCGCAGCAAGCTCTCCCTCTTCTTCGGGTGCAGCGAGGAGACCGGGATGCAGGATATTGAGCACTTTGTGGAGGAGCAGCCCATGCCGGATTTCTCCATCGTGCCGGACACCGACTTCCCCGTCTGCCACGGGGAGAAGGGCATCTACTCCTGCCAGGCGGTCTGCGGCACCCCCTGGAGCCGGATCAAAGACCTTTCCGGCGGAGTGGCCAGCAACGTGGTGCCGGATTCCGCCCAGGCGGTCCTCCCCATGGATACCGCCCTGCTGGCGGAGGTGAAGGCGGCTGCGGAAAAGACCGCAGGTATCACCGTTACCGAGGGCAGCGAGGGGATCACCGTTTCCGCCGCCGGGCGCACCGCCCACGCCGCCCGTCCCCAGGCCGGGGATAACGCCATCCGCAAGCTCCTGCGGTTCCTTTCCGCCATAGAGGGGCTGGGGGAGAGCGACCGGGCCGCCTGCGCCTTCGCGGCGGATTCTATCGAGGACTGCTACGGGGAGCACCTGGGCATCGCCTTCACCGACGAACCCTCCGGCCGCCTCACCTGCATCAGCGGCCTGGCCCACACCGAGGAGGGTCGCCTGGTGATGGGATACAACATCCGCTATTCCGTCACCCACAAGGGGGAGCTGGTGACCGCCGGGCTGGAGAAGGCCTTTACGGCCGCCGGCTGGAGCCTCCGGAAGGTCAGCGACAGCGTCCCCATGTACCTCCCCGCCGACGATCCCAAGGTGAAGGAGCTCTGCCGCATCTACCACGAGGTCACCGGCAAGGACGCCACCCCCTACGTCATCGGCGGCGGCACCTACGCCCGGCACCTTCGGAACGCGGTGGGCTTCGGCATGGAGACCGACACCCCCACCGGCCTCCCGGAGGGCCACGGAAAGGCCCACGAGCCGGATGAGGCGGTCATCATCGACGAGCTGCTGGACGCCATCAAAATTTATATCCTCTCCATCCTGGAGGTGGATGAGCTGCTGCACCGGTAAGCCCCGGTCCGACAAAGTTTGCTCCCCGTCCCCCGCTTTTTGGCAGGGGGTGGGGAGCTTTTTTGAGCGGCAGCAAAGCCGCCGCAATTCCGCCGCCGCAGGGATAAGAAGGATATTCCGGGGCCGCTGGGGCAAACGCCCCAGATCGGCAAAAACCACTTGACAGTCTCTGTCCTCTGTGCTATCCTTTTTGTAGCCTGAAATGTTAGGAGCTGGGAATTTGAGAAAGTAATTTGATCCTGTAAAACGGTACGCAGCCGGCGGGCTGGGGCCTTGGCCCCGGTTCTTTTCCGGCGGGCCGCAGAACGGAATCAAAGGACTTTCCCAAACCCCCGGCTCTTTTTCTGTCTCCGCGCCTTCGGGGACCGTCTGCCGCCGGGAAGTGTCCTTCTGCGGCGTTTTTTTCTGTCCTGGGGCCGCTCTTGGGCGGCTCCGCGAGGTATCCTAATTATGTCACAAATATCCATTCAGAACCTTTCCTTCACCTATCCCGGCTCCCACCTGCCGGTATTCCAGGGGGTCTCCCTCTCCCTGGATACCCGCTGGAGGCTGGGGCTGGTGGGGCGCAACGGCCGGGGAAAGACCACCCTGCTGCGGCTGCTGGCCGGGGAACTCACGCCGGACAGCGGCTCCACCCTGGTCTGCCCCGCCGCCACCGATCATTTCCCCCTGCCGGTGCCGGACCCGGAGCTTCCCGCTATGGACGCGGTCCGGGAGGCGGTGGCCCCCTTCCGCGAGATGGAGGAGGCGATGTCCCAGGCCATCGCCCTGGGGACTCCGGAGGCCCTGCTGCGCTACGGGGACCTCCAGGAGCAGTACCAAAGCGCCGGAGGCTACGTCATTGAGGAGCTGATCCGCCGGGAGGCCGGCAAGCTGGAGGTCCGGGAGGGGGCGCTGGAGCGGCCCTTCTCCACCCTCTCCCCCGGCGAGCGGGTGAAGCTGCTGCTGGCGGCGCTGCTGCTGCGCCCCAGCGGGTTCCTTCTCATCGATGAGCCCACCAGCCACCTGGACACCAGGGGCCGCCGGGTGGTGGGGGAATACCTCGCCCAGGGGGGCAAGGGCTTCCTGCTGGTGAGCCACGACCGGGACTTCCTGGACGCCGCCACCGACCACACCCTGGCCCTGAACCGTTCCTCCGTCCAGGTGGTCCAGGGGAATTATTCCGTCTGGGAGGCGGAGAAGGACCGGCGGGACGCCATGGAGCTGGCCCAGCGGGAAAAGCTCACCAAAGAGGTCTCCCGGCTGTCGGAGGCCGCCCGGCGCACCTCCGGGTGGTCGGAGGCCCTGGAATCCACCAAAAAGGGGGAGGGCCAGGACAGCGCCAGCGGCCTGCGCCCCGACCGGGGGCACATCGGGGCCAAGTCTGCCCGGATGATGAAGCGGGCCAAGGCCATCGAGGGCCGCCGCCAGAAAGCCCTGGAGGAGAAGCAGGGCCTTCTAAAGGACCTGGAGGAGACCGAATCCCTGAAGCTCCACATCCTCCCCACCCGACGGAGCCTGCTGCTGCGGGCTGACCGGCTGGCGGCAGACTACGGGGCCGGACCGGTGTTCCCGCCGGTCTCCTTCCGGCTGGAACCGGGGGAGCGGCTGGCCCTCACCGGGCCCAACGGCTGCGGCAAATCCACCCTCCTGGGGCTGCTGCGGGGGGCGGACATCCCCTACACCGGGGAGCTGTGGATGCCAAGGGAGCTGGTGATCTCCCACCTGCCCCAGGACTGCTCCGGCCTTGCGGGCCCCCTGGAGGACTACGCCAAGGCCCAGGGGGTGGACGGGGACCTGATGCGGGCCATCCTGCGGAAGCTGGACTTCCCGCGGGAGCTGCTGGCCCTGCCCATGGAGGGATACAGCCAGGGGCAAAAGAAAAAGGCGGCGCTGGCCGCCAGCCTGGCAAAGCCCGCCCACCTCTTCCTCTGGGATGAGCCCCTCAATTACATCGACCTGCTCTCCCGCCGCCAGCTGGAGGAGCTGCTGCGGGCCGCCGCCCCCTCCATGGTGCTGGTGGAGCACGACAGCCGCTTTGTCCGGCAGGTGGCAACGGCCCGGCTGGAGCTGTCTCAACCCAGCAGGGAGTAAAAGAAACGGATGAGAAAGGGCACCGCCGCCGAGCAGAGGACCCCGTTCACCACCGCCAGCACCACGATCTCCTCCCCGGTGCAGCGGATGAGGACCGCCAGGGTGGTGTCCTCACTGGTGGCCCCGGCGGGAGCGATGGCGGCGTAGTGGTTCAGGTGGGCGGCGATCCAGGGGATCACCAGGAAGGAGAGCATCTCCCGCAGGAGATTGGCCAGAAAGGCCACCGCTCCCGCCTCCGGCCCCGCCAGATCGGTGAGCAGGATGCCGCAGAGGCTGTACCATCCCATACCACTGGTGATGCAGACGCTTTCCGCCAGCTGCCTCCCGGTGAGAGGGGCGCACAGGAGTCCCGCCAGCACGGAGGCTGCGATGATGGCTGCCGGAAGGAGCAGCACCCGCAGGCGGTAGCTCCCCACCTTCCGGAAGACGTCCTTCCCCAGCCCCACGCTGATCCCCACCAGGAACATCAGCAGGTAGAGCACCAGCTGGGAGTGCCCGGTAAAAAAGTTCACCGCCTCCTGGGGAAGGAACCACAGGCCGCAGGCCACCCCCGCCGCCAGGCAGATCAGAGCGATGATCGCCACGGGTCACTCCCCCTCCCTGTCCCGCTTCTCCAAAAAGCGGCGGCTGAGGGGCCAGACCACCGCCACCGAGCAGAGGATGGGCACCGCCGCAAAGATGAGGCTGTCCAGCCCCAGGGTCCCCAGTTCCTCCAGGAAATCCGGGCGGTTCCCCAGCCCCACCCCCATAGTGAAGATGAGCAGCCCGGTGAGGAGCAGCTGGAAGCGGCTGTTCCACTTTGCAAGCCTCTCCGGAAATACGGTGGCCCCCACCAGCACCCCCGCGCACATGATCAAAATCGTTGTCATAAAAACCTCTTTCGCAATACGCCGCCCCTCCCCCAGCGGGAAGGGGCGGCGCTCTTCTTTTGGGATGTGCTTCCTCTGTACTACTGGGCCTTGTAGAAGGCTTCCATGGCCTTGTAGGTCATGTAGAGATCGGCTTTGGAGACCACCTCGAAGGGGGCGTGCATGGAGAGCACCGGCACACCGATGTCCACCGTATCCACATTGAACTGGGAGACGAACATGGCCACGGTACCGCCGCCACCCTGGTCCACCTTCCCCAGCTCCCCGGTCTGCCAGGTCACCTTGGCGCGCTCCAGGATGCCCCCCACAAAGGCCATAAACTCCGCCGAAGCGTCGTTGGTGGAGGATTTCCCCCTGGCGCCGGTGTACTTGGTGAGGACGGGGCCGTACCCCAGGAAGGCGCAGTTGTTCTTCTCGTGGACCTCCGGGAAGGCGGGGTCGTAGGCGGCGTTGACATCGGCGGAAAGGCAGGCGGAGGCCCGCAGCACGTGGCGCAGCTCCTTCCCTCCGGTCTGGGCCAGGTCGGCGATGAAGTCCACCAGGAAGTGGGAGTTCAGGCCGGTGACGCCGTTGCTGCCGGTCTCTTCCTTGTCCGCAAAAACGGTGACGGTGGTGTGGGCGGGGGACTTCACCGTGATCTCCGCTATCAGCTGGGCGTAGGCGCAGACCCGGTCATCGTGGCCGTAGGCCCCGATCATCCCCCGGTCCAGCCCCAGGTCCCTGGCCCGGAAGGCCGGGACGGCGCAGAGCTCCGCTGACTGGAAGTCCCGCTCGGTGATGCCGTACTTGCCCGCCAGCAGGCTCATAATGTTCAGCTTGGCCCGGTCGCTCACCTTCTCGTCGGGGTACAGCTCGCACCCCAGGAGGACGTTCAGCTGCTCCCCCTTGATCCCCTCGGACATGGATTTCTTCATCTGGTCGCTCCCCAGGTGCGGGAGGAGATCGGTGACGCAGAAGACCGGGTCATCGGGGTCCTCCCCGATGGTGACGGTGACGCTGGTGCCGTCCCGTTTGGCCACCACTCCGTGGAGGGAAAGGGGGATGGCGGTCCACTGGTACTTTTTGATGCCGCCGTAGTAGTGGGTCTTAAAGTAGCACAACTCCTGCTCCTCCACCAGGGGGTTGGGCTTCAGGTCCAGGCGGGGGCTGTCGATGTGGGCGGCCTCGATGCGCACCCCTTCCCCGATGTCCAAGGTGCCGATGGTGCTGGCGATGAGGGCCTTGCCCCGGTTATTGAGGTACACCTTGGCCCCGGCGGGGTACTTTGTGCCGGGAACGAAGGGGACATACCCCGCCTTCTCCAGCAGCCCCACGATGGTGGAGACGGCCTCCCGCTCGGTCTTGGCATGGTCCAGGAACTCCTTATAGGGGAGGGCGAACTTCTCCGCCTCCGTCTTTTCCTCCGGGGTCAGCACCTCCGAAAGGTTTTTTGGCTGATAGAAGAGCTTTTCTCGCAGTTCCTCGCCCTTGGTCTTTTCACTCATAGCAAATTCCTCCTTATTTTTCGCCAGTGTTTACCCCCAGATAGGGATAAAGCCGGTTGTAGAGGTCCCGTGTTTCCAGGACCTTTTTTACATACAGATCGGTATCCCGGTAGGGGATAGAATCCAGGGTGGCCCCGTCCTGGGAGCAGCTCTCGTCCCCCAGCCACCGGGAGACGCTGCCCCGTCCGGCGTGATAAGCCGCCAGGGCGGTGTCCTCCCGGCCAAATTCCCCCACCAGGAGCCCCAGGTTCGCGCAGCCGTACCGGATATTTTCATAGGGGTCATAGAGAAGGTCCGAGCCTGCGCTCCCCTCCTCCCCCAGGCGGTAGCGCACCCACTGGAAGGTATCCGGGGTCAGCTGCATCAGCCCGCGGGCATCCACCG
The DNA here is from genome assembly GCA_021769525.1 of Oscillospiraceae bacterium. Lineage (GTDB taxonomy): Bacteria > Bacillota > Clostridia > Oscillospirales > Ruminococcaceae > Angelakisella. The sequence continues at coordinate 13,186 of JAETSQ010000036.1, forward strand.
AGGAGCGGGCGGTGCAAGAAAAGCCGCTCTCGCTGCGGATGACTGCATACACCAGGGCGGGGTCCAGGCCGTTCCGGGCGGCCTCCCGCTCCACCGCCTCCCGGTAACCCAGGGGGTAGGCGGCGCGGTAATACCGTCCAAAGCCCAGGAAGGTGAGGGCCAGGCATCCCAACAGCACGCTGGGGAGAAAGAGGATATTCCAGATCTTCTTCAAGGCAAAACCTCACTTTACGTTCTTCTTCTACAGCCCCAGCTTGTTCTGGAGCTCCAGCACCGCCAGGCGCAGGGCGGAGGTATCGCCGATGTTCCGGATGATGTGGTCCGCCCGCTTTTCAAAGTATTCATCCCCCGGCTGGCTGGCCATCCGGGCCTTAGCCTCCTCCATGGTGAGGCCGTCCCGCTCCATGATGCGCAGCAGCCGCCCCGCCTCCGGGGCCAGCACCGCCACCACACGCTGGCAGAGGATGTTGGCCCCGCTCTGGTAGAGAGTGGGGGCGTCCAGGAACACCGCCCGGTCCCCCGCCACCTCCCGCCGGTGAATCTCCTGGAGGATATGCGCCAGGATGTAGGGGTAGATGATCTTTTCCATCTTCCGCAGCTTTTCCCGGTCCCGGAACACGATCCCCGCCAGCTTCCGGCGGTTCAGCTCCCCGTCCTTATCCAGGATGGCGGAGGAAAACTCCACCGCCAGGTCCAGCAGGCAGTGCTCCCCCCGACGCACCACCTGGCGGGCCACCTGGTCACAGTCGATAATGCTGATGCGGTCCCAGTCCCCCAGCAGGCGGCAGACGACGGATTTCCCCGCGCCGGTGGGTCCTGTGATCCCAATGACCATCATCTTAGTATGCGTCCCTTTCCTTTCGTTTTGCTTGCCTTTTCTTCTTCGACTATCCTTCCAATTCCACCACCCGGAAGGCAGCGGCCCGCACCAGGCGGTTGTAGACCGCCAGGCCGACGCCGTCCTTCTGGGGGCAGTGGACCAGGATCCGCTTCGCCTCCAGCCGGTCCAGCTCCCGCAGGAGCTGGAAGATCTGCCGCGCCTGGCCGGCGTGGTCCTCCCTCCCCCCGTAGGAACGGGCGGGGATGCCCTCCAGAGGCAGGTCCTCCTCAAAGCACATGGCCCAGTCCCCCGGACGGCCCCGTTCCCGGAGGTAGGCGCGGTACTGCCGGGTATCCCCCTCCAGCAGCGTCACCTCCGCCGCCGGGGCGTAGTGCTTATACTTCATGCCGGGGGAGAGGGCCTTTTCCCCCGCTTCGATCTGCTCCAGCACCCCCCGGTCCACCGCCACCTCCCCCAGGACGGCCCGCAGCTGCTCCAGGGTGACAGCGCCGGGGCGCAGCAGCCGGGGGAGTATCCTCCCGTCTTTGTCCCGCTGGCAGAGGGAAAGGACGGTGGATTCCACCCCCACCCGGCAGTCCGCCGACTGGAGGATGGCATCCACCCGGCCCATCAGGTCATCGGCGCAGTGCTGCCAGGTGGTGGGGCTGGGGCTGCCGGAGCGGTTGGCCGAGGGGGCCGCCAGGGGCACCCCCGCCGCCCGTATCACCGCCCGCGCGATGGGGTTTTCCGGCATCCGCACTGCCACGGTGGGGAGTCCCCCGGAGGTGCTCTCCGGCACCAGAGGGGATTTTCCCAGGATGATGGTCAGCGGCCCCGGCCAGTATTCTTTCGCCAAGGCCAGGGCCTCCTCCGGCAGCTCCCGCACCAGGGGAGCCCACTCCCCCACCGCCTGGATGTGAACGATGAGGGGATTATCCGAGGGACGGCCCTTGGCGGCGTATATCTTCCTTGTGGCGGCGGGGTCCAGGGCGTTGCCCGCCAGACCGTACACCGTCTCGGTGGGGATGGCGGCAATCCCGCCCTCCCGCAGTATCTTTCCCGCCAGGGCGATGTTTTCGGCATCCTCCTGCAGGTCATATGCCCTTAGTAAACGTGTTTCCTTTTCCATCTGCTTCCTCTGTCCCCGGTATTCTCCCCACTGTCTACTCCCCCTGGGCCCGGAGCTTTTCCGTCTGGTCGGCGGTGATGAGGGCATCGGTGAGCTCACCGAGGTCCCCGTCCATCACCGCGTCGATCTTATACAGCGTCAGGCCGATGCGGTGGTCGGTGACCCGCCCCTGGGGGAAGTTGTAGGTGCGGATGCGCTCGCTGCGGTCCCCGGTGCCCACCTGGCTGCGCCGGGCAGAGGCGATCTCCTGGTCCTGCTCCTGCTGCCGCTGCTCATAGAGGCGGCTGCGCAGCACCCGCATGGCCTTGTCCTTGTTCTTGTACTGGCTGCGCTCATCCTGGCACTCCACCACCAGCCCGGTGGGCAGGTGGGTGATGCGGATGGCTGATTCCGTCTTGTTGATGTGCTGGCCCCCCGCCCCGCTGGAGCGGTAGGTATCGATCTTCAGATCCTTGGGATCGATCTGGACCTCCACCTCCTGGGCCTCCGGCAGCACCGCCACGGTGACGGTGCTGGTGTGGATGCGGCCCTGGGTCTCCGTTTCCGGCACCCGCTGGACGCGGTGGACCCCGCTTTCGTACTTCAGGCGGCTGTAGGCCCCCTCCCCCAGCACCGAGAAGCTCACTTCCTTCACGCCCCCCAGCTCGGTCTCCGCAAGGTTCAAAAGCTCCGTCTGCCACCCCAGGCGCTGGGTGTACATGGTGTACATCCGGTAAAGGCTCCCGGCAAAGAGGGCCGCCTCTTCCCCGCCGGCCCCGGCGCGTATCTCCACGATGACGTTCTTCCGGTCGTTGGGGTCCTTGGGCAGCAGCAGGAGCTTCAGCCGCTGTTCCCCTTCCTCCATGGCGGCGCGGGAGCTTTCCAGCTCCTCCTCCACCATCTCCCGGAAGTCCTTTTCCAGCCCTCCCTGCTCCAGCAGGTCCCTGGCCTCCCGGTGTGCGGTCTCCGCCTTCCGGTAGGCCCGCCAGCACTCCACCAGGGGGGTCAGCTCGGTGTATTCCTTCATCAGGGCGGTGTAGCGCTGGCTGTTCCCCGCCACGTCCGGCTGGCTGAGAAGGTGGGTCATCTCCTCGTAGCGCAGCTCCACAGCGGAAAGCTGCTCCAAAAATCCGGCCACGGTTCCCCCTCCTTTTATTCCTTCTCCGGTTCCTCCCGGAGGATGCGCCTTATATTCTTTTCCGCCTTCAGCCGGGGGATCTCGATGAGGTGCCCGCACTTTTGGCACTGGATCTTGAAATCCATCCCCGCCCTGGTCACCAAAAACTGCTTGCACCCGCAGGGATGGGGCTTTTTCATCTCCAGAACATCCCCTACGCGAACGTCCATGGAACTCCCTCCTTATGGTCTTAGTCACTAATAGTATATTGTAACACAGGCCGGGGGGCTCTGGCAAATTTTTTCTGCAAAAACTTCCTCCGGCAAATTCTATAATGAATCTGGACACCCCAGAAAAAGAAGGGGTGGAAAATCAGCCAGGGCTATAGGCCCAGAAAGGAGCGCTCTGTATGAGCAAAGAGAAGACCGGATTCGAGGTAAACATGGAGTACCAGGGGTACGTGTTCGTTGGCTGGGCGGCCGGA
>JAETSQ010000044.1 GCA_021769525.1 Oscillospiraceae bacterium
GGAGCTCCCGCTGGTGCTCCAGCGCATCAAGGCCGGGGACGCTTTGGGACAAAATGTCCCGAAGTCCGCCGGGCCGGAAAAGGAGGACGCGGAATGAAAAGGAAAAAATATCGTGTAGTGGCGGCGGCTCTGTGCGCCGCTTTTTTGATGTGCGGCATCACCACCACGGCCTACGCCGGGGGCGGCGAGGAATGGGAGGACGGTACGCAGTGGGAGGGGCTTGACCCGGTGGAGCCCACCGAGCCCCCGGCCACCCCGGAGCCCGAGCCCAACCCGTTCACCCCGGACGGCCAAGGGACGATGGTGGATAACGCCACCGACCAGGACGGCAAGGAATTTTTCACCATCATGGCGGCGGACGAGTCCGTGTTCTATCTGGTGATTGACCGCCAGCGGGAGACGGAAAACGTGTACTTTCTGAACGCCGTCACCGTGGCCGACCTGATGGCCCTTGCGGAGCCCTCCCCGGAGGCCGTCCCCGAACCGCTCCCGGAGCCGGAGCCGGAACCTACCACCGAGCCGGAGGAACCCGAGCCCGAGCCGGAAAAATCCAGCGGGGCGGGGACGCTCCTGCTGGTGCTGGCGGTGCTGGCCCTCGGCGGCGGGGCCGGGTGGTACTTCAAGATTTACCGCCCGAAACAGCAGGCCGCCGCGCCCGGCGAGGACTTTGACGAGGCGGAGGAGTACGGCGAGGACTATGGCGGCGAATATGACGACCTCCCCCCGTGGGATGAGGACGGGGAAGAAACGGAGGGCGGCGAATGAATTTCACAGCGAACCCTTTGGAACGGGAAATGAAACGCCGCCCCCGGCCCCAGCCCCCGCGCCCGGATAAGCCCCCCGAGGGCTCCCGGTGCTGTGGCTGCCCCTACTGGCGCGGCATCCCCTGCGGCTCCTGCTTTCAGTCCCTTTTGGGCAGGCCGGGCAGGAGGTGATGCTTTGCGTGAGCTGACCCGTGAGGAAAAGGCGGCCATCCGCTCCCTTGTCACAAAATGGTGCGCCAACTATGACCGGGAAATGGGATGCTTGCCTTTGGACTGCGAGTGCTATATGCTGGGGAAGTGCTGGACGGGGGCCTATTGCAGATACTTCCGGGAGGCCGTCCTCCCCCTAAACCCGGTGCTGGAGGCCGCCCTCAATACCGAGGGGCCCGCCCCGGAAACCCGGCCCTGTCCTGTCTGCGGGCGGCCCTTTCTCCCGGACGGGCGGCGGCGCTACTGCTCCGAGGCTTGCTCCAAGGCCGCAAGGCAGAAAAAACAGCGGGGATATATGCGGAAATACCGGGGGTGATGCGTGAGCATTTGGGGGTATAAAACCCCGCTGTTTTCAAGGCTTTCCGGGGCCGTTTTTGGGGCGGGGCGTACCTTTACACGTCCTGCCCCGTTTTCCCCGGATAATGCTAACATTTCGAGAGGAGGTTCCTATGGACAAAAATCAAGGCTATACAATCTTAAAGGCCGTCATGCTGGAGAATGGCCGGGGCTTTGCGCTGGGGGAGCATCCCCGGGCCCCGTCCCCCTTTGTGACGTGGGCCTGCTATGATGACGAACACGGCGTAAGGCAGTATGAGTGGGGGCATTATGGCAGTGACCGGGCCGCGCTGGAGCGGGACTTGCTGGAGCGGGTGGAAAACTACCAGCAGCAGTTCTCCGT
>JAETSQ010000037.1 GCA_021769525.1 Oscillospiraceae bacterium
CTTTGGGAGGGTCCAGGGGGGAACCCCCCGGTGGGATACCTAAGGGCAAAGCCCTTAGGCCGCTCTTTCCCCCCTTTCTGTCGGCACAGAAAGGGGGTCCCCGCCGGATAGGCGCAGGTTGACTAGGCGGGTGCCGCCCGCTCCGGCAAAAACAAAACCAAGCAATCGGGCAACCTTCCATAGAAGAACCCCTCCTGTCGCCTACGGCGACATCCTCCCCTTTCAGGGGAGGCCCTGGCGGTTCCCGCCAGTTCGCGGGAGGGGCAAAGCCCTGCGCCGGCAGCTCCCCTTATCCCCAGACGGAGGGCTGCTTATGGCCCAGGTTGGCGGTGACGGTCACCGGGCCCACCGTCTCGCCGGGACGGAGCAGGCGGCCCATCACCACAAAGCGCTGGTTGCTGGTCCTCCCGTAGGCGCGGGTGCAGGTGGAAAGGGTGACGATCTTATCGGAGGTGTCCACGTCCACATCGAAGGTGTGGCGGCTGCGGCGCCGGGCCTCCTTGATGATGTAGTCCATGTTCCCCTCCGGGCCGTTGTAGGCAAAGGCCAGCTCGGTGTAGAAGCAGGCGAAGATCTTGACGGTGAACTGCCCGCCCTCGGCGGTGGAGTAGTAGAAATAGGGGTAGCTCTGGGCCATGGAGAGCCAGTGATAGCCGGTGAGCTGGGCGAACATCACGTCCCCGGAGTATCCCACCCTGGGGGAGGCGGTGCAGTTGGTCCAGTTGTGGCCGTAGATCACGGTGTTGCTGGAAAGGCCGGAGGCGGAGGCGCTGGTCCGGGTTCCGGGGTTGGTCCAGATGACGCCGTTAAAGCTGTACTGCTTGTCGTACCCCTTCTTGGTGTAGTAGTTCACGTCGTAGAGGTTCTGGACGATGGGCCAATCGATATTGGTTCCGGGGACTCGCAGCCAGCCCACCACGTCGTCGTTCTGGCTCTTCCAGTAGGGGATGTTGGCGGCCCCGGTGCTGCCGGTGTAGGCGGCGGCGTTAAAGGTGCCGGTGGCGGGGGACACCCAGGTGACGGTGCCGGCGGTGGGGACGGCGCTCTGCTGCTGGTCCACCCACTGCTGGTAGTAGGTCTGGGAGAGGTCGGAGGCGTTGAGGGCGCAGATCACCTGTCCGTCCGCCACCAGGTCGGAAAAGATGGCCTCCTCCTGCCGGTAGGCCAGGGCGGCGGCCTCCACCGCCTCCTGGTGGGCCGCAGCGGCAGCGGCGGCCTCCGCCTCCGCCAGGGCCTGCTGGCGGTCGGCGTGGAGCTTTGCCCCCAGCCCGATGCCCGCCACCGCGCAAATGCCCAGCACTCCGGCCAGGACCGCCTTTCCGTTCAAAGATGCTTTCATCGCTGTTCCTTCCGTCATGGATCGAAGTACCTCCCATGGGCCGGGGCAGCCAAAGGACAGGCCGCAGGCATACCCCGCCATCTTGAATCATTGGATTTACCCTAGCATTATAGCACAGGAAAGTCCGTTTGAAAATAGAAAATCTTGATTTTTGGCCGGAAACCGGCTCTGTCAGCCGCTTTCGCGGGGGGCTGGCACAAATTGGGGGTTACAAAACGTCCCTTTTCATGTATAATAAGGTAGAAAAATCTCGGACCTGCAAGCTGTACACAGAGGGAGAGTCGAGAGCATGGAGATGAAGATGCGCCGGGCCAGGGTGGAGGACGCCGCTGCCATCCGGGAGATCGACCAGTCCATGGGGGGGACCATGGGGCTGGAGGTCGGGCAGCGTCCGGAGGATCACTACAGGGAATGGCTGGCCTACCACCGCAGCAGCAAGCGGCATCCCGCCTTTGTGGGCACCGCCGGGGGGAAGGTGGTCTGGTGGGTGGCCCTGGGGGAGAGCCCCGGAGGCTACCCCTTTGACGGCGTGGCCACGGTGGAGATGGGGGTGCCCCAGCAGTACAGTGGCACCGACCTCACCGACCTGCTGCTGCGCTTTTTGGAGCAGCAGGCCATCAAGCTGGGGTACTACAAGCTCATGGCCTGCCTCAACGGGGAGCAGCGGTATCTGCTGCACATCTACCGCCGGGTGGGCTTCCGGGATGTGGGCATCCTGCGCAGCCACGGCTACTGCCAGGGGAAGCTGGTGGACCTGGTGCTGCTGGAGCGGCTGCTGCCCCAGGATATGGCGGCACTGGAGGAATACTACAGCGAACAGTACAGCTTTTACCAGGAGTATTTCCAGGAGGAACGGCGCCGCAAGGCCCTGGCCCTCCAGGGGGAGTATGAGCTGGAATACGAGGAGGTGGAGACCCCGGAGGATCAGCTCCCGGAGGGGATCGTCCGCTTTCTGCGCACCAAAAAGGCCCCCGACGGCTCCCCTCTGCGGAGGCCGGCCCCTCCCTCCGGCGGGGAGAAGGAGGCCCCCGACGGGGAGCTCCCCGGAGAAGAGGAGGAACTTCCGGATGAAGCGACCGCTCCGGGCCCGCCGCCCCAGCCCCAGCTTCCGGAGGGCATCGTAAAGTTTTTGAAGAGCAAGAAGGCCCCTGACGGCACTCCGGTCAACCAGGAGCTCCCTCCCATCGTCCCGGTGAAGGTGGCCTCGTCCCACCCGGTCCCCGGCCCGGCGGAGGAGGAGGCCCGCGAGGAAAAAGGCTCCCCGGAGCCGGTCTCCGAGACCGGCGAGGGGTGAAAACAAACCTGCCCGGAGCATTCCCACGCTCCGGGCGGATTTTTGTTTTCGCGGGGTGAGAATAACGCTGTACCGGGCTTTTTCTGCTTATCCGGCCGGGAAAACCCCTCAGACATTTCCCTTCGGGAAATGCCAGCATCCCTCCCTTTGGTCGGGAACGTGGCCTACGTCCACCCTTTCAGGGGAGCCCTTGGCAGAACGGATAACTTTGCGGCTTCGCCAGAGCCTCCCCTGAAAGGGGAGGTGTCTGGCCGACAGGCCAGACGGAGGGGTTCCCCCTGGACCTCCCAAAGGGTGGGGCAAACGCCCCACACCTTCTTATCCCTGCGGGGCCATTGATGATCCCCTTCGGGGATAGTACCCCCTCCGGCCTGCGGCCTGCGGGGCCGCCGCCTGCGGCGGCGGGAATGCGGCGGCTGCGCCGCCCTGCTGCCTAAGAGCCTATTCAGAATCTCCCTGCACACCGCCTTGGCAGGTCTTTTTCCACCCTGCCGCGTTAAAAAATTTTGAAATACAGCAAGTATTCGGCGTAGCCGACGTGCCCGAAGGGACGCGTAGCGGCCCGTTAGGGCTTCGAGATTTTTTGCCTTGCAGGGCGAAAAAATCCCAGCCAATTCTGCGCAGCAGACGTGCCCGAAGGGGCGCGCAGCGACCCGTTAGGGCTGATATACCTGGAGATCCTAAATAGGCTCTAAGTCTCCAGGCAGTCACTGGCGTCTCGTACAAAGGTAAGGAGCGGGGTCTATCCCCGCTCCGGGTAGGGATCGACACCGGGGGCACCCCGGTGGTTCTTTTTTGCTTCTTTTTTCTCACCAGTGAGAAAAAAGAAGGCGAGGCTCCCCGTCAGCGGCTCCGCCGGGCCTCCAGGGCAGCAAGGAGGCTGTCCCGGCGGTTTTCCAGGCGGCCCTCCACCACCTCTCCCAGGAGGAAGCCCAGGGCCGCCCCCAGGTCCGGCCCCGGAGGATAGCCCAGGGCCAGCAGGTCGTTCCCGTTCACCGCCAGGTCCCGGAGGGAGAGGCAGTCCCGCTCCTCCAGGACGCGCTCCAGCAGCGCCTCCCACCGGTCCAGGCGCTCCAGCCGGGGGGGACGGCAGGCGGGGGCGTGGGCCAGGGTATCCCCCCGCTCCAGGGCCAGGAGGTCCCGGAGACCCTGTTCCCCCAGCCGCCCCAGCCACCGCCGGGCCGAGGGCAGGGTGGGGGGGACCCAGAGATCGTGGAGCTCCACCAGCTCCACCACCCGGCGGCGGAGGGCATTTTCGCACCGCAGCCGCCGCAGGGCCGCCTCTGCCCGGCGGGCGCTCTCCTTGGCGTGGCCGTAGAAGTGGGCAACGCCCTCCTCGTCCACGGTGCGGCAGGCGGGTTTGCCGCTGTCGTGGAGGAGGGCGGCCAGGCGCAGGGCCTCCTTGGCGGGCACCGAGACCACCGCCCGGATGGTGTGCCCCCGGAGGTCCAGGTGGTGGTGGGGATTTGCCTGGTCATACCCCGGCATCTCCCCCAGACAGTCCAGGCCGGGGAGGATGGTCAGAACATCCCAGAACTCCCGGAGCACCGGCTCCAGCCCCTCCGCCGGGGCACAGAGCAGCCGCCGCAGCTCGGCGCAGCAACGCTCCGGGGCCACCCTCCGCAGCAGCTCCCGCTGCCCGTGGATGGCGGCGGCGGTCTCCGGGGCGGGGGAGAGGCGGTAGCAGGCGGCGAAGCGCACCCCCCGGAGGATACGCAGGGCATCCTCCCCAAAGCGCCGGGCGGGGTCCCCCACGCATCGCAGCACCCGCTTTTCCAGGTCCGCCTGCCCCCCCATGGGGTCCAAGAGCCCCCGGCGGGGGTGCCAGGCCATGGCGTTCACCGTAAAATCCCGCCGGGAAAGGTCCTCCTCCACCTCCCGGACAAAGGACACCCCGTCGGGATGGCGGCAGTCGGTGTAGGTCCCGTCGGTTCGGTAGGTGGTCACCTCCCAGTTCTGCCCCTCCAGCCGGACGGTGAGGGTGCCGTGGCGCAGGCCGGTGGGGATCACCTGCCAGCCGGAAAAGGCCCGCTCCATCTCCTCCGGGCGGGCGGAGGTGCAGAGGTCCCAGTCCTTGGGGACAAGGCCCAGGAGGCTGTCCCGGACACAGCCCCCCACCGCCCAGGCCTCGTGGCCCGCCCCCTCCAGGCGCTCCAGGATGGCGGCGGCCGCCGCGGGCATAGCGATCTCCCTCATGGTCAATCCTCCCTTTACTCCAACGCTTTCCGTTACGGTTATTATACCATGAAGCACGGCGGAATGGTATCATGGGCTGTCCTTTCCGGTCGTCCTCCACTGCCTCTCCTTTCCCTTGACAACCGCCGGAGAAACCGGTAAAATACTAACAGGCAATTATAACCGGTGTTACATTTTTCGGGTCAGGAGATGAGCCCCGTGCCCCAGCTGAACATCGTCCTTGTGGAGCCCCGCATCCCCCAGAACACCGGAAACATAGCCCGCACCTGCGCCGCCACCGGCGCGCGGCTCCATCTGGTGGAGCCCCTGGGCTTTTCTATCGAAAGCTCCAAGCTCCGCCGGGCGGGGCTGGATTACTGGGACTACCTGGACATCACCCGGTACGGGAGCCTTCCGGAGTTCCTCCGGCGCACCCAGGGGGAGGAGCGGTTCTTCTTCACCACCAAGGCCCGGAAGATCTACACCCAGGTGTCCTTCCCGGACCCCTGCTGGCTGGTCTTTGGCCGGGAGGACGCCGGGCTGCCGGAGGAGCTGCTCCTCCGGGACCCGGAGCGCTGCCTGCGCCTGCCCATGCGGCCGGGGCTGCGCAGCCTGAATCTCTCCAACACCGCCGCCATCGCCGTCTACGAGGTCCTGCGCCAGTGGGACTTTCCGGAACTGCAAAACTTCGGGCGTCTCCACCAGTACCGGTGGGAGGACGCCCCCTTACAGGAATAAGGAGGTTACCGCTTTGATCAAGATCATCACCGATTCCGCCGCCGATGTGCCGAAGAAGGAAGCCGAGGAATACGGCATCCGGATCATGCCCATCCCCATCACCGTAGACGGCGTGACCTACCGGGAGGGCGTGGACTTTACCAGCGAGGAATACTATGAGATCCTTACCTCCGCCAAGGCCATCCCCACCACCGCCCAGATCACCCCGATGGAATTTGCCGAGGCCTTCCGGGAGGAGATCGCGGCGGGGAACCGCCAGCTCATCTGCATCACCATCACCTCCCAGGGCTCCGGCATCTACAACGCCGCCTGCCTGTCCCGGCAGATGGTGCTGGAAGAGCGCTCCTCCGAAGAGGATGAGGTGACCATCGACATCGTGGATTCCGCCGCCTACACCTACGTCTACGGCCACGCGGTGGTGAAGGCCGCCAAGGCCGTCCGGGAGGGGATGGACCGGGAGGGGGTGCTGGAGCTGCTCCGCCGGGAGCTGACCACCCACCAGGTGTACTTCGGCCTCACCAATCTGGACTTCGCCAAAAAGAGCGGGCGCATCACCTCCACCGCCGCCTTTGTGGGGGAGGTGCTGGGGTTCCGTCCTCTGCTCACCATCCACGGCGGGGAGACCGACACCATCCAGAAGGTGCGGGGGGACCACAAGCTGGTATCCGCTATGGTGGAGCGGTTCCAGAAGCAGGCCGCTCCGGACGGGCGGGGGTTTTACATCGTCCACGCCAGGGATAAGGAGCTGGCCCGCGAGCTGAAGAAGACGCTGGAAAAGACCACCGGCCGCAAGTGCCTGGGGGAGTATCTCATCGGCGCATCGGTGACCACCAACGCCGGCCCCACCGTCTTTGGGGTGCTCGTGCCGGTGGACCACATCATCTAGGCGGCCCCTCCTTTCCCGATTCGTTCTTTATCTTTCCCAGGGTCTCCGGTCACGCCGGAGGCCCCGCTTTTTTGTGTGTTTTGTGGGACACGGGGGACCCGCCAAACCGCGGCGCCGGCCCGGCATTCCGGAACATGGTGCCTCTAGAAATATTTTCCGGCGAGGACTGGTAAACCGGTCCTTTTTTTGCTATAATATTAGCGAATGTATGGCATCCTGGCCCTGTTGCCGGTTTTTGCCGGTCCTGCGGGCGCGGACAGGCCCCTGCCATACGAATTTTAGGAGGTTGATACCAATGGGCAAGTTTGTGTATCTGTTTAAGGAAGGCAACGGCTCCATGCGGGAGCTGCTGGGCGGCAAGGGCGCCAACCTGGCCGAGATGACCAACCTGGGAATGCCTGTTCCTCAGGGCTTCACCATCACCACCGAGGCCTGCACCCAGTACTACGCCGACGGCAAGAAGATCAACGACGATATTCAGGCGGAGATCTACAAAAACATGGCCGAGCTGGAGAAGATCTCCGGCAAGAAGTTCGGTTCCAAGGAGAATCCCCTGCTGGTCTCGGTCCGCTCCGGCGCCCGCGCCTCTATGCCCGGTATGATGGACACCATCCTGAACCTGGGCCTCAACGACGAGGTGGTAGAGTCCTTCGCCAAGCTGACGAACAATCCCCGCTTCGCCTACGACTCCTACCGCCGGTTCATCCAGATGTACTCCGATGTGGTCATGGAGGTGGGCAAGGGCTACTTTGAGGAGCTCATCGACAAGATGAAGGAGAAGCGCGGCGTCAAGCTGGATACCGAGCTCACCGCCGAGGACCTGAAGGAGCTGGCCAACGAGTTCAAGGCCGAATTCAAGGCGAAGAAGGGCTTCGACTTCCCCCAGGACCCCAAGGATCAGCTGATGGGCGCCGTTATGGCCGTCTTCCGCAGCTGGGACAACCCCCGCGCCATCTACTACCGCCGCATGAACGACATCCCCTCCTCCTGGGGCACCGCCGTCAACGTGCAGATGATGGTCTTCGGCAACATGGGCGATACCTCCGGCACCGGCGTTGCCTTCACCCGCAACCCCGCCACCGGCGAGAAGAAGCTCTTCGGCGAGTTCCTGATGAACGCCCAGGGCGAGGACGTGGTGGCCGGCGTGCGCACCCCCCAGACCATCGACCAGCTCAAAGAGGTCATGCCGGAGTGCTACGACCAGTTCGTTAAGATCTGCGACACCCTGGAGAAGCACTACCGGGATATGCAGGATATGGAGTTCACCATCGAGGACAGGAAGCTCTATATGCTCCAGACCCGCAACGGCAAGCGCACCGCCACCGCCGCCCTCCAGATCGCCTGCGACCTGGTGGACGAGGGGATGATCTCCGAGCAGGAGGCCGTCTGCATGGTGGACCCCAAGCAGCTGGACGCCCTGCTGCACCCCCAGTTCGACGCCGCGGCCCTGAAGGCCGCGAAGCCCGTGGCTTCCGCCCTCCCTGCCAGCCCCGGCGCCGCCTGCGGCAAGGTGGTCTTCACCGCCGATGAGGCCGTGGAGATGGCCGCAAAGGGCGAAAAGGTCGTTCTGGTCCGCCTGGAGACCTCCCCGGAGGACATCCACGGCATGGACGTTTCCGAGGGCATCCTCACCGTCCGGGGCGGCATGACCTCCCACGCCGCCGTTGTGGCCCGCGGGATGGGCACCTGCTGCGTCTCCGGCTGCGGAGAGATCGTGATGCACGAGGAAGAGGGATACTTTGAGATCGCCGGCAAGACCGTGAAGCGCGGCGACTACATCTCCCTGGACGGCACCACCGGCAACATCTACACCGAGGCGGTGGCCACCGTGCCCGCTTCCATCACCGGCAACTTCGGCCGCCTGATGGCCTGGGCCGATAAGTACCGCACCCTGGGCGTGCGCACCAACGCGGATACCCCCCGCGATGCCAAGAAGGCCGCCGAGTTCGGCGCCGAGGGCATCGGCCTCTGCCGCACCGAGCATATGTTCTTCGACGCGGACCGCATCCCCGCCATGCGGGAGATGATCGTCTCCGAGACGGTGGAGCAGCGGGAGAAGGCCCTGGCAAAACTCCTGCCCATGCAGCGGGCCGACTTTGAGGGCCTGTACGAGGCGATGGAGGGCAAGGCCGTCACCATCCGCTTCCTGGATCCGCCCCTCCACGAGTTCCTCCCCACCGAAGAGGACGACATCGTTGCTCTGGCCGCCGAGATGAAGATGACGGTGGAGAAACTGAAGGCCGTCATCGCCTCCCTCCACGAGTTCAACCCCATGATGGGCCACCGGGGCTGCCGTCTGGCGGTCACCTATCCGGAGATCGCCGCCATGCAGACCCGCGCCGTCATCGAGGCCGCCGTCAATGTCCAGAAGGCCCACAAGGAGTGGAACATCGAGCCTGAGATCATGATCCCCCTGGTGGGCGAGGTCAAGGAGCTGAAGTTCGTCAAGAACATCGTGGTGGAGACCGCTGACAAGGTCATTGCCGAGGCCGGCGTCACCATGAAGTACCACGTGGGCACCATGATCGAGATCCCCCGCGCCGCCATCACCGCGGATGAGATCGCCACCGAGGCGGAGTTCTTCTCCTTCGGTACCAACGACCTCACCCAGATGACCTTCGGCTTCAGCCGCGACGACGCCGGGAAGTTCCTGGGCTCCTACTACGACAACAAGATCTACGAGCAGGATCCCTTCGCCCGTCTGGACCAGAAGGGCGTCGGCAAGCTGGTGGACATGGCCGCCAAGCTGGGCCGCCAGACCCGCCCCGACATCCACCTGGGTGTCTGCGGCGAGGTGGGCGGCGACCCCTCCTCCGTGGAGTTCTTCCACAAGGTGGGCCTCACCTACGTCTCCTGCTCCCCCTACCGTGTGCCCATCGCCCGCCTGGCCGCCGCTCAGGCTGCCATCAAGGCCGGCAAGTAAACCCAATATCCCTCCGGCGCACAAAGGACCGGCCCTTTTGGGCCGGTCCTTTTTTGTCGGACTTTTGGGGGAGGGATATGCCGCCGAGGCAGGAATTTTTTGTTTCCTTCTGCCCTGGAAAGGGTAGACATATCCCCGTTTTGCAGTTATAATGATAAAAACGTCGGGGCAGACCTGCTCCCCCCTGGAATTTTTACATTCCAAACACTTTTTCGGCCGGAGGGGATCTTCCATGAAATTTCTTGTGAATCAAAAGCTCGCAACGCGCATCAGCATCATCATGACCGCTATCACCCTGGCCGGGATGCTGCTGCTTTGGTTCATCGTATCAGGCAGTGCCGCTTCCACCGTCAAAAAAGACATCACCAATCAGATGACCGACGCCGTGGAATCCAGAGCTTCCATCATCAACAGCTACGTAACTTCCGCGGAGGAGTACATGACCGCCTTCGCCCTGGGGAGCGAGGTGCGCGAGCTCCTGCTTTCCCCCGATGATCCCCGGCTGCTGGCGGAGGTGCAGAAGTATACGGAGGACTTTGCCGCGGTCAAGGGTGTCTTTGAGGGGCTGTATATCGCCACCCCCGCCACCCATGTCCTGACCCACACCTCCCGGTCCGCAGTGGGGATGACCACCCGGACGGGGGACTCCCTCCGTTCCTTCCAAAGCACCATCCTGGCCCGGCAGGAGCTGACCAATCTGGGCATCATGAAGTCTCCGGGGACGGGGAGCATGATCCTTTCCATGTATTATCCCATCTTTGAGGGTGAGCGGTGCATCGGCTACGTGGGCGCGGGCGTCTACGCCGCCAACCTGATGGACGTTCTGCTGGGGCTGGAGATGAAAGGCCTGCCCAACAGCGAGTATGTCTTCCTGAACGCGGAGAGCGGGGTCTACCTCTACCACAAGGACGAGGCCATGCTGAACACCGAGACCACCGACAGCGGCTACCAGGAGATCATCCGCCGCATCAAAGCGGATGGCAGCACCCAGGCAGGTACATACTCCTACCGGGATGAAAACGGCGTGGAGCAGCTTGTGGTCTATAAATACCTTAAGGAGCGGGGCTGGGTCTTTATGGTCCGGGACAGCACCGCGGAGGTCTACGGGGCGGTGACTGCGGTGCGTGCCGTTGTCGGCCTGCTCTGCGCCTTGGTGGCGGCGGCTATCATCCTTATCACCCTGCTCATCCTCCACCGCCAGGGGAAGGAGCTGATGGCGGTGGAGCGGGCCATCCGGCACCTGGGGGAGCTGGATCTTTCCGCCGACCGGGAACTGCAGGCCTTTTACGGCCGGGGGGATGAGATCGGCCTCATCGCCCAGACCACCCACGGCCTCTGCCACTGCCTGCGCAGGACCATTGAGGATATCGGACGGATCCTGGGGGAGATGGCCGACGGCAACATCGCGGTGGATGTCGTCCGCAACGAATCGTATTATATCGGCGATTTCCGGGTGCTGTCGGACAGCCTCCAGACCATCCGCTCCAAGCTGACCCGCGTAATGCAGGATATTTCTCAGGTGGCAAATCAGGTGGATTCCGGCGCCTATCAGGTCTCTGCCGGGGTGCAGACCCTCTCCCAGGGGACGGTGGAGCAGTCGGTATCGGTGGAGGGGCTGGTGGCCCATATGACCGAGCTTTCCGGACGCATCAAGGACAATGCGGCCCGCTGCGGGGACGCCAGCCGCCTGGTGGATAAGGCCAACGGCTACACCGATGAGGCGGACACCAAAATGGCGCAGCTTACCACCGCAACAAGGAACATCGATGAGTCCTCCGCCCGGATCAGAGGCATCATCAAGACCATCGAGGACATCGCCTTCCAGACCAACATCCTGGCGCTGAACGCCGCAGTGGAAGCCGCCCGCGCCGGCGCCGCGGGGAAAGGTTTTTCGGTGGTAGCGGACGAGGTCCGCAACCTGGCAGCCAAATCCTCCGAGGCGGCCAAGAACACCAATGTTCTCATCGGCCAGTCGGTAAAGGATGCGCAGACCGGGAGGACCTCCTCCGACCAGGCCATTGCGGCCGTACAGGTCATCAACGACTGCATCCAGTCCATCAAGACGCTGATGGATGAGATCGCCGCCGCCAGCGCCCGGCAATCGGAGATGGTGGCCTCGGTGGAAGAGGGGATCAAAGAGATCTCCAAGGTGGTGCAGGCCAATTCCGCCGCCGCCGAAGAGAGCGCCGTGGCATCCCAGCAGCTTTCTACCCAGGCCAACACCCTCAGCGCCCTGATCCGCCAGTTCCGGATCCAATAATCCATAAGAGGGCCGGGCACCGGCGCGGGGAAATCCGGCAGCCCCGGCTAAAACTTCACCGCCGCTTCAAAGCAGGCCTGCTCCCCGTTCTTCCCCAGGAAGTAGTACTGCCCCGGCCCCGTCTCCCCGGCGTAAAGGCCCAGGGTGCAGCCCATAGGGGCCTCCCGGTGGTAGCTGATGGTCAGCTCCCGCACCGGCCCGGCCTCCAGCCGCTCCAAGGGCAGGTAGTCGCAGACGAGGTCGGCGTAGCGGGTGTTGTTCAGGTGGCGGTTCTGGTCACACCGGGAGTAGCGCACCGCCTCCTCCCCCAGGAGGGGCGGCTCCGCCTCCGGCTTTGGGAGGAGGATGGGCAGCTCCGGGACCGAGGGGCCGGTGAAGGGCAGCCCCAGGGCCTCCGGCGCCCTGCGGAGGATGCGCCTGGTCCCGGTATCCACCAGCACCCACCGGGCGTCAACGGCGGCGGCCGGCTGCCCGTCCTCCAGGGTGAGGGTGGTGTACCGGTGGTAGACCGCCCGCACCGGCGCGGCAGGCCGGGTGACAAGGCAGACCTCCGCCCCGGCGGGGATCTCCCGGTAGACCTGGGCGCAGAGCTTTGCCAGCAGGAAAGCGGTGTGGGTCTCCCTGTACCGCTCTTCTGTGATGCCCAGCAGGGTGCACTGACGGGTGCTCACCTCCTGGACCAGCCGCAGCAGCCCGCCCATGGTCAGCCGCAGGGCAAAATCGCATTCGTATTCCGGGATGAGGCGCCGGGTCTCGTAGCGCTCCGGGGTGCAGTGTTCCATGGGAAAAACCTCCTTGTTCCCTTGTTCAGATGAGAATAGTATAGCACAAAAACGGGGCCTTTGGCTACCGGACTTCGTCCGGTTTTCGCCCTACACGGGCCGGGGCCCTCACCCCGGCCCTTACCTTTGTACAAAGCGCAAGTGAGTGCCTGGAGCCTTGGATCTAGCACTCTGGTATCTGGGACTTTGGCCGCTCTTCTTTTCGCTTCCTTTTCTTTAATCCTCATTTTCGATGTATTCTACATCGAAAATACGCCCGCTTCGCGTGCTGGCGGCGCCTAGATTCCTAGACGCCGCCCCGGCTCACTGGAAATTTGCAGGCAAATTTCCTGGTCCCGTGAGAAGAAAAGGAAGGCGGGCCTGGGCGGCAGCCCAGATCGGCTTTAACTGTTCGTTTCGCACCTCGCCGCGCCTTGACTTTTCCTGGGGATTTGGTATGATGGTTGGGTCAAAGGAGGCTGTGTCATATGGAATACACCGCTACAGAGGATAAGCTGGCCGCCCTGCTGCTGGCCAATCAGGGGCAGTACCTCTCCGGGGAGGCCATCAGCCGGGGGCTGGGGGTGACCCGTTCCACCGTCTGGAAGGGGATGGACCGCCTGCGCCAGTGCGGCTGGGAGCTGGAATCCGGCACCAACCGGGGCTACCGCCTGGCGCGGGTCCCGGACCTGGTCACCGCCCCGGTGCTGGAGCACTTCCTGGGGGAACGGGAAGCTCCCCTCTACACCTATGAGGAGCTGGACTCCACCATCACCCAGGGCCAGCGGCTGGTGCTGGAGGGGGTGGAGGACCGCGCCGTCATCGTCGCGGACCGCCAGACCATGGGAGCGGGGCGGATGGGCCGCAGCTTCCTCAGCCCCGGAGGGGTGGGGATCTACCTCTCCTACCTGCTGATGCCCCGGTGCGGCGGGGAAAAGCTGAGCCTCCTCACCTCCTGCGCGGGGCTGGCGGTGTGCGGGGCCATCTCCGGCTGCACCGGCCTCTCCCCCCGCATCAAGTGGCCCAACGACATCATCCTGGATGGAAAAAAGGTCTGCGGCATCCTCACCCGGCTGGTCTCCGATGGGGAGGACGGCAGCATCGGCTGGGCCATCATCGGCATCGGCATCAACGTGGCCCAGGAGAGTTTTCCCGATGAGCTCCGGGATAAGGCCATCTCGGTGCGGATGGCGGGGGGGAGCGTCCTCCGGGCCCGGCTGGCGGCGGAGCTGGTCCGCCGGCTGGACCGCATCTTTGACGCCGGCGGCTGGCGGGAGGGGGACCCGGCCATCCTGGCGGAGCTGCGCTGTCTCTCCTGCACCCTGGGGCATCCGGTGGTGGTCTCCGGCCCCCTGGGGAGCGAGCAGGGGGAGGCGGTGGACATCGCCCCGGACGGGAGCCTGCTGGTGCGCTTTGCCGACGGGGTGCGGGCGGTATCCTCCGGGGAGGTGAGCGTCCGGGGCCTTTTGGGGTACGCCGGATGAGGCAGCTCCTTCCCTTCCTCCTGCGGATGCTTCCCGCCATGGCTGCCGCCCTGCCCGCGGCGGTGATCTTCCGTCTCTGGGGGGTGCGGCGGCTGACCAGGCGGGGCCTGACCACCACCCCCTGGCACGAGGCGGGGCTGGTGGCTTTCCTCCTTTTTGCCGCCGGTTTGGCGGCCGTCACCGTCCTTCCCCAGGGCTGGCGCTGGACCGCCCCCACCTGGGACCGGGTGAACCTTCTGCCCTTCCGGGTCTTTCGGGACAGCCTCTGGGAGTACCGGGCCGGCAACCGCGGCTACTTTATCATCAATATCTTCGGGAACATCGTGATGTTCCTTCCCTTCGGCTTCTTCCCCCCGCTTTTGTGGCGGCGGGCGGACAGCCTTTGGCGGGGCGCCGGGACGGCCCTGGGGGCCTCCCTCTGTGTGGAGCTCTGCCAGCTCTTCCAGGACCGGGGCACCGATATAGACGACCTGTGGCTCAACGCCCTGGGAGGCGCCCTGGGGTACGGGCTCTACCGGCTCTTCCGCCGCCTGCGGCCCGGCTTTGCGAAGAAATTTCGGATCTCAGCAAAAAAAAGGGTGACGCGTCACCCTTTTTCCGCTATTTGGGCTCTACCGCCAATCCCGCGTGGTAGAGCCGCTTTTTATCCCGGCCGTCGTGGGGCCCGGTCACCTGGAAGGTGTCCGGGTCCGCCCCCTTTACGGTGGTCTCCCGGTAGTAGACCCGCCCCTTGTCCCGCCCATAATTGCGGGAGAGGACCACAAAGGCGGCGGGGTCCTTGCAGGCCCGCAGACGGTAGGCGTGGGCGCAGTCGGTGGAGCCGGAGAAGAAGTAGACGAACTCCTCGTCCCGGCCGTAGCTCTGGGGGGGAGTGTCCGAACGGGGAGGTAAAGCCAATCTGGGCTGCCGCCATCTCGGCCTAAGAGCCGCCGCTTTGCGGCGGTTGGCCTCGAAACGCGCCTGCGGGCGCAGAGCCCCGCCT
>JAETSQ010000038.1 GCA_021769525.1 Oscillospiraceae bacterium
TGCTTTTTGGGTATTTTCCCCAGGTAGACATGGTTACTGAAGGTGATTCTTTTGTGCATTTCTACAATTTTTCCTTTTCCTGCGCGGAAAAGTGGATGTTATCCTTGCAATTGACTAAAAATCTGCCATAGAGGGAAGAAATTTTTAGAGATACGCCCGGAAGGCGGAGGGCAGGGGGTAGTCCGCCGCCAGCTCCTCCGGCGTGGCCCACAGCAGCCCCTCCTCCGGCCTGCCCGTTCCGGCCACCTCGGCTTCCCAGCCGCTCATCTGCCACTCCACATGGCTGAAGAGATGGCGGGAGTCCGGCAGGGGCTGGAGGGAGAGGACCGAAAGGCCCATGGTCAGGAGGGCGTCCCCGACCTGCCGCCGGTCCAGCCTGCCGGGGAGGTTTACAGGCTCCCACATCCCCGCCAGCAGACCGGGGACCGGGCGGCGGCGCAGGGCGATGCGCCCCTCCGGCTCCCGTACCACCAGGATGGTCCGCTCCTCCACCCGCCGGGGCTTTTTGGGGGCCTTTACCGGCAGCTCCCCGGTGAGGCCCTGGGCCCTTGCCCGGCAGATGCCCGCCGCGGGGCAGTCCCCGCAGAGGGGCTCCCCGCCCGGCAGACAGACACAGGCCCCCAGCTCCATCAGCGCCTGGTTGAAGTCCCCCGGCCGGTCCGGGAGGATGGCGGCCACCGCCCGGCTCATCTCCTTTTTCACCTGGGGGTCCCCGATGTCCCGGCGGCTGGCGGTGATGCGGGAAAGGACCCGCAAAACGTTGCCGTCCACCGCCGGGTGGGGAAGGCCAAAGGCGATGGAGGCGATGGCCCCCGCCGTGTAGTCCCCGATGCCCGGCAGGCTCCGCAGCTCCCGGAAGGAGGCCGGCAGCTCCCCGCCGTAATCGGCGGTCACTTTTTTTGCCGCCTTCTGGAGGTTCCGGGCCCGGCTGTAGTATCCCAGCCCCTCCCACAGCTTCAGGAGGGCGTCCTCCGGGCAGGCGGCCAGGGCCGGGATGTCCGACAGGGCGTCCATAAAGCGCAGGAAGTACGGCTTTACCGCCTCCACCCGCGTCTGCTGGAGCATCACCTCGCTCACCCATACCCGGTAGGGGGTCGGCTCGCTCCGCCAGGGAAGGATCCGGGCGCAGCGGCCGTACCATTCCAGCAGCAGGGGCGGCAGTGCGGAAAGCTCCTTCATGCCTCCACCCCAAAGACCCGCCGGAAGTTCCCCCAGAGGATGTCGTCCCGCGCCTCCGGAGGGAGTCCCAGCGCCAGGAAGCGGTCCAGCTCCTCCCGGTGGTCCCACATGGGGAAATCGGTGCCGAAGAAGAACCGCCGGTGCCCCATGGTCTCCAGCAGGGAGAGGGCCCGCTCCCGCGGGAGCTTGAAGAGGGTGCTGCTGGTATCAAACAGGACGTTGGGCAGCTCCCGGTAGACCTCCACATCCTGCCAGTGGTTGTAGCCCCCAAAGTGGGCGGCGATGCAGATAAGGGAAGGATACCTGCGGGCCACCGCCGCCATCCGGGCGGGGGCGGACCAGTCGTACCGGTCGTCCCCGGTGTGGAAGAGGATGGGGAGCCCCGCCGCGGCACACCCCTCGTAGATGGGGAAGGCGGCGGGGTCATCGATGAAGAACTGCTGGAAGTCCGGATGGAGCTTCACCCCCCGCAGCCCCATCCCCGCCATGCGGCGGATCTCTCCGGGGATGTCCCCAAAGCCGGGGTGAAGGGTCCCAAAGCCCAGAAATTCCGGGTGAGCCGCGCAGCTCTCCCGGATAAAGTCGTTGATGGAGGTTACCTGCTCCGGCCGGGTGGCGGTGGAACAGACCAGGTATTTCCGCACGCCGATGGCCCTGCCGCTTTCCAGCAGGGCCTCCGGGGAGCCGGGGTGGCACATGGGGATGCCGTAAAACGCCCCGATGGAGCCCACCGCCTTTTCCGCGATCTTCCCCGGAAAGATATGGGCGTGGGCATCCGCGACAGGCAAAGTTTCTCGTTGTGCCATAGGGCAGTCTCTCCTTTTATCCCTTCAGGTAGGGCAGCGGGTTGGTGTGCTTGCCGCCCACACGCACCTCAAAGTGGAGATGGGGGCCGGTGGACCAGCCGGTGCTGCCCACATTGCCGATGTTCTGCCCCTTCGCCACATAGTCCCCCACGCTGACGTTGACGCTGCTCAGGTGGGCGTAGAGGGTGGAGTAGCCGCCGCCGTGGTCCAGGATGATGTACTTGCCGTACCCCACCCCAGGTATATAGGTGGTCTTGGTAAAGGTGACGTTGCCGGCGTTGGCCGCCACCACGCTTTTGCCGTTGACGTTCTTGCCGGTAAAGTCCACCCCCGTGTGGAAGTCGCTGCCGTTAAACCGCCAGCCGTAGTAGGAGCTGATGCTGGCATACCCAGGCACCGGGAGCATAAAGGTGCCCCCCACGAACTCGCTCATGGCCTCCATCTCGGCGTAGATGCGGTCGATCTCCTCCTGGGTCTCCTTCATCTCCTTCTGCTTGGCGGCGATGTCCGCCAGGAACTCCTTCTCCATCTGCTCGATGCTCTGGATCTCCGCCACCGTGGCACTGAGCTTCTGGTCCAGCTGGCGGCGGGTCTCCTCCGCCTCGGCCTTGGTGTCCGCCAGGTCCGCCCGGTCGGCCTCCAGGTCCGCCTTGGCTTCCTCCACCGCCGCCTTGGCGGCCTCCACGTTGGCCAGGGTCTGCTCCAGGTCATCCATGATGTCCTGGTCGTGCTGGGCCACCCGCTTCAGGTACTCGCTGATGGTGAGAAAATCTCCGAAGCTCTCCGCCCCCAGCAGCAGGGAGAGGGAGGAGGTGTGCTCCGACATATACATGGCCCGCATCCGGCGCTTGAAGAGGTCGTAGTTTTCCGCGATGTCATCCTCCAGGTTATAGATCTCCTCTTCCTTTTCCGCGATGTCGTCCTCCAGGTCGGCGATCTTTTTCTCCAGGGCGGCGATCTTCTCCTCCAGCAGGCTGATCTGCTGCTTCATGATGCTGATCTCCTGGCTGGTCTTCGCCTTGATGGCCTCCTGCTTGGCCTTTTCGGTCTTGGCGGCGTCCACCTTGGCCTGGAGGGCCTCTTCCTCCTCCTTCAGCTGGGCCAGCTTGTCGTTGAGGTCCTCGATCTCGTCATCGTCGCCAAAGGCCACGGACGAAAAGCAGAAGAGCATCCCCACGCAGAGGACCAGGGCCAGCAGCCGCCTGAAAAACGATCTCATGACGATCTCAACCGTTCCTTCCTTTTTGTTCTACCATACAGGTGCGCCGTTTTCTCCATTTTTCTGCATCAGGATGGGGGCTGTCAAACCTTCAGATACCGCCCCACGAAGAACAACGCTCCGGCCACCCCGAAGGCGGCCCCCGCCCCGCAGAAGCCCCCCAGCATCCGGTAGGCGATGTCCTCAAAGCGGATGAGGTGCTGGTAAGCCAGCTGGAGCCAGGAGGAGGTGGCGGCGCTCATCCAGTCCATCAGGTAGTAATACCCCACCCACAGCAGGCCGAAGGCCAGCAGGGCGGAGCAGAGCCCGATGATGACCCCCTCCACCAGGAAGGGGAAGCGGATGAAAGAGTCGGTGGCCCCCACATACTTCATGATGCTGATCTCCCGCCGGCGGTTGAAGATGGTGAGCTTGATGGTGTTGCTGACGATGAGGATGGACACCGCCCCCAGGATGGCCACGATGGCCGTCCCTCCCAGGTTCACCGCTTTTTTGATCCCCACCATGGTGGCGGCCATATCGGTGGGGGAGTTGACCTCCAGCACCAGGTCCAGGGCCTGTATCTTTGCCACCGTGTCGGCCAGAAACTCCAGGTCCTTCACCTTAACATAGTAGGTAGCCGGGAGGGGGTTGTCCTCCCGCAGGGCGTCCATCAGGTAGGCGGAGTTCCCCAGCCGCTCCATCTGCCCCTCCAGGGCCTCCGACCGGGAGATATACCGCACCGAGGAGACGTTCTCGATGGCGGAGAGCGTCTCCCCCAGGCCCTCCGCCTCCTCCTCGTCCGCCTCGTCCACCACAAAGACCACCACGTCGTTCTGGCTTTCGATGTAGCCCATGACGGCGTCGGCATTCAGGGAAAAGAGCACCGCCGCCCCGATGAGCAGCATACAGGCCACCAGCACCCCGATGGAGGCGATGGACATCTGGCGGTTGGCCCGGATGTTCCTGGCGCCCTCCCCGATGAGATATTTGACGCTCCCCAGGCTCATTGCTGCTTCCCTCCCCTGTCCAGTGTGATGCGGCCCTTTTCGATGCCGATGACCCGGTGGTCAAACTGGGCCACCAGGCCGTGCTCGTGGGTCACCATGACGATGGTGGTGCCGCAGCGGTTGATCTCGTTTAAAAGCTCCACGATCTCGTAGGAGAGCTCCGGGTCGATGTTGCCGGTGGGCTCGTCCGCGATGATAAGAGCCGGGTTGTTCACCAGGGCGCGGGCCAGCGCCACCCGCTGCTGCTCCCCGCCGCTGATCTCCGGCGGGTAGCTGCGGGCCTTTTTGGCAAGGCCCAGCAGGTCCAGGATGTAGGGCACCCGGCGGCGTATGTACTTGGTGGAAACGTTGGTCACCTGCATGGCAAAGGCGACGTTCTCGTAAACGGTCATGGTGGGGATGAGGCGGAAATCCTGGAACACCACCCCGATGGTCCGGCGGAAGGCGGGGATATGCCGGCGCTTCATGGTGCAGAGGTTGTAGCCGTTCACCAGCACCGTGCCCTTGGTGGGGGTCTCCTCCCGCAGGAGCATCTTGATGAGGGTGCTCTTCCCCGCCCCGGAGGGCCCCACGATAAAGACGAACTCCCCCTTATCCACATGGAGAGAGATATGATGGAGGGCATGGGTGCCGCTTTCGTAGGTCTTTGAGACATCCTTAAAGGTTATGATGGCCTCCACACCTCCTTATCACAGGTTTTTTTCTACCCTAAAACAGCGTCCCCCGGCATCCTTCTTTCATGAGGAATATCCGCAGGAGCGCTGTTTTTTCGTCAAGTGCCGTAAACCTTATTCTACAGCCTATAGAGCCTTCTGTCAATATCGGCTTCTCAGCCTTAATACTTCACCGGATTGGCGGTGAGGTATTTCTTCACCATCAGCGCCACCTTAAAGACGATGGCATGGTCAAACTCCCGCAGGTCCAGGCCGGTGAGCTTCTTGATCTTCTCCAGGCGGTAGACCAGGGTGTTGCGGTGGACGAACAGCTTGCGGCTGGTCTCCGAAACGTTCAGGTTGTTCTCAAAGAACTTCTGGATGGTAAAGAGGGTCTCCTGGTCCAGGCTCTCGATGGAGCCCTTTTTGAAGACCTCCCGGAGGAACATCTCGCAGAGGGTGGTGGGGAGCTGGTAGATGATCCGGGCGATGCCCAGGTTGTCGTAGCTGACGATGAGCTTTTCCGTATCGAAGACCTTTCCCACCTCCAGGGCGGCCTGGGCCTCCCGGAAGGAGCGGGCCAGGTCCTTGATGCCGGTGACCACCGTGCCGATGCCCACCACCACCTTGGTGTAGAACTCGCTCCCCAGGGTATCCACGATGGAGCGGGCCAGCTTCTCCAGGTCCTTGGTCTCGATGCCGCTCTTGATCTCCTTCACCAGCACGATGTCGCTTTCGCTGATGTTGAAGACAAAGTCCTTCTGCTTATCCGGGAAGAGGTTCTGGATGACATCGAAGGCGGAAATATCGTTGGCGGAGACGATGCGGATCAGGAGCACCACCCGGCTCACCTCGGAGCTGAAGTGCAGCTCCCGCGCCTTCACAAAGATGTCCCCAGGGAGGATATTATCCAGGATGACATTTTTGATGAAGTTGCCGCGGTCGTACTTCTCATCGTAATACTGCTTGATGTTCTGCAGGGATATGGTGAGCACCCCGCAGATCTTGGCGGCCAGGTCGTCGGTGCCGGAGACAAAGACGGCGTACTCCGCCCGCATCTTGGAGCCGAAGGGCTTGTAGGTGATCCCGTCCCGGATGAACAGGTCGTTGTTCTCCCCCAGGTCGATGGCCAGGAAATCATTAGGCTCCCCGATCTTGGTCAGATCGCTGCAGGCGATGATGGTGGCGTTCTCGTCCACCACGCCAATGGTACGGTTGATGGTGTCCCGCATCTGGTATACGAGCCCCTGGAACAATCGGTTCGACATAATGCTCCCCCTCTTTTCATGCTGCTTGTGCCGCTATCGCATTTTCACATTGTTTTTATTGTACAATTTTTTTTGTGCAATTGCAACATATTTCTTTTAGGAAATTCTTCTTATCCGAAAAAAGATTGGAGAAATTGCCTACAGAAGGGATAAAAAAGCCACAAGAAGCACAAATCCATCCGTTTGTCCGCTCCGGCGGCCCAAAAAATCACCAAATCCCGGAACGCGGCGGCAACGGGGATGCCTCTGCCGGGGTCTCCCGCTTCTGCAAAAGCTCCAGCTCCGGGGGGATCAGCTCCCGGCACTGGCCGGGGGCCAGGGTCTTATCCAGGGCCAGCGCCCCCATGGAGACGCGGTGCAGCTCCAGCACCCCGGCGCCGTAGAAGGCGAACATCCGCTTGATCTGGTGGTACATCCCCTCCCGGAGGGTCACCAGGGCCAGATCCACGTCCAGCGGCTCCAGCTCCGCCGGCAGGGTGGTCCCCTCCTCCCCCAGGGGGATGCCGCGGGAAAAGCCCTCCGCCATCTCATTGGTCAGCAGGCAGTCCAGCCGGGCCAGGTACACCTTGGGGACGTGGCTCCGGGGGGAGAGGATGCGGTGGCTGAGGTCCCCGTCATCGGTGATGATGACCATGCCGGTGGTGTCCTTATCCAGCCGCCCGGCGGGAAAGAGCCCCTGCCGCCGCAGCGGGGGCGGCACCAGGTCCACCACGGTGGGACAGCTTTCGTCCCTGGCGGCGGAGACCACCCCCGCGGGCTTATTCATCATCAGGTAAATGTGGCGCCGCAGCACCAGGGGCCTGCCCTCCACCTCCACCCGGTCGGTCTCCCAGCAGATCTTCCGGTCCGGCCGCTTCTCCGGGAGGCCGTTCACCGTCACCCGGCCCTTGCGGATCAGCTCCTTCACATCCTTCCGGGACCAGGTGGACTGGGCCGCCAGCACCTTGTCCAGCCGCTCCGGCTTCATCCCATCGCCTCCCCTTTGCCCTCTACGGAAAAGGCCCCGCCGCGGGACGGGGCCTCGTTTCTCACTCCGCTTTCTTGTACCGCTCCGCCATTTCCTCCAGGGAGACCTGCTCCACCAGGGGGGCCTTGCCGAAGCTGCCGAACTCCACGATCAGGGTGCCCACAGCCTCCCGGACGCCCCGGCGCACGCAGTCGGCAACGGCCTCCAGAGCCGCGCTGCCCCGTGTATCCCCGTACATCACCAGGTCCATCACCGGGGTGAGGAAGGCCCTGGGGTCAAACTGGTTCTTCTTTTCCTCCAGCAGGGTGTAGATCCCCCCGATCTCGCCGTCGGTGCGCAGCTCCGGGCGGTCCCGGAACAGCTCCCGCAGGTTGCGGGTCACCGCCAGGCGGATGTCGGTATCCACATTGATCTTGCCGATGCCGCAGGGGATGGCGGCCTTCAGCTCCGCCAGGGAGATGCCGTGGGCGTTGGTGATCTCCCCGCCCAGGGCGTTGATCTCCTCCACGATGTACCGGGGGACGGTGGAGGAGCCGTGGGAGACCAGCACCCCGAAGATGCCCTCGTGCATCAGGCATTCCCGGATGGCGATGGGGATCTCCCGGCGCAACTTTACATCCTTCCCCTTGCTGGCGCCGTGCATGGTGCCGTAGCTGATGGCCAGGCAGTCCACCCCGGTCTTCTTGAAGAACTCCACCGCGTCCATAGGGTTCGTGTAGGTGCTGCCGGCGCTGAAGACGTGGTCCTCCACGCCCGCCAACACCCCCAGCTCCCCCTCCACCGTCACGCCGCGGGGGTGGGCGTACTTCACCACTTCCCTGGTAAGCTCGATGTTCTCCTGGAAGGGGAGGCTGCTGCCGTCGATCATCACGCTGGTGTAGCCCCCGGCGATGGCGGCCTTGACGCTGTCCATATCCCGGCCGTGGTCCAGGTGGAGCACCACCGGCACCGGGCTCTTCTCCCCGAATTTCTTCACCGCATCCCCGATGTTCTTGGCCCCCCGGATCTTATCCTCCAGGGTGGCGTTCATAAAGTCGGTGCGGCCCCCCATAAACCCGTTAGCCAGGTCCGCCCCCTGCAAAATGGCGGCGGAGCGGAACATCTCGTGGACCTCGATGGCGGCCTGGGCCTGGGCGACGGCGTTGACGTTAAAGGCGCCCTGGGCATAGCCGTACTTGGCGGTGGCCTCCAGCAGGGGCCGAAGCGGAACCAGTGGCATAGTGATCTCCTCCTTCTTGATGATACGGTCGTTTTAGATGCTGTGGTCTCAAAAACATCCCACCGGGATGTTGGCGCAGGGCGGCTTGCTCCCTCTCGCAAGCTGGCGGCTTTCGCCAGGTTGCGGGAAGGACAAGGTCACCTCCCTCCGTCATTTCCCTAACGGGAAATGACACCTCCCTCGGAGAGGGAGGCTTTTCCCTGCGGGGGGAACCCCTCCTGTCGCCTACGGCCAGCCCTAACGGGCCGCTTCGCGTCCCTTCGGGCACGTGGGCTACGCCCAACCCTCCCCTTTCAGGGGAGGCCCTGGCGGAGCGCAAAGCTATCCGTTCTGCCAAGGGCTCCCCTGAAAGGGTGGCCGTAGGCCACGTTCCCGACCAAAGGGAGGGATGAGCGAAGCGAGACGGAGGGAGTCCACCTAAGTCTCCAGGCACTTACTTGCGCCCTTCTCTTTGGTCAAGGAGCGGGGCTTGCCCCCGCTCCGGGTAGGGCGAAAACCGGACGAAGTCCGGTCGTTCTTTTTGCTTCTTTTTCTCACGAGTGAGAAAAAGAAGGCAGGGCTGGGCGGCAGCCCAGAATCGCCTACGCCCTATAGACCACCTCGCCCCCTGCGATGGTGGCGTCCACGGTGAGGTCCTCTCCCAGCAGTACCAGGTCGGCGTCCATGCCGGGGGCGATGGCCCCTTTGCGGTCCGCCAGGCCCAGCAGCCGGGCGGGGTTTTCCGTCAGCAGGGGCAGGACCTTCTCCGGGGGCAGGCCGGTGAACTTTATCAGGTTCTTCAAGGCGTTTATCAGGGTGAGGGTGCTCCCCGCCCGGACGCCGTTCGGGAGCTTGGCGTCCCCGTCCCGGACGATGACGTCATTGACCCCTAGCTTATACTGCCCGTCCGGGAGCCCCGCGGCCATGATGCTGTCGGTGATGGCCACCACCCGCTCCGGGCCCTTGGTCTTCAGGATCAGGCGGACGGTGCCGGGGTGGAGGTGCCGCCCGTCGCAGATCACCTCACAGAAGACCCGGTCATCCTCCAGCACCGCCCCCCAGATGGCGGGCTCGTGCTGATGCAGCAGGCGCATGGCGTTGCCGGTGTGGGTGGCGGCCCTGGCCCCGGCGGCGATGGCCCGGCGGCTGGTCTCGTAGTCCGCGCCGGAATGGCCGATGGCCACCGTCACCTCCCCGGAGACCTCCCCGATCATCTCCACCACGCCGGGCACCTCCGGGGAGACGGTGACATACCGCACCGCCCCCTCCCCTGCCCGCAGATACTCCCGCAGCAGGGCGGCGTTCCCCGTCCGGAGCAGCTCCTCCGGCATGGCCCCCTTGTACTCGCTGGCCAGGAAGGGGCCCTCCAGGTGGACCCCCAGCAGCCGGGCGCCCTCCGGGCGCTCCATGGCCTTTTTCGCCTCCCCGATGCACCACAGGGTCTGCTCCTTGGTGTCGGTGAGGACGCTGGCAAGCCAGCCGGTGACCCCCTGGGAGGCGAAGAACCGGCCGATCTTCCCCAGGTCCTGGGCGCCGGCGGCGTTGACGTCCACCCCGGCGGCCCCGTGGGTATGGAGGTCTATAAAGCCAGGGACGAGGCGGCGCCCCTCCCCCTCCAGGCAGGGCGTCCCCTCCGGGGCGGCGACGGCGGAGGCCATCTCCGCGATCTTTCCGTCCTTGCAGAGAATCTCCCCAGGGGCAAAGGCCCCGTCCCGGTAGATGCGGACATTGCGTATCAGCAGATCATTCATAGCGGCGCTCCCTTCCGGCGGTCAGTAGGCGGCCTTGGCGGCGTTGGCGTTGGTCAGGATCTTTGCGTCCGGGTGGTTTTGCAGCAGGCTGGCGGGGAACTCCGCGCTCACCGGGCCGTAGGCCGCCCGGCGCACCACCGCCCGGTGCCAATCCCGGAAGACCCCCAGGCGGACCTTCTTGGCCCCCAGGATCTGGGCCATGCCGATGGTGACGCACCGCCGGGGCATGGCGCCGATGGCTCCACCCAGGTCCCCGATGGCGTTGGCGGTGATGGTCTCCCTGGAGATGTCCAGCGCCCGCACCGAAAGGGCGGCGAACTCCGCCGGGGTCAGCTCCGGCTGGGGCTCATTGAAGGCCAGGTGCCCGTTGATGCCGATGCCGCCGAAGGCCACATCCACACCCCCCAGCTCCCGGATCAGGGCAGGTATCCTTCCCAGGTCCTCCGGGTCGGGGAAGACCCGCTGCTCCGGGGGCATCAGCAGCTCCGGAGGCAGGCAGCCGTAGACCTCCCGCTCCATAAAGCCCCGGAAGGAGAGGGGGTGGTCCTTGGGGATCCATTTGCCGTCCTCCCCCAGGTACTCGTCCATATTGAGGAACCAGCAGTTCCGGAGGGAGAGGTTTTCCTCCTGCACCAGGCGGCGGAAGATGGGGTACTGCCCCACCGGCCCCACCGGGCAGATAAAGACGGTGCGGCGGCCCTGGGCGTTGTTTTGGCGGATGGTATCCACCATCTCCTTTGCCAGCTCGTAAAAGACCTCCCCGGAATCCCCCAGCTTCAGAATGGGGATGTGGGCGTCCTGCCCCAGCTCCTGGGGGGTGATGCGGTAATAGTCCATGGGTCGTTTCCTCCTTTAACCTTACATAAAGAGATGCTCCAGCTTCAGGTCCCGGATCATCCGCACCACTTCCCTGGTGCGGCCGCACCCGAACTTATGAAGCAGCCCCTTGATCTGCGTTTTCACCGTGACCACCTCCACCACGCGGGCGGCGGCGATCTCCTGCACCTTCTTCCCCTGGAGCAGAGATTTCCCGGCTGCACCGGGTCGCCGCCAGGGCCACACAGAAGGCCACCAGCAGGGAGATCCGCACCAGGATGATGTCCTCCCCCAGGGGTTCTTACAGCCCAAAAGGCGGGGCACAAAACTTAACGTTTCATGCCCCACCGAATCGCTTGGGCCGATCCAACTTACTTGGCGGCGTTCAGCATATTATCGAACATGACGTAGTCGGAAACAGGGACTTCCTTTTCCACCGCGCCGGCAGCGATGAAGTTATCCTACCGGACCCCATACGTCTTCTCCATGGAACCGTCGTTGACGGTGGCCACCAGCTACGCAGTGGTCTCCGCCGGAGAGGCATTCGGGGCCGGAGCATGCTCCGAGGAAGAGGCAGGCGCCGGGGCGGGATTGAAAGCTATTCACCACCGCAGGCGGCCATGGAGAGTACCGGCACCGCGGCCATCAGGAGAGTAAGCCGTTTTCTTGTATTCATCAGGAAGTTCTTTTTTTATTGTAAACGAAAATACTATAAAATACAAGTCTCCCATTCGCCGGGGGACAAATTATCTGCGCACCTCCAGGTACTCTGGTAGACCTGGCTTCGGATACGGTTTTTCAACTCTACAAACCAGTTGCTGTTAAAGGGATGGACCATCCGGGACCGGTCTCTTCTCCTTTTCTTGCTCCTCCAGCTCCCGAAAGACCTGCCTTGAAAGGCATCCCACGGCAAAGATCATCCCCGCGGTCGGGAGCAGCACCCAATGGACCACTCCCCGGAACCGTCCGAACAAAAAGCCGTAAAGGAGCTGCCCCAAGGGTTGGGCGCACAGGACGATGGCGGAGGTGAAGGCCATCACTTTCCCGATGAGGCTGTCCGGCGTATCCCGCTGGATGAGGGAGACGGCAAAGAGGGAGAAAAGGCTGGCTGCCGCCTGCATCCCGCAGAAGGAGGCCAGGCTGACCAGATACCGGAGGGTCCCGCCGGCCGGGACAAGGAATATCCAGCCGGCGGGCAGGAGGCATACCCCCAGGGCCGCAAGGATCCGGAAGAGGTTCCCGGTCCGCAGCTTCCCCACCAGGGACCCGGCGGCAATGCTCCCCCCAAGGGCCGCCACTGCCAAGGCGCTTTCCGCGGCGCCGTAATACCGGGCGTCCAGCCCCAGCACCATCCGCACAAGGTAGGGAAAGCCCACTGCCGCCGCTCCCATCACAAAAAAATTGGAGAGGGCCGCCAAGAGAAGCAGTTTTAAGATGCCGGGACGCTCCCGGCAGAGGTATCTTATACAGAGGGAAAGGTCCTGCCGCACCATGGACAGCAGCCCGCCGCCTCCGGAAGGCGGCTGATGGTCCAGGCGGATGAAGCACTCCGAAGCCGCCGTGGCGAAAAAGCAGAGGACACTGGTGTACATCACAGGGAGCAGGCCAAAGGCGGCGTACAAGAGCCCTCCCAGCGCCGGCGCCGTCAGCCCGGAGATGGCAGCGGCCTGGCTGACAATGGCGTTCCCCCGGACGATGTTATCCCCGGAAAGCATGGAGGGGATGCAGGCCTGCACGGTGGGGGTCTCAAAGGCCCCCAGGACCGAAAGGAAGACCAGCAGCCAGACTACGGGGGCGACGGAATCCCGCTGGGAGAGGACCAAGGCCGTCAGCAGGACCGCCGAGGCGGTCAGGGCATCCAGCAGGACCATCAGGTTCCGCCGGTCCATCCGGTCCGCCAAAAATCCCCCCAGAGGGGAAAGCAGGATGGTGGGGATCACCGCCGCGGAAAGCACCCCGCCGAAGAGGGCCGCCGAACCGGTCCGGTCCAGGATGTACATGGAAAGGGCCAGGCGCAGGATGGAATTGCCGAAGAGGGAGCTGGCCTGCCCGAAGATCAGGAGTACAAAATTCCGGGTAAAAAGTTTCTCCTTCATTCCGCGTCCCCCTTACCTGCCGAGATCGCCCTGAGAAATTCCTCCGCCAGGGGGGCGGTCCTTTCATCCAGGAGGGGCAGCCCCATATGGGCAAGCACCTCTATGATAAAGCGGAATTTGTGCCGGATCTCCTCCGCCGTGGCGGGATAGACCGGCGGCAGCAGCCAAAAATCCAGCAGGGGCAGCAGCTGGGAAAGCTCCTTTGTATACTCGGTCCGGATGGAGCCGTCCCGTTTCCCCTCCTCCAGCAGCTCCAGCCACAGCGGGGTAAGGACCCGGCGGTTCGCCGCCACCGCCGCAGCCAAGATCTGCGGGTCCTTCAGGATCTCCATCGCTTGTAAATTCAAAGCATTCTGCCGGGGGTCCGCCGAATTCAGCAGAAGCAGCTCCCGGATCTTCTCCAGCCCGGTCAGGTCTTTCCGCTCCCGGACCGCATCGAAGGGGTTGTTCCGGAGGAACATCTGCTCCGACAGCAGGCACATCAGCTCTTCCTTGCTCTGAAAGAAGCGGTAAAACATCCCCTTGGCCCCGCCGACCCTCTTCATGATGTCGGCGACCGAAGTCTCCTGGTAGCCCTTGGATAGAAAGAGCGCCTTTGCCGCTTCTAAAATCTCCTTCTCCCATTCCTCCGGCGCCCGTTTTGCTGGTCTTGCCAAGGTAATGCCCCCTTGCTTTTATATTATTGACCAACGGTCAATAACTATTATATGGAAACTTTCGTTATCTGTCAAGACACATCTCCGTCAAAGAAAAAATCCCCCGCTAGCGGAGGGATAAAAGCTAACTCCTTAATAATGACCGGTTATTTCTGTACGGAAACATAAACCCACTCCTCCTCCTGACCCTGTCCACCCCAAAAGTAGATTCGGTTCCCGGCAAAAAGATTGTACCAGGAAAAGGGCGATACCTTGGCGGGGAAAAAGGGATCAGCTTCCTTGGGGGCATCGGGCAGGATGGGGAATTTGAAGTCTTCCCTCACCTGCAGCAGCAGGACCGGCTTCTTGTCCCCAGCCACCGAGGCCGGTTTTTCCGGCTGGCCCATGATCCAGATGGGGCGGCCTCCCATCACCATATCCCACCGACCATCCGTTTTATCCTCCTGGGTGATGGTGATGGACCGGAAGGCCACCTTCTCCTGATAGTCTTCTACTGGCACGGCTTTTTCCGTATCAAAAACCAGCACCTGAAAATTCCGCTGATACTGAGTCAAAAAATCCGTTGTCACATCCACCTTATTCAAACCGGGGCCGTGAGGCAGTTCCGGGATGCAGTACTGGTCGTGCCATTGCTCCACACAGTAGAACACCGCCATAGACTTTTTCTCCCATTTATGCCCCTGGGGAAAGGCTACCTGAAAAAAGAAGGTCAGTTCCTTGCCACAAAGGCGGCATCTAGGGAGGGGCATATCCGGAGGCAGCTTGGGCTTGCCGCCAATAAAGGTATTATCCTCCTTGGTCTGTCGCCTGTCTGATAACGGCTCCAGCTTCCAACTTTTCATATTTTTCACCTCGATAAAAAACAAGCGATGTAGGAGCAGCTGCTCGTACATCGCTTGTTATGCTGGCAAAGACCTATCTTTCCGGGCGGCTTCCCGCCAAGTATTTTCGGCACTGGTGAGCTTAACTTCCGTGTTCGGGATGGGAACGGGTGGGGCCTCACCGTAATAAATACCAGCTTGTTCCGTTTGCCGCAGCCACAGAAGATTTCCCCCTCTTTTTCTCTTCACACAGCATGGTGCGCAAATGATCTTTTGCGGTGCGGACAAAATGATATTAACAAAATAGAGCCGCCAAAACTGTTCTTTTTTGGTGCCGGCAAAGACCTATTTTACCGGGCAGCTTCCCGCCAAGTATCTTCGGCACTGGTG